>CAZJBW010000150.1:1307-7554 GCA_964543985.1 uncultured Pirellulaceae bacterium | reverse complement strand
AACCGTTGCTGGCCGACCAGTGGTTCGTTCGCATGGCCGAACTGGCACAGTCCGCCATGGACGCTGTCTCTACAGAAAAAATCCGCATCGCTCCCGATCGATACACCAAAGGGTACCTGGATTGGTTGGCCGAAAAACGCGACTGGCCTGTCTCGCGGCAACTTTGGTGGGGTCATCAAATTCCCGTCTGGTCAAAAGCTGTCGAAACTGACGAGGAAATCGACGAGTTGAAAAAGGAATTGGAAGACGGCCTGAACATCAACGGCACTACCGCGGCATTCCAATTCGAGATGTGCTTGGAAACCGATAACGCAAAAAGACAAAAGTTGCGTTTGCCGTATGCCACTTGTCACGTTTGCATCAAAGGCGAAAACGATCCACTTGAGAAAATCATTGAGAACCAAGGCTTCGTTCGCGAGGAAGACGTTTTAGATACTTGGTTCAGTTCCGCCTTGTGGCCTCATTCAACACTCGGTTGGCCAGTTTCAACGGACGCTCTGAAGTACTTCTATCCAACCAGCGTCCTGATCACTAGCCGCGATATCATCTCGCTGTGGGTTGCGCGCATGGTTTTGATGGGCTTGAACAATATGAACGCGGTCCCATTCCAACAAGTTTACATCCATCCAAAGATTCTGGATGGCGATGGCGAAACGATGTCCAAGAGTAAAGGAAACGGGGTCGACCCTTTAGACGTCATTGAAAAATGCGGCGCGGATGCCTTGCGATTTGGTATGGCTGACATTACGACGGAAACACAAGACGTCAAAATGCCAGTCCAGTTCGAGTGTCCTCATTGCGAGCACCCGATCAAGCAAACGAAAAAGAATCGCGAACTGCCCGTCGTCGAGTGCCCGAAATGCAATAAGTCCTTCTCAACGCAGTGGGCCGAACTGCCCGAACACACTTCATTGAAACGCGGTCCCGTGCTCAGTGAAAAGTTCGAGTCGGCACGCAACTTCGTCAACAAGCTGTGGAACGCATCTCGTTTTGCCATGATGCACTTGGAAGACTACGAACCAGCCACCATCGATTCCGCGAATCTGCACACCGAGGATCGTTGGATCTTGTCACGTCTGGCGACGGTCGTTGGTAACGCCACCAACAGCTTGGAACACTTCAAATACGCCGAGGCGGCTAAGGAACTGAAAGATTTTGCCTGGGAAGACTTTTGCAGTTTTTATGTCGAGATCCTGAAAAGTCGCTTTGCTGACCCAGCTCAAAAACCGCAAGCTCAACGCATGTTGGCTCATACACTGGATCAACTACTGCGTATCTTGCACCCGGTCATGCCGTTTATTACAGAGGAGATTTGGCAAAGGTTCGCCGACTTCGCGCCGACTCGCGGATTCCCCGAGCCGCAAAAACCTGCTGGCTGCCTGATCGGGGCCGAGTGGCCAAGCGTTGACCAGTCAGCGGTTAACCCAGAAATCGAACAACAGTTCACGCTGTTCCAAAAAGCGTTGGCTGCCGTTCGTGAAATTCGCAGCTCGCAAAATGTCCCTCCGTCGAAAGAGGTCAGCTTTGTCATCCGTTGCGAATCCAGCGTCGCCGATTCCTTGCAACCGTTGGCGCCCTACTTCTCGATGGCCAAGGCCACCTGCACCGGACTGGGGCCAGACGTTGCAACCCCGGCCATGAAATCGACCTCCACCTTGCCGTCCATGGAAATCATCGTCGACCTAGATGGCCTGATCGATGTCCAAGTTGAACGCAATCGCCTAACCAAAGAAGCGGAAAAGCTAACCAAAAACATCGCGGGCAAAGAAAACAAATTGACCAACAGCAAATTTGTCGACAACGCTCCGGACGACATTGTGCAACGCGAACGTGACAGCCTGCAAAAACTAAAAGATCAACTGGCTAGCGTTCAAGCTAGTCTGGACGCCTTGCCCAGTTCCTAATTGCCCAATGTATCACACCTGTGAATCTCACCACGTTTCGATCGAACTCGTCAAATTGCCGAGTTAGTCTTGGGAATGTGAAGTGGTGCATAGAATACATTACCATGCTTTTGGTTCAATGAAATTAATCCATTCCACAAACGAAGGTGCATGCAATGAGTAAACAGAATCAACTCGAAAGGTGGGCGCAAACACGCCAAATGGGGCGAACCAATTTCGTAGTGAGAATTGGTGTGTTGGCTTGGGGATTGCCGATGCTGATTTTCTTTTCACTGTACTTTGGAATCAAACGCGGTTGGGACCAAATCTTTACAATGCTACCGATCATGACAATGACTTGTATTATCGGCGGTGCACTGTTTGGATTGGCCATGTGGTACATGTCTGAGGCCCAGTATTCGAAATACAAACAAGGAACTGAAACCGGCGAATGAAACTGCTCACAAAACACGAGTGTCTGTCGTTGATGGTTGCGGACACTTTCGAAATCACGGCCAGTGAAGAAGATGTCCGCATGGCCATAGGATACGCCAACGAGGTATGGACCTCCGTTGGCTTGCAGGACCATGAACTAGGCGAGATGGATATCAACAACGTTTATAAGCATGGTTCGTGCCTATTCTTCTACTTCAACGCTCTTTTGAACCAGCAGCCCGAGACTTTTCTCATTGTGGTGATCGAAGAAGGGAACTTGATCGGCCACATACTAATGGACTTGGCCGCCGAGTACGGTGTGCCATACATGATTTGCCCAGCTCAAGATTTTCAAGACGACATTTCTGAAGAACAGCTGCGAGATCTGATCCCGCAAATCGACGCCCAAGTTTCCAACCCCTTCGCCATCCTGATGACCGGCGAAGGGACCTACATGCAAACCTTTCGCGAACCCGATGGCTTCGCGTTGGAATATCAACTGGTCAATACCGCCAGTCATTATCAAGCGAACGGCTTAGTTTCACAGCAGCAAGTCATCGACGCAATGGTGTCTTTCGGATTCGGCAACAACGAATGGCTTGAGTCAATCGACTGGCAGATCCAACACTTGAATTAGGACTTGGATTAGGAAGACTGCTAAGTGAATGACCCTTACTTGGCGCCTAGTCCTAAAGTCTGTTTCAGTTCGTTTAGCTCTTTCGTGTAACCACCGGAAAGAATTGGGAACCGGCACCAGGTTTTCGGATCCAGACTCTCATCATCGACATGAAACGACGGCGCGAACCGTTCTCGTTTCCATTGATTGCGACAAAACAGCTGAAAGAATCGCACGATCCACTGCCCCAACTGCAACGGGTCTTGATCGGGGTACTCCACAACCAATCGCTGATGGACCTCGATTGGCAGTAACTTGTCGCGAATGGAAAACTTCTCGATCACGTCCAAAATCTCGTACGGCATCAGATCTCCCTCGTCCGTCTGCCCAGATCCGGCAGGTCGCAACTCGGCCGTCGGTTGTTGGGCATTCACCAAACGAAGTTCTGGAATGGGGCCAATCATCGGCAAACCCGTTTCCTCCATCCACACCAACCATTGGCGAAGGAAATGCTTGTCGATACCCGCAATCGGTGCCAACCCACCCGACGTATCGCCGTCCATCGTTGCATACCCAACCGCAATTTCGCTTCGATTACTGGTAGATAATAACAGAGCAGAATTGATGTTGGCCAACATCCAAACACCCGGCGACCGCACTCGGGCTTGAATATTTTGCAGAGCGATATCGTCATGCTCCCAAGTCAATTCTCGCCCAATCTGTTCCGAGACCATTGACTTGTAGTCTTCAACCAAAGCATCGACGTGAAATTGAAGGTGTTTGGCTCCGCAAGCTTTCGCGGTTTGTTCGGCGGCATTGCGAGTCGTCTCGGAACTGTTGCACGTTGCCTGGTAGACGGTCGTGATCAATTGACGAATGACGTTCTGTTCGCTTTGGTCCGGTATTGAGCAAACGTCTCCTGCCACTTCGCAAAACTTTGCGAGTCCCAATTCCTTGATGGCACTGCGAATCATCACGTAACACAACGCTACGACGGCCGTCGAATCCACTCCGCCACTCAACGAGACCACGAAGCCTCGCGAACGACTCTTCCGCATGTAATCGAACAATCCCAAAGCGATAATCCGAGTAAACTCGTGACACTTGGCGATGTGCGGATCGGTGGGTTCATCATACAAATAACGTTCTGGTTCCATTTCCTGGTTGGGGAATTCGAAGTCAACGGAAAACACATCTGATTCGTCGCCATCAAGTTCGGGTTCGAAGCTGCCAGCTCGTGAACGAGACATTTCCGTCGCCGCAATATCAACCGTTGCCGTAATCATGTTCACCGGTTGATACGAGAAACGGTTTCCCACGGCCACCAATTCACCATTAACGGCAATCATTGAATCTCCGTCGTAAACGGCTCGCCCTGCTTCGTTGCCAACTAGGTTGGCGTAAACGTAAGCCACATGGAACGCACGTGACCCCTCGACCACAAACTGCTTCCGCACGTGGTGCTTGCCAAACGAAAAGTGAGAAGCGCTGGGATTCAAAATGATGTTGGCCCCACGAGCCGTACACCGAACCCCAGGTCGATCGGCCACCCAAGCGTCCTCGCAGATCTCGAAACCGATTCTGACGCCACCTATATCAAAAATAATATCACCCAAAGGATAGGATTCGTCGCCCACTTTTAGATCGGCGACGATGCCTTCGGGCCAAGCTTTGAACCAACGCGGCTCGTAATGAATACCATCGCCGGCCAGGTGTTGCTTGCCAACAAAGCCCATAATTTTTTCATCGACCAGCAAACAAGCGGTATTGAACAACCCGCCCGCGTAGTGCACAGGGATTCCCACAGCGACGGCAATCCCAGCTGTGTGCTTGGCCACCTGTTGCAATTGTTCCAATGCTGTTTCGTGGATCCCACGCGAATGAAAGGCGTCCTCGCAGCCGTAACCGGTGATGCACATTTCCGGCAAGCACAAGATGGAAACCTTTTCCTGTCTTGCCTGATCGATCGCGTCGACGATATTTTTTAAATTACCACTCCAATCAAGAGGTGTTTGATTGAGTGCTGTGGCCGCGATTTTTACGATTTTCATTTGGAACCTTATATTAATCTGGCGGATCTTTTCGAAACCCTGTGTTCCGGTTTCGCCTTCCGTGAAATAATGGAGTCGTCACGGCAACCGCCCGTATCTTATCAAGGTGTCCAATTTCAGGACATGCAGGGATACGCTCGGACCGGTTCCGATCAACGGTCGGTGAACGAGCCACGAAGTGAAACGCGGAGTCAAAATTGTCAGCATCCAGAATCGAATTGCGTTGCCCCAAGTGCCAATCGTCCGTTTTCGTCGACGATGATCAGGCGGGACAAAAAATCGAATGCCCCCGTTGCCAAAACAAGATGCTGGTTCCTGGGCAAGCCGCTGGCAAAAAATCGGCGATGTCCGACTTTGATGACCTGATCGATATCGAGAATGACGAAATCGATCATCCAATGGAATCGGCCTCGCCAACACCGTTCACTGAACCGAAGCAACCAAACATTGACTTCGATGTCGACGTCGATGAACTGCTGCTATCCGCCGCGTCGGACTCGGACAAACAGCCGGTGGGCAAGACCGAAACACCAGACACCGTGACGGATGTCAATCAATCAGTAAGTCTCGTGGACAGTGACGAGGACTTGGGGGACCTGCTAGACATCCCTGAAACGCCGGTGGACTTGAACAAAAAAATAAAACTGCCGGACCCTGAAAAAGATCCCTTTGAAGTCGACGAAAACGCCAACCTGGACGTCTTTGGCGTCACGGCGGGTGACGGTCAATTTTCTGTCGATTGCAAACTTTGTGGCAGCCTGCTTTACGCGCGAGTCAGCCAGGTTGGCACAAAAATTAAATGCCACGACTGCCACTCAATGATCACCGTTCCGCAACCAAAGAAAGCCCCACAGCCGATCACCGAAGAACCATCGTCTCAAGATGATGACGATTCAGGCGGCTATCGATTGCAAGATCCCTACGAGCTTGAACCGATCGAGAGCACGATGGACATTTCATTGGGCCAGATCGATTACGATGACGACGAATTCTTTGAAAAGAAACGAAAACAAAGCGACCAACAATCAAAAGAGCCCGCTGCGAATCCAGCAGGTACCGCGAGCACAAAATCAGTCGACGACGACAACGATGTCGCGGACTCGGACGACCTGCTAAGACTTGCACCCGATCCAGATGAACCGGCCGTCAATTCGATCGACGACGGAGTCGACTTGGAAGTGATCGACCAACCAGACGATCCACCGTCGCCACAAACATCAGCACCCAAACGCAATAGTCACCAGAAACGTAGTAGTCACCAG
>CAZJBW010000150.1:0-1207 GCA_964543985.1 uncultured Pirellulaceae bacterium | reverse complement strand
GACGACGATGAAGATGATGGAGATTATCAATTGTCGTCTTCGTTGGACGATATCCCCGACATGGAATCGCTGGTCGACAGCTATTCAGCCAAGTCAACTTTAGCGTCGAATGAACAGGCTGCGGACGGTTTGGACGAGGATGTCGCCGTCGTTGTCAAACCGGAACCTGCCGGCGGCGATGACCAAACCGTTAGCAAAAACAAACGAAAAAGCTCCAAGAAAAAATCAGGGCAAAAGAAAAACACGAATACAAAATCAACCAAGCGCTCCTCATCATCGGAAGTCGAGGACTTCCCTGCTCTGTTTTCCGATATGGGCGACTGGCTTAAGCACATCGCACGGCCCGTGACAGAACTGGACAGCGCTCTGCGAATATTGCTGTTGACCCTGTTTCTGGGCGGCGCCTACATGATCAACATCTTGGGCTTGCAATTCTTCACCAATGAATCGACCCAGATTGAAAAGCTATGGGGGTTTGCGGTCTGTGCGTTCGGTGGGATCCCGGCACTTGCGATCCTGTTTTTTATTGGGATCCAGGCCAACGGTGTGATCCGAGTCGCTATCGAAGAACGAGGATCGTTGTCCGAATGGCCCGATTTTTCGCTCGCCGATTGGGTCAGTCAGTTCATCTTTTTGGCAACCAGTTTTTGGCTGGCTGCATTTCCGGGACTGATCTTGGGAGGTGTCGCGGCGCTCGTGTTTAATCTCTCGTTCTTATTCTATGCGTCGATCATTATCAGTTCGCTGATGTTCGCGCCACTCGTATTACCCTCCGTCGTCTACCACGAATCTCCTTGGGCGATGATCTCGTCCGACATTCTGGTTTCCGTGAAAGAATTGAAGTTTCGCTGGATCCGTTACTGGATTTTCACTTTCTTGATCTCGCTGCTGCTGATCTCAACCTTGGTGTTTTTCGCTATTAGAATCGCGATGCTGGGGTTCGTAGCTGCCGGAATCCAAGTAACTCTTTTGTTTATTTATTATTGGCTGCTGGGCCAATTGGTTGGAAGCGTTGTCAGATTCATGACCGAACGCGACAACTAAAGATTCGAAACAACAACAGAAGGATTCACGACGTGGGTACTCGCAAGTTTCGTCGTGCTGCAGACCCCTCCCCGGAGCGGAGCTCCGACCCTCCCAAGGGAGGGTATCTTGTTGGACAGACACCCTCACAAAGTTGAGGGTAGCTTTCTGGACAGACACCCCC
>CAZJBW010000149.1:0-7583 GCA_964543985.1 uncultured Pirellulaceae bacterium | reverse complement strand
CAATGGGCAGAGTTTATAAAATACAGAATCCAAGCTGAGCAGCAGCTACTCTATCGAGCAGCTGCGTAATGCACGCGGATCGCAGGATGCGCCCCTTGGAAAGTTGAGCGACATTGGGTTCTTCGAACCAAGGTCGTGAACGGTCACGTCCGTCTTTGCCGCATAGAATTTTACTTCGACGATTCAAAGTGGTGGTATTCAGCGAGGAGTCCTAATCGACACTAATCAAAAACTGGACAGTTCGAGATTGAATGTTGAATCAGTGATGATTAGTGTTTCGCAATTTGTAAGGACGGTTTGTGAGCGACGATAGTGCAACACAAACCTCTAAGGTGAATGCCGCTAAGTGTTGCGATACTACGAGCTTCGGTAACTAAGAACTGCGTTGCAACTTGCGCAACTCTCGGTTTGAATAACGATAAGACTTGCATTTAAGCTTTAGCTGCTTGGCAAGTTTTATTCCCAACCAGTCTCGGTGGTCGCAAATGTCGCAAACGTAATACAGGGTCCAACACGTTGATGCTTCGTCAGTTTGATTGGTTTCCTCAATTAACAGTAATGTTTGTAACCTGTCATCAAAACCGATCGATACAACTTCGCGTACTTGATCTGCTAAGAATGAAACCTGCAAACGCGGCAGTTCGAGGGTTCGACTTTTTTCGTCAAACCGAAAATAGTCTTCGGTGCCTAGTGCTTCGTTTATATAGTGAAGGATAGCCAGCATTGCAGGGACGATCATGAACGCGCCGGCAAAGCACAGGATGAATCCAGGTTTGCGAGCAGTGGGTTCGGAAACAAAGAAGATGATCGCCGGAAAAATGACCAAACAACAACTGTACATCCAGATGGCGATGGCTTTGACGGGGGTTGGTTTTGGGAAAATTCGCCAAATTCCATTTTCGTTTTCCTCGCCAATGCTTGAGGTCGCCCCAAGACCTTCAAGGAACGGAATCGACAGATCCGATTCGCCGGGATACGAGGCAAACGGACGTGAAAGTTTACCTGTGTGCTGAGCGTTTTTCGGGTTTTGGGTTTGGCTTGCCATGTGGCGTAGCTTGTTTTGTTTTGGATGGGCCAAGAGAATTCAAGTGAACAGCTGGCTCGCCGAAGTTGTTTCAGTGCGTCTCACGATAGCATTCGTGTGACTGGCTGTGATATTGTAGTTTCTTTTGGCAACCAACTTTATTGTCGTTTCAGCACTTCGTGTCGAAGTTGTTTCAATGCTCGCAACCACAGCATCCGTATGGCTCGCTCGGATCGGTCCATCTCGGTTGCGATTTCTGCGTGAGACAGGCCTTGTAAGTTCCGCATCATGATCACTTGCCGATAGTCGTCCGGCAAGCTTTCTAACACTTCGGCGATAATCATCTGTTGCTCGCGATTGTCCGCATTGACACTGGGTGTGTTCGTGTTTGAAGCGGCAAATTGAGATAGCAGAATTGATGACTCGTCGATTGAACGTTGCAACGAAACTTCGCGTTTAGGATCGCGTTTTTGCGTGCCGTCGTATTGGCGGATTTCTCGTGAAATGACACGGCCGAGGATCGTTCGTAGCCAAGCGATTCGTTCGCCTTGGCTGTTGCCACGAAATTGAGACTCGGCCTTCCATGCTTCCAGCAATGTTTGTTGAGCAATATCCGAGGCATCAAATTTGCGTTCCCAGCGACCATCCAGTTGCAAACTCGCCATCAATCTTAGCCACGCATGGTAGTCCGTTAGGTAGCCAGAACTACTCGGATTGGAATGACTCGGGTCATCGGGCTGGTTCGCGGCGTTCAACTTGCTGCCTCCAACCGCTTTGGGCTGCGTTGTGTCAGCTTTAGCACTCCCCTACCTAAACGCCAAACTGCTACGATCGCTTTCCAACCAAGGAGAAGTGCTCCAGTCCCCCAGCTTCCATAGAGTAACGGGAAAGTGAGCCGCCAATCGGCGAAGTCGAATCGGCTACCTGCTGGAAGCTGTGCACTCGCAAGTATAAAGACAGCGCATAAGGTAGAGAAAATAACCATCAGCAAAACCAAGATAATGAACGATTTCCAACGGCTGTGCCACAGGTGGTTTACCAAGCTCCAAAAGAATACGATAGCTGGTAGGCACAGGTTTCCGACAAGTAGCTTGCGAACCACGTGGGGTTTTCCAATCTCATACCCAAGGTCTAGCTGCAATGCAAAGTATGGGATGACGAAGACCAACGGCAGTAGCAAGAATGTTTTTAAGCCCCAGTTGCCATGGCGAAACATGCGTCTTAGGAATAGGAGAGGGAAAATAATCGTTCCCGCGGTGAGCAACAGCAAGTTACCAGCAAATTCTAATAGGTCTTTGTGAAGTTCAAACGGTAAAGGCTCGATCATTCGTGGGTCAGCATCTAGGCCTGGCATGCCAGTCACTGGATTGGTTGCCAAGCTGTTTCGAATCTTCGCGTCGTCGGCCAGGTAGTCGTCCAGAACACCAGCCATGACGACGGCTGCGCCGTCCCCGATATAAAACATGTGAGGGATTTCTGGAGACTCGTCTTTGATATCTTTGGTCGCCAACTTTTCAGGTAGCAAGGGCGATCGAAAAGATAGATTTTTAGGAACTCGGAAATCCCAACGCGTTTTGAAAGTGTTCAGATCGATGAACTTGACTCGTTCGACGTTTTCAAGGCGAGTGTGCAGTAGTAGTTGTTGTCGAACCATGTCGATTTCTCGCAGCTTTTTCCAGTCAGCGGGAACCGCGCGGCGACGGATTTCTTTTCCGTCAACGATTGTTTTCGCAACCAAGTCATTGCCGTCGTGGTACACGATATCAGTGCGACGGTCCGCGTTAACATCTTCAATCAGGAATTGGCCAGTCCAATCATAACCATTGTTCGGGCTGACAACAACTTCGACTCGCTGTACCTCGGTCGCGGGAGACGATGAACTGTCTAAGACGACCAACTCCATTTTATCTGAGTTGCGGTCTTGGATGCAAAGCCCCGTATAGGCTTTGTCGCCATCGAGAACGGTGAATGGAATTCCGTTCCAGATGCCCCTTGGTTCACCCGAAAAAGTTGTATGTCGTCTTAGCCGTCCGTCACCCGACCAGCTTGAGACACGTTTCCCCGATTCACCATCAAACCAGTCGAGGCTCACCGTCCATTTGGGATCGTTCTCGGTCGACGACGCGAGGGCGACTTGTGACGATTGTTTTGTGCCTTGTTTGTTGGAACCATCAATAATTGCTGTCAGTTCCGTACGAAGCAGGGAAGAAATTGGCTGGTCAGAGATTGACCGTTCCCACAGTTTTTGGCCGTTGCAGTTGAACGCGGACAATAGCGGAGTGTCGGTAGCGCTGTACCTCACACAAACAATTTCTAGTTTTCCATCGGAATTCACATCCGCAAAGTGGAGCGGCAGTGATGTGGGATGAGCGCCGTGTAGTAGCGAGGCAGCTCCCGAGCCAGCAGGAGCAATTTCTAATTCCCATTCAGAGTCGCCAGTTCTCCCAGCAAAACAAGCTAACCGCAGGCTTGGAGAATTGGCTGAATTGCGATACAAAATGAACATCTCCATGTTTCCATCGGCATCCAAGTCGCGGCAGTAGCAAAACGGCCGCGCACTGCTGTCGGTTGTTACTGTTGTCGTCCATCGCTTCTGCCCGGTTCGCCCACTAAGCAGGTCCAATTTGTTTCCACGGAACACACCGTCGTAATATGTACTCCAAGTTATAATGTCTTGGACACCATCAGCGTCGGCATCACCTCCCACCGGAATCACATCTCGGGAACCGAATTCTAGTTCGGATAGCCATAGTTCTTCGCCCGTTTTCCCAGACAAAGCTCGCAGGAGTTTTTGTCCGAGTTTTTGTCTGTGGCTCACCAAGTCTTTGACGCCGTCGCCGTCCAAATCGTCAATTGTCCGGTACCTTTGGTCAAGCGTTTTAAAAGACTGTCGTGATCGAGACGCCATCGAAATCAACTGGCCGGTCGTGGCAATGTTTTTGCGGTTTCTCGGTTTATGGGCCAGTAAATTTCTTTGGCCGTCGGTCGTATTGATTAGCAACGGATGCTCAAGCTGATATCCGGTATGAGCAATCGCTCCTGTAGCGGTCGAGACCAAAAACGTACTTTGTCGAATACTCTGTCCAGTATAGTCTTTAGTCGCAATTAGTATTTGGGGACTACCATCGGGAGATGTTCCCCACCAACGTGGCGTTTGCAGGCCAATTGTAGAGAGCTCAATCGGTAGTGAGCATTGAATTGTTCGAATGAGTTGACCGTTGGAGCTTGATACGACATCGATAAAGATGCTAGTGTGACTGCCGATGTATCCGGGTTTGCGAGTCATCGGCGAGACGACGTAAATGTCCTCTATCGAATCACCGTCAGTATCTGGTCCTAAAAGTAGATTTTGTATTTGACGATACTTGCTGCGTATTTTCGCTCGCATGCCTGACTGCCACAACGGTTTTCCAGTCGTGGCATCGATTGCTTGCAAGGACGCCAAGCAAGAGGCCCCACTGTGGATTCTTGTCTCCAAGTCCGCGCCGTCAGCGATAATGATCTCAGGAACCCCGTCGCCGTTGATGTCTTTAACTAATGGCCAATCAGGAGACATACCTGTCCAGCTAGGATCACAAACGGCATCGTATTGCCAGATTGGTTTGGCAGTTTCGATCGACATCATTGTGAAACGAGTTTGTGCCGGTGTGCTGGTGGTTTCGTCTGGCAGGGCAATTTGTTCACAAAGTAACAGCCCAATCGGTTGGTTGTTGCTACTTTGAACTAAGACCGGAGCCAATGTAGGAAAGAAACCAAGGTCCAACGGTTTGCCAGCATTGAACTTTCCGGGCTTGCCGTCAATCGCTCGATTGCATGTCAAATGTGATCCGCAGATAGTGAAAATCGAGTCCGTTGACGTGCTTGAATTTTCGGCAGAAATCATGCGCTGCATTGGCCAGGGGGCGACCGCGTCATAACGTAGATGAGGCGCAGCCTGGATTTGGTATCGCCAACTGAACCCACCGGAGGAGTTCGCATGACTAAGATTGTTCCGATTGTAGCCGAAAGAAATCTGGCAGCTGCGGGGTAGCACCAAACTCTTGGGGTCAAACCACGTTTCGGGCATCTCAAACCGCCAGATTCGTTCGCCTGTTTTGCCTGAAATCGCATCTTGCCAACGATAGATTTGGCTGCCTTGGCTGAAGAATGTTGCAACGACATCGGCGATTCCATCGTTGTCAATATCGCCAATCAATTGCGGCTTACCCAAACAACCAGCATTGCGATGAGGCTGAGCGTTTTCGTTGTTGACGAGGGTGGGGGCGGCCGTGTACCGCCAGATTCGTTTGCCGTCACTGCCATCAAGTGCGAACAGAATCGGTTGTTTCTGGTAGGCAACCAATAGGTCAATTGTTTGATCCGAGTTGATGTCCGGAAAATTGTCGGTGATCTTGGGGATGTGATTTGCAGCGTATTCACGAGTATGGCTCAGGTTCCAGTCCCATTTAAAAGGACGAACGAGACGCTCTTCGGGTGTTAAGTCGCGTTTGGATTTATTGGTTGTTGTTTTTTTTGAGTTTGGTTTCTTTGGATTTGAAGGAGCGTTTTTGGGTTTGGGTTCTTTTTTAACGATCGCCTTGGCGTCTGCGGTCCAGAGGTCTTTGCCGGTGGTTCCGTCGACCGCGGTAATGCCTTGTTTGTGAAACAATACGATGGCGTCACCAACGGGGCGCCGCCAAGCTTGCGGGATGCCCTCGACGGTCCGGTCTGGAAAAGTGCCCAGTTCGGGAAGTTTCACGTTGACCCTTGTATGCTGACCACGATTAATGAACAGGTCTTGGCTTTCCCCGAAACGGCCGCCAGTCCACATTTGCAATTGATATTGCCCGGCGTCGACGGTCATTTTTTGTTGAGTCGGGATCGTAAATGCGGGTGTGGCTTCGCCATCTTCACTAATCAAACGACCAACGATCGGGCCTTCATCCGAATCGATTTTCAAAGTGCCTTGCCGAGAGCTTTTCCAGCTGGTCCAAGTCATAAGTCCAACTGCCAGTACACTGATCGCAGCCACGACGGTGTTGGTCGCCCACGACACCGCTTTTTGATTTTGTCGTCGCCAGCGAGTCGCACGTTCGATCGGGCCGGGACGACGAGCCTTAATCGAGCGGTCGGCGACGAACGCTTCTAGATCATCGGCAAGTTGGTCCGCCGTTTGATATCGAGCGACGGGTTCTGAGGCTAGGCATTTGATCAGGATCGTTTCCAGATCACGCGAGCAATCGGGGATTAATTCACTCAGCGGCGGGGCGTCTTCGGTTAACACTTGAGCCAGCACGGCATGAGGCGTATCGGCTTGGAATGCGGTCCGTCCGGTCAACAATTCAAATAACGTCGCACCCAGCGAATAGATATCGGTGCGATAGTCGATAGGATGTCGCCCAGGCGAAGCCTGTTCGGGACTCATGTAGTTGGGCGTACCCAGCATCGCACCGGTCATGCTCATCCGGACATCGTCAAAACGTCGGGCCAAACCAAAATCGGTGAGCCAGATTTTTCCTTGTTTGTCTTTGAGCAAGTTGGACGGTTTGATATCACGGTGAACGATGTCGCGACTGTGAGCGTGGGCAAGGGCTCGTGCGACTTGAGCCACCCATGTCGCCAGTGTCTTCGGGTCACGTTCAGTTTCGGGTCGGTCGCTCCACTGGGACAGGCTTTCCCCGTCGATCAGTTGCATCGCGAAATAGTTCAGGCTCTCGTGCTGGCCAAACGCGTAGACGGGAACGATGTGAGGATGCTGCAGCGTGGCGACCAACTCTGCTTCACGTTCGAAACGTTTTGATGCCTGTTTTCCGGAAACCGCGTATCTCAAAACCTTCAACGCGACAGGGCGTTTGAGCGAAATCTGTTCTGCCCGATAAACGACGCCCATCGCACCTTGGCCAATTGGTTCACTGATGGAAAAATCGCCCATCTGTTGCGGGACCGAGTTTGAACAAGCATCCAGCCCAGCAATCATCTCGATCCCGTCAAGGCACTCCGATAGATCGGCTGCCAAGTCTGGGTGTTTGGCCAGTAACTCCGCGCGACTGCAGGCTCGTCCCTGTTGCAGGTCGTTGAGGTACTGATCGAGGATCTGGTCGAGTTTCGAATTCGAAGACAATTCGCGTGTTTCTTGTTCGGCAGGATTCATATTGGCTATTTTCTGGAGCTTTATTGTAGGGGATTTCGAACAAATCGAGTCCTCTTACATTGAAAGTGCCAGACGTCGCCAATGCGCCACGCGTTTTTAAAATTGTTTTTTATTATTTGTTTCGGGCGTCGTTTCGGATTGGAAGTGGATTTTTACGACCGCAAACCCAGCGAAATATGCGAAATTCCGGCGATTGAAGGGTTGGGAGCCAACAGGTAGCTGGCTTTCGTTGTTTCGCAGGTGTTAGTCCGGCTAAGAATAAGCCTGAATTGTCGATTCAGAAAAAAATTACCGCAATCGCTGGCGGGAAAGCACGGCTCGCAATGCCCAGTCGATTGATGCGCTAGGGCGTCCACTTTTTCATCGCTTGGAGTGTCTGTTCGCTCACGTGGTGTTCGATGCCTTCGCTGTCGATGTGTGCGGTTTGTT
>CAZJBW010000148.1:0-7916 GCA_964543985.1 uncultured Pirellulaceae bacterium | reverse complement strand
ACCCAGAAGCCTGGGTAATACGTTCCTGCGTTCACGCCGACGGCGGACATGACACCGCCAATTGAGCCTGGCCATAACTAAACCCGCACGGTTTTGCTATGCGGCCCCTTGAAGTGTGAATTTGAACGCGTTTGAATTTGTGGCCTCCGTGCCTGTTTTCTTGGCGTACTCAGCCCGTGCCTGGAATTCATCCTTTGAATCCGATCGGAACTCGTAGCCGCGAGGTTGTTCGTTGTAACCCTCTCGCTGATTTAGAAACTTGCGAATCGGCTTGCGTACCCGGTCGAAGCACTCAGGAATCACCAACCAGATGTATTTACCTTTGTGCTTATCACGGGCTCGCTGGACAATCTCGGCACCTTTTTGAATGTCGTCGGTGGAATCCCTCCGATGCATCCGTTGATTTTTCAGTGCCGTGTTCTCCGCTTCCAATTGTGCCAAACGGGCTTCGATGGCCTTCAGACCGCTTGGTTCAGGTTTGGTACCTGGTTTATCTTCTTTGCTCATTTCTCACTCCTATGCAGGACGCATACGTACGACTTGCCAAGGTGCTTTCCACATTGGCGTTGATTTCTCCAGCCACTTGGTTGCGAAGATGACTTCTTGGTTGAAGTATCCCCACGTGTCTCTTCCAGCGCGGGTGATGTTCTCACGCTCCCACTCAGTGGCCCAACCAAACGCTTCATCAAAGCGACCAGCAACCCACGTATCGGCTGCAGCAGTTTCTGCGTCGGCTTGATTCTTGCCCTCGGCAGACATGTAGTAATCGACGATTCGATCCCATGAATGACGTGAATATCTGATGTCGCCGTTCCAGCCTTCTCGTGGCGATCGCTGGATCTCCATTCGCTCGTTGGAACCGAAACCACCAGCCAAATCACGAGTAACCTGAACCACGCCAAGCAAATCTTGATACTGCTCGATCTTGGTTCGTGTCGTGACCAGAATATCCAGTCCGCCAGGGCACTGAATCGGCTTGTTGTCGATCGGGTCACGCATGTCGTTAAAGATGGCTTCCACTGCCCGGAATGGGGCAAATGAAGTGCCGTCAACAACAGTCGCTGGGTCACCGGTGATCAGGTTGCCCCATGGTGCTCCGCCGCCAACCTCTTGATAGCCGTTGAACTTGGAACCGTTGAAATCGTACCGGTAAGGATCTGAGTTGGCAGATTGAAGACCGAAGATCAGGTCAGTCAGCAGCCACTCTTTGTGCTCGTCGAACACTTCGCCAAGTGCGGCGATTTGGCGGGTAACAATGTCGTTTGAATTCGAATTCACGCAAAGCAATTCACGCGTGTAACCGACTGCAAACTTCTTCTTTTTAGCCGTTGGCATCCCGACGAAATACGGCTGCTTCAATCCGTAGAATTGAGTCTCTTCCAACTCTTCTTCGTTCGTGTCGATGACTTCAGCACCCAATCGAGGATAGCCGATCATCTTGCCCATGTTGCAATCGATACGTGGGGAGTTGTCGACCAGCGGAGCAAGAACGTATGGAGCCATTCCGCATTGCTGAAACAACGACAGACGAACACACATTTTCATGATCGCATCGAACTGACTCGATACCATCACATCCATCGTATGCTCGACCAGCTTCACATTGTTCTCGGCACCTGGCCGGTCCCAAGCTCGTCGCATGTCCGGAGTAATCACTTGCTCCAACAAATCGCGAAAGTTGATCTGCCGAAAGTCGATCGTTCCCTCATCGAATCCACGCTGAAGACTTTCCAGCATCGCCTCGCCAAACTGTGCGGCCTGGCGACGATTGGGGTTTGCCTTTCGCAATCGGCGAAATGACTCGACGATTGCCCCAGTCGGGCTTTTACTGCCCTCTTGAAGCCGCATTGTATTTGTTTTGATCGCACCCACTGTTCAGTTCCTTATTGGTTGTAGAATTTCGAGAAGGCACGAACACGAACCTTTGTGGTTGTTCCGCCGAATGGATAGTGACCATCGGGCTCGTTCTCAACCACTCGGCCGTAAGCCTCTGCCAAAGCCGGGTTAGCAATGCCCTGTGTATTTGAAACGGCGCCACCCACAAGTTCAGGACCAACCAAATCAAACGGCTGGAATTCTGCAGCTGTGCAGTCCAGTTCGATCTCGCATACGCCGTAAACCATGACCTTGACGCAATCGTCCTGATCCCTGGTCACCGAACCAACAATCTCGATCGGCTCAATTGGCCTTTGGCTGAATCCAATGAATGTCGCCATCGCTGTGGCTACATCAGTGAATGCGGAAAACGGACGGGCAAGTTTTTTTCCTTCCAGAATTGCATACTCAGGTTCGGCGGCTGCCGTGTAAGGACTGTCGACCAATGCCATTGGGCAATTCTTGACCGGCACACCAAACGCAGGGTCGATGTAGACCTTGTGCATTGCGCCCGCACTTTTACGGAGCGTTTGACTGGCTTTGTCAGTCGGTTGTTTGTTGGCTACTTCTCCAGCCATGGTTCACTTCCTTTGTTAGAATTTGACTGATTCGAAGATTCCGCGGTCTGCGTCATTCCACTCGGTATGACTGCTGGTCGATTCACCAAGACCACCCTTCTCGCCTCGCTGGCTGAATGTGCTTGCCTCCGATGGCTTCATGCTCTCGATGATCTTTTTGGCGGCCGACTCATCCATCTGGGAAAGGCTTTCGATAACCGATTCCTCGATTTCAACCTTGGCTTCAGTAGCCATAGCAGCGACCTTGGCAACCTTGGCAGCAGACTCAGCAACCTGCTTTTGCTCGTCTATCTGTGCTTCTAGCTCAGCAACACGAGCCTTCAGTTGGTCACGCTCTGTGACAACTTCCTTGTTTGCCTGCTCAGCCTTGTCGCAAGCACATTCTTCTAGTTCTTTGGTCAGCCGTGGATACGCTTCCTGCAAGACGGCCTTAGTGTGGATTGGTTTGAATTCAGTAGCCACTTCAGGCTCCTTTTTGGAAAGGTTTTCTTTGATTGACTTGTTGACGCCGCCTTCTGTCACAATTGCAAAACAATCGCATTCGTACAGGTCATTGACGTGGAGATGACCAGACTCATCAATTTCAGCTTCGTATCCGCCTTCTGGGATTTCGTGGGAATATGCCAGGGACTCTGGGAACTTTTCAGCGTCCTCCAAAATCCCGGCAGTGCTTGGCTTGGATAGATTCAGGTGATGGTCACCGATCGTTACCCCAGCCTTGTTTTCCCGGATGTTCCGTGTCACGCCGTTTCGTGTGCCGTAGTCTTCGTAGTTCCCGTGATTGATGTGAACTGGTCGGCCTTCGTAGACCGATCGAGCCGATGCACGAGCCTTGGCTGTATACGTTCGACCGTTCTTGCTGGTCTCCTGCAGTAGAGCCACACCATAAATTACGCCTGCCTCTTTATCGACGCGGAACTCCTCGCTAACGCCCTTGGCGTAGTCTTCGTGAAGTCGGCCGTGTTCGATTGCAGTGCTCATTTCTTTGGGGCTGGCTCTTTCAGGGCTGGCTTGCTGGCATCGTCTTCAGTGGTTTCCGAAAACTGATTGTTGATCCCAAACCGGAACACTTTTTCAGTCGGAACATGCTTGACCGTGAAGACGTTCTTTCCTTTGGACAGGTCGACCGATTTAATCTTGCCTTGCAGAAGTGCGACAATCTCCGCTTCCGGGATTTCGACTTCTGCAACGGCTGTTCGAGTAATTGGCATTGCGGACATTCCAAAAAAAAACGACTGATCATTGATTTATGACCAGCCGTTCAAGTTGTTTTGATTGGGCGTAAATTTTGCCCGTTTCGCGGAATCTATCGAAAGTTAATCTGTTGTCAAGCGGAAAATGATAATTACGGAAAAATCCCGGTGCTTGGTTAGAGCTTTACGCTCAGACGCTGCGACGATGCCGGGACACCGCCGCCAACGGACCTGATAGATCAGGCGGACTCGTTGGGTTTTGGTATTTCAACGACAACAACCTCTTTCCCTTCGAGCGGGTTTGGTTGTTCTTTGTATCGCTTAAACATCAATGCTTGTTCGCTCTTAGTAGATTCAGGCAACTTAAATTCGCCGACGTGCGAAGTGTCGAATTCGTTGTCCCAAAATCGCTCGTCTTTGACATGTTCACGCAACCACGGCTCAACCGCGCGCATCACACGCGGAAGCATGTGCGTCAGCAGCCCGCTCTCTCCTGTTATTATTCCAAGGTCTTCGTAAATGTGCCCTACCTCCGTGTGCAGACGGCCAGTTGTCAGATTTCTTAGTCTTTGAATATCCATCATTTTGTCCTTTGTGTTTGTTCAACTGATGTTCAAGGATGCCCGAAACATATCCGGCGAATCCATTCGAACCTCAAATGCCTGTTTCAGAATGAACACGTTTTCGTTCTCGTCCGTGAAAGTATGATCGCCGCCAAGTTTTCGGTATCGACAACCTTTAGATTTGGCGTATCGCTTCCAATCAGCGAGCGTCATCAGCACCAATTCAAAGTTAGCTTTCAACGCCTCGCCGTTTAATGTTGCAAAGTATTTCATCATAAGCCCTTCAAGATTCTGAGTTAAGAAGAAAGCGGCCACCACAGCACGCTTTACAACCCCCTATTCGCTGGGGATCGTTGATTATTGGGGTAATTCCGTGGGTTTTTGCCTAAAGAACCCGATTCAGGAACACTTCGAGCCTCGACTTGTACCGGCGCTCCTCACGTGGATTCAGAGCCCATCTGTCTTCCCCAGCTTCCCAAGCCTCGATGTGAAACCTCTCCTGTGCTTCGATGGTCGTACGGGATCGTTCCAGCCTGACCAACCGCTCGCCTTCTGTCTCTTGCAGAATCGTTCTGGCCGAGGCGAAACGACCCCTGCCGTCTACAAAATCACCGTATTGAGGCAGCCCACCGCGACGGGCGAAAGCTGCTTCGAATCTCTGGTCGCCGACTAGTGTCCTGCGTATTCCAGGCAATTGCTGATCGTACCAGCGAGCAAAACTACCAACGTCCCGAGGCGTGATGACCTCCCAGTCTTCCCGGGATCTGATCAAGCGACCAACGTCGGATCCGGTGATTGTAATGAACCCATTGTCATCCAGCGAGAAAACGCGTGACCCTATGTCAGCTACGCGTATCACCCGGGACCCGGAAAGCCTTGGAATTGCATCGAACTCGGTACTGAATACGTCTCCCAATGGGTTTTCCCATATCTCAATGCTGAAACAGACACAGTTCTTCCGGTATGGCGGAACCAACCTTTCTGCCCATGGGGCCGTTGATTCTTCGCGATTGTCCTGGAAGTATCGGTTGCCGTCGTTTGCCGCATGAACCGGATCCGTCGTATTCAGGAATCTCGAATGCAACGTGTATCCCACAAGGACATCGGCTGTTGCCACCTCGAATACTCTGTCAGACTGCCGGCCCTTTTGCTTCAGTGTTTCGTGCCTGATCTCATTGGCTATCGAATTGCCATACCTCTCCAGCGTCTGTCTGGCGTTCTCCTTTGCCGCTGGAGCCCCATCTTGATCAAGATCGATGATGACCGATGTCGACTGCACGCCGGCGTCTATAGCGATTTGCTCCAGTTTTTGAGTGATGCTACCGGAGACTGCCGGATCAACGAAGTCGACCAACTCAGCGATCAGCGCTTCATCATCCTCGTCGACCAACTGTTTGATTGGCGGTTCTTTCTCCTGCAAATAGATTATCCCCGGAAGCACCAGCAGCGGGCTGGCAATCAGCAATATCTCTGTCAGAGACAAGCTTTCATCCTCGATTCGCTCGACCTCTCCAGGCTGTGGTATGACGAATCCTCTGTTGTCGATCGGTAGGCCTGTCAGAGCTCTAGTGATCTCAGGGGTCGCTATGGATTCTATGTTCAGCCTGCTCGACTCGATTATATCGCTGGCAATCTCTTCCAGAATATCCCGCACGTCACCGGACGCCGAACGGTTCAGCTCTCTGAACACCGCCTCGATGGCTTGCTGTTTCTCTGGTGTGTTGGCGGGTCCGTCGATGATGTCGGATATTCGGCGGAAGGACCGGGAAACCATGGCGCGAATGTCACGGATCGGCTTGCCGTTCTGAGCCCTGGAAATGAACAGCAGGTGCTCCAGCTCCTTGATTCTGCGGATGGAACGGGAGGCTCGCGCGTCAGCAAGACGGGACTCAATCGACGCTCGGGTCTCGGTTACTGGTGTTTGCGGCATGCCTATATTCAGCAGTGAAATACTAGTTCGCCGGACAAATTTACGTTTTCAAGCCTTTTGATAGCGCTAGCAAATAGAACACTAACGCGCTCTCCGGAAATCTTATATTCTTTTGCAATCGACTCAAATGTCCGATCATTCATTCGCTTTAGAATAATTTCCCTTCGTCTTTCATCTTTCATTTGGCTTAAAACATTTTTTACGGCCTCGCCCAATTCATCACGTTCTATTTGTTCGGTGTGGTTAACCGAATAGATCGATTCCCGGCGTACAATATCACCTTTGATTAGTCGTTTCTTATCAGACACCATTTTCCACAGGGTCCACCGCGTCTGGTTGCAAACTGCAGTTGAGAACTTGACTGATTCAGATGGTGGATATTCCATCAACCGCAATAATACGGTTTGCTCAACGTCACTGAATCCACCCACCCACATCGCCAACATCTTCAACTTGTCATTGCTTGAGAGAACCCACCGTATAAGCTGACGTGCATCTTCCAGCATCCCTGACAAGAACTTCACCCCCTCTCTTACTGCTTCGCTCATCACAACTCCAAATAATGCCAGCACATAAACCCACTCGCCGCTGCCCACGCAAAGAACGCACAAGCCAACGGCGTTTCGTCTTTCACTACCAGTACGTCCAAGCCTACCCAAAGATTGCAAAGTCCTGCTATTGCAAATGGGATGACTGACGTGTTTTGATGAATGAATTCAAGCACTCTTTTCGCTCCGTAACGGCTAGTCGTCGAAACCCAATTCTTTTCGCACATCTTCATAAGGAGTTGCCGGCCCTTCAGACTTTGCTGCTTTAGCTGCTTCTATGTCCATCTCGTCTTCGAAGACGCACAGCTCATCTAAAACGCGAGAGTTCACATTTTCACGGACTGTATGAACCATTCCCTTCATTTCGTAGTATGCCGCCAGACATTCATTATGCTTGTTCAGCCATGCCATGAATATCGATTTGTCGTCAGTCTCAACTGCAGCCTGACAGACGCATTTAGCTTTGTGGATCGTTGGTCCCTGATTGTCCACTTCCATCCCCAATTCGCACCAGTGGTTCGTCTTCCCGTTCTTCTGCGATCTGCTCAACGGCCTCATCGTGATCAATGCCAACCTCGCCGCGGGCTTGCTGCTTGGAACTCAGTCCAGCGGACACAAGATTAATCACGTCATTGACCTTTCCTTCGCTGTTCATTGTAGCGATTTCAGGGAACTTTGACTTGATATTAATGACAGATCGGACTTGATTCAATCTTTCTGGTGACCAGCCGTTAAGTGTCGCTACGCCCATCCAGAGCAGGTTAATATCGCACGGGCCAAACATTCGCCGCTCGCGTTTGATCCGATGAAAGAACGGGTCACCTGCCACGATTAGTGAAGCCCTTGCACCCTGATCCGAATCACCCGTGGACATGTAATCGGCCATATCCGCCACCAGCCCAATGAAGTTCTGGTCTGACTTGATCACGTCGACGAATCCCCTGGCATCAACCGAATGATTGGGGAATTCCCATTCGTATCCTTTGGTATCTACTTCCAGACCAGGTACCGGGCGCCCATCGTTCTTGTCGTCCTTGATCTTGTCGACACCCGCACTAATCTGGGCAATCTTGCTGGCCGCTGACTTATCGCCATGCTTGCGAATGACAGCGTATGCCGATTGAACCAATGCCAGCTCTCGCATTGCATGGTTGGTCTCCTTGACCCCTACCGAATGACAATACACCTGCCAGAACAAAGGAACTCCACGGGGAAACTTCGACCACACG
>CAZJBW010000147.1:0-8024 GCA_964543985.1 uncultured Pirellulaceae bacterium | reverse complement strand
TTGACCCGTCTTGAAGAAGAATTGGTAAAAACTGGCGTGGTTGACTGTCGCTAATTGAAAATAAGCAGTATTCCTGTAGTCCTTCCGTTACGAGTCCCGCTGACCCAACAACGATCTGCCAACCATTAATCCAGAAATTGTGAAAACAGCTACCAATGATGGCTCATTTCGGTGAACCTACAAACAGAACCAAACCCTTTTTCGACAGCAGGATTTGTTTGACGATTCCGTGTAAGATTTAGGCTTCTGTTTCGTCCCCGCGGGAACAGATTACTGTTCCTAAATCATGTACCCAGGAGTTCGTCCCCTATGAATCTTTTTCGATTCGTCGCAATTGCCGCTGTTTGCGGTTTGATTTCTTCTACATCCTTCGCTCAGGAATCCACTGGCGAGTGCACTCAGTGCGAAGCAAGCAAGTCCACCAGCCTGACCGAAAACGCTGAACAAGAAGAATGCACACAATGCCCAGTCATGACTGCTGCATTGGAAAAACTGCCAAAAATGACCTACAAGGTCGGCGAAGAAATGACCTGCTGCAGCACATCTGCTGAAGCTATGGCCAAAGAAAATTCGCAAGCCATTCACTTCGTGGTTGCTGAAAAAACCTACGAAGACAAGGCTGCTGCATACACTGCGTTGGTTAGCCAAACAGAAGAATTCGTTACCGAATTCGTCACACCGCACAAGTGCGAAACATCTGGCAAAACCACTCTTGCTGGCGAAACATGCGATTGCCCTGTCAGCTCGGCCAAATACGCTGAGCAAGTAAAGACAGCTGTCGACGCCGTAACCATGAGTTACAAAGTTGGCGAAGAGTCATGTGACTGCCCAACCAAAGCTGCCACTCTAGCTAAAGAAACCGAAGGCGCTGAAGTTGAATACGTGGTAGGCGAAGAATGCACTAGTTGCGAATTGACTGCCCGCATGAACTTGGCTCACGCCAAATACAAAGCTGCTGTAGCTGCCATCAATCAAGCTACTAGCACAAAAGAAAACGAAGGATCTTAGTATCCTACATGCTTGGTGGGTCTGGTTTCGCAAACCCAATCTGACATGACAATTTACCAAGAGCTGGCTTGATCGATCCCAAGCCAGCTTTTTTCGTGGACTGACCCAAATAAAGAGCCACGTAGCCATCCATCATCAAACAGCTGGAATCAATGAACTAAAAAACGCCTCCACCCGCGCGAAACGAATTCCGAGGTCGGAATACTTTGGGCTCAGAAAACCCATCTGACGATTCATAAGCTACGTACGGGTTACGCGGTGGAAAGTTTTCGACAACATTTAGCATCAAAGAAAATTTATTGTGCTGGGTCGCCAACTCTAAAATCTTGTCTGTCGTTTGTTCGTCACCCATCCATGCGTAGTAACTTGCAAACCACAAGATGTCTCGCGAGAACTGACCGCGATCATGTAGAGATTGAGACGTCTCCCTAGCCTGTGCTAACAGCGCCACAACTTCGTCCGCAACTTGCCGGCAAACAGCTTCTCTTTTTTCCAAGTCCGTTTGCGCTTTGATTCGTAAATTCAGTTCAAGCAGTCGCGAAAAATTGGCTAATGCTGGATCGTCAACGTTTTCGGCTTCTTGTGAAATCTGACTTAACAATCGGTCGGCAAACGCCAAACTAGCTGCACCTGGCTTGGTAAAGCTGCGTTGAAATTTCTGGATTTGGTTGGTGGCATCCTTGAATCGCTCAAGCTTTAAAACCCACTCTATGTACTCCTTTTCCAAAGGCAACGATTCCGTCATTTGTGGAAACTGGTCGACATCATATCTCCAGGCAAAAGTCATTGCGTCCTCAATGACGAATTTCAACTGGTCTTCTTGGTCTTCCAACAGAGCAAGTTTTTGCAGAAATTTACGACGTAGCAATTCGATTCTTTCTTGGATCGCAACGGGCTTTCGATCCAACAACTCGATCGTCACCGCATTGAAACCAGTATCGTTGTTTGCCAAAAACTCTCGCAAAGATCCCTGCACTCCGTAATGACCGACCCACTTGAATAGTCGCTCAGGAAGTTGGTCTTTTTTGTCGAACAGGGGAACATGATTCCAAAATGCCAAGACATTTATCCACTGCTCATGCTTGATCAATTGCTCCAAAATCTGCTCGCAATAATTGGCCGAATCCTCTGGTTTCAGCAAACTAATCGGATCCGTGGTTGGTTCCAATTGGAAAAGGCACCGCAAAATAGTTTTGGATTCTGGTAGTGGTAAATCACTCAGTAACATCCCATCGTTCCAGTTATTGGCAACCACATCTGACACGATCGAATGCTCGGCAATCGAGCGTTGCCAATTTGCAGCAGGTGTTGCTGGGCTATGTAGAGCCTTCTTCAAGACGGTTACCAATCGTTGAACTTCGTCCGCCGACAGATCCAGTTCACCCTGTTCTTGCAACGTAGCAAGCGACGTCAAAAACAATTCTGATTGTTGAGGTGTTTTCAAATCCGATTGTTCTAAGAAAGCGTGCACAACCTTTTTAGGTTGACCTGATTTCAACAACCAATCCCATTCGATCGTTTGGGCACACGTCATGAAATATTGTTGCTGATCTGAGGATTCAAATTCTCGAAACTGCAATCCTGGTATGTGCGGCTGCAGCCGCATCACGCAGGCGTTATAGAGAAAAGGTGTTCCAATTTCTGCAAGCTGCGTTTTCGCTTGATCATATCGCTGGGCATTGATAAGTGCCCAAACGTAGGCGAATCTGATTTCGTGACGCACACCTAACAGCAGATCGTCTTCGACCGTCAATTCAACTTCGTCATCAAACCGATAATGGTTGTAGTTGAACGGCGATAGCGTTGCGGCTTCCAGCAATTCTTGCAGCCGCTGCCACGGTCCGAACTGCGACACTCCGACCGATTGGGCAACGCTAACCCAACAATCAATCGAATCTATGGAAACAATTTGCGATTCCAAATTTTGAAATGCTATATCCCAATGACCGCAAACCGCTGCGTTAGTTGCGACTAGACCCAGCAATTCGCCCTCGTCCAAATTCAAAATCCGACGAAATTTTTGCATGCTTTTCTGTAGAGCGTTCTCATCACCAACCCTGGCTGCGGTTGCAATGAACTCCTGAACCTTTATTTTATACTCAATGGGATCGAATGTTGATTCTTGCTCATTGATCCAAGTCCAAGCGGCTTGCATCACCTGCTCTCGATAAGCAACGCCGCTCTGCGCCATAACGACTTGTTGCCCAGTCACCAGCACAAGCATTAGCGAAACAATCGCCACGAAAACGGCATATCGAGCCGACAAGCGATCACAAAAAATCGAATTGGATAAAGCCACAGCAGAACTCCTTCTAACCAAGCCCCTGATCGATTGGTTCACGGATCGTTCGTTGCCTGTGTGGACTGGGGCTAACTTAGGCGTTTGCAACCGCCCCGTGCAGCACCCAACCGTCAGGTAACGAAACACCCTTTAGAATACACGCGATTCCATCACGTATCACACACAATTCGTTATCGTGACTCGATTCCTCGATGTTTTCATCATTCACAATGCGGACTCCTTTGCCGATTCGACAGTTCTTGTCCACGATTGCACCATTGATGATTGAGTTATCGCCGATCCCGACAGGAATCATTTGATGACGATGGACATCTTCATCCCGCTCGTAGTAGTCGGCACCCATGACGTACGAGTTCCGAATGGTGACGTTGTCGCCAATGATACTCCGCAACCCCACGACGCTATTTTCGATCGTCACATTGCGACCAATACGACAACCGTCCGCAATCAAACTGTCCGAGATCTTAACGTCGTGCAAACGAGTTGGCGGCAAAAACCGAGCGCGCGTGAACACGGGCGATTCCTCTAACGTCAAACTGAATGGAGGATCGTCACCCGCCAAACTTAGGTTCGCTTCGTAGAATGAACGGATCGTACCAATATCTTCCCAGTACCCATCAAACATGTGCATTTGAACGTGACGAGATCGAATTGCGGCCGGAAAAACTTCCTTACCAAAATCGCGATAGTCGGTTTTGGACAGCACGTCCATCAATGTTTCGCGATTGAAAATGTAGATCCCCATGCTGGCTAGGCAATCGCGACCTTTGCTATCCACACCCTGCGCATCGATCCATTTGGGGTCCATACGGACCAGATCGATTTCTTCGTCTGTTTGAGGCTTCTCCAGGAACCCCGTCACTCGGCCCGTATCATCCAACCGCATGATGCCAAATCCACGTGCGGCTTCGCGAGTCACCGGCATGCAGGAAATCGTGACATCGGCACCCGATTGAATGTGAGTGCTTAGTAACGATCGATAGTTCATGCGATACAGTTGATCGCCGGACAAGATCAGCACGTAATCGATGCCGTATTGCTCGATGTAGTTCAAATTCTTGCGGACAGCATCGGCGGTCCCTTGGAACCAATCGGAACCTTGAGTTGCCGTCTCCTGAGCCGCCAAAATTTCCACGAACCCATTCTTGAATTGATCAAAAGAATACGTTCGACGAATGTGCTGGTGCAGGCTGACCGACATAAACTGAGTCAGCACGTAGACCTTATCGATACCGCTATTAATACAGTTCGAGATTGGAATATCGATCAAACGATATTTGCCAGCCAAGGGTACCGCTGGCTTCGATCGAATACTGGTTAACGGAAAAAGACGTGTCCCTCGTCCACCTCCTAGAACCACCGAGACTACATTACGCAGCATTTCATTAAATCCTGTTTTGGTTGCTACTGATACAGCAGCCGATTCTAACAGGAATCGCGTCTCGAATCACTCGGGTGGGTCGCTTCCTGAACCTAATGATCAGGAAGCCCCAAAGATAGTTTCCCTAATTGGGTTCGATCGTCACCTTGAACGGTTTTCGCAGATAGGTGCAAACACCGGAACTGTCGATGCAGATATTGGTCAACACAGCACCTTCGACCGTGACCGGTTCAGTAGCGCCCTTTTTCAACAGCACTTCAAATTCAAACTGGCGAGTCTCAGTCGTTTCGGCTTCTTTAGGTTGTTCGTGAACCGCACGAGGATCAGAGAGTTCCACTTGGTCGTTTGGCTTCAGAACGAATGTGGCCGGTTCGGTCTCGTTATTCCACTTTGCGTCTTCGCCTGGCAAAGCCAAAACGTGAATCCGAGTCGATGTCCCAGGGCGAACCTTGGTGGGAACAGCGACCGCTTGGATCTGGAGCAAGTCTGCTTCGTCTGCGTTGATCTCAACCGCTTTTTCCCAGTCAATGCTCCAATCGTTGGCCTGGAATTGACGTGCCCGACCTGCAATCTCGGCACCCCCGATAGGTACTTTCAATTCAACAGGCTGCTCGCCACGCTCACGGATTTCAGTGATCGCCTGATCCACCCAATCATAGAACGGGTATGGCTTCTCTAATCGAGCACCGTACTGTTCAATGCGACGTCGATAAATGTACTGGTTTGGATTCTGTTCTCGCGCTGTCGTCCAAGAATCAATCGAGTTCTGAAAATCTTTGACATCGCCCGTCAATTCGAAACGGCTACGGTAAAACACCCCAAGTTCAAAATGCAGTGCTGGAAACTTTTCAGATGTGGCACGCGTCTCTTCAAAGGACGCAATTATTTTATTCAACCCTTCCAGATCCGTTGGATCGTATTGGGCGTGGATATCAGGCAGTTTCGATGCGGCGGGCTTCCAATCTTCTTTTAGCGTAACGTTGACATCACCGGCCAACCACTTGTTCACAAAATCATGACTCGCCCGATGCGAAACCACGACACCCTGTTCGTTAACTGCAACGACCATCGGCACAACAGTGACTTTCAGTTCGTTAAGCGCGTCCTGAACGATTGGCCATTTAAACTGACGCCATTGTTGGTAAAGCTTGGTGCGTTCGGCATGCTGTTCCTGAACAACACCAATTACTTCTAGCTTGCCTTCATCAATCCAAGTTTGCCATTGGGGATTCCAACCTGGAATCCTTCGTCGACAGCCCGCTCACCAAGAGGCGAAATGAACCAACAAAACCTTCTTGCCACGGTACTGGCTAAACGAGATATCTTCTCCCGTCTTAACGTTCGGTAGCTGGAAGTCAGGGTGAGTTGCCCCGACCGGCACACGATAATTTTGTGCGAACGTGGCACTACTGAATCCGCAAGTCGCGACTAGCGACCCTAGAACAAGTAATCTAACGAGGAACGACATCTTGGTTTCCTGAAATGGAGCCTGGAAATAAACCGTTTAACTTCTCAATTGTATCAAACCGTTACGGCGGGTCGTGTCCGCTTCCGCCCCAAGGGTTACAACGTGCGATCCGGTACATTCCCTTGCAACAACCTTTGACCGCGCCATGCTTTTTGACAGCCTGAATCATATAGGTGCTACAGCTTGGTGTGAATCGACAATTTTTGCCAATCCAAGGACTCAGAACGCGTTGGTACATTCGGACCAGCAAAATCAGGCTGTTCGCTGGAATGAGTTTTATGAATCGAAACATTTTATTCCTCGCGACGTCGCCGTCCTGATCGCTTGGAGTTCTTTTGCATGCGTTCACAAAGGTTGATCAACGAGCGAACGATGCTGGCCCGATTCAATTTTGCTCCCTTGCGAGGTCGTACCACGATGTCCCAACCGGGTGGCAGCTTGTCACGATGATTGCGAAAGGCCTCGCGGATCGTTCGCTTCCAACGATTTCGCACGACCGCGTTACCCACTCGCCGTGAAATCGACAGCCCCAACCGACTGTGAGCCAAACCGTTGGGAATCGCCTTCACGACCAAATGTTTATCCGCAGCGAACCAATCGCTAAGGTGGACTCGATCAAAATCCGCTTGCCGAACCACTCGGTCCGATTTCCCGAAGTTTCGACTATCGGTTCGATCGTCTACCACTTCAAGTCATCTCGAGGTTGAAAGTCAGAAGTTGCATCAGCAAAGGCTTGCAACATTTCCTTTTGTTGCTGCCCCATTTCCTTGGGCCACTTGATTTTTAGCTCCACAATCAAATCCGACTTTGTACTGTCCGACTTGATCCCCATCCCTTTTAACCGCAAGCGATCTCCACCAGACGAATTTGGCGGAATGGTGATCGACACTTCACCATGAGGCGTCGGCAGATCAATCTTCGCTCCGTCAACGGCTTCCGACAGAGTGATCGGAACCACGACCGTCAAGTTGTCGCCCTTGCGCTGGTAAACCGGATGAGGGGCTACATTGACACGAACCATCAAATCACCTGCCGGTCCGCCATTGGGCGAGCGTCTTCCCTGCCCACGCAAACGAATTTTTTTTCCATCGGCGATTCCAGCCGGAACGGTCATCGTGATATTTTGGACTCGGCCACTGGAACGCTCCAAAGACAATTGGTGCTTGCCGCCTAAAATCGCAGTGGCAAAAGGGACCGTGACACTCTGTTCCAAGTCCTGGCCTTTTTGAGGACCACGTGGCTGGCCACCACGGCCCTGCCCGCCACGTCCACCGAACCCGCCAGGAAAACCACCCGCGCCTCCAGCAGCACTGGCACCAAAAACCTGCTTCAAGATTTCTTCGAATCCACCGTCAGCCATTCGTCCGCCAAACATCTGCTGCAAGTCCGGTGGCACTTGGCCACCTTGAAACGGGTTTCCACCTCGTTCAAATTCAGGACCGTACTGGTCATACAGCTGACGCTTTTGAGGGTCACTTAGCACATCGTAGGCGTGCTGAATCTTTTGGAACTGTGCCTTGGCTCGCTCCTTATCATCCGCCAAATCGGGGTGATACTTGCGAGCCAACCGACGATACGCTTTTTGAATTTCCTCGGGCGTTGCGCTTCTGGAAACGCCAAGGTTCGCGTAATAATCGTCAGCCATAATGGATCGTGTGTTGTGCAAAATTGGAAAGTGGAAGTTGGAAACGGCTATGATTTTAGGCGTGGCCATCGCCCAAAATCAAGTGACGCTCCGCGTCAAGACGATCGCGTGCCGCTGGCACGACGAACCGATCAGTCGGTGAAGCGGAACGAAAGTCGACCATATCTAGGGCGTACAACGGAAGGTTTTTACGACACCGCTTCTCACCGAAGCCAACAAG
>CAZJBW010000146.1:0-8111 GCA_964543985.1 uncultured Pirellulaceae bacterium | reverse complement strand
GTGCGCATTGAGTGGTTCAACGAAAAAAGTCGTTTCATGATTGGGTTCAACCCATCGTTCTCCTGCCGATGGAGCCGAGCGATAATTGAAGATCCCCCAAATCAGGCCTGCGAGGATCAAAATGAAGACGCTGATAGCGATTTTGATTGCGATTCGTTTTATTAAGCCGGGAAGCAATCGCCGCTTGTTGTTCGTTTTCAATTCGCACCCTAGTGGGTTGGTCGTTTATGAATGTTTTTGGTTGCTTACGATTATGCAAGAGCTGTGCATGAATATATTTCATTTCGAGGGGGAAACGAACCTGGATCGAACGGCTCGGCAAGGCTTACGTCCATCTTTTCAAGATCCATTACAATGTGAGGAATCAAGCCTGGCGAGTCGTTATTCAAGATAGTGTTCTAAAAATAGGTGCTTAAAACGACTCGCTAAACTCGATTTGAATGCCGCCAAGAAAAGACTCTTGATCGCGGTTTGTCAATTTTTGCAAAAATGTCATCAGAAAATCTCCCCAACTGCTTGCAACAGGAGTGTCTGAAAACAAATAGTCTTCAAGAACGTAAAGCTGTCCTGATTTGCCACCGACGCCATTGCAGTCAACAGCAACGAATTCAGATTCAAACTGCATTGTAACAATCAGGGGTTCTCCCTTGTGGATTCCTGGAGCCAAATTGTCTTGTCCCTTGAGCTTTAGCAGCTCATCGTTTTCTTTTCGCCAACCACCTATTTGTTGAGTGGTGCAAAGCGAGAAACCGTTGACGAGACCAAGTTCATTTTCTGTTTGTCCATTATGACACTTCAGCGATTCTCGCACATCTTGAGGAAGTCGAAATTTAAGCTGCTCATGTTCTAGTTGCTTGATTTCATCTTCGGTTGCACCGGGACGAAGGGTTCGAAAAACTGCAGGCGCTAACTCTGCCAAGATACTGTCGAGCCGGCTCCAAATCTCTCCGACGCCTAACCGCAACTGTTGGCGTTCACCTGTGAATCGAGGGCTCGGATGTTCCGCTGCTGACATTTTTGAACCGGTTTCCTCCTCGTCGAGGTTTGAGAGACCAAAAACCTTTCTCGACCTCTCCCAACTATCAACAACTCTTGGGATTCCACTTTCTGGAAATGTTAGCTTGTCATCCTTGTCGATATTAAAGGCCAGGTCTGCAAAGTGGCCTTCTGTCTTCCCCGTTGATGAAAAGTGGCCGCCAAGACGCCACCCATTGATAGCCATTAAGAGGACATGAGCAATTGCAAAGCGGTTCGGATCTTGCAAGGCGATAAACAGCTCATGATTGGCTTGCTTGTCAAATTCAATAATTTCTCGAAGCCAATCGCCATCCTCATGGTTCTTGAATGCGGTATCAAAATTGAAACTGGATGACAGATCGCCAGGCTTGCTACGAGAGTAGGCCACTTGGTGGTTTCGAATGTTGGCAACCAGCTGTTTGATCTTTGTTTTGCTCACGGGCCTACTCACATTTTAATTTGGCGAATAAAAAGCCATGGGCCCAACCAAAGATCACACAATCGGCGCTGGCAGCCGTTCTGGGATATTCATAACAGAATTTTTTGTCAGACAATGTTACGCTGATGGCTAGAACCGTCGGATGGGTCAGAATGCATTCTGCCTAGTTTCCGATTTTTTAACACTCATGGCAACGTGGTAGGGCCAACAAATTACTTATGTCGCTTGAATACTTAAAGCAGGCGGTCGCCGATGACGATCGCGAAAAACTGATTCGCTATGTGCGTCTGCACTTCGGAGACGGCAATGAAAAGAAAGGCGCCCAGGAGATCGATAAGGGTTGGATCGAAGCATTGAAACTGATGCTGACGATGCCCGATACTGATCGCCAGGCAATTTTTCAACTAGTCGAAAATCAAGACGACGCCACTTTGGCTCACCTGTATTTTTACCTGCATTTCCATTTCGTAAAACACTCGGGAGATTGGATCCACGATGGGAACCTCTGAGAACCAAACTCAAATGCGTCCGGGACTTTGGGATACCGTTAATGAGCGCTACCCGGGCTCAATGATTCACAACGAAAATCATGTGCCGTTGGCCAAGTTAAAAAAGCCACTGGCCGAATGCCGTGTCGGATTTGTCAGCACCAGTGGCGTGCAGCCGACAGGCACGATGCCATTCGACGTCGTGCACCCGGTCGGCGATTATACTTTTCGAAAAGTCCCTTCCAATTCTGATGTCGCCGATTTGGAGATTCATCAGTTGAAGTATCCGACGTTCGGTGCCAACCGCGATTTGAACGTTATTTATCCCATCGAACGACTGCGCGAGTTGGTCGAAAGTGGCCACATCGGATCGCTGACCGAAAACCTATATTCATTTATTGGTTACAACATGGATCCGCCCATGTTGACCGAATCCCTAGCCGAAAGTATCGCAGATCAATTTGAACACGAGGCGGCCGACATTGTCTTGGCCGCTCCTGCCTGACCGATCTGCCACCAGTCAATCGCGTTGGTTCAACGCGCTATCGAATCACGAGGCATTCCCACCGCCTCGCCAACGGTCGCTCTGGATGTTACAGAACATGCCAAGCCGCCACGGGCTATGTTTTTACCGTTCATGATGGGCCATCACTTTGGCGTCCCCTTTCATCGGGAACTGCAAACCAAGATTTTGAAAGCTCTGTTACAGCAGATCGAAACGGCGACCGATTCCCAACGCGTCAGCTACTTCGACTACACTTGGGCACAGGCTCGCAAAGAGGGCAAGCAGATCGAATTGGCCATGGGACTTTGAAGTTTATTCATAGAGTGCAAGGCGTTAGAATACGTCGGCACATCGTTTTGGTGCTGTTTTCGATTCCAACGAAGCCACCGTTCGAACACTTTCATTACCGCAGGATTTTATTGCAATGTCACACATACTTACCTCCATCGCCATTTCGAAGACACTGCAGCGAACTCTGCTAGCCTTTTTGGTGCTCGGTGCCGTGAACTTGCAGGCCCAAAACGAATCGGCTGAATCGGCGACCGAAACCAAGCAAGTAGAGCAGGGCGAGGACGAAAGTGGCGAGGACGAAAGTGAAGACAATCTGTTTCGTAAAGTTCAGCAGCTGGTCGAATCCGGCGACATCCGCGATGCGGTGGCGATGATCGACGAGCACATTCAGCAGACTCCTGAAAAAGACTTTGCCATGGTTCAGCGAAGTCTGTCGTTTGTTGGAGCTGGTTTCGAGCGAATTCGAAACCCACGCGAAGCATACAAACAATTTCGAAAACTGTACCAATTCCAAATTGATCGACTGCCCACAGAAGGCGACAAGGTGCGATTATCGTCTTCCGTTCGGGCTTGCACACTTGTCAGTCGACGAATGGATAAGCAAGACGAGATCAAGAAGATGGTGGAAGACGGCATCGTTGAACTCGAAAAATATGTCGACATGTCGGTGCCCAGCCAATTGCTGTTCGAATTGTCAAACCTTCGCAGTATGAAAGCCGCAGTCGCTTTGACCGAAGAGCGAAGAGATGAGGCAGCGGCGATCCTGCAGACTGATAATGAGGTGCTGGCCAAGCTGTACCAAGACCACTCCGATGACGAGTTGTTGTTTTCGGCATACGTTCGCAACCTGATGGAATCGATGTTGGTTAATGAAGCACCAGAAAAGCAAGCAGAGCTGTTCAACCAGCACCAAGAAATTGTGACGGCCCGTATCGAAAGCATGCCCAAAAATATCAGCTACGCTTCGCAGTACTTGCGAGTGCTAAACTTGCGAGCCCAACAAATGGTTGCAGAATCGCCCGATGTGGTGCTGACGATGATCGAAGAAGGTGAAAAAGTGCTGACGGGTGTGATTCAGGCTAACCCAGAAGAGAGTCGACAATTGGCCAGCCAAATTCCTCAGTTGGCGCAATTGAAAGGCCGAGCATTGGCCCAATTGGTCGTCGTTGAATTGATCGATAAACCAAGCCCTGAATTCGACGCCCAAACGTGGGTCAATGGCGACGAGTTGCAGTTGTCGGATCTGCAAGGCAAGGTCGTGTTGTTGGACTTTTGGGCGATGTGGTGCGGGCCATGCATTCGTGCCTTCCCAGATCTAAAGAAATTTCAAGAGACGTACGCGGCCGAAGGGTTCCAAATCGTTGGCGCAACGCGTCACTACAATTTCACCTGGAACGAAGAAGAGGACCAACCCGCTCGCAGCGAAGCCGAAGTTCCTGCAGCGGAAGAGAATTCAGCCATCAAACGCTTTGTTGAAAAATATGAGCTGCCCTATCCTTCGATGGTCATGCCTCAAGGCTCCGAAATGAGTCGCAGCTTTGGCGTGGCCAGTATTCCGCACGTCGTTTTGATCGACCGCAAAGGGAATGTGCGAATGGTGAAAGTCGGAACCAGTGAAACGTCTGGTGACGAAATCGAAGCTAAAATTCGAGAACTGTTGTTGGAAGACTAGGCTTCGTCTATCCAAATTCAATTTGGCGAGCGTGTTTTTCGTCCGAGACTTGCGAGGCCGCTTCGTGAATCCGTCCGCCCAGATTCTCGGCGAGTTGCTGCAGGCATTGATTGTAACGAGTCGAGAACGTCAGTTTGACACCGCCCGGTAGATTGACTGAGTTGGTCCACCAGTCTTTCTCAATGACCGGTTCGCCCTCAACGGTCTCTACCAACGGAGACCTCATCCAACGCTGCTGATGCAATATCAGTTGGCCGTTGTCGTTAGTTAATTCGCATTTGCTGCGACGCTTGATGTTCCCAACGTCGTAAGCTGGGAACACGGTTAGGCTTTCCGGCGGCTGTTGACCACGCTTCCGATTGATTTTGCCCATGACAAAATCTGTCAGAATGTTGCGGAAGTAAACCTCGCGACGTCTGGCCCAGGTGAACAGGTAGGCACAAATCGCGAATAGAATCAAGTTGATGATCAAGGCGATAATGGGATTGTAAGTGTAGATCGCGATCAAGATGCCACACACCGATTTGTTAGCGACCTCGAATATCGCATCCAAAAACGGGACGGGAGTAACCCAAACAAGGAACTCGAAAAAGAACTTCACAGCATTAATGACGAACAAGTTGATTGCCATGGCAACGGCGACAAACGTGTCCGCTCCGACATCAATGAAGCCCGCTTGGTAAACCATGACCACTTCTTCGCTGCTGGTATCAGACACGGAAGACATCAATTTCAGAACGACCAAAATCACGATCGCAGAATAGGTCTCCAGGAAATCAGCGAACTGGGCCAGCGGCTTACTGACTTTCGAAAAACGTGGTAGCGATGTCACCACGGTTAACGTAATCATCATCCAAAACAAGGTTGGGTTGGCCAGCGGCGAATGCTCGCTTAACAACGCATTGTCGGGCAACCAGTCGGGGCCGTAGCACGCTAGTCCTGACAACAGAGCTAACCCAAAGAATGGTGACAGGGCGACGGGTGCCAACGGAGCCAGCCATTCCACTGCCGTTATCTGCCGAGTGATTTGATCAACGGCCAACGCTTGTCCTGTGGTCAGGCCGTTCGCTTGAGCCGCAATTGCAACCACCGGAAAAAGCCATAGGCCCGCCAAACATGCCAACGCGACAATTAAAAAACGACTCGAAAACATCGGGGGATGACGATCGATCATGACTGGACCTGGTGGAGTGATGAATAAGCGGTGTGGCCGCCAGATGACCAGAATAGGCAATGGTGCGATAGCGGCGGGGTCTATGTTAGGCTAGCGATCTAGCCGGGCAGGGCAAGTGGACTGACGGACGAATGTCGTTTTTCAAGCTGGACATTTTGGGTCGAACTGTTTGCAGCACGTTTGCAGTCACCGATTAGTGATGGTCATCATCGTCCGGATCGTGGTAGCCCTTGCTCGAGATGATCATTTGGACCGCGGCAGCAATGAAAGCGCCCACGATCGGCAAGGCGATTCCCATAAACGGCAGGAGTTTTTGCAGCACGCCATTCTCGATAAAGCCACGCCCAATAAAACATAACGGGCACAGGAAAAAACAAGCCGTTGCCAATAGCTTCAATGCGATCAGCCAATTCGGTATGGGTATCTTTGCGGTGGCTTGTGGTGGATTGGAATCAGCAACTTTCACAGCTTTGGAACGGCTAACGAATAGTGTTCTGAACACCAAAACAATTAATCCAATGATGAAACCGACGGCACCAATATCGCCATCCAATCCGAACAGTTTATGAGCGAGCACTGCCCCAACCATGACGGCGATCGCCAACCGCAATAGAATCTTGGCCAACGTCGATTGCCGAGCTTCGTCGCGGGCCGTTCGCAGTTTTGCAGATTGATCACCGAATACCCAAACGTAAATGCCGTACACGATTAGGACCAATCCCCCGATGATACTGATCGAGTTACCAACGAATTCGACGGTGGCTTCTTGAATCGAGACGCCCAATCCGTACACCAGGAAACCCAATACGAACAGTGATGTACCGGTAGCCAGCCAGGTAAAACGCATCATGGGGGTTAGCAGGTCAGCCGGGCTGTTGATGACCGGTTCATCCAGCGGTTTTTTGATCGGAATGGGAGACTCCACATTTGCCAGGTCCGTGCCGCTGACTCTTTGCAGTCCCGTCTTAAATTCGCTGGCTTGTTGGTAACGCAGCGAGGGGTCCTTTTCTAGAGCTCGCAAAACAACCTCGTCCAAGCGAACATCGATCTCGACTTTTTCGGACGGAGCCGAGAAACGGCCCAAGGGTAATTCGCCCGTCAACAACTCGTAAATCACGACGCCCAAAGAATAAATGTCAGCACGGTGATCGACATCCGTCGGATGCTCGACCTGTTCAGGTGCCATGTAGTTCAGAGTCCCCATGACTTGGCGAGACTGAGTCAGGGTCAAGTTGTTTGCCGTGCTGCCAGTCAGTTTCGCCAACCCGAAGTCGGCAATTTTGACGAACCCCTCTTGCGAGATCAAAACGTTTTCCGGTTTGATGTCACGATGAACGATGCCTCGATCATGAGCGTACTGCAGAGCATCGCAAAGCTGAGGGATCAATTGCATCGCCTCAGTGGGCTCAAGCTTCGTGCCCTGAATCAATTGACGCAAATTCAATCCGTCAACGTATTCCATTACCAAGAAGTAGTGTTCGCCGCGTTGCCCAAAATCGAAGATCGAGATGATGTTGGGGTGGTTCATCATCGCCATTGCTCGCGCTTCCCGAGTAAATCGTTCGGCAAACGATGGGTCGTCCAGCAGGTTGCTGGACAATAACTTCAGAGCGACCTCGCGGCCCAGGTTTTTTTGGCGAGCCTTATAAACGACCCCCATCCCGCCGTGACCGATCACCTCTAAAACTTCCAGCTCAGGGAACAACGACTGCAGGCGTTCGGCCGATACGCTGTCGGCGATCGGCTGGCCCTGGTCGTAGGTCTGCGTGGCGTTGAAATTGACTGCCGCAGCACGTCCCTGATTCGAACTCGGTTGGACACCACGCAACAGGCACTTCGGGCACATCGCTCCATCTTGCGAATCGAATTGCGCGTCGCAGGTCTGGCAAGTCTGTAATTTGTTCATGGCAATTTCCAAATCGATTGAGTCGTTAACTCATGAATACAGGACCATTCGAGTTAGTTACAGGAAAAGAACGAACTATCCAAAAATATGTAGTTTCTTGGAAATAGCCAAATATTGAATGCCTTTATGTCGTCAGGACAGTCTGGCAGGGACCGAATAAAACTTCAATTCCCAATCAATTATCTTCCAGTACATGACCGTCGAAAAATCGGCGGCCGGTTGGGTTGTGCCAAAGATTCATGCGACCGCATTCAGAAAACTGCCCAAAGGCCGGAAATCAAAACTGGCGTTTCGCATAGTTAAAATTACACAGGGTGAGTCTGTCGCGTTCGCTTCTAAGCAATAAGCAAGTACGACTTCATGTGCATCACATTGTTATCCATCGTGTAGTTGGCTAACCATCGGATCTCGCCTATGATCTCATGGAAAGAACGTTGAGTTAACCGCTGGAAAAAGTCGATGCAAAAGCAAGAATCGCACTCAGAGATAGATGGACGCCTGGATCTCAAAGTGTTACCGCTGACAATGTGCCTGTACATGTTGATGGTTGGGATCCTAGCTACTTGGATTGCGTCCTGGTTCATACCTGTCGAGATTGGAAAAGCGTGGGGAATCCTGG
>CAZJBW010000145.1:0-8333 GCA_964543985.1 uncultured Pirellulaceae bacterium | reverse complement strand
CAGCCTGAGTTTGGCAGCCTGAGTTTGGCAGCCTGCGGCGTGAGGCTATTTTAGGATCGGTGCCAGCCATTTTTCGCACTCTTCCAACGGCATGTTTTTGCGTTTCGCGTAGTCGTCCAATTGGTCGCGATCGATGCGGTTGACTGAAAAGTAGCGTGAATCCGGGTGTCCAAAGTACAGACCGCAGACGCTGGAGCCTGGCCACATGGCGTAGGATTCCGTCAGCATGATGCCGGTGTGTCGTTGCACGTCCATCATTTTCCACAGTGTCTTTTTCTGAGTGTGATCGGGACAGGCTGGGTACCCGGGAGCGGGACGGATGCCGCGATACTGTTCTTTGACGATGTCTTCCATCGACAGGTCCACGTCGGCTGCAAAGCCCCAGTCTTGTCGAGCGCGGTGGTGCAGCAGTTCCGCAAAGGCTTCGGCCAATCGATCGGCCAGCGATTTAACCAGGATCGAGTTGTAATCGTCGTGGTCCTTTTCGAATTCGGCAGCAATCTGGTCAATTTGAATACCAGCGGTAACAGCGAACCCGCCAATGTAGTCTTCGCGTCCAGAATCGACTGGGGCGATGTAGTCGGCCAAGGATCGGAAGTGTTCTTGACCCTTACGTTGCCATTGTTGACGGAGCATATAAAAGCGAGCGAGTTCTTTGTTGCGTCGTTCATCTTGATAAACGATCACGTCATCGCCTTCGCTGGCGGCCGGCCAAAAACCGTAGACACCTGTAGCATTGACGCGACGGTCATTGATTAAGGTTTTCAGCATGGTTTGGGCGTTATCGTAAAGTTCCTTCGCAACCTCGCCCACGTTGGGATCGTCAAAGATTTTGGGGAACTTCCCTTTCAATTCCCAAGTCATAAAGAACGGTGACCAGTCGATATACTCAGCAATCTCTTCCAGTGGATAACTGCTAAGGTTGTTGATGCCTGTGAATTGAGGGCGACAGATGTCGACGTTGTCCCAGTCGGTTGGAAATCTTTGTTTTAACGCTTGTTTATAGGGAATCAGTTCCAGATCACGTTGCTCGTAAGCCTCGACCAAACGCGTTTGCAAGTCTTTGTTGCTCGTTACTATTTCGTCGCGGCGGTCGTCGCTGAGTAATCGATCGACGACACCGACACTGCGGGATGCGTCCAGGACGTGCAACACGGGGTTAACATATTTGGGGGCGATCTTCACCGCCGTGTGTTTATCGCTAGTTGTGGCGCCGCCGATTAACAATGGAATTTGCATGCCGCGACGTTGCATCTCGCCAGCCACGTGAACCATTTCGTCCAAGCTGGGTGTGATCAGGCCCGACAGGCCGATAATGTCGGCCTCTTCGCGGATGGCGGTGTCCAGAATCGTTTCGCAAGGGACCATAACGCCCAAGTCAATGATTTTGTAGTTGTTGCAAGCCAGGACAACACCAACGATATTTTTACCGATGTCGTGAACGTCGCCTTTGACGGTGGCCATCAGGATCGTCCCTCGGGCGTCAGACGTAGACAGGCCAGCGGCTGCTTTTTCTTCTTCCATGAACGGCAACAGGTGGGCCACGCCTTTCTTCATGACTCGCGCCGACTTAACGACTTGGGGTAAGAACATTTTTCCACTGCCGAATAGGTCGCCAACGACACTCATGCCGTCCATCATGGGGCCTTCGATAATGTCGAGACAGCGTTCGGTTGCTTGGCGAGCTTCTTCAACGTCGTCCACGATATACGTGTCGATGCCTTTCACCAGAGCGTGAGCGATACGTTTTTCGACTGGGGCCTCTCGCCATTCCAGATTCTCCTGCCGGCTTTTTTGTTTGGTGCCTTTGACGGTTTCAGCGAATTCGATTAGTCGGTCCGTGGCGTCTTCCCGACGATTGAACAGAACGTCCTCGACTCGCTCAAGCAACTCTTTGGGAATCTCTTCGTAGATCTCAAGTTGTCCGGCGTTGACGATGCCCATGTCCAGTCCCGCTTTGATGGCGTGGTAAAGAAATGCGGCATGCATCGCTTCCCGGACCAGGTTGTTGCCACGGAAGCTGAAGCTGATGTTGCTGACCCCGCCTGAGATCTTCGCACCGGGGCAGACTTCCTTAATACGGCGAGTCGCTTCGATAAAGTTAATGGCGTAGTCGTTGTGTTCGGACATCCCCGTGGCAACGGTCAGGATGTTGGGGTCGAAGATGATGTCTTCTGGCGGGAAGCCGACTTTTTCGACGAGTAGATCGTAGGCTCGTTTGCAGATCCGGACTTTGTCATCCGTTTCGACAGCCTGCCCTTCCTCGTCGAAGGCCATGACAACGGTGGCGGCGCCGTAGCGGCGAACCAGTTTCGCTCTTTCTAAAAAGGTCTCTTCGCCATCTTTCAGGCTGATCGAGTTGACGATGCACTTGCCTTGAGTCGCGCGTAGACCCGCTTCGATGACTGACCATTTGGAACTGTCGATCATGACCGGGACGGTGCTGATGTCGGTTTCACCTGCGATTAGCCGCAGATATGTGGTCATGGCTTGTTCGCCGTCTAGTAGGGCATCGTCCATGTTGATGTCGATAACGGCAGCTCCGCCTTCGACTTGATCACGAGCGACATCAATGGCTTCTTCAAATTTTTCGTCGCGAATCAGCCGAGCAAACTTGCGGCTGCCCGTGACGTTAGTACGCTCGCCAACCATCAAGAAATTGGCGTCGGGTCGCATGGTCAAGGGCCGAGTTCCGCTGAGTCGCGTAAAGGGCGGAACGACGTTGCGTTGGTGAGGCTTGCAATGTTTGACTTTGTCGGCGATTGCTGTGATGTGTTCGGGGGTCGTGCCGCAGCAGCCACCAATGATGTTGACCCAACCGTTTTCAGCCCACTCGCTAATCATGTCGGCCATGTCTTTGGGTGACAGATCGAATTGGCCCATTTCGTTGGGAAGGCCTGCGTTGGGATGAGCACTTATGTAAGGCGTAGCGATTTTTGAGAGTTCCTCAAGGTGAGCTCGCATGATGTCAGGCCCCAAGGCGCAGTTCATGCCGATCGAGACCATTGGGAAATGAGAAATGGAATTCCAAAACGCCTCGACGACTTGGCCCGAAACGAATGTTGATCCAGATTGGGCGAAGGTACCCGAGACCATCACGGGGATCACGTTGTCGGTTTCTTCGAAGTAACGGGCGATGCCGAACAAGCAAGCTTTCAGGTTGAGTGTGTCGATCACCGTTTCAGGGAACAGCAAGTCGACCCCGCCTTCCACTAACGCGGCGACTTGATCGTAGTAAGACTGCTCCATCGTCTCGAAATCAACGCCTCGCCAAGCCGGATCGTCGACGTTGGTACTAATGGCGGTCTGTTGGGTCGTGGGCCCGATCGAACCAGCCACAAATTTCTGGGGTGCGTTTGGATTCTCTTCCGCCCACCTGGCTTTGGCGGCCTGGGCGTGGGCGACAGCGGCCAGATTGATCTCGCGCATCAAGTCGTCCGACATTTTGTACTCGGACATGCCAACGGGGCTGGCGTTGAACGTGTTGGTCTCGACGATATCCGCACCAGCTTGATAGTACTGGTAGTGAATGTCGACGATGCGATCGGGGTGAGTCAGATTCAGCAGGTCGCCAAAGTTGGTCAACTGCACGCTGTCATCGTGGTCGGCAAAACGTTCGCCGCGGACACCAGCCTCGTCCAGCTTTAGCCGCTGGGTCATCGTGCCCATGGCTCCGTCCAAGATTAGGATTTCCGAGGCAAGTCTCTCTAGTAGCAGATCAAGAATGTGGTTGCTTTGAACAATCGACATGAGCAAGTTGTTAAAAGGTGCGGGTTGGGGAAAATATCGGGCCAATTTATCCCTGATGACCCAAGGGAAGATGGTTCAAACGCTAATTCGGCTAATGAGTGGATCAAATAAACGTCGATTTATGAATAACTGTAGCGATTGGGCGTGCTTTAACTGGTCAGTCATAAAAGCGGCTTGTTTTGCCGACCTTGGATTGATTGACCACTCATTCTAGAGCAAGCTCAAATCTGCGCTAACCGTTTTACTGGCATTTGAAAATCATTTGATAGGTTGCGACGACTGGATGATAGTCGACGTGATCGCTGAATTGCAGGATTTTCTGGTCACCACAGCCGTTGTGACAACCACTCAATACAGGTAAAGAGATGAGCGACACCATCCAGTCCAATTTGACGGAAAAATCTTTTGCACAGACCGCTGTGACCAGCCGTCACGCCACCACGGATCAATCGGAGAGCTTCCGAATTGGCGATAAAATCGTACGCATTGATTCCATGGCTAGCAAACAGGGCCCGTCGGCCCACGTGCCTTTCACGGAAGATCAACAAGTCGTCCAGGATCAGACGCCTCAGGCCAGATGGCAGGATGCCATTGGCACGATTGAAATGGGATTGGGCAACATCGTCCAGAACGATCAGGCGTTGCAGCAAGCCAAGGCCGAAATGCAATCGCACCGAGCCAAGGTTGTTTCGGTCCGTCGACCATTGGATATCCAGCCGGCTTGGGAAGTGGAATATTTTCGTTGGCCTCGATTGTCGCGTCGATTGCTAAAAGCTCATCGTGAGTTGTTCGATACGATTGGTGGTCAGTTGCTTAGCGAATTGCAACCTACTCAATCGCGAATTGGCGTCTGCAGCACGTTCCCGCGCGAAGGCAAGACGACGATTGCCACGTGTCTGGCTCGCTGGTCGGCGTTGTCCGGACGACGCACTCTGTTGATCGACGCGGATGTCGAGAAGCCAACGATGACGGCCATCAGTGGCCTGGATTGTGCGTTTGGCTGGCAAGCGATTTTGGACGCTGATATTCCAGCCTCGGAAACCATGATCCGCTCGACCGAAAGTGGCTTGGTCTTCATGCCGTCACGAACTGAGCGTTCACCGTTGATGGTGGAAAAGTCGTTGGCTCAGCTATCTGTCATCACGTTCCAAATGAAGTACGAGTTCGATGTGGTTGTCGTCGACATGGGCAACATCGACAACGTTTGTGCGCATGGCAAACCTGACATGGATGTGGTTGATGCGATGTTAGTGACTCGCGATCCATCGCAGACATCTGTTGGCCAAGCCATGGATACTCGCAACGTCCTAAGTAACTTGGGAGTGCGAAAGACCTTTGTGGCGCAGAACTTTGCTCGCCGCGATGTCGCTTAAGTTGACTATTGTATGTTGGACGGCCAGCAGCATAATGTTGTTGGCCAGTGAGTGTCCCAAGGCACCGGGCAATTTTGCCGTGAACGGCAGTCAACTCAATTGAGAATCGTCAGGTGCCCGCCTCGTCCAAAAACACCAAGCTGCTGAAGTGGATCACCGTTGTGATCTTCGTGGCTTGTTTGGTCGCGGGCGTGGCGTTGCGATGCCAGTCTCTGCAAGATCCTGTGTGGGTGGACGAACTGCATACCGCCTGGACAGTTTCTGGCCAGTTCCACGAGGTCGCCCAACGAGCCGCTTTGGGCAATCAAAGCCCTGTCTATTTTTGGCTCGTCCATCCAGTACACCAATTGTGCGGTCAGAACGAGTTCTCTCTAAGGCTTGTTTCGTTAACGTGCTCGCTCCTGCTGTTGCTGTCCATCCCTTGGGTCGTGTATCGACTAACGGGTTCCTTGCTGAGCGGCTGTTTGTCGGTGGCGCTGGCAGCTTTTGATGACCAGTTCCTATTTTATGCGGTCGAGGCCAGACCTTATGCGTCGGTTCAACTGATTGCGGTGTGGCAGTTCTTCTTTTTCCTGAGTGGTTTCTTTGGTCCATTCCAGCGAGACTCGGCCGATACGTCAGCCAGGCATGCGGTGGTCTGGTGGTGTTTCCTGAGTGTGGTGATGTTCTATTTGCATTTCACCACCTGTTTGTTGTTGATCGTGCAAATTGGGCTGTTGGCGGTTGCCTATTTTGTTCCCGACGTGGGTGCAAAGTTTTTCGCGACCTTGTTTGATCAAACTTCATCTATCAGACCACGAATGGTTGTGGGTGCTTTGACAATCGTCGGCGTGGCGTGCCTGCCCGGTCTGTGGCAACTGGTGGCTGAGATCGGACCTAAAAGAAACGATTGGGCGGTGATGGCAAATGTTCAGCGGTTTGCATTGTTGTCGATCGCTGAGTTCATCGTTTATGGGCTGATCGTGCTATTGATTGGACGAATTAATCCTCAGAAAAATAGTGCTTTGCGACGATGCCTGGTCATTATGTTGGCGTTGGTGGCGTTGCCCAAATTGGCAGTGATTGCTGGAGTTGTTGTTCAGCAAGCCCCGCTCGCCCATTACCGTTTCGTCATTGGTAGTTCCACGATTTTGATTGCCTTGGTTTCAGTAGCTTTGGCCGAGATTCAGGCTAGACGTCTCAGGTGGACGGCGTTTGTGGCCACGCTGTTGTTTGCATTGGTCACGAATCCGCTACTGCCGGATACGCTACTGCGACGCCAGCTAATGCCACAACGAGTTGAATACTGGAAGCAGACGCTCAGTCATTTGAACGACGACCAACAACCGTTGGTGTTGTGCTCGAACTTGGTCGAGACACCTCGGCTTGTTCAGCTACAAAACGACGGACCGTTAGCCGGCCAGAATGCGCTTGCCCAATACGCTCTGTTTCCGATCCTTGGACTGCACTACGTTTCGCTCAATCAACGCGACGTTCTTTTGGGCGACCACGGCCAGGCTGGCTTGGGATTGACTGTCCGGGATGTTCAGCGACTTGCCGAATGTGATGCGGTTTGGCTGGTGATCCGAGCGTTCCCAAAAGAAGCTCAGGCGGCCGCCGACAATTTGGCGAACAGCATGAACCAAATGCAAACGAAACGCAAATTTATGTCGCGAAGAATCGAAGATGGACCTGTGAACTTGTTTCAGGTCACTAGCCAATCAGAATGATGTTTGGCCATCGAACCGGCAACAACATCTACAGAGACGAACTTGTGAAAGAAAAACGCCCTTCACAAAGTCGGTGAACAGCGCCGGCTTTCATTGTGCCGGAACTCGGGAAACCAGGGTGGATACCTTTCGATAGGGAGACACTGTTACAATGAGCTTTCTACGAAACATTTATGGAAGAGATTTTTTCATGGCCTGTTTTTCACGAACTTGCTTGCCACTGTTTTTTGGCGTTTGGCTTTTTGGGGCAGCAGCCGTCGCTCAGGATACTGCCAAGCTTGATAGTCGTGTCACCAACGAGACTCCGTTGACGATTGGGTCAACGTTCCAGCTGAAGTCCGACGTTCTAGGTAGCGACCGCGAGGTCAATGTTTGGTTGCCGCCATCCTATGCGGAAGGCGCTCAGACGTTTCCAGTTTTGTACGTCATTGATGGTGGCGTCCAACAGGACTTTCATCATATCAGTGGCTTGCTGCAATTGGCTTCGCTCAACGCTAGTATCCAAGATATGATTGTTGTGGGAATCAAGACGCAGGATCGAATCGAGGAGCTTTGCCACAAACAAAAAGATCCTCGCTACATCGAGCTCGTTGACACGATTGGGAACTCGGAAAAATTTCATGACTACATCACAAAAGAGGTCATTCCATTTGTTGAGGAACGCTATCGCACCGGTGATCGTCGAGCAGTGATTGGCGAGTCGTTGGCGGGGCTGTTTATCGCAGAGGTCTTTCTAAAACACCCGGAGTCTTTCACGGATTACGTTTCGATTAGCCCCAGTATGTGGTGGGATGATAAGGCGTTGGCGAAACAGGCGACCGAGCTGTTGAAGACGCACGACGATCAACCGCGAAGTCTCTACCTGACGATGGGCAATGAAGGCGGTTCGATGCGACGAGGACTCGATATGGTGATGGAGGCCATTGAAGGGAACAAGCCTGCCGGATTGACGATGCATTTCGTCGACCGTAAAGAAACAGAAGTTCACTCGACGATCTATCACCCAGCGGCTCATGATGCTTTGTTGAAAATTTTTGGGCTGCCGCGATCAGAGTATGGGCCGGTTCCTTGGTACTTACAGGAGGGTGGTCAGCCAAAAGAAGCTGCTGGTGCTAAGGAACAGGACAAGCAGGAATAGTATCAACGACACTCGACATTGAGGACTACTGAAATTCTCTCGGTGGTTTACATTGTTGTTTCTGTCACCTTGCGACTCACCCTGTCGTAGTCTTGTTCTGCCTCGTTATTAAAGCAAACGAAAAACGCCACCGATTTTGCAGACGGTGGCGTTTGATTCTCAAGTTGATGACCCTTTCGTGCTCAAGGTCTTGGGAAAGGTCGGGCCAGAAAAGTTGCTAATTTCCAGGAATGCTAAAACGTCTTTATTGACATTGCCTACGTTAAGTAGGTATGATGCCGACATCCCGTAGGTGTGAAGAGTATACCGTGGTTGATTTTGGTTGGTTATTGGATGAACGCAAAAAAACGACTCCCTCTGTCT
>CAZJBW010000144.1:0-8552 GCA_964543985.1 uncultured Pirellulaceae bacterium | reverse complement strand
AAGGCACGAGAGTTGGTCGGGATGGTTCAAGGAACATCTGGCTTGGAGTCTCAAGCAGTCGCACAAAATCAAATCGAAAAGATGATTTCACAATTGGTTCATCAGTTGATGGCTGGATCACGTCGAAAGCTCTGGGCCTAAGCGATGGCAACATGGGACCCCATTGAAGGCGAAACACCGATCGACCCGTCTCATCTCAAAGACAAGTCAATCAAGACCCGCGAGCGTGGCACGGCGAACTACAAGCTGCAGCGGAAATCCTCGCCGACCTTAAAAAGGCAATTGGCGGTGCCAAAAGCAAGCTTGCACCACTGGAAGTCAATGAATGGAAATAGAAGGCATGAAAAAATTATATTTACCATTTTTCTTGGTAAGCGTTGTCGTGATTTGGTTGGCAGGCTGAATTGGATCAGGTGAATTCTCTCGTTCATTTCGATCTGGCGATGCGGAAGCCCCTTACGATAAACTACCATACTTGTCCTTGGCGGATTCGTCCTGTTCGCGTTTGGACCGATTGAACGGTGGAAGAGATGGAAGCAAGAGAGTGAGCTCGCACAAGTTTTGATACGGAGATCAGCATGTTTGCAAAGTTGTGGTTTACGTTTTGTTTGATTGGCCTTTTCCATATCGAAGCGATCGGACAGCAAACAGAAGCGTTGATTGATGAGCTTGTAGTGCGCTCCGATCCGTTTGAGCTATGCATTACTTTGCTGGGACAAGATGAATACGATTTTGCTCCGTATGCTGCCGATCTTTTGCCAGACGACATTCGTGTGTCGCCAGCATTTCGCGAAATTGTGAAACTAGGTTTCGATGCAGTTCCTGTTTTGCTGGAGCATCTGAACGATGAACGTGTGGTGAATCGCGACTTTCCAAAGAGTTATTTGCAATCCACCGCGGATGAGTACGACTTCAATCGGGCAACTTGCGAGAAAGCACCTGAAGGAGTCAATACAGGAAAAACTTCATTTAGCGAAGTCGAAACCTTTACTGTTGGTGATGTATGTTTCCAAGCGCTCGGACAAATCCTCAATCGGCGTTGGCAAGTGAGTCGGCCGCAAGAGTCTATGGGGACCATCGTTAGTTCGCCGACAAGATCAGAGGCATTGCGAAAGGCCATTCTGAACGAATGGAAAGGCCTTACCCGCGAAGAACATCGTGCAAAATTGATCGCAGACTTTGAACGACCAGACTCTGTAAGTCGCATCTTCTTCGCGTATCGGAGGTTGGCGTACTACTATCCGGACTCGGTTGAGCCATTGGTTCTGAAATTCCTCAATGGCCCCGTCGTCGCACGCGAAACCTCACGCGAGTTCATGGAAGAGCTTTTGGGTGCTGACAAAGAGGCTGTGGCAGGACTCGTGCAAAAGTTTGCCCTCAAACATGGCGAACACAGCTGTTACATTGTTCAGCAGATGTTGTTTCGAGAAATCAATCACATGAATGTCGAGGAGCCGACAGAAGAAGAGATCAAGATTCGTCACTTACTCCACAACGCATTTGACTGGCCTGTGGACGTGACTTATGAACATTGGACGCGGCTGCCAAAAACAGGATTCACCAAACAGGAATTTGCGAGAGTGATCAGGTGTTTGCGATACGACCTAAGCGAGGCGATTGGTTTGAGGATTCAGGAAATCCTGGAGTCGCAAGAGGCTTTTGAAACGCCGGCTGATATTGATTTGGCCAAGGCTTGTTTGACAAGTCTGATGAGCCGCGAATCACACAACGACTATATTGCAGAAGCGATCAAAACTGTTGACTTTGAAAATGATCCTGTATGGAAGTCGCTGATGCCGATGGTGCTTAAGTGGTACGAAGACAAAAAAACAACTGAACGAAAGTAGCACATAGCAATCCTTGTCGTCTCCATCCGCCAGCAAACGTGTGGTCTTTGGTTCGAGGCAGGATGCCTTTGCTACGGGTGGGACGTAGTCAGGTGCTGGCGAACGTCGATATGAACGGTTAACCGACAAAATTCCAATCGAGTCTGCTGGCGATATTCGATATAATCAAATTGTTCGCGGTGATACGTTTTGAAGCGATTTCGCCGTGGAATTCAGCCGCTCTGGCGGGATTTATCACGCGAGTCCGGGGTGTAGCGAGTTTCTACGACACTCCAACTGTAGATCTGCCATTGGTCGTCTTCGCTCTGTATCGAAACATTCAATGTCACCCAAAGCAGTCTCACCGAAACCCCCTCGATCACAAAACCGCTCCAGCTCTTAATAGCTTGAACACCTGACGCCATACCTCCATGGCTGTCGAGTGTTGCAAACCCTTCAATTACATTTAGATACTGATTGAATTTTGTAAAGCCTTCAAGTTCACTTAGCTCTGGAACGTTTTCTCTCAGTTTGATTCTGCCGTAGAGGTCCGTCTTTCCATTTCGTTCGACTGGAACAACAAGTTCAACTTGAATGGCGCCGTATTTTTTCTGTACAAGCACATGAGAATACTCTTCAATTAAATCATCTCCCGTGTCTTCATCTGAAAGAACTTTCGAGTTGCTCAAGCGGTAAGTTTTGCTGAGTCGCTGAGGTTTCGGACTTGGCGTCGCTGAGCGAACTGATTCCAAGGGCACACTTTGATTCATGAATTCCTCAACCTGAGCTTGAGTTGGAGTACTGGTCTCATTGTAGCCCATGCACGGCACCAGCGCTGGTCAGACACGGCTTGGAATTGTAACGAGTTGCAAATGACTGATCCCAAAAAAAAACACAGCGAATTTCAAATACGATGACCACTTTCATGTCGTCTGCCGCTATGTTGAGCGAAATGCTTGGCTCTTCATCACGGAAAAATGAGGTGAAGCTGAGGCCAGCCGTTTAAGCATTGACGCGATTGAACAGCGTGTTTTGAATGAAACAAAGTTTTGCAAGGCCGAAAAGGTTGTTTTTGAATGAAGCCCGTACGGAGGGGATCCTTGAGGTACTTAGTAATTGTTTCCTCGCTGAGTTCACTCATATTTATCGCAGTGGCAGTTTTTCTAATTGTCCGTAGTGAAGACAGTGTATTTTCAATTTTTGTGACGCTCGCTGTCATCGGCATTGCGATCAGTTTTCTGTTTATATCACCAGTCTTTTTTCTTGCATTCAAGAACCAAAAAAATGATAAGGACAGTGACCGCAAGAAATCAACCGACAACACGGACGCCTTGTAGGCAGATCAAAGAGCCAAATTGGAGCTGGGAGCATCAATCGATGGTACGATTGACAAAGTCGAATATCGCAACACGGTTGGCACTGCCACCGGCAGCGATGACTACAATTACGTTGACCAACTACGCCGTAGTGGATCGACTATCGCCGATGGAATCGTTCACGCGTTGACCTAAAACGATAACTCGCGGCTTCGGTTCAACGCTTTGTTATCCCGCGCCGAGGCACTCTATTGCAATTTGTCTCGGGTGCGGTTTGAATTTGTTAGCGCCGTAGTTGATTATCGTATTTACAAGTGCTGGAGTGACCAATTTTGGATGTGCGGGAACGGCATCAATTGACTTCCGCGAGATCATGTTGATCGCAACCTCCGATTCAATGCCACATGAAACCAAATACAGCCAAAGAACAGTCGGCGAACGATTCCAGCCAGCAACACAATGGATGTAAACGTTCGAATCCGACTCACAAACGAATTCATGCAGTGTTTGAACAGATTCGATTGCCACATTAACAGGTATTGTAGATCCGTCACGAATCGAAATTTGCTTGATGGCACGAAACGGCCCTTCGTCCAATTCAAGTTGACTCGGTGTCTCGCTGATATTGAGAATATGAGTAATGCCGAAGAACTGAAATGTCGTCAGCAGCCGATCGGCAGCGAACCTTCCCTGCCAGATATTGTTGGTGATCTGAAACAGAAGCATTACCTCAACGTTGAACGGGATAACGGCGAGCAGACCAATGTCTCTCGAATTTAGGTTAAGGTTTGTGTTAACTGTTGTCCACAGTTTCCTGATTTGGTGTCACGATATTATAACCATGTTCAATTGAGCATCGGCCCCCTCTCAGATCCGCACGTGCCACTTTCTAGCATCCAGTTCCGCTGGCGGGTGCCACTTCGAAATCGTTGCAAGCGGGGCTGAAGAATTCGCTTGCACGCTATGGCAGTAGCTGCCCGTAGCCTGGAGGCGTCCGCAAATAATTCGATTTCGTGACGGATTCTTGCTTTGATTGGTGTCTACAAAAGAGTGTGCGTCTCGGCTGGACAGACGCTAGGGCTGTGGGCCTTAAAATTCAAAGCAACATCAAAGGGATAGCGATAGCGATGTCAAAATTGACCAAGAACGATGAAGCTTCCATCCAGTACCGCGCAAATCCGAAGACGGGTGAGCTGATGGTTTTGGCACAAGTTTCTTGCGCTGACTTGATTGGGCACGAGGCCAGCTTCACGATTTGCACAGATGCGATTGTGAAAGACGATCACCCGGTCAATGACTCGAAAGAACTGTATCGAAAAGATTTCAGTATCTCGTCAAGTAAACCAATGCAATTCGCCATTCCTGCAAACGTCTTTACAGCAGGCATGTACCAATACGACGGTCAGAAAATCAGGATCGAATGTTTTGGAAAACTGGTCGTCAACAACAAACTTTTTTTTCGTGACTTTAGCATCCAAAAAAAGATCCCTGGATCGATGCTAAAGAAACCAACGGTAAACGTTGATTCGCAAGCTCTTATTGAACCTAAGGATGCCTTCAAATTCTCGAAAAATCTGATGGCGATTCCAATACACACCAGGTTCGTCGTGTTGGCTCTTGCGTTGGTGGGCTTAATTGTGATCGCGATTAATTCGCTGGTGGGCGTTCACGATCAAATGGTGCCAGAATCTCAGACTTGGCTGTACGATCACCACGCTAGTGATGGGGATGGGGAATCGCCACTAATGAAGTCCCTAATGGGATCCGGCGGTGTGGGCGCTATGATTTGGTACGCGATTCGAAGGCGACTTCGTAAATACATGACGTTCCGTTTCGCCAAAGTGCCAACCAAAATTGATCAAAATACGCAGGTGAGTGTCGGAGAGTTGTTTCAAGGGAGTTCTCGAGTGGACCTACACAACATCACCGTAAACATCGTGGCCTGCAACTTGGAAAAGGGTCAGTACGTTCGCGGATCGGGTAGTAATCGTCGGACAGTTAGCTTTTCCAAGCCAGTCCGAGCGGTGAACGTTTACTGCAAAACCATCCCAAAAATTCCAGCACGCCAACCGGTGGCACAGTTCTTTCAAGATGAAATCACCTTTGAAGAAATGTTTAAGACACTCTATCCACCGCAAGAAGTATCCGATACTCACGGGATGGCAGTGTATTGGGAAATTCAATTGATCCACCCAGAATTTGTAGATCAAGAACTGGTCGGCGATGCCTCCATTTTCAATGCCGATGATTTCATTCTGGCTTAATGACTTGGTTCGATGTTTTGGTTAGAGGGTAGCATTCATGGTCACCGACTTCGACGATTTCCTGAACCTTCAACAAGTTGAATTCGCTTCGCAACGGCTAATTGTATTTACGGGCTGCAGTGGTTCGGGCAAAAGCACTGCTATGTCGTTTTTGGCAGAGCGGCATCAGAGTTTTCGTGATCGCCAACCCATCACTTGGCTGCATTTGGATACTCGCCCGCACCTACCCGTCGACCAGGGCTTGGTATTGGTCGACGAGGTCACCCAATTACGCCATCTGAATCTTGTGCGATCTCTTTTAGGCAATGGCAACGGTACCGTTGTCGTGGCATCTCATTTGCCGGCTGTGGTGTGGTCTGTTTTCAAACCTTTTATTAAGACTCGTTTGTTTGCGACAGACCAACAACCTGAAAAAATTGCTCGCTACCTGAGACGTTGCAACGTCGAGCATTCCAATGCGGCTGTCAGGATCTTTTGCCGACAGTATGGAGCAAGTTTTTTGGACGTAGATTGCATTCTTGAGTGTCATCCGGGACGTAGCTTCGACGAAGCGTTGCAGTTGGTTCAAAAATTCGATCGCATCGATCATCAGCCCAATGTCCCGTAGATAAGTTGTCAAGGGGCGCAAACAGGGAATGGACGTTTTGTGTCGCAAGTGACAACGCGGATCAATAAACATTCGAAACAAAAATTTTTCGTTTTGTTTAAATCTGATTGCCATCCATTGGCGAACTCAAGGCCGAGCCTATTCTTTTCTATCGTGGTTTAACTTAAAGGAACAACCATGCGCTCAAAATTGACAACGTCGTTTACATTCCTAGCACTTGCGGGTCTGTTGGTATGCAATTCAGTTTGCTACGGTCAGGTCACGGAACAAGAAGTCGTGCCGGAGGAAAAAACGATTGCAGCCGAGTTGGCGGACTCAGAGGATTTTGAAACCTTGGCAAAGGCGGTTGCCACTGCTGGACTGGACAAAGCACTGGAAGGCGAAGGCCCGTTTACGGTATTCGCCCCGTCCGAGGAAGCCTTCAAAAAAATGGGAGTCACAGGATTGACGGATTTGTTGAAAGAGGAAAATCGAGAAAAACTGGTAGCCATCTTGAAGGCTCACGTTGCCTCGGGCGACTGGGGTGTTGAAAAGATCTCAGCGACCTCGGAAATCCCAACCGTCGACGGAGGATCCTTAACAGTATCCCGTCGCGACAACAAGTTAATGGTGGGGTCCGCCACGATCGATCACGAAAAAGGGAAGCGCTGCGAAAATGGCCTGATCCATTGCATTGACGAAGTGCTTCCAGCCAACAAGTAGTTCAGGAAAGTCAAACTATTTTTCGAATCCATCTATTGATGCGACAGGTTGATTCAACTTGTCGCACCGATCCTGGATCAACTTAATGAATGACACTCATTTGTTGCCGAAAGTCGCCTGCGGAGACCATGCTGCTGTTGCAGAAGTCATTGACCGCTACGGTGGTCTGATTGCTACATTGGCAAATCGTTACTGCCTCAATCCCGCAGACCGGGACGACGCGATCCAGGAAATATTTGTGGAACTGTGGATACATGCTGCTCGATTCCAACCTGAAAAAGGTGCTGAAGTGACGTTTGTTGCGATGATCGCTCGACGAAGATTGGTGGATCTTTATCGCCGACGCCGCAACCGTCCTGTCGTGGAACTCGAAGTAGACAGTATTCCAACAGACTCCTTCTACGATTTTGGTGGAGACGCAGAATTAGTCGAACAGATTGAAACAGCCGTCCAAGTTTTGCGACAGCTGCCTGAACCTCAACAACACGTTATTTTGTTAGCCATCTACGGTGGACTCAGTCATCAAAAGGTTGCTGACCGCCAAGGTTTACCCTTAGGGACTGTGAAAACCTGGATTCGCCAAGGCTTGCAAAAGATGAGACGAGAACTGGAAACCATCAACGCCCCAAACAGAGTGCCTGATAAGCAGTATCTAAAGAGTGTCACATGAATACGATCAACTTTGAAGAACACAATCGATTAGATGACTTGCGTATTCAACAAGCCATATCGGGTTTGAGCGATTCGGAAACTGCTGAATTGGAACGCTTAGAAAAAGCCTTGAATTTGGGCGAGCAACCATTCAACGATTACGACAAATGCGTTGCGTTGGTCGACATGTGGGTGGCCAACGAATCGGGAATTGGCCTGGATCCCGAACAAACCCGCCAAGCCATGGTTGGTGCATTGCCTTTTCTAAAACCAACAACCAGTTCACCAGATCGTCACAACCAACTGGACACGTCTCGAAAACGAAAACGCTCGCTACAGATAAAGTTCTGGTCGGTTTCACTGTCTCTGGTAGCTGGACTGATGTTGTTGACCGCAGTGACCTACATGACACCCGCCACCGACAAACCGAGTTCCAACGTGACGGCTAGTGCCATGCGAGCAAAGTTTATCGACCAATCGGCCGAGGACATGTTACGTTGGCAATGGATGGACCCCACGGTGCCCAACCCAGTATCGGTTGGCGACATTGTCTGGAGCGATCTTTTGCAGCACGGCTTTGCCTTGTTGAATATGCCAGGCATCGAAGACCCGGCGGTCTATCAGCTTTTGGTTTTCGAAGATTGGGACGATCACGAAAATCAAAACGGAGTGCTATGTGCCGAGTTCCGCTTTGACACTCAGGAGTCTCCATTCGTGTTGATGCTTCGCCCGCTCGAAAAGATCAACGACCCCATGCAATTCATCGTCCGACGTCAACACTCGCAGGACGAACCACTGACCGGTCCCAACGCGAATCAAGCAATCCGCTTGGTCGCCGAAGCAGAAAAAATTGAACTCGCCGAATCAACAGACCCAGTTGACCCGACTGAAAATGCGTTGATTTCCAGCGAGCCCGCGACAACTTTCTAGTCAGCCAGCCATACAAACGGGCGATATCTTCTTTCCAAAGCGTTGGTTGGTGGCGACGTTCAACGGTCACCGCAGTGCCGATGCGGCAGCGATTGCCAGGAAGTTTTTGGCCGAGCGACCGAACTACCCCTACCGATTGGAGAACAAGATTTTGCAAGCAACCGATATCTTATTCCGAGTCGCGGACTGAGCCGCGTCGGGCTTGCGAAGAAAGTAGCTCGCCTCTCCGAGGCGAATTCGTAAGATTCAACGTTAA
>CAZJBW010000143.1:0-8595 GCA_964543985.1 uncultured Pirellulaceae bacterium | reverse complement strand
AACAAACATATTGTCTTTGGGGACAGTCACATTGTACCAGTCGGTGGTTTCGGTAAATATGCAAATGTGTCCAGTTTATTTATTGGCAGCCGCGTGTTTGGTGTTTGCTGTCAGTTAGGGACGACATTAACGTCACTCAATCCGTTTTCTGCGAAAGGTCCCTACTTATGGCTGAATGGCTCGTCGAGAATATCTCGATCCTCGTTCGATTCAGATCGTCCATGCCGTGCAACGTTGCGTTCGCCGAGCGTTTTTGTGTGGCAAAGTAATACCACAGGTCGAACCTACGAATATCGTCGCCAATGGATTCGCGATCGACTGGAATTACTGGCATCGGTCTTCGGTACCGACTGTCTAACCTACACGGTTATGAGTAACCACATTCACTTGATCCTGCGTGTCGCCCAGACGTGGTTCGTGCTTGGTCGGATGAGCAATTTGTCCGTCGTTGTCTACGGTGTTCCGTGAGGTTTGATGCGTTTGCAGTTAGCGTCCTGGCGTGAAGCCAAAATGCATATAGACGCGAGCGATCTTTGCTTGTTTGCCGTTAACGTTGACGGATCCGTTGGGGTCAACGCTGCCGAAGATCAAGAATCGCCGGCCTTTGATGAAGTTCTGAGCCTCAGCATAGGACAACGCGGCAATGTGTTGTTCGGTTCCGATCAAGTTGAAGATCACAGTATCGCGCCCACGCACTTGGGGGCTGTTGATCTGGTCGCTAAGGACTTGCACGGGAATGATGAACCAGGGGTTGTCATCCGTGACTAGTTGCTCAAAGAATTTGTTACCGACACCGGCATGGAATTCGTCTTGAGATAAATCGACTTCCAAGCTCGTCCGCATTTCTTCCAGGGCCTCGTCGAACCGTTTTTGGTGCTCGGCAGACTGTTCGTCGAACTGCGGGTTGGTCGCCAACCAGCTTTGAGCGGCGAAGAATTTTTCGGAGAGTGTTTGTAGAGCCGAAAATTCATTTTCTAATTCAGCGGTCCAGTCGGTCGATCTGACGACCACGAACGCTTCGTTCAGATCGTCCATCAAGGTATTGAATTCATTGGACGGTCCATCCGTTTCGCGGACGCCTGATCCTTCAGTGCCGTTTTCTGCGGTCGCGTTCTTTAGCAGGTCAGCTGTTCTTGGAAAGGCTTTTGCTTCGACCGGTTTTGATCCTGCGGTTTTAACAAAAGCGGCCGCGATATTGGCGGGTACGGCGAAAATGCGACCATCGGCGGTGTGGCCAGTGCTGATAGCCTGCACGATTCCATCCTTGTCGATCAAGGCGGCCCCCTTGGTTTCCACAGCCACATTGGTTGGCAGACGAGGTTCGTACACGATCAAGTTCAACGCTGGATCGATCTGGGTGGTCTTTAATTTTGACTGATACAACGGACCCAACGACTCGGTTTCACCTCGCTTGATGATCTCGGTTTCGGCCAACCAACGTTGATGACGAGCAGGCGGGACGCGCGTGGCCAGTAACCTTTTCGCCGAGACCACTCGATCCTTATCCGAAAATTGGATATCTGCCAAGTTGATGACTTGAGTGCGGTTGATGGCGATCAGTGCCAGATCCAAAGACTCATCGGTGGCGATAATGCCTCGGGCCAGGTCATTGAGTTCGCGGAAAGGTGGTTTGTCGGTTAAAGATTTGGCGGCCAGGGTCACCGTTACCTCGCCCGCGTCTTCCAAGCCGGAAAGGCTGGTCAAAACCCAACCGCGAGAATCCACAATGGTGCCGCTGATGGTGCGAGTCGTCACGGGGGTGCGAACTTCTAAACGCACCATGTAGCCGTTAACTTTGTCCCAGGCGACTTCCAGTTCCCGTTTGGTAAAGTACTTGGGCGTTTCATCGACTGGGATAACGGGCGGTGCAACTGGTTGTTTCGCGACCTTTGCAGCGCGGTCCAACGCAGATTCTTCTTCGGCTTTTTCTTCCGTCTCTTTTTCTGCATCCAGGTTTTCGGCCGCCGGTTCGTTTTCTGGTTCGGCCAAGACGGCGACGATGGTAAACAGGCTACCGATGGCTGCGAACGCCAAGACAATGCTGGTGATCGGGATCAAGATGCTTTTCTTGGGTCGCGCTGGATACAGGCCACGGTACAAACTGGAATCCGAGTTGCCTGTCGTTATTTCGAGTGACGAAGACTGGACGGACTCAGTCGTTTGTACGCTATTGATTTGCGGGGCATCGGAATCAGTTTTGGCGGCGCTTGGCGGAGCGTCAATGACGGGGCGGGTCGGCTTAGCGGAACCGCTGTCGATGCCACGAAACGGTTCCGTCTTTAATCGACGCGGGGCCAGTGCAGTGTCGGTGATGTTGACCGGATCGGCCGGTGGCCCGTCAGCGACTGGTGGAGCTTGCGGAGCGGACTCAGCAGGTTCCTTTTCCAGTTCGATCACTGGTTTGAATTTGTTTTTGCAAGCCGGGCAGCGGACCTGACTTGGAATCTGGACCGTTTTTAACCGGACGTGACAGTGTGGGCATTCGAGAATTACAGACATCGACCTTAGAAGTTTTGTACCAAAGACCAGAAACGTAACATCCGCCGCTGGACTTTGATGAGGCCCGATCACTGTGGTGGACTATCGATTATACGATGTCTGCCCACGCCGCCAACAAGAATGGAACCCGCAGACCAAAGTTTGCGGGGTTCCTTGAACCGGATTTGGCTTAACGGTAATCCGATTCACCTGAATTTGCCGTGCGATCGGTGGAAGAATACAGATAACCCATCAAATCGCGAATTTCTTGAAGTGTTAGGTCGTCCAGCAGGCCTTCTGGCATTGACGACACCGTGGCCTCTTCCATTTGATCGATCTCGTCGCGATCGATACTGATTTTCTCGCCTTTTGAATCCAGCATCACAATCAAGTCTTCGTTGTCTTCAGTGACTAGACCGATATGAATTTTTCCATCCGTTGTCAGAACTTGCTTGGCACGATACTGTGACGAGATCACTTCGGACGGATGCAAAATGGAGCGCAAGGATTCGCGAGTCGAGAAACGACGGGCGATTGAGTTCAGATCTGGACCCAATGCCTCGCCTTGTCCGTTGAACCGGTGGCAGTTGGTGCATTGAGCTTTGGCAAAGGCCAGTCGTCCGTTGTGAATTTGTGCCGGGCGAGTATCCGTTTCGATGTGCGAAAGGATTTCGTCTACTGAGTAACGACCGATTTTTTCAGCGTCATTGAACGCGATTGGGTCGACATCCGGGTAGGTCTCGTTGAACCATTGAGCCCAAGCTTGCATTCGAGTTTGCCAAGTGTAACCTTCGCCTTCGATTTGGTTGCCGGTCCAGTGCATCAACAATTTCGAGGTTGTTTCGGTGCCAGTGTCTCGAAGTTGATAGCCCGTCAAAATTGCCTGGCGAATGAACTTTGGTTCGCGAGGTCGTTTGTTGACGGTGGACAGTTGCTTAATCACCTCAGTCGCCGAATCGTCGCTCAGTTCGCCCAAGCTGCTGATCAGATAAGGCCAGTTTGGACCATCCGGTTGTTGAGCCAATGCCAGAACGGTATCGTTTCGGCGATTAGATTCGTGACGCCACACTTCGCGAAGGTAGTGCATCGATTCTTCGTCACCCGAACGACCCAGGACTGCGATACAGCCTATTCGTGTGTTGCGAGCGGTGGATTCGGTGCGGCCTTTTAACTGTCGATCGATCTCGATGATCCATTCGACTTGTTCTTTGGTTAGTTCATCAGGCAACTTGTAGAATGCGGCCAAAGCAGCAGAAGGCCAACGAGCCCCGTTGCGTAGGATGTCAGAAATCTGCTCCTCGTCAACTTGCCCGGACCAGGCTTCCAGCATTTTGCCAAGGTACAAACTGTGATTGCTCTCTTTGACTTGCGAAACGGTTCGCATTGTTTCTAGAAACTCAATGACTGCCAGACGTTGATCGCCATCGCATTTATCTGCGATGGTCGACAGGTTCAAGATGACTTGCATCTTGTCCATGTCGGTATCTTCCGTTTCTTTCAGGTACCCAACCAGAATCTCGCCAGCACGTTCGTCACACAAATAGCCAATGATCCGCGACAGTTCGCGATTGAGTATGCCGTTACCCGTTGGGAACTCGGCCAACATGCGATCGTGAAACAGTGGGATTTTGGAAGGATCGACGCTGCCGCGATCCAATGCCAACTGCACGACTCGCAACAAGCCCACGAAGTCACTGTCAGAAACGAATTCGTCCATGATGGAACTGCAACGAGCCAAAATGCGATACGAGTTTTCCAGTTCAGGTTCCACGATCATCAATGCCGTAGCACCTTGCATGAAGACCCTGGTATTGTCGTGTTCCAGGACTTGGTCACGCCACTGATCGATTGTTTGAATCTCCAGCAGACGGCGGGCCGACATCGCTTCCGTGGGACTGGTCGAAGCTAGAATGTCAGCGATTTGTTCTAACGAGACGGTCGCGTCCATGTGTCGAAGCGATTCGCAGGCGACACGACGGACACGTGGGTCTTCGTCAATCAAAGCTTGCTTAACGGATGGAACCAATTCGTTAGATGTACGCCAACCAATCATCTCGACAGCGCGACTACGCAACCATGGATCATGATCCGTCACCAGTTTCGTCAAAAATTCGTCGTTGGGTGTTGGCCCGTACAGGTTTAGCGTCTCTAGCGCTCGAATGCGATAGTTTGGATCGTTTCTTGTTTCGTTGATGATTCCGTTCAGGATCGTCGTCCACTCGTCGCCCATTTCAGCGCGAAGCTTAGCCATTTCTTGACGAGTCCAGGCGCTTTGAGGCTGAGGTCGACCAACCAAACGGGAAAGTTTGTCTTCCAGCAATCGGTACTCTTCTGGAACTTCGCCAGTGTAGGCGACGCGGAAAACGCCACCTTCAGTGCCGCGACCACCTGTCGTGAAATACAATGCTCCGTCGGGGCCAATGGCCAAGTCGGTTACTGTTAACGGTTGTGCCGATAGAAACTCATTGACCTCGGTTGCCCAAGTGTCACCTTGCTTTTTCAAGCGAGCCGTCAAGATGCGACCTTCCGACCAGTCGCCCATAAACAGAGCTCCGTGATAACGCAGCGGCATCATAAAGTGATCGTAGACCACGGTTCCGGTAGGCGAACCTCGCCCGGTGTCACCGATGCCGGGGATGGTGTCAATAAAGTAGGAAGGGAACTTGGCCGTTCCACTTCGCCAACCGTATTCGGCACCAGCGGTTACGTGAAAAATTTGAGTTGGGCGATACCAAGGTGTTCCAATGTCCGATTCCATATCCGAATCGTGAAAGAACAAGTCACCGTAGCGGTTGAATGCCAAATCGTACGAGTTGCGAATGCCAACGCAAACGATCTCGCGATGTTCTCCGTTTGGCGAAACACGAATGACGACTCCGCCAGGTGCTTCGATACCCGTAGCGTGCCCAGCCGGATCGTTCAAACGAGGTAGCAATTCGCCTTCGTAGAACTCGGTCACCGGACTGTTGCTGTGAAATTCACCTTCCAAGCCACTGGCGTTTCCAACCATGGCATAGATCATTCCGTCGGGACCCAACGACAGACCATGTGGTCCGTGTTCACCCGTCTCACCATCGAACCCAACGATTTTTTCGATCGGTTCAAACATGCCGTCGCGATCGTGATCCGACAAATGATAGATTCCCAGGCCCTGTGGGCCGTCGCCTGTCACAAATATGTCACCGTTCAGAGGCAAGATGCCTTGAACATTTTCTATCTCGTCGCAGCATTTGCGAACACTGACTTCGCCTGATTCGGCGTCGCTGATATCGGCCAGCAGCAATTTGCCGCCTTCGCGACTAATCAGCATCTGCCCGAACTCGTTGAATTCCAGTGCGATCAATGAACCCACCGACTCGTCCAGAATTTGTTGAACGACGAAGTTTTCTGGAACGGTAAAATCCTTACCGCCAGTGTTCGGCTTCTCAGCCATCGGTTTAGCGGCTTGCGTTTGAGCCGTAGTTGTTTGAGTTGTATTGCTTGTTGCAGCGGCTGTGGATGCGTTTTGAGTTTGCTTTTCGGCCGGTGGATCCATTCTGGCGTCGTCCCAGGGACGAGTGTTTCCGAAGCTGCCGTGAGCCGCAGCAGTGGTCCAGCGTCCGTCATTAAAGTCCAACAGTTTCCAGGAAGGGTCGACCTGAGTTGCCGATTTCCAGGTCTCGTCCGAAGCCAACCATCGCCAGTCTTGTTCGTTCTCAAGACGGAAACGAGCGATCGAGGCCAAGGCACCTTTGTTGCCCTTGGTGTTCGTGGCGCGAATAGCCAACAGGTTGTCGCCGTCTAACAAGTAAGGCGTCAAATCGATCTTCGTCAGCTGATCGTAACCGTTCCCGTAACCAACCAATTGATTGTTGAAGTACACCTGGAATTCGTCATCGGCGGCGATCACCAATTCACCCTTTATGGGTTTGGGTAACGAAAACCCTTTTCGAAAATGGACGGGACCAATGGGGACGTTGCCTTGAACGTGTTGTTGGCTCCAAATCCAGGTAGCATCTTGCGCCCAAACTCGTTCAGACACTACCAACCCCAAAACCATTGCCACGATCGTGCAAATAGCAAATAGGCGTTTTGAAACACAAATGGGTGTCCAGCGAATTGCAGATCTCGTACGAACCTTATCCATGGTTTTCCTCGTTTGCGATCAACGTGATCGACTTCCTACATCTTTGGTCTGGTTTTATTCAAAGGGACCGAAAACTCAACTATTCAGTTGGTGGCTTCGGTGGATTGGATTGAAGTTGAGCATATGCCTGAATGACTTCGTACAAATCGACGGGCAACATAATGCTGTCGTTGTCAAAATCGTTAACCCAGGGTTGACTCTGGTCGACAGCCTGCAACATGGGCTTCAAAAAATCAGCCAATGGTATTTGCTTTAGATCTCTGTTGCTGCGCTTTTTGGGCGTCGCAGGAAATAGATTGGCATTGGCCAGACGGTTATGGTGTAAAGGCAAATTCATCATCCTTGATTCGTCCCCTTAAGTTGCGGACTGGTCATTCAACCAATCCATGGCATGCGCACGTCCGAACGGAATACGAGCGCTGTTAGTTGCATCGGCAATCAGGCTTGCCGGTGTTAGGTAAACTTTGTCGGTCAGCGAGTTTTTAACGTGCTATCGAGTGTTTCGCTGGCAATTGCGGTCGCTTGTCTGCCCAATGGGCGGGACCCTGGCCTGCGACTGGAAAAACCAGGTGATGTCGGTACGATAGTTAGCTTTGGTCGACCCTTGTCATCGCAAATGCTATCACTCCCCGCCGAGCCCCCTATGGAAACCAAGACTCTCCATGACAGAACCAATGTGAAGGTGCTGCTAACTGAAGAGCAAATTAAGCAAGGTGTCACTGAACTGTCACAACAAATCAGTGCCCACTACGGCAAACGGCCGTTGACCATTATCGGAATCATGACTGGCAGTATCATGCTGATGGCAGATGTGATTCGAATGTTGGAGATGCCGTTGCGGGTTGGCGTGATTCAAACTAGCAGCTATCGAGACGGCGAAAAACGGGGGCAGTTGCAGATCAATTCCAACATGATGCCCGACATTCGTGATCGCGAGGTCTTATTGGTCGACGACATATTTGACACGGGGCTAACGTTGACTGGCGTGATTGAAGAAATTCGCAAGTTCGAACCCAGCTCGCTGAAATCGGCCGTCTTGCTTCTAAAGACTGGCTGCCAACAGGTGCAGATGCGTCCCGATTTCGTGACCTTTGATATCCCTGACGAATTCGTGATCGGCTACGGTTTGGATTACGATGATGAGTATCGAAACCTGCCCTACATCGGATCGGTAATCACTGAAACGATTGGCTCAGACAAAAACGGATCGTAGTTGTCGTCCGACCAGAGACATGAAACCAGAAAGATTACTGATTGTCTCGAAGCGATTTTGGCCATTTTCCGGTGAATTGGAAACTTTGGTCGAAGCCTTCGCACAACAAGTTGTGCAAACGGGTTGTGATGTCGAAGTAGTGACCTCGCGACTGACAAAGCAGTGGCCCGAACATTTTCGCGTCCACGACTACATGGTTTATCGGCTACCGCAAAACTTCAAAAAGACTTGGTCACCCTACTCGCTAGGGACCTATGTCAAAAATCGCTGGCAACGCGGACTGCAACACTGGTTGGCCACTCATCGACAACAGTACGACGCGGCGATCGTATTCGAGGTGCCCGAGGATCAGTTCACAGCGTCCGTTCTTTTGGACAAATATCAGATGCCAACCATTACTCGGATCGGCTGGGATTTTGCCAAGGACTTAAGCAAGCCATTGAATCGTGAACTGGCCAATATCAGCAACCGAACCACTCGCCTAGTCACGCCAGACCTGGGAGCCAACCAGCAGTGGATGACCGATCCGGTTTGGAAGGACAGGATCACGTGCATTCCGGACGGATTTTCGATGCCAGTTTTGCCGTCGCCGCAACGTAAGCAGGCTCGGGATATTCTGGCCAGGGCGCATCCCATCTTCCAGTTGAAACAGGATTCGGTGTTGGCGGTTTGCGGAACGGAGCATACTTTCGACAGCGGAGTGTTTGCTTTGTTGCGAGCGTGGCGTCGAGTAGTCGCTGCGCACCCGTCCGCTCGTTTGTGGTTGATTGGGCACGGT
>CAZJBW010000142.1:0-8731 GCA_964543985.1 uncultured Pirellulaceae bacterium | reverse complement strand
CTGAATTCAGGAAAACTCAAATACGATTGCTTTGTTGTTTGCTTTTCATGGCTTGTTGCACGATCAATAATTTACACGCACAACCAACAGACGTCTTTTTTGGCGACTTCGAGGTTGGAACTGTAATCACTGATCAGTTTAGATGTGATGGGATAATGTTTTCGACAGTTCAACCTTCTGAACTCCCTGGACCACGAGTACTTAGTGATACCCAATTGTCGCTGATAGAGCTCAATGGCCAAGATGCTGCCGACCTGCGACTTGCTTTTGAAGGATTTGGCGCCTACATCCGGTTTCAAATTGGCGATGCGGATGAGCCATCAACGGTGAGAGTTTTACAGCAAGGAATCGAGATATTCAGCCAATTCTTTCCAGCTGGTTCTGACACACAGGTCTATACATTCGAATTTGGAGAGATTGATGGCGTAGCACTCTTTGATGAAGTCATTATTGATGTTGTCAACACAGGCCCTGGGACTGCACCTGGACCTGAGTTTGTCCAGAATTTTTCATTTGAAATAGCCCGAAAACCTAACCTGAATTCATCCAGCGATGCAGTCGGATTGATAATTGAGGGCACTATTCTGGAACAGCTATTGCGGGCAAACTCAACGCCGCCCCAAAGTGGTTATCAAAGCATTAACCGTCACCAAGATTTTCATGGCCAATCGAGTTTTCAATGCGATGCCACAGGTGCATTTGAGCCGCCCGCAGTTGGTGATGTTGATGATAACCGACTGACGGATCTGTTGGATGGATCGGTCAACGATTTGACAAACGATGAGCTAACAAATCCGAACAGCATCTATATCTTTGTTGAACAAAGCAGCGTTCAAACGAATCAACCCATCAACGTTGACTGGCAAGCAGGAATAGATGACTTTGATGTAACGTACGGAGGAACGACTCAGCCGACAGGCGGTTCCATTCCAGCTGGCACATTGGTGACCAGCCATCTGTTGCATTTCGATACTCTCGACAATGAGTCTGCAACCAATGCGGGCGCGGCAACTTTTGAATCCGAGATCCTGGGCGTCATTTTGGGCACGGAACCTCTGAACGCTACGGACTCGTTCCTTGGAGTCGCTGGCGTGGACTACCCCAATGCGTCAGGGCGTGCCTGGGAGATCGGTGGTGAATCAGCATCCTTCAACATCAGCAGCGATGGGAAAACTATTTCCGTCGTTGGACTTGTTGATGAGCTGCTTGACCAAATGCGGATCATCACTGCGGCTTCACCGGAGGAATTCCTTGATCAGCCATACGTCTCAGCAGACGATTTCATTGACGGTGCTGATGAAGTGACTTTCGACAACTGTTCATCGGCTTGGTACAGATTCACATTCGAGCTACCGGACAACTTCACCAATGCTCATCTTTCGGGCATCGCCAATGTCGACGATGTTGCAGTGGCTTGGCTGAACGGCAATCGGATTTCTGCGGAGGTCACAATTGACGATCTCGGCGTTGACCGAGTTGATGCCGATGGATTGCCGCTGCTTAGCTGGCCGACTCGCGATTCTTTTGCTTCCTGCGAGCCATCTCACTTCGTTGCGGGAACAAACGAACTAGTATTCGGAGTAATTGGTGATCTCAGTGAATTCGATCCGACGGGGCTGGAATTCGAAGCAACCGTCGCCTTCGATGAGTTCCTCCCTGGCGACGTGAACCAAGATGGCAATGTCGACTTACTCGATATCCAGCCATTCGTAGATCTGATCACATCAGGAGGATTCCTGCCCGAAGCTGATATCAATGGTGACGGAGTTGTCGATTTGCTAGACGTCGCACCTTTTGTTGATTTATTGACCGGAGGATAAATTGATGAAGAGTCATATGATCATAATGTCAACTTTTTTTGCGTTGCAGCTATCAGTTTCAATGTCGGGCTATTGTCAAAACGCGACTCTTGTTGGCCCGTTACAATACTTTAGTAGTCAAGACAGTCCCTTTACGAATACCAATTTTTCAGATTCCTTTCTGGAAGACTTTGAGGACGGTCAATTCAACACGCCGTTTGCAACTGTTAGTGGAGATGGAAACAATAGTTTCGTGTTTGGACCGGGCGGAACCGTCGATTCCGTCGACGCCGATGACGGGGCAATTGACGGTTCTGGAACCGGTGGCCGTTCTTTTGTCGTTAGCCCTCCATTTCCCACCGCAGTTGTAGAATTCGAGAGTATAGACGGTATCGGGCTGCCCACGCATGTTGGAATTGTTTGGACCGACGGGCAACCAAGTAACCAGCCAACCACAACATTCGAAGTCTTCGGCGCATCAGGAACCTCGCTCGGCTCCCTGGAAGCAAAATTGGCTGACGGATCCATCAATGGAACGACCGCCGAGGACGCGTTTTTCGGCGCCATAGCCCCCAATGGAATTTCACGAATTACAATTTCAAACGACAACACTTCCGTCAACGGAATCGAAGTTGATCACATCTTCTATGGAATTGGCAACGTGCTGTTGGGTGACATCAATCGAGACGGAAATGTCGACTTACTTGATGTATCTCCGTTTGTTGATTTGCTGACAGAGGGTGCCTATCAAATTGAGGGCGACATCAATGGTGACGGAGCAGTCAATTTGCTTGATGTAGCACCTTTCATTGAATTGCTGACTGGAGGATGAGAAACGATGGGGCATGAATTTCCGACAATTTCGTATTTGATTCCAGGGCTCAAGGGTGGTGATGCCGAATCATGGAATGAACTGGTGCAACTTTTCACTCCAGGCATGGTTGGAAAAGCAAAGCAACTTCTGAAAAGCAACAAGATAGCTCGCCGACTCGATGCCGAAGAGCTAACAAATCTAGCATTTGCGAAAGCATGGGAGAAGCATGAGCAGTTAATGGCTCAGTCAACCCCGCAAGTTGCTGGCTATCTCTTGACTACTTTAAAACGTACGTTCCTCAATCAGTGTCGTCCGAAGAATTTGGAACAGAGCTCTCCGACCTGGTTTGCGCCACCTGCCGAGGACCAAACGCCATCAGGTGTTTTGATGTCCGAAGAAGAAGAGGTTCGCCTCCATGCTTGTTTGGTCGAACTAAAGCCAAAGCACAGGGAGATTCTTGTCATGCGGCACATGCAAGGCATGAAATTCAAGGATGTTGCTGAGAAGATGGGAATCACAACGGGTGCGGTGGCTGGTGCCGCGCGAGATGGTTTGAAACAACTGACTGAATTGCTGCAATCTCAATAGCATCCTTAACTAACTAGCCAATTTGATTGTTCAAATGTTGTTGCATCGTAAATTTTGCGTTGGCTGTTTTCTTTGTTTCGTTCGCCAGCGACCGCGCCTTGCGATCGTTCGAAGCAATTTTACAAAAAATTGGAGGCCGGCTGGCATTTTCTTGAATAGTCCCAATTTCTTGCTCAAATATTGAGTACTGGCGCAAACTCTCGCGTCATTCAGTGTCTTGATAGAAACTTCCCAGTTGCGCAATACGACAAGAATTTTGGAAACTGACTCGCTGCATCGAGTCCAACAAATAGGTAACGCATGAATTCGAATTCAGAATACAGCCGTCAACTTGCAGAAGCGATTGCAGCCTTTGAGGTTTGGTCTGACGAAAACGAATCGAAAGACCTCGAAAAGTACTTGTCCATTGCTGACTTGGCAAACGAGTTGGCTACTGAATTGCGTCAACACGTTGAACGTGAAGAGGAGATTGGAAAACTTTTCGGAAAACCGGGTTCAGAGGAAGAAACGCGCGCTGCCGATAAATCATCTGACCTCCAGTCGGAAGAAAAGTGGGAGCAGATTGGTCGCTACAAACTGCTCCAGAAGATTGGCGAAGGAGGCATGGGAAGCGTCTGGATGGCGGAACAATTGGAGCCTGTCAAAAGACGAGTCGCACTGAAAGTCATTAAAGAGGGAATGGATTCCGAGCAGATCATTGCTCGATTTGAAGCCGAACGCCAGGCTTTGGCCCTTATGGACCACCCCAATATCGCGAAAGTGCTTGACGGCGGGACAACAGAGAACGGTCGCCCGTACTTTGTGATGGAATTGGTAAAGGGTGTTCCATTTTTGCAATATTGTGATGACAACCGACTCGGTATCGAAGCGCGGCTTGCTTTGTTTGCCAAGGTCTGCCAAGCAGTTCACCATGCTCATCAAAAAGGAATCATCCATCGAGATATCAAACCATCGAATGTTCTAATTGCTCCGTTTGACGGAAAACCGATTCCAAAGGTTATCGACTTTGGATTGGCAAAAGCGGTCAACCATCTGGTTTTGACAGAAAAGACGCTGTTCACCGAATTTGGCCAAGTCGTGGGCACATTGCAGTATATGTCGCCGGAACAGGCGGAACTCAATGCACTAGATGTTGATACGAGAACAGACATCTATTCACTGGGGGTCATGCTTTACGAGTTGCTTACAGGCACAACACCCATCGAGAAAGACCGATTCAAGCACGACGCATTTTTGCAGATCATGACGATGATTAAAGAGGTCGAACCTCCTGTTCCCAGCTCGAGAATCAACACGTCTAAGGAGTCAGCAGCGACGATAAGTAAACAGCGACAAATAGAACCTCGCAAGCTGGAACAAATCCTCAAGGGCGATTTAGACTGGATTGTCATGCAGGCGATTTCCAAGGACCGAGATCGTCGGTATGAATCGGCCAACGAATTTGCAGTAGATATCAACCGATTCTTAATTGACGAACCGGTCGTAGCACGCCCGCCTAGTACTGCTTACAGGATGAAAAAGTTCGTGTCGCGAAATCGGCTAGGTGTCGCGGCGTCGGCAGTCATTGCAATATTCTGCATATGGGGTGTCACAAGCAATATTCGTGCGGTTCGTCTGTCGAAACAAAATGAAGAACAGGCGCAGCAATACGCGGATGAGCTGGAGAAAGCCAACGAGGTTTCTAAATCCACCAACAGGTATTTAGAGGATGTAATTAGTGAAACCATTGGTGATAAATTCTACGGAAAACCCGATCCGGAAGGTAAAGACCCTGAGACTTATTCAAAACTCGTTTCTGCCCACCTGACGGCATTGCTCGGAATATATGCCAATAGCGCGAACCCTAAAAATAACACGGAGCTTGCCAATAAGTCTTTGTCATTTTCAATTGACGCTTTCGACAAGCTGGAATCAGCAGGGGAGGTTGATGCCGGAATACTCGCCAACCACGCTACGGCATGTGAGCAGTTGGGGTTGACGTCAACAAATCTGGGTGATGAGGAAGCCCGCAAGTTGAATTTTCGCAAGGCAGTTGAATTGTGGCAAAAGCTGATTGAGGTGCGTCCCAATGAAAGAAATCAAATCAGGCTCGCTAATGGCTACAGGAATCTCTCGTTCTGCGAAAACCCTATTGAGAACGGAAAGAAGGCGATCGCGATTTTAGAGCCTTTGGCTGCCAAAAATCACAATGCCAAATCCAAGCTGGCTGAGACCCTTTCCAATCTTTCGATCGACGCCGAAGGTAAGGAGAAGCTGACGACAATCACTAGGGCAGTACAGCTGCAAGAAGAACTTGGTGATTCGGTCAAGCTTTTGAGGATTTACGACCGCGCTGCCACAGAATTTCGAATTCAGAATAGATCAGAACAATCGGAAGAGTATGTCAATAAAGCGATATCTCTCGCAGGTCGACTCTTAACAGAACAACCTGGTTCAAAAGATGTAAACCAGTATCTTGCTCACACCTACTACAACCAGGCCGTTGGTGGTGTTGATTCGCTTGCCAACTTAAAGTTGGCACTTGACTGCATGGAAAAGGTCATCGCGAAAGATCCTAGCGCACAATCGAATGAGATTTACTACATGGGTATTACGAACTTGGGGATTCTGTATGTAAAAGCTGGCAACAACTACGACGGTTTCTTGAATCTTCATAAGGGCGTAGAGTTGATGAAACAATTCAACAAGACCGAATACCTCGTAGCAGCCGATGCGGCGAGGTTGTTGGCATTGAGTGCTCTGGACCCAGTCCAAGCTTACGAAGAAGTTGGCGATTATTCAAAATTAACGGCGGCAGCTGGTGCCAATACGGCTTGGGTGGCGAAAGCTCAAATCGCAGCTCGTGCGATGGGCGAAGTTGATTCGGATGATCGAAAAAAGCAGCTTTACGCTGACACAATTGAATCACTGGAACATGCCGCAAAGTTTGGTGGCCTCAACGCTGATACTCTATTGATGATTAAGATTGAGCCGGAATTTAAACCTTTTCGCTCCGACGAACGAGTGTTGAAACTAACCGGCACCGATTCGACGTCATCTAAGGCGAAATGACCATGTTTTGCTGGCTTTCGATTCAAGTCCGCGCAAAAAAATAATATTTCGGCGCAAATACGGCTGTGGCTATGTGTCCTTTTGATGTGCGAATAGCATTTCATTGGTTCGAATATTCGGGAGCGGTTCAAAATGGCGTCTCAAGTAAAACAATTTGCAAAAGTATTTTTTGTGTCCTGGGTTCTTAGTCTGACTGGAACTCTGTTGGGGCAGCAGTCGCAGTTAATCCCAATCGCCCAAGCCGGTTCATCGGCACCGGGCGGCGGAACATTTGATTCCCAATTTCAACATCCGGTACTTAATGATTCCGGCCAAGTTGCTTTTTATGGTGAGGTCGATGGCGTTGGCCAGATTTCATTTTTTGACGGCGATACATTAGTGCAAGTGGTCCGAGAAGGGCAACCGGCCCCAGGCGGCAACGGGGTCTTCGATCTCGTTGAGCCCACATCGAATTTAGGCCCGAATCCTTTCGCCATAAATGAACACGGGCAAGTTGCGTTCTTCGCGCAGCTGGAAAACACGGCGCAAGGTAGTGAAGACAATCAGGGAATATTTGTCTGGGATGGTAACTCGCTTGCCATGGTTGTCCAAACTGGCGATCTGTCACCCGATGGAAACGGAGTATTTGATGATATCGAATTTGGACCGCTTCCGATTTCGTTCAATACCGCTGGCGAAGTAGCGTTTCAGGCATTGCTACGGGAAACATCTGGTGGATTCAACGATCGGGAAGGAGTTTTTGTCGGCGACGGGGATTCTCTCACTCAGTTTTTTCGACGCGGCGAAATGTCTCCCAGTGGCGATGGCGAGTACTTGCAATTTGAAGGCGCGCCCGTGATCAATGAAGTTGGGCAAGTCACCAGTTGGGTAGAGCTAACAGATTTCGACACCGGTGGCCAAGTCATCGTGCGGTCTGACGGAGCGACGACTACCGAAGTTGTACGCAGCTCGAATATCATCCCCGGTTCCGATGATGTTGCTGTTGGGCAATTTACCGATCGCCTATCCATGAATGATCATGGCGAAGTAGCGTTCAAGACCGGTAGAGGGATATTCAAGAGTTCGGGCAATGGAGTTTCCGTCATTGCTTATCGAGACTTCACGGCAGTCCCTGGTGGCGGCTTGATCAATGGGACTAACCCCCCGTTCATAAATAACGACGGTCAGGTCGCTTTTTTTGCGACGCTGACTGACTCCCCGTCTGGTGACAATGGCATTTTCGTCGGTGATGGAGTGGTTCTGGATCAGGTTGTTCGTGAAGGGCAAATGGCACCTGAGACTGCTTATGAAATCCGCATCCGCCAAACCGTTCCGTGGTTGAACGACAATGGGCACGTAGCATTTGCGGCCAACTTTACCGATGCCTCAAGCAATGTACAGGCTCTCTATTTTTGGATGCCTGATTCACCGTTAGCGCCAATCGCTGCCATCGGCGACCAGGCATTTGCGAACCCGATAAATAACTTTGATATCTACTCCAACAACCACCACGACGAAACCAACGGTTTCAACAATCGAGGTCAGTTTGCCTTCGTCGCGGGCACGGATAGTGGGGATGTTGTTGCACTTTGGTCTCCTTCAATTATTGGCGACGTAAATGGTGACGGAACTATTGATTTATTGGATGTTGGACCGTTTGTCGATTCGCTAATTTCAGGCGTGTTCATTGCCGCGGCGGATATTAATGGAGACGGTGCGGTTGACCTCCTCGATGTTGGGCCGTTTGTTGATCTGTTGACGAACGGTTAATTCCTGATCACACGCTGTCGTAGCAACGTTTGTAGAAACCCCGTTTGCCTAATGCCTGGAGCCACTGGTAACAGCCGCTGCGATGAACATCGAACGCATCGCAAAGGTGACTCACTTCAAATCCGTCGTGTATCGAAGCAATCGCCTCGTAGATGTCGGCTATTCCATGAAGGTCAGTCCTCAATGAACAATGATGCCGTGAAAGGGGAGATGATCGACTATTACGCAAGAGATTTTCAAGGAAGTTGTTGAGTTACATCTTTTTCTTGGTTAAACATATCGGCATGGGCGCAAAAATCTCTCGTCATTGACATCTTACCTTTGGTGATCCGACAAGTTCAAACCGTCAGCTAATCTTGACGCTGCTTTCTTGTTCGGTTTTCCTCTCCAAGAATGATAAAATCATGAACACTAATTCTGATAACAGCCGTCAGCTTGCGGAAGCGATTGCAGCCTTTGAGGTTTGGTGTGACGCAAACGAATCAAAAGATCTGGAAAACTACTTGTCCGTTGCTGACTTGCCAAGCGATTTGGCTACTGAATTACGAGCCCATTTTGAGCGAGAGAAAAATATAGGAGAACTTTTCGGAAAAGCGGATTCAGAGGGTGAAAAGCGGGTTGAGAATACACCTATGCCAAGGACGGATAAAAGGCGGGAGCAGATTGGCCGTTACAAATTGCTTCAGAAGATTGGCGAAGGAGGCATGGGAAGTGTTTGGATGGCTGAGCA
>CAZJBW010000141.1:0-8861 GCA_964543985.1 uncultured Pirellulaceae bacterium | reverse complement strand
CTCGGCTCCGGGGAGGGGCAATGCGATTTCCGAATTTACAAGCGACATCAACAACTTTGAAAATCCCTCCGTGGCCGCGACAGCGTCCGACCGTGTAGCAATTCGGCACTGACACCAAACGCTTGGGGTTGTCTTCTGACTCAGATACCTTCTCTCCAGGGGCGTCGCGAGGAATGAGCGTGGAGGGCAATTGGATTGTTGAATCTACAAATGACATCGAACATGAAATATCCCTCCCCGGAGCGGAGCTCCGACCCTCCCAAGGGAGGGTGGCAATCAGGGTGGCTACTTGCGCAGACACTCTCGATGGGTGGTCAACAATCCGTCGCAAACACACCCCGCCGCGAGTAAACTTCAGACACAGATACCTTTCCTTCGCGAGTTATCTTCTGATTCAACTACCCTTCCAAGGGAGGCTAGCTACCGAGTCCTCCCGATCACCGATCCAAGACTCGCTTCACTGTTCGATAGTGTGACGAAGCGTAATACTCGTCGGCGATTTTTTGATACAGCTGCATACCGCGTTGTCGATTACCTTGGTTGAACGCTTTACGCGCATCCGACATTAACTGGTCAGCGTCTTCCTGGTGTTTGTCACGCAGATTGTCGTAGGCCATCACCAGCCTTTCTCCCGCATCTGATCCTCGGAAGTTTTCTTCCCACTTCAAATAACTATTGACCCACTTGTTGTTTCTGTTGGACTGCACGCGTTGCCGTAATCGATTGGCATCTTTGTCAGCCGCCTCCTCGAAAGCGGTGACCAACGAGTCCAGTTGGATGGAAGAGCCGGCCAACTTTCCGCGTTGAATAAGTGCCGCAACGACTCGCCAGTTTTTTTCCTTCACCATACGCTCACCATACTCTTGAATTTGTTCCATGTTGTCGCTGCTCATCGCGTCCAGGTACTCGATGGCTTGATCGACGGGTAAAAAATCGTATCCGTGTCCCAGTTCGGGTGAGAGAAAAATGGTGTTCGTGAAATTGTGGGCCAAGTATTGGTTGTAGTTGTAACCTCCCGTCGCAAAGGACACGACTTGGTCGCGAGTACCATGAATGATGGCCATCGGAGTCGACTTTTGAGCCTCGATCAGATCCTTGTCATCAAAGGCACTTGGTTCCGCCTGGATAATCAAACCGCCAGCCATCGGAAACGTTCCGGCCAGCTTTTTGGGAAAGTGCATGTGTAGGACATAGGTCAGGTAACCGCCTTGCGAGTGGCCTCCGACGAAGATTCGATCGAATTCATGTCGGTCCTGCAACTCCTCAATCACATTCATCACTAGATATGGACTCTCGCGATCCGTGTACGGAAAACCTTCGTAGGTGCTGCGTCCCATCCAGTTTTGGTAGGTGTAGTTGAAACGCGGGCTATCGGCGTCCGAGTACTTGACCCAGCGTTCACCTTGAATGCCCAAGATGGCGAACTTCTTGCCGATCTTTTCGGGCCAGTTTTCATTCGTGACGAAAACCATCCCCGCCGTCGTCCAGTTACTGCCGTGTAGCAACACAACCAAATCAACATCATCGCCCTCTTTCCAGTCATCCGGCATTCGCAAGTGATACATCATGCCGTTGTCGGCGTATCCTTTGACCGTCTGGCCAGCCTTCGGTTCCACGTGATGTTCGTGATCTTCGATTCGGATGCCAGTCCATGTGGACGGAGTGTCCGCTTTCGTCGCGCCAAAAATTCGTTTGCCATCGATCGACATTTCCAGCCAAGCTTCGCCAGACCAGTGCAGCTTCTTCCATTGGAAATTCATTCGTCGACCAGTGACAGTCCCTTCGAAACTGCTCCAACCGTGTGCCGCGTAGGTGCCGTTTACCTCGTTGCCGTCTTGTTCAATCTGCATGGGTCCCCACGACGTCATCCAATAGCCAGAAAAGTCTGCCGTGTCTGCCGTTTCGGCGTCCGAATCTTTACGCCAGCCTCGCCAAGTTTGGATGTCACCATTTTGACGATCCCAGGTCGTTTCGAACGAGCGTCCATCGTCGCTCATCGTCATCTCGATCTTGCCTTCGTACCGTGAATGTTTGTAGGTCACGGCCAGTTTGCCCTTTTGGACTTTTCCGCTGATCACTCCATCCTCGCCAAACGTACCGCGAATCTTCGAATCCTTACCGCTGATGATCAGCACTCCCTTGTCCGTAATCCAAGTGCCTTGCCACGAATCAAGATCTTGAGCCTCGACTGGCTGCCAACAGGCCACGGCCAGCAGGATCACTAGCATTCGTTTTACAATTCTGTTCCACGCGCAATTCGACAGCGCGCAATTCGATCCGGGATGGTTAATCATTTGACTACCTGTCTGTTTAGGGGGTGAGTTTTAAGACACTATTTGCGATGATCCAAAATGGACTGAGCACGCTTGCGGTAGCGTGACGCGAAGCAATCGGTGGTGATTTTCTGATACAGCTGCCAAGCTTCGTCCGAATCGCCACCGTTATCGCGGTTTAGTTTTTGAGCACGCTGAAACATCTCTTTAGCTTCGGCGTGTTGTTCTTCTGCCAGAGCATTAAACTGTTGAAACAGCTCACTAGCCGGTTCGGCGAACTCGTACGTTTCGCGGAACCGTAGGAAATCAGCCAGCCACTCGTCGACTGGCCGGTTGTTCTGAAGATCCTTTTGGAACTGTTCAGCAACGACACAAGCCTTCGTAATCGCCTCATCAATTTTCTGGTACGCCAGCGAATCATTCATTGAATGTTGTGGCTGTTGTCGGTTCAATTGATGCATGATGGCTACGGCATCACGAGTCTGTCCCTGATCAAAGTATTGCTCGGCCAACTTCATCGCTCGTTCTGGTTGCAACTCGTTCATCGCTTCCAGCCATTCGACTGCCTCTTCTAGTCGTAATGAGGACCAACTTGTTCCGGCCTCGCTTTCCAAATACTTCAACATGGGGAAATTGTTATCTAAATACTTAACGTACATCCAGTGACTGAATTTGCGTCGGGCAGGACTGGCAGAATCACAAATGGCGATCGGCGTATTCTGTTGAGCAATCTTCAGGTTCTTGTCGGCCACTTCGTAGGGATTGCACTGCAACAGCGAGGCGCCTGCCAGGACAACGACTCCGTCAACAACTTGAGGGAAGTAGGTGTGGATGTGCACGGCGTTGCAGCCGCCTGCGGTATAGTTATCCATCCCGTAACCGACCAAGAATGTTTGACCGAGATTCAAGCTACCTCGCAGTTCCGAAATCGCGTCGGCAATCGGCGCCGGGCTCTCCCGATCCGTGCCTTGAAAGCCTTTGAAATTCATGCCCGTCCCAACGTAGCTGAGACCCGTGTATCGGTATCTGGACTCCTCGATCGCCGCCAACCTGCCACTGACGATTTCACCATTCAATCCGATCAACACATAACGTTCTGCCAGTTCCGGATGGCTATCGACGATTTGTTGGATATAAGCCAGCGAACTGCTGTTGTTGTCGTGCAGTACAACCAACCCGCGGTAACTTTTTTCGGGGTCGTAGTCCTTGGGAGCTCGCAAGTGATAGGTCAACTTACTGGAAGCGGCGCCATGAGTAATCTCGCCAGCACGCAGTTCCGCATGACGAATACGTCGTATCGAATGGATTTGCGAAGTCTTGATGGAACGGCCCATCTGGGCGCCCGAGTCGGGTGATCGATGCAAGACCTCCTGGATGGCCACCTCGAATTCATCGTCTAGGAATTTGCCAAACTCGATCGTTCCGTCCGTCCGAATGATGTCCGTTCGGCGATCGTTGGCCACGACAGCATCCAGCTCGTCAAACGAAATTGTGAACTGTTGATCGTCGATCGATTGGAACGTCAGCTCAGCAGAACTCGAAACGATATACTCGCCGCCGTAAGTGGTGTCGCCTTCGCCAGGTTTTAGCGAAATGTTGAAGTACGTTGCGTCTGCGTCCGCGAACTCGTCCGTGCCCGCAGCCGTGGTCGGCGTGCCTGCTTCCTCTTGGAACTCCTGATTCGCTGGGACTTCTAGAACTCTAGCCGAGGCCAATGGGACCATGGCCAGTAAGATCGACACGCAGACAACCAGCATGGTCCGCCAGCCGACGGGATGACGAGTAACCTGTCGCGACAGAATGGATCTCATACGAGATTCCAACTCGGTGTCCGACACAGTATCAGACATCGTCACGGAACACACGACAGCAAAACGATCGACCGTCGAATTCGAGGCCACGCTCAACAAGGCCTCGGCATATTCCGTTTGCGAAAACCCAGAACGTAAAACTCGATCGTCACATGCCAACTCGCTCTCGCAACGCAAATTCGTCACCAAGCGGTTAAGCAGTGGGTGAAACCAAAACAATCCCTGCTGGATCCTCGAAAACAGGTTGACCCAAACATCACCCCGTTCGAAATGAGCCAGTTCATGTAACAACACCGCATGCCACTGCGATTGCGACCATTGGCGACATCCGCTGGGCAACAAAATCGTGTTGCGGAACAAACCAAAACCTAAAGGCATCTGCTTGTCGTTGTCACTGATACGAATCGATACTCGCCGATCCCGAATTTTGTCTTGCATATCCGAATGGATGGAATTGGCTTCGGCCAGTTCGTCAAGCGTTACTGGACTAGCCGCGTGTACTCGCAATGAAACAATCGTCCAAGCCCACAGCAAGTTGGCCAGCAACAGTCCTGCAACCAGCGCCCAAAGGCCAGCCAAGAACTGCGATATCGTCGCCGTTGTAAACCAGGGTGTATCGGCCAGTTGCTCGGGACAGTTGGCTTGCTCGGTCGGTTTTGTTGTTGTCGGAGCCACCAAATGAAAATCAATATTCTCGGACGCCGTATTATCTTCCTGGCGGATAGGCGTTTGGTCTGCAAGGTCGGAGTCCGTGTTGGGCCGTTGCCAATTCGACGTCGCAGGTGTTTCCGCGTTATTGGACTTCGGTTGATCGACGGATTCTTCGATCGCGATCGATTCGGCAGCCAACGTAGCGACTGAGATCGACCAAATCGGAACAGCACAGTGCAGGAAGGCTACCAAGGGAATCAAGAACAGGCCGCCGGCCAACACTAAGTGTCGTAACGCGGCCGATCGTTTCGACAAAAACTTGTTCACGATCAACACCAGCCCGATCAATGTTGTGATCTTCAACAACAAGATCACGGAAAAGACCATCACCGCACGTTCGTCCATTGTTGTGAACAAAGAATTCATGAATCCAGCTCCTGTTGACGAGCTTCTTTGATCATTTCTTCCAGTCGCGTAAGTTGCTCCTCGTCCAACTGGGAATTGGGGTCCGAGAAATGCGAGGCAACTAGGCTCTCGATCGATCCGCCAAAGAAAGTGGAGAGTACGTTTCGCAGCGCACCTCGGCGAGCGGTTTCTGGAGACCGTCGTGGTGAATACACGAACTCACGGCCTCGCGGCTTGAACTTCAATATGCCTTTTTCAACCAAGATGGAAAGAGTAGTTCGTACAGCGGTGCGACTGGGTGGGTCAGGCAACTCCGCGACGATCTCTTTTGCCGTAGCACTTCCTTTGGCGAAGATCACTTGCATGATCTGTCGCTCTCGGCGACTCAAATTTCCAGTGGGATCCATAAGTTTTAACCTCGCTTGTGTAGGCCAAATTTTTGACACTTGCGGAGCCTTTGTCAAGTCTCGAGTGCCATTTTTTTGACACTTGTGACACAGCCTTTACAATTCTAAGGTTGGCAATTTGCTGACCGCAAACTAAATCAATTTGTCCCATACCCCAACGCATCCCGTAAAATAACCATCAATCACACCTGCCAACGTGGCGGTTGTCGTAACAAAGTATGTTGTGTGCATGGTAGTTATGGAGCCCAACCCGAACGATGCTCCTACCGAAATGGTGTCAGATGGTTCCGCATCATTTGACCGGCGGTGGTTGGTCGCGATTCCACTCGTTGCTGTCGTCACGCTGTTTGCAACACTGCCGCTGATGCTAACGTTGCTTGTGCTGCTGGTCTGCAATGCCGTCGCGTATCTCGCGCTGTTAGTCGCCCGACAGGTTGCCGCTGCAAATCTAGCGTTCTTGACCGGTGTCCTTGTGTTTGCCACGCTTGTGTTCACAAGCTGGGGTTTTTCGATGGTGAATCCACGGGTCACGGTTTCTTGGGTTTGCCTCATTCCAGCGATCATCGCTCAGCTTACCCTGATCGCGAGTCCGTTTATGCACCGCGTCGAGGTGAATTAAAATCTGAAGCGCAACGATTTCGGCAAAAAGCCAGGTGGGTTTGATCCGCTTTGGTTGCGTGTTTTGGTTTGCCGGTCATACCCTTGGCTGTTTATTGGTTGAGGTACTGGCGCACGCCGTAGCTTGCCATGACTCCTTCGCCTGTTGCCGCTGCAACTTGAGCGACAGCTCCCTGGCGGCAATCACCGGCTGCTAAAACGCCGTCTACGTTCGTTTTGACCGTGCCGCATTCTGTTTTGACAAAGTTCCTGTCGTCCAACTCTACGAAGCCTCGCAAGAAGTCCGTGTTGGGCACCAAGCCAATAAACACAAACACGCCATCGGCTGAAATCGTTTCAACGTCGCCACTAACATTGTGTTTGACTTTCAACTCGGTAAACATTCCTTTATCGTCTGCCAAAAATTCAAGCGACGTTCGATCCATGTAAGTTTCAATGTTCTCAATCGACGGAAGCTTGTCGATGTAAGTCTTGCTTGCGGAGAATTCGGGACCTCTGTTGACGATCTTGACACTGGAACAGAACCGGGACAAGAAGATGCCTTCTTCCAACGCGCTGTTGCCGCCGCCGATGACAATCACGTCGCGGCCTCGGTAAAAAGCTCCATCGCAGGTCGCACAAAAATGCACGCCTGAACCAATCAAGTCACTCTCCCCCGGTATTCCAAGCTGACGGTAGGTTGAGCCCGTCGCAATCACCATTGCTTTACCTCGCACCGATCCGAGATTGGTTTTCAGTTTGAAATAGTTGGACGTCTTTTCGATATTCAAGACCTCGGTGCCTTGCTCGATTTTGGCTCCATAGGTCTGAGCTTGCTCTGCCATGCGTTCCATCAACTTGGGGCCCGAGATCGAGTTGAACCCTGGATAGTTCTCGATCTTTTCGGTCAGGAAAGCGTTGCCGCCGATGTTTTTCTTTTCCAGAATGATCGAATCCAATTTGTCTCGTTGACAATAAATCGAAGTCGTCAGACCTGCCGCTCCCGCGCCAATAATGACAACGTCGTACAATTTGTCTTCGCTTTCAATTTCGACCTTCAGTCGCTCCGCCAGCTTGGCATTGTCTGGATTGATGAGCACGTTGTCTCCAACCAAGATCGTGGGGATCACTCTTTTGCCCATATTGATCTCTTCGATTTTTCCGTTCGCCCAATCGTGAACATCAACGTCGACGTACTGAAAACGGACATCATTGTCCTGGAGGAAACTCTTTGCACGACGACAATCGGGGCACCAATCGGCTCCCATCAACACGACTCGACCCGCATCGTTGACACCAAATATCTCTGACAGTTTGGCGTTGTCAGGGTTGGTGTGGGTTTGCGGACCAACTTCTATCGTCGGGATAACTCGCTTTCCGTTGTTGAGTTTTTCCACCTTCTTGGTGGCAGCTTCGTCCAAGTCGACGTCGACAAACTGGTATGCAATACCGCTGGAATCCAAAAATGCCTTGGCCCGGCGACAGTCACCACACCAATCGGCACCGTACATAGTTACTGGGATCATCTGGTCGATTTTCATTGCGGTGCTCCGTGTTTTCTCGTTTAGTCTTCATGGAAAGAATATAGATGCTCTAAATCATCAAATCCACCGCAACTCGTTCATTAAGTATTCCAGATCATTCAGGTCGCGAAGCAAGACAAGACCATGTCCCTGCTTTTCTTATCGGAGTTCAATGGCGAGTCTGGCAAGGTTCCGAATCAACACTTTGCCAATCTAACGGCTGCGATAGACGCGAGTACGATATACTCGGGTTGCAGGCGAACCAGGGACTGATGAACGCACTGATGGCGACGAACGAATGACTCGTGTTGAAGTTGATCTGGGGACTGACGAGTACGAACGTACTGACGGCGATGAACGAATGACTCGGGTTGGTGGATAGCTGGAGCTTGAACGGTAGGTCGGAGCAGATCGATACGTTGGGGTGGGGCTATAAAAACTGCCAGCCGCACCACCGCGCCGAACGGCGTTGCCGTAAAAATGCAATGGGCGGTTGGGGCGCTCGAGGATCGGCATCGAGCGAATCTGGGCTCGCTGCTGCGCCGAATATCGTGCGCCTGGCAACAATTGCGCCTCGGCTGAAGTTGGTGCCCCTGTCCCAAAAATGGCAAACACAAAACAACCGAACAGACACCTAAGTTGGACGTGAAGGGATCGAGCAGTGATCATCGAAATTTCTTTCAAGAAAGCAAAACCAAGGTGAAGAACAGGTGGCAAATTATTGCTCCGATAACACGACGACACAAGCAGTCGCTATCCAAATACCAGCCAATCGAGGGACTTGCTTGGCGAGGGCCATTTCGGAATCGTGACAGTGTCTGCGCAGGTAGTCACCCTGATTGCCACCCTCCCTTGGGAGGGTCGGAGCTCCGCTCCGGGGAGGGATATTCAAGTTCGATGTCGTATGTAGATTCAACAATCCTATTGCCCCCACGCTCATTCCTCGCGACGCTCCCGGAGAGAAGGTATCTTGAATCAGAAGATAGCTCCAAGCGTTAGGTGTCAGTGCCGGATTGCGACCCTTCGGGTCGGACGCTGTCGCGGCCACGGCGGGATTTTCAGGGTTGATGATGACGCTTGTAAATTCGGAAATCGCATTGCCCCTCCCCGGAGCCGAGCTCCGACCCTCCCGGAGGGAGGGTATCTGAGTCAGAAGACAACTCCAAGCGTTAGGGCAGTGCCAGATTGCGACCC
>CAZJBW010000140.1:7836-9132 GCA_964543985.1 uncultured Pirellulaceae bacterium | reverse complement strand
TCTCCTCCAGCTTCACCATTTGACGGCGGATGCGTTCGAGTTCTCGCTCAAGCTGCTTGGCGTCGCCAGTGAACTTATTTCGTACCGTTGCCACGTAGTACCAGCGCTATTGGTTTGTCGCGGGCATCTTGCCGATCGAGTACCCAGGCCAGATATAAGTCGGCTCGGCTGGGTTGGTAGTTGGGGAGTCGGCCGCCACGCCAATTATAGAATTCGATCAGCTGGCGGCTTGGTGGTTTTTTGATTCGGTGTCGTTGGTTTGATTGTGCTGCTGGATCAAGTCCAGGTTGATCGAGGCATAGGTGATGGCGGTTGCGATTGTGTCATCCAGGATGGGCTGACCCATTGCCGCGAAAACGTTAATTTCCACCTGATTGATTCGATAGTTGGCTTGCAGCAAGTAGAAAGCGCAGCGAATGACAAAAGCCGGTTTGGGGTCGCCGTCACCGTTCCAGTAGTCCCAGATTTCGCCTGACAATCGCCAGAGGCTTTCCGCCTCGGGCTTTCGCGTGCGGTGAATGTAGCCGTCGTATCCGAACGTGATGTTCGTCGGCAGCTGCGGCGAGGCCTGGGTTGCGGCGTCGGCCTTCAATGGTTGATCGGTTTCCCGGGAAACCTTGGGCACCCGAACAACAGGGATCAGCCAAGGATTGTCGCTGGCGTCGTGGATCTCGTAGCCGTGGATCAACTGATTGGGCGGCTTGAGAAAATCCTGGCTGGTGGGCGGCGCATCCGTCTGCCAGGCGACACCGACCATTCGTTTGTAGCCAACTTCCTGAACCGACCAGGTCAACGCGTCGGTGACTCGAGGGTCCTGTCCAGCTGGGAAGATCACCGAGCATTGCCCCAAGCTTGGGATGCTGGCCGTGCCCAGGCTGGCTTGCCGAGTCGTTTCTAGTTGCAGGTGGTCCAGTTGGTATTCGCGCAGAACATCCTGCTTGATGTCTTCACCAATCACCAACTGGTTCAGTGGGATTGGAATCGCGTAGATGAATCCAGGCATCGCTTGCTACTCGCTTTCTTCGTCCTTTTGGTTCAGCCAATCGTTATCAGCCAATCGTTAAGCTACTCGGGTTCGTCCGTCTCGGAATCTGACTGATCTGTTTCAGATTCCGTGCCGTCTGTTTCATTCTCGCCACCTGAATCGCTGGAATCGTTGGTGGTCGTTTCAGTTTGCGTCGCTGCGTTGTTGGCCATCCACTGGCGGACATCGCCGAGATCGTGGCGGATCTTGCGGCCAAATTTCAGCGTTGGCAGGCCTTGGTCGACGAGTTCTTCGTAAGGGTCTTTTTCAAT
>CAZJBW010000140.1:6554-7736 GCA_964543985.1 uncultured Pirellulaceae bacterium | reverse complement strand
GCTTCGGCTTTGATCTGCGACTGCAGGCAATCAATCACGATTGATCGAATCTTGTCGCGTTGGTTGTGCTGTTCGCACAACTTGGCAACTTTGCCGATATGGTCTTTGCTGAGTTCGTCCAGCATTTTGCTGGCTCTACCCGTGGTGACGCCCATCGCTTCTGCAACTTCGCGTTGCAAGAGTCTACGTTTGGCAGCTTTCATGTTCATTTTTCCTTGTTGGGATTGTTAGCGAAGATTTTGGTTAAACGATCGCCGACGCGGTGTTGATCGCGAATGAATGTGGCTTGATCATTATTTCGCGCGGGCCGCCTGGGAAAGCGGAACCGACGGTTGACGTGAATCGAATATGTTGTGGTGTGGTGTCAGGGACGTTGGGGCTGCCGGCCGTCAGTCCTTTGCGTCGCAAGTACCAGGTGAAACTGGTCAGGTCCGCGCCCGAGTTCAGCAGTGCCAAAGGCTGGCTGACATCTTCGACGGTCAGCGTGATCGTTGGCTCGACGGTTTCGACGATCGCCAGGCAGGTGTAACCCGAGCCACTGCATTCGACCATCTTGTAACTGATATTGTTGGACCAGTTGACCGACTGCACGCACAAATCCGAATTCAACGCGCCAGCAACCACGTTGGACGGTCCTAGCGTGTAGGCATGTTGCACAGCTGTTGCAGCCGACAGCGCAATATTGTTGGCTGTCGTCAACGGGGGGTTGGGATCGTCCGCGATAAACTTCAGCATCGATTCGATGGTTGCCAATTGAGCATTGGATGCTGAAATTGATTCCCAGGTCAGCAGGCTTTTGGTAGCTCGGGTTCGCGTGTGAACCGGGGTAGCAATATTTTCTTTTCCAGCCAGGTTGGTTGCTCGACGCCATTCGACGTCGACGTTGGTGCCATCGAACGCGGCAGCCACGTTGTCCATTACGGCAACATCCAGCACGGACTTGATTTGAGTCGTCGAAAAATTCAGGTCAGGCTGGACAGTGTGGGATCCAATCAGGCCAGGAAACGTGCCGGATGCCGAACGAAGCGCGAACGTTTGGATGTTCGGGTTAAGCGGCAATCGCTCGATCTGGGTGATTTCGACGCCACCTAAAACGATGGCATGCGGGTAGAAAATATTGGTGCTCAAGGCTTGGGGCCTTCGCTTTTATGCGCGGATCTTCTTGCGCTTGCGTGTTCTAAT
>CAZJBW010000140.1:0-6454 GCA_964543985.1 uncultured Pirellulaceae bacterium | reverse complement strand
GCGGGCTAATGCCTTTTTCTTGGCCAGGTAGCGACCGCTCCGTTGAGCGTAGCCGTATCGTTTTGCGGACCGGTGCTGAAAGTGACGTTTCAGCATCTTTTGTTTCCAATGATTCGCGGCGCTGTGGTGAGCTGTCCGCATTAGCAGCCGTTGGTTGCGGATGCTGACACCAACTTGGCCCCATGTTTCAACTTCGATTACAACCGGGATCATTCAGCCAACCTCGCGATCGTGTTCGAAGATCGCAGCGCCGAACATAAAATCGTCGGTAGCGCGTCGATTGACATCAACGCGATCCGGATTGACGGCATCAGCGATCGCATTGAATGGGTAATTGTCGTCGATGCCGAACCTGTCTTGCTGATCGTCCAACGTGCCGTACATCCAATTAAGAAATTCGATGTAAACGTCGTCCGAGTTTTCTTGTCGTGGGTTGTCGAAAAAGGCGACCAATACGCCGCCAGCCACCTTTAAGGCTGTTGCAGAGCATTGGGCCAGCGTGTCATACGAATTGCTGGCCAGCGTGATCACGGCGAACGGTCGCAGGTCGCGAATCTTTGCGCCTTTATTCCAAACGTCGTGATAGTAAATGTGCTTGTCAGCATCGGCGGTAGTGTCGCCGTGAACCGCTGCTACGTGAGTAGCGAATGCAGGCGAGGCTGCAACTAGTTTTCGGGCACCGGCCAAGGCCAGGGCTGCTGAACTGGTTGGGGTAACTGTCATTTAGTTGCCGCCTGGTCCTTGCGCTACGCGGCGGTAACGCGAGAAGACCGCTCGAATGTAATGTTGTCCCCGTTCCACGATCTCGCCAGTGTGGCTAAAAGGTTCGTTATTTGGGTCGAATTCGGCCGCCCTGATGATTTGATCATTCAGGTACAGTTCCTTGACACCACCGACGTCGGGGTCGTCTTCATCGCGGAGGATAAAGACGGTCACCCGTTCGTCCTGGTCTTCGTCGGTGTTGCTGGATTCGCGTTGTCGTTCGGCATCGATGCCCATTACGACGGCGCGAGGTTTTGTGGGGTCGGCAATCGGGACGAACTGAACCGGTTCTGAGTAGTACCGGTTTCTCAGCCATCCTTTGTAGACGGCCTTCCATGCATCCTGGATCGCCATGGTCCCGACCTGGTTAGTTGTCCTTGACGGTCACACAGATATCGCGAATCCAAAGGGATCCAACATCAGCTCCAGCCGTTTTTTCGATTTGCGCGAACAGCTGCAGGCCGCCTGCGTGTGCTGACAGGTCAAATCGCGTGCCGCCCGTGCGAATGTCTCGCAAGGCACCTGTTGCATTCCCAGCAAAAAACCGGATGTCAGAAACACCACCTGTCGAAACAGATGGGAAACTCTGCGTGTTGGTGCCACGCGCGAAGTCGATGGCCAGCCGCTGGAATTCTGGTTGAATATCGAACCCAGTTTCGATGTCGTCGATGTTTCGCACGCCATCATTCGATTCGACCAACAGCTTGTTGTCGCCTTCAGATCGAAAGTAGACGCCAATCATATTGTCCAGTGTTGCATCGAAATTGTGACACAATCCGATAGCCAGAATCGTGTTTGGATTGTTTGCCAAATCGATGTCTGACTTAACCAGCATTTCAACGCGAATGATGTCGCTAATGTCGAACGGCAGGCTGTCCGCTTGAAAAACGGTGGCGCGTGACGCGCCCGCTGCGGCCGGAATTTGCAGCCGAATTGCGCCTTGGTTCGCCGTGACGGTTCCGCCAGCGTCGACATCTCGAACGAAAGGACCGCTGTCTGCAGCCACTGGTGGAACGCCAGCACCGCGAAAGCAGTACTGCACCATGTTAGTGAGTTTGGCCATTTTTGGTATTTGCTCCGAATGTTGTTTTGGTTTAAGTTTTTAGGGGCATGGAAGCGAGTTGCTAAATGTGATCACGATAACGGGGCCAGGCAGGATGCCGGGCCCCGTTTGTTTTTTCGCTTACGATCCGTTTCGACAGGATCCACGGTGGCCGGCAGCTGCCGCGCCAAAGCGGCCTTCCAGTTTCACCCAGCGCGTTTCGGTTTCGTTGTCGAACCAGCTGGTGCGACGGCCGCCACGACCATAATCGGTCTGGAAGCAGTGAGCGATCACGCGGAATCGACGCGGATCGTCGAACGTGTACCACTGGGTTTTGCTGTAGTCGTCCAGATCTGGTTCGACGATGACTTCACGAACGGAGCCACGGTGAACATTGATTTCGCCGTCGACTTCTGGCGACTTGGTTTCGTTCAAGCGCTCCATGCTGTAATAGGTTTGCTTGGCGAAATCTTCGTTTTCGTTGCCGACCAACACCAGCTCGGGACGCGAGTTGATACGTTTGGTGGTGCCAATACCGCGTTGGTTGCGATGCGCGATCCGCATAAAACGGGCTTGGTCTTTGGATGGCTGGCCGCCTGGATTAACCAGGTTGCCGTGGCCAGGGTCAAAGATTGGTAAACCGTCAGGCAGAACGACGTTGGCAGTAAGCAACTGCAAGCAAAGCTGGTTCAGCGTGTTGTCGTGCGCGAACATCAACGACATCAATTGCTGTACGAATCCGTCTATATCATCGTCCTTGACCATAACCGGCGTCAGGCCAACTTTGTTGCTGTACCGATCGGCCTGAATCCAGCCTTTCAACTCTTCGCTGAACTGCAACTGTTTGACTTTTTCGTCATCCATGATGCGGTCGAGTTCGTCAAACGAACCAGCGCCAAGGATCGTTTTTGGCTTAAAGTCGGGCACGTCCATGATGCGTGCTGTCCAGCGATCGTAGGTCACGCGAGCCAAAGGAATCGCTTGGTCGAGGACTTTGCCCGCCAAGTTCGACATGAATCCTGAGAAGTCACCTGGTCGGTTGTAGCTTGCGCCGCCACTGGCAAACATGCTGCCGATTGTGGTGACGCCTGGCGAAGACAATGCGGCTAGCGCCTTTTCTTCACGGCTTGTTCCGCTAAGTGGTCGGCCGTGCAACGAGGCGAACGTGTCGGCGATTTCCAGCAGGCCCAATCCGCGAATTTGGCTGACATCTTTCTTTTTGTCTTCGGCGGTTCCGTAGCCTGCTTTGCACAGCAACATTGATGTTGCGTCAGCGACAAACGTATCGGAGCCATGGCCAGTAACGCGAACGGCGGCTGGTTTGCTGTCGGGATCTTCGGCCAGTGCCTTTTTCCAGTCGGCCTGGATCGCTGCCAGGTCCTTGTCGCCTTTCACGTAAGCGTCTGCAGCTTGATTGATGGCGTCTAGCGAAATCACTGGGTCGGGTCGGCCGGCATTGATCAACGCTGCGGCGTCAATCACCTCCGAACGCATCGAAAGCAATTGGTCGGCAGTCATTTGACGGGCTTCGCCCTGTTCGCGTTTGTGCGCTTCCAGGACGTTCGCACTGGTTGTCGCATTGGCACTGGTTAACAGCGAAATGATTTCATTTTCGCTGCCGTCGCCAGTGGGCACGTCGACGCCCCGGGCTTTGCAGAATGCTTTGATTGCAGCACTGCATGTTTCTTCTGACGCTTCTTGCGAGTCGATTAATTCCAACGCGTAAAGTAGCGCCTTCAGTTTCATTGGGGTTTCCTCTTTTGCCCCGGGTGTGGGTTTCGCCGTGGTAGCTTGGGGCTTGCTACCGACGGGAACTTGAATCTGAGTTGTGCCTGCTGGTTGCGAGGGCACTGTTTGAGCTGGCGCGACAGCCGAACTGGTTTCGCTTTCCGATTCCGGTGTCTGGTTCGCACCAATCAGCCGATCGAGCGTGGCAACGCTGTCGATCAAGCCGAGTTCCAAGGCCTGGGCGGCGATGAAGACTTTGCCTTGGCCGAATTTCTGTAAAACGGTTTCCCGGGAAACGCCACGCTGTCGCGCGACGGCGTCCATGAATTGCTCGCCAAAACTGTTGACCCAGTCCTGCAGCGTTTTGCGTCCCTGGGCGTCCAGCGGTTTGTAGGGGCTGCCGTCGGCTTTGTGCTTGCCGTAGGTGATTGGCGTCACCTTGACGCCGAAGTCGGCGAAGTACTCGCTGTAATCGCTGTGATGGTAGATCGTGCCCAGGCTGCCAACGCTGCTGGACGGGCTGGCGTGAATTTTCGACGTTGCGGATCCCAGGTAGTAGCCGGCCGAGGCCAGCAAACCTTGAACCACGGTTTCCAACGGCTTGCGATCGCGTAGCCCCTGGATAATTTGCGCCGTCTCTTCCAACATCAACACGGATCCGCCAGGCGTGTCAGCCTGCAGATAGATTGATTTGATTCGCGTATCGCCAGCAGCATTTTGGACTGCGGTGGCCAGCTCGCTGCAGGCCGTGTCGCCGTAGTAGCGAGTGAAAAAGTTTGCAGATGGCCAGATAACGCCCTGCAGTGGAATCACGGCAACGCCACCAACGATGCTAACGCGTTCGGATAGGCTGCGCGAATTGATCGAGCCGGTCGGCAGTTCACCGCGCGAATTGGCAACGTGTTTCGCAAATTCGATGCGGTTGACGATTTCGGATTGTTCCAGCATCACCATTTGGTTGCCGAACAAACCGAGCGATTGTACAGCTGCAGCTGCGCGTCGTTTTTTACGTTTCGCCACTAGTGTTACTCGTTGGCGTTTTCGCGTTCTTCGCGTTCAGACGTTCTTGTGTTTTTGTCTCGTTGGCCACCCTGCCCTTTGCTGTGGTCCAGGGCGACACCAAGGACGTCGGCAATTCGGTTCTCGAGTGCGACCTGTCGCAGGACCTTGATCCAGTGCAGCTGCCGGCGTGCACACTCGCGTTTTAGCGTCGACAATCCGCCCCGCAATTCAGTTAGCGAGCCTTCGGTTTCCTTGTCTGGATCCAGCACCGACCGACCAGGGCCGTACACTTCGAATCGTTGGTAGCGGTTTCGTTCGCGATTGAATTGCGACGCGGTCACGTTTCGCAGTCGACCAAGGCCAACTGCCAATTCGTTCCAACGTCGCCGAACGGGCAAAACGAAACTGCGGCCAAACCATTCTTGGATTGGTCGCATTTGTGCGCTCTCGAAATTCATTGCGCCGCGAAAGCCAGATTGGTTCGTCTTTTCGAATCGACCGGTGACCGAGTAATAACTGGCATCGGTGCCGGCCGCGATATCGTGGTCCAGGATGTCGAAAAAGTTGTTTGCCTTGTCGGTTGGTCGTTGCGATTCGATCAACTCGACTTTTTCATCCTTGCCAACTTCGGCCGCGACAATGTCGTTGCCTAGCGCCAGTTCGGGTCGGCCAAGCGGGTCGCCGTCGCCGCCAAAATCTTCAAAGCCAAGGGCACCGGCGCCGGGATTGTCGATATGAGCGACCAGCAGCAACCGAGCTGCTTTGATGGCGGCTCGCAATTCGGCTTCGGTGAAACTGTCGCGGTCCTGGGTTGGCGTGCCGATCGTGTTTAGCCAGGTCGCCCCGATTGTTTGTGTTGGTCGCACGCCCAGGAAAATGTGTTCGTATTGGCTTTTAGGTAGACGGAATGATTCAAAGCCGGCTTGTGAGAACGCGGCAAATCCGTCGTGTGGATGTTCGCGCCACAAATGCACGGCAACCTCGCGGCCATCTCGATCGACTTCGATGCCGTTGATGATTGCGTTCTGATCGCCTGCCCGCGGTCGATCGTACTGGTAATTGATTTGCTCGCGTTCGATCAGCTGCAGGCAGAACGGAATGTCTTGATCACGCCGAGCACACTTTTTGACGATCACGCTGCCAACCAGGATCAACTCTTGGATGACCATGCGCTGCATCCAGAACCAGTCCCAGCGGCCACCAATGTCGACTTGGTTTTTGTCGCAGGCCCACAAGTCGAATGACTCGTCGGTTTCCAGTGCGTAGTCAAGCGATCGGATTAGCACGTTTTCGGGTCGCTTGTCCAGCTTCCAGCCGAAACTGTAATCGATTGGATCACTAAACGCCTGGATCCCACTGCCGACGATCAGGTCACGTAGAACGTGAGTACAGCGCCGGAAGATTGGATTATTGTCGTATGCCGCGCGAACGCGACGGTGCATCAGGTCGGCCGATTCCCAGATCGCAGCATTGCCGCTGCGACCTGGCGGGTTGTCCGGACGCGCACGAGTTAACCGGCCAAGCTTGTAATGCTCGCGGTAAGATCGGATCGCACGGCCTTTGGCTGAGTTGTCATCCTGGGCGCGGTGCTTGCGTTCAAGCGACGCCAGGAACTCGCGGGGATCGGGCAAGAGAGATTGACCAAGAGATAGGTCTGTTCGATTCTTTCGAACTATTAACGTTTATCGAACGACGCGAAAGATTCCCGATTTTCGACGGGCGGTGACGGCTGCCTGTCGTTGGCTGAGCTCAAACAGTTTCAGCAAGTCGTCGGGTGTGGAAAATTTGACTTCGTTGCTGCCTTCCCGCATTTCCTGGGCGAACTCGCGCTCTACCAGTTTTTCAATGGCAGCGTTGATGGTGGCTTCGGGGTCGACGCTCATTGGCTTACTTCATGATGGATTCTCCAGCGTGGAGGAT
>CAZJBW010000139.1:0-9387 GCA_964543985.1 uncultured Pirellulaceae bacterium | reverse complement strand
GTCGCCTGCCGGCTTGTGTTAAACGTTCTTGTCGGGCAAGAGTAAGAGTGCCCAAACTACGTACAGAAGACCGATGGGCTAGCAAACTCCAGTCGACACTACAGCACGGTTCTTTCGTCGCACTCCAACCGCATCGTGCAAACTGCGAGGCATTCAAGCGACTCCAATGCTCCCGCGTTCGTAGTTTCGATTTCCAGATACTGGAATGCGTTTGCTGACCCGGAAACCACACATACATTGCCATCGGAGAAAAACAGGGCAATCGCGTGGTCGAAATCCACTTTGCCTCCTTTGCCGCTGCCGACGGACTTGGAATAGATGCGCACCTTCGTTAGCGGCACGTATTCACCCAACCTGATGCCACACTGTCTCTCCAGGAATCCTACCCGACCATTTTCGGTCAAACCGTATTTGATTCCCTGGGGGATGTCGCCTAGTCGCGCCGTCATCAACTGGTAGTCGAGACGGCCCTCGGTTTCCCTGTATTCCATCCAGATCGACAAAAACCGTCGCTCGCCTGATTCCTTATCTTGCGTCCACAACGACAAGGGGCCCGTTCGGATCGAACTCCGCGGCAAGTTGATATTTACGCTCGGCGTGAACGCCATGCAAAGCTTTGTTCCAATTTGGCCGCAGAGCGCAGCAACACTCTCGTCGTCCATAAAACAGCTTATGTCCATCGTTCTCACCTACGGATGGTCAGACCATTCGGAAATTCTGGCGAAGTCGTTTAGTAACCTGATTTCGTTGCCGATTCGGAATCGGTTTTAACCGGTTGCGCGTTGTTGCGGCAATATCAAGCCGCACTACCCAGCAGAGCGAAGCACCGAAGAGCTATTTACCCGCCAATAATAACCTTTTTCAAACCTGATTGCGAACGGCTGGGCCGAACCCGTCGGGGCTGGTGATCGTTTTGATGCGACCTCGAGGTTGAACGCCGACCTGGTCGATCTCGAAAACAATTCTAATGACGCCTATTTGCGGGCGTCATTTTTCGTGTTATTTCGCAAATTCAAAAATGTATTGTTCCGGACGCCTCAATTCGTCTTTGTCAATTTCCGCGTTGAACGTATCTTGCTGTAATGCCTCAATGTAATAAACCAGTCCCTGACCATCTTGGGTCAATCTAGGATAAACAATGACGCCTGCCACCAAAGACTTCTGCCGCCAAATTCAGGACGATGGTTTTGCGTTGCTCGACGATGTATTCAACCAAATTGAAATCGAAGAAATCCTTGGCGAACTTGATTGCAGTATTGAAAATGACTTGGACGGCATTAAAAATTCGCGAGGTCAAACATATGCGGCTCGCAACGTTTCAAAGAACAACCCGCGTTTGCTTGAATGCTGGAAGAAACCGGTCCTGTTGGAATTAGTGCACCAAGTGTTAGGGCGAAAAGCGGGTTTGGTGCGGATCCTGTTTTTTGACAAACATCCTGATCGAACTTGGTCGTTGCCTTGGCACAAGGATGTGACGATCGCGGTCAAAGACAATCAATTGCCGACGCACCACTTTTCGAAGCCGACGATTAAATCTGGCGTCCCGCACGTACATGCTTCGACCGAAGTGCTCTCTGACATGTTGACTCTGCGGATTCGCTTAGACGAAATCACTCAGCACAATGGTCCCTTGCAAGTTGCCCGCGGGTCGCACAAGAACGGCAAAGCTGCTTCCACCGACAATCAAGCGGTCACTGTGCTCTCCAGTGCCGGCGCTGTATTGGCAATGCGTCCACTGCTTAGCCACGCCAGCGAAAGTTCCACAGCAGGTTGTACCGATCACCGCAGGATTTTGCATCTGGAATTCGCCAGCTCGCCACTGCTTCCGGACGAGTATCAATGGTTTGAATTCTGGCCCGTAAGTCCACAAGCCACTTAAGTGTTTGGCTTGGCGCTGATTCTTTCACTCAACGAAACTAACGAATCGCATACAACACAAAAGTTGAATTGCGATTTTCAGCAATTGGGTAGACCTGTTTCAACTGCGAACTGAACTCGTAGTTTTTAAGCACCCAGTCCAAATGCAGTTTGGGAACCAGCAAATAGTCTATGTCGTGCTGCTTTGCTCGTGCGGCCAAGCGGTCTCCTAAATACAGAGGCCCAATTTCCATCGCCCATGTTGCTGGGAACGGCCATTGGAGATTTGTTGATGATGCCGTGGTATCGTTTGACTGGAATCCATGTACGTAAAATGCTTGACGTCGTTCGGCCCATTGAATCACGGACGCGACATCTTGCGGCATGTCTTTCCAGGAGAAGAATTCCGATCGGTGAGCGTACCATTTAAAAGTTTGGTTTCTCGTTGGCGTCAAGAAGACGGCATCCGGTGGCGTGTTATCGCGAATCCAGTGGCAAACGCGAATCCAGTTCCGTTCGTATTCTAGAGCTCGTTTGCGATTGGCGTCTGTCGTCGTTTGGTCCTCGGCCTGCACGGCGCTGGGTGAACGTGGATCTTTGAAATTCTGTAGACCATTTAGCAGGATGGCCCAACTGACCAGCAAGTAACAAGAAGCCGCCCAGATCGTTTTAATATCCAAGTGGTCGGGCATTCTTTGAATCAGCAAATGTAGGTTGATAACGAGTGCAACTGGCACGAAGACGTCCGCCAAGCGAAACATGTACAAGGTTAGCAAGCGAGTTGCCAAGTCTGCGATCCAACCCACGTTGGCCGTCGCTAAATAGGAGCAACCGATCCCGGCCACAGAAATCAAACATGCAGCAAAGGTAAAGGCGTTCAAGAATCGAATTGCGCCGCCGACTCTAACACTTTCGGTCTTCACCAAACTTCGGTTCGCTGACACCAAAACGATCCACAGAGTAACAATCGGCAGGAACCGATGCCAACGCGTGAATTGAGCTGCAAACTGATGGTGCGCCAAACGATCCAGCGACTGCAACCTGGCCGCTTGAAGCACTGTTTCGGATTCAACCCCAGCTGTCAAAGCCAGACCCGGCAGTACGCCAGTGGCCAAGCCTGCGAAAAACCCTAACGAACCAAGCGCCCAAAATTGGATCGAGTATTTGACGGAACCCGCTTGGTGACGCCAAACCATAGCTGCAGCTAAGCTGAAAGCGATACAGCTCCACAAACCAACAACGACGTGAAAGGCGCACGCGAACCCCAGAAACATCAAAGCCAGCGGTCGCTTTTGCGTGAACCAGCATGCTAGTCCAGCGAAAATGAAACCGTAAGCCAATCCTTTGCCTTCGGTGCCGCCCACGAACCACTCGCCCGCCAATTGAAACCACTCATTGGTCACCACGGCGGCGGCGGCCAAAAACGTGGCGAAGTGCCAACGTTTTTCGAAGACTCTGAATAGCAGCAATAGCCCGCTGGCCAGCACCATCCAACCGACGATACGACCAATCCAAGCCACCGTTGGAAACTCGAAAAACTGGAACAACCAACCGTGAGTCAAATAGTACAGCCAGTGTGCTTCGCCTGACTGTGCAAACAAATCAGCCGCACAAAAGCTGTTGTCCCAAAAGTGCCTGGCCTTCAATAGATAGTGAGCTTCGTTGACATCAGGCGGAAAAGACCAAACTAAACTCGCCAACAAACAGCTCAATAGTCCGACGCAGGCAGCAAACGTCAGTCTTGAACTTGGCTGTGAAGCTTGCGCGGCAGAATCAATATTTCCTTCAACTGACCGCACTGCCTAGCTCGCGTTTTCCGTTGGCAGTGACCAGCCTGATCGGAACCATGGCACATCGACGTCAGAATCCAGCCGCAGCCGCAAAATCAATTGAGCGGCATGATGTTGAATGTGTCGTATGTTGTACAAATGGACCTCGGACCGAGTCGACTCAATCCACGGGAACCCAGACGCATCCATCAAGTCTTGCGAGGTCTCTGATTCCAGGACTCGATCTGCTTTGTCGCGACAGAATTGCAGGTACTCAAGGATAAATTCCCGGTCGTACGTTTTTACCGGCTTGGCCTGTTGCATTTGTTCGTAGCCGTTAAAAACAATTTGGTGTTGCTTGTGAAAGGCCTGTTCGGGCTGTTCATGAATATTTAAACCAAGATACAAATCTGCGAAGAACAATGCGTGAAAAGCAGACTGGCTAAATGGGTTAATGGCAACATTGGCATGCCACATCGATTCCGGGCATTCGACGATGCAACGGTGCAATGTACCCATGGCGGCGTTAAACTGGTTTGCAATGATTTTTTTGAGGTTGTCCAGCATTATTCCGTTTCTCGCTAAACCGGATTCGTCTGTTTGCAAGGTGCCTTTTCATTGACGGTAGAACGGCTATCGTATCAGATTCTGCAACAGTCCCATATATTTCCCGACAAATGATGCAACGAGAACTGCAACGAAACAACATTGTGTTATTGGGAGTTGGTCACACTAACGCTCACGTTCTAAAGATGTGGCGGATGAAACCGATCGATGGTGCCAACTTGATTTGCGTTTCGGATTATCCAGTGGTTACCTATTCTGGAATGATGCCTGGCGTGCTTAGCGGTCAGTACGATCCGGAACGGATGCAAATTGATTTGGTCAGGCTGTGTGCCGTCAACCAAGCTCGCTTGATCGTCGATCGTGTAACCCGAGTGAACCATGCCACGAACGAGTTGTTTTTCGAGGATCGTCCGCCACTGGCATACGACTACCTTTCCATTGGCGTTGGCTCGCGTCCTTCCCTGCGTAATGTTGAGGTGTCCGAGGACGCAAATCTAATCGCGATCAAGCCGATGCAAACTTTCTTGACCAGGTTGCGAAAGGCCGTCAATGAATTGCAACTTCAAAAGAAGAAGCAGGTTAGCGTCAACATTGTAGGGGCAGGATTGGGCGGAATCGAAGTGGCGTTTTGCTTGAACAAGCGATTCCAAAAAGAATCAGGAGCGGAAACCACGATTCGTATCATTTGCGGATCGACGATCGGAAAAAGTTTACTGCCATCCACGGTGAAACACGTGCGTCGCGAGATGCAAAAAGCCGGTATTCAAGTGTTCGAGCAGCGGCGAGTGACGGCGGTCGATTCCGCCGGAGTTCGCCTGCAAGACGGCACGTTGCTGGAAAGCGACATGACGTTTTGGGTGGCAAGTGCCGAAGCGAATGACTTCCTGAGATCGGTGGACCTGCCGCAAGACGAACGTGGTTTTCTGCTGACCCGCCCTACTCTGCAGTCTGTGCGCCGAGACAACATTTTCGTGGTGGGTGACAGCGGAACCATCGACGAACGCAGGACAGACAAAGCGGGCGTGTTTGCCGTTCGCCAAGCCCCGGTGCTTTGGAACAATTTGCAACGCAGCCTGCAAGGCAAGCCGCTGCAAGAATACAAACCGCAAAAAAATTACCTGAAACTGATCAATTTGGGAGACGGGCGAGCGATCGCTCAGCACAAAGGCCGGAGTGTCTGCGGTGCCTGGGCCTGGTCGCTAAAAGACTACATCGATGCAAAATTCATGAAGATGTACCAGAACTACGAACCAATGCCAATGGACGGCGCGGCACCCAGCAATCCCGAAAACGAAGCGCGTTGCTTGGGTTGCGGAGGAAAACTTGGTGGGCTCTCTTTGAAAAACGCCCTGTCCCGATTGAACATCACTCAGAATGACAAGGTGATCGTCGGTTTAGAAAAGAGTGACGATGCGGCGGTGATTCGGGTCGAGAACAATCAGACGACTGTTACCGCTGACTTTTTTGCATCTCCGTTTGACGATCCATTCACGGTTGGCAGAATCGCGGCTCTGAATTCCGCCAGCGACTGTTTTGCGATGAATGCGGTACCGTCCGCCGCACTGACACTCGCACAAATCCCGTTTGGGCACCCGCGACGGCAGACCGATGTGTTGATGGAATTAGTGGCTGGTGGACAACACGAATTTGAAAAAATGAATACGTCGATTGTCGGCGGACACACCATCGAGGGGCCTCGCTTGACAATCGGTTTCACGGTGCTGGCCGATCAACGCCCCGCGACCACTCAGAAAGGCAACATGAATGTCGGAGACCAACTGATACTATCCAAAGGACTGGGCACGGGCGTTTTGATGGCGGCGTTGATGCGTGGCATGTGCCGCGCTCAATGGTTTATGGATTTGATGAAAACGATGACCACTAGCAATTTCGTGGCCCTGGAATTGTCCGAGCGGTTTGGAGTCGCCGCCATGACCGACGTTACCGGATTCGGATTGGGAGGCCATTTGCTGGAGATGTTGGAGGCCAGCGACGCGGCAGCTTCAGTCGACGTGGGCTCCATTCCTTTGATTGCTGGTACCGACGCCCTACTGGATTTGGGCATCGAGAGTACTCTGGCTCCACTGAATCGCGAACTAATGACCGCTTTGAAAGTCACCGGCAGCCAGAAGAAAGCCGCCGTATTGGCTGACCCTCAAACGGCAGGCGGGTTATTGATCGCAGTAGAAGAGTCCAAAGTCCAGGAGACTCTGAAATTCCTAATCGACGCTGGCTGCGACAACGCTTGCCGAATAGGCGAGGTGGTTGAGAAACCGTCGGACGATTCGCGATATCGGCTGTTCGCCTCTTAGGTAAAGATGCAACAAGCGGCAGCGAAACAAACAAAGAAAACAAAGACAAACCAAAAAAAGAGCCTGCTGGGTAACAGCAGGCTTTTTTGTTTGAATCTTTTTCGCGTTTGGACGCGTTTGGGTCGCGCGTTTGGCAAGTGCGATTTAACGTTTCGAGAACTGAGTCCCTCGACGAGCACCGTGCAGGCCTGGCTTCTTACGTTCTTTCATTCGCGAATCGCGAGTCAAGAAGCCGCCATCACGCAGTACTTGGAACATTTCTCCGTCGTAGCTAACCAAGGCTCGTGCCAAGCCCATGCGGCATGCACCAGCTTGACCCGTCGTTCCGCCGCCAGTGACATTAACGAAAATGTCAAAGGACGATTCGCGGTCGACTGCTTTCAATGTTTCGACGATTTGACGTCGATCTTGGACGTTAGGAAAGAAGTCTTGGATCTCTTTGTTGTTGATGACGATTTTGCCCGAGCCTTCGCGAATCCGCACTCGTGCCACGGAAGACTTGCGGCGTCCAGTGCCGATGGCATCACCAGTTCGTTTGTCTTTTTTGACAGTAACCATTTAGTCTGCTTTGAATCTTTGGAAATATTTGTTTTCGAAAGGGGCTCTAGCTAAGAGAGCAAAGTATAGGCGTGGCCTAGTTTTGAGATTGCAATTTCATGGGCTCAGGATTTTGAGCTTGATGTGGATGATCCTCGCCAGCGTAAATTTTTAATTTACCGAGCATCTGTCGGCCAATTTTATTTTTCGGCAACATGCGACGAACGGCTTCGCGCAAAATTTGCTCGGGACGACGTTCCAGTCTCGCTTGAGCCGTTTCGCTCTTTTGACCTGGGTAGCCGGTGTACCAAGTGTATTTTTTCTGTTGCCACTTACGTCCGGTGAAATGAACTTTTTCAGCGTTCGTAACGACAACGAAGTCGCCGGTATCAATGTGAGGCGTGTAGGTGGGACGATGTTTGCCCATCAGGATGACTGCAATCTCGGAAGCCATGCGACCGACGATCTGGTCTGAGGCGTCGACCAACCACCACTTTTGTTCAATCTCGCCCGGCTTCGCAGAGTATGTTTTCGTGCCCGCCACGGGGTGCTCCCAAACTGGATCTATAAGACCGAAATAAAACGGCCCCACTTCGCAATGGGGCCGCAACTTTCACTAGTCCGATAATTTATCGATTTGCGTCTTTCTCAACAAGGCACGACTGGCATTTTCACAGAAAAGATCGAGCAATTGCTTATCGGGTTATCCGGCACGATCCGCTGGCTCGGTAAACCCCGAAACCGGATTGCTTGAAATCCTTCTTTGTCAAGGAATTGTATCAAATTGAGTAGATCGGCTAGACGATGACGAGATTGTCGATCAGGGAAGAAGGACGATTTGGCTGTGGGCCTCGCAGGACATAGAAACGCCCAGCCACACCCCCCCAAACCCCAAAAAACTATGATCGATTCAAGCACCTTCACCTCATTGCTAGGTGATGCAGACCACCTTAAGCTGCATGCCCCTAGCACGACCTGCCCGTTCAAAGCGTCTGTATCTAAGTCGCTGACGAACTTTCACAGTCTAAATGTCGCCTTTCAACAGGCCACCGGCTGGGAATTGCAAATCTTTGAACCTGAATTCAGCTTCAAACGACGGGTAAGCGCCAAGGACCCTAAAATCCCAGCGGTTGCCCAACTGAAGATCTGCGACTTATCACCTCTTTTTCCACCCGGAATTCCCGCAGCCAGTCGAATCTACTGTGAAAAACTGGTCGAAGAGTTCAATCAAGTGCTGCAAAGTTTGACCGAACAGCAAAGGTCAAACTATCAATCGGGAACGACTAGCCAAGCCGCACCAGTAGATTCTACCAGCGGCGACACCCAGCTGGACTTGCCCACCAATATTCCTTTTGAGACCTCGTCACTGGCGGTTGCGCCACTTTCGGTCGAGCAAGATCAGGCAGTTTGCGAGTGGTTTGTTCAAAACGACGGTACCGTTCGCTTTGCCACAATCGTTTGCTTTAATCGTGACCAACCTTGCACTCAAGAATTGATGGCTTGTCGTTCCGCCTTTTTGACCGAGTGCCGGCACGAGGCTTCCAACCACGAGATCCAGGCCTCGCTGAACCACTTGCTGCAACGTGTCTTCCCCGGCGGCACCTACGCTTACGCGGCCATCGGTTCTTTGGACCCGTTGACCGGTGATCTGGAATTGACTTGCACTGACCAGTTTTTGTTACACGGGACGATGCCCGAGCCGTCTTTGCAAAACTTCGGGCAAAAGCAACTGCGAACTCACTTGCCGCGAGGTCACCATTTAATGATCAGCTGCTGGCCAGCCTCTTTGGACGTAGACGAAGTATCCCAATGGTGCGAAAAGTCCATAACCAGTCTGCGTGGCCTGCGACCCTATCTATTACCTGAAACCTTTCAGGCTCAGTTGCGAAACTCGATCCCAAGTTTGCCAGCCAATCCCCTGTCCGCGTTGACTTTGTCACGCTATTAAACCTGTAAAGCCTGTCGTCGGTCAGGGGCGGGCGAATTGAGCCGCACAAATTGACTCTCAGGCCCTGCGCCCTTGCCCCTAACCATTGCCTTGACGATTACCCTTTATCTTCTAGACTGAATCAGCCATCGCTTGAACGACATGACGATGAATCGACAGGTCGTTTCTTTAAATGCGGGCGTGGCGGAATTGGCAGACGCGCATGGTTGAGGGCCATGTTCCCGCAAGGGAGTGGAGGTTCGAATCCTCTCGCCCGCACTTCTCTGGATTTCCCGAAATTGCTATCGGCTACAGCGTCAGCTTTTGATTTCAGAGTGGATTCGCCAGAATGTCACTAGAACCGAAGTCTGACGACTCAGAAATTTTCGAGACTTTTCTAGTGGAGTTGTGTTTAAAC
>CAZJBW010000138.1:0-9462 GCA_964543985.1 uncultured Pirellulaceae bacterium | reverse complement strand
GTTCTTGGTCGAGTTGGCGCTTTTGTCGATCTTATGAGCACCCGATAACGCCAACAGCGGCAATCGGCTACGTTTCCACATCCCAAGGCCAACGCTACTGCAACCAGTGAACCTGGCCGCTTCGTTGCAAATATCTTCAGCAGCCTGTTTGCAAGTCGTTGTGTTTCCAATTTTGTCGACGAGTTCTACGACGGCTGCCAGCGACTCCGTTTGCCAAACCGCATCCTTGGCACCTACCATTTGCGAATACAACGCCATCGCCGCAACCACTTTTTGTACTGCCTGGATGGCAGCTTCCGCGTGTTGATTGTCTGTCAGAACCAGTAACAGAATTCGCTGCTGTCCAGAAAACAATCGAACAGGCGCCAAGATGGCGGGCAAGTCTTTTAAGACGGCCAGGCTAGTGGTTTGAATCGCGCGTTTCTCGGCCGCGTCATCAAGCAAGTCACAAAAATCGGTATTTACCAAGTCGCCTGCTTTGGGTGCTCGTCCAGAGTGTCCGTGGGGTAGCAAATGCCACTGATCTTCTTGTCTTTCAATATCGCAGGCGCCGACGATACCCGTCACTTTCATCGCCGTTTTGCGAAACATCGCGCGAGTCACTTGCTCAGGCTGACCTGCAGTTACAATCGCCAACAACTCCGCTTCCAAATTGACTGGTGGATTCTTACGAGGTCGCGTCTTAGTTTTGTTGCCGATCAGCCGCCTGGTCTTAGGATTCACTGGCGGAACGGGTTGGCTGGTGGTCGATTCTGTGCTCATGGCTGTCGATCCTAACGGAATGGCTTTGCTGATTCTTCCAACGCAAACGTCGTTACTTCGCTTGCGATTCTTTCGTCATTTGGGCAACCGGACGTTGCAAACCGTCCCAGTGACAAACCACACCACTACGAATTTTCAAATCGGCATTTTCAATCGTGACCTCGACCCGACCCGTCCCGCTATCCGAATCGATAATTGGCGAAACGAAAGTCACGGTCGCCGAATGACGATTCCGCTTTCTGCCTACCAGGACATTGACGACTTGCCCCATTCGCACCTCATCCAACATTTCTTCGGTCAAGTAGAATCGGACCTTCAGTTTTGCGATTTGCACGACGGTCGCGAATTGAGGTTCATTGGATGAAACGTGTTCACCAGGTTGTTTGTGAATCTTGGCTACAAAACCATCAATGGGGCTACGGATCAGGCGTTGCAACAGTTGTGCGTCGATACGTTCGACCTCCAACTTGGCCAAATGCAACTCATCTTCGGCTGCCCGCATTTCGGCAACCGCGCTTTCCAATTCACCAGCACGTTGATCGAACTCATAGTGATTAGCGTGCCCGCCTTCCACTAACGTTTTCAAGGTTTCCATTTGCACTTGTAGCAATTTCACCTGCGACCTTGCGGCATCGCGACGAGCGGTCGAATTGGATCGAGCAACAGCGATGCGTTTGGTTTCCAGCAACACCTTGTGATTCAATCTGGCCAAGTACTGGCCCGCTTCCACCAACTCGCCTTCCCGCACCATCATCGAGTGCACGACGCCTGTGTCGGTTGCCGCCACCACACTGGTCTGAATCGGTTCCGTAAAGCTGCGAGTCACCAGTTGCGGCTGCAGGCTTTGAGCCCACAAGCCTGGGCTAGACATCAGCAACAGCCAGGCGACCGACCATTGCCAAGTTTTCGTTCTAGTGATTTGTAATGTTCTCATGACTATTCCTTATCGATAGACTCGCGTACTTGGTCCATCCAATAATCACTTTGCAATAATTCCTCACGATGCGCCGCTTGCCTGAGTTCATTTCTAGATTGTGCGGCAAGCAATTGCTCCGAAAAATCGACTCGTGTTTCACCCTGATCATTGGCGTTTCGCATCATTCGCTTTGCTAAACCGGGATCGTTGTCTGATATGAAGTCGTCGTCTGCGGCTGCAAACATTTGAGCGGTTCCTGGGTTCCCCTGTCTGGCCGTTCGTCCGACCAATTGTCGATCAATCCTTTGCGACGTATTCGGGCTGAATCCGATAACGTGCAAACCGCCAGACTCCATCGACTTTGGATCGGGTTTGATATCCGTTCCACGGCCTGCCATGTTGGTGGCTATCGTGATACTTCTGTACTGGCCGGCATTGGAAACGATCTTGGCCTCGTCCAAATCCTGCACACCATTTAAGACGACAGGATCCAAATCCGCTTGACACAAGGTTTCAAAAACTTGTTTGCTTTCCTCGATCGTGCGAGTACCAATCAAGATCGGTTGACCCGTCTTATGCGTTTCCAGCACCACCTGAGCCATGGCCCGCAACTTAGCGTCGCCATCAGCGAAGAAACGAGCTGGCAGCCGCTTCCGTTTGCAAGGCAGATTGGTTGGCACGGGCAACACGGCCGTCCCATAGACTTTCTGGAATTCATGGGCGACATTCGTCGCGGTCCCCGTTAGGCCTGCCAACTGTTGATACATCAACATGTAACGTTGACGAGTTACCCTGGCTACCGACGGAGGCGCCGACTGAATCGTGCACCCCTCCTTGGCCTCGACCGCCTGATGCAAACCATCGTGCCACGTCCGATCCGAAAAAATGCGCCCCGTGTATTGATCGACAATTTGTACTTCGTCATCACGAACGACATAGTCTACGTCTCGACACAACACATGTTCGGCACGCAGAGCATTTGAAATATAGATTCGCCATGGCCGTTGCAGCTGAAGATCTGACCGATTGGAAACCTGTTCGTGGCACCGAGTCATCGCGTCGTCGGAAATTTCGATTCTTCTGTTTGGCAATTTTATTGTGAAGTCATCTTCTTCGGTCAACTTAGACGCAATATTCATTGCCAGCTGAAAAGGCACGGGGTCTTCAACACCGCGTGCGCCACCGCTAATAACCAACGGAGTTACCGCTTCGTCGATCATGACACAATCGGCTTCGTCGACTAGCATCGACTGCCGCTCGGACAATTGCATCAAGTCCCGCGTTACGTCGCGACCGGATATCGCATTGAATGACTTTACACCCAAACGACTTTGTCGATTTTGACGCAAGTGGACTTGGTCTCGCAAATAATCGAATCCGAATTGATATCCTGGCCCGTACGTGATTTGTTTGGTGTAGGCCATTCGCGCCTGTTGAGGCGAATTCCCTTCCGGCAACAAACCAGATTCGACTTCCAGAAAATCAAAAACGGGTTGCAGCTCTTCTAGATCGCGCTGGGCTAGGTAGGAATTGGTCGTTGCTACATGTACTTGCTGGCCCAACAACGCCTTAACGACCGCCGTACTACCGGTCACGACCGTTTTTCCTTCGCCAGTCTGCATTTCTACAATGGTCTTGCCACACCCTGCCAAGATGGCTTGCAGCTGCACGTCGTGTAGACGAAATTGAAATTGTCGAAAGACGGACTCGGCAACGTAGCCTACCAGTTCGCAGAACAACGCCAAATCTTTCGGCTTTTTGCCAATCCGCTCGACCACTCGCTTCACTCGGTCTCGCAGAGTGTCGTCTGAGAAGTTAGCTGCTTGGTGTTCGTAATGACGAACAGATCGAACGCATCGCTTTATTTTTGATCGTCGGCGAGTGGGCACACGAGGGAAAGCTGAATTTTGGCGCGAACTGGTAGCCGTTAGCATGAACTGCAACTCAAGTGAGAAGAATAGATCAGGGAATCGAACAGCAAAATTCCAGGATTAAAAACCACCAGGGTTTACTGAATCCGAGAATGTCACCACTGGTCCCGACGGTGCTGGCTGTGTTGGTTGCTGCGACAGTGGATTTGCTTGTGGATGCGGCTGTGGCTGTTGACCGAAGTAATCATTGGATCCAACTTCATCCCAAACTTCATCATCCTGTTTGTCCAGAATTAGGCGGGCTCCATTGCAGTAATCCGTTTCGGTGGCAATCACAACTCGCTCGCTATTCAACAACGTCCCGTTGGCACGTTGCAAGTTGACGGCGGCCAGGTTGTACAGCAGGATCGAACTAACATAGTCACGTTCCGCTTCGGTCACTCGCTCTTGAGCCGTTAACAGTGATTCCAAATTCAAACCGGCGTTGCCGGCACCATCCACAACGCGACTCCAACGCAATTGAATCGTCGCGACCTCGGCTTCCGCTGCCGACAAAGCACGACTACGAGCCTGAACTTCCTGGTAGGCTGTGTGTAATTCTCGGACTGCGATATCGACTTCTGTCTCGATGGCCGTCAAAGCTTGTTGGAATTGGCGTTGCAATTGTCGCAACTCAATCTGTCGACGGTTCTTGCGAGCGATTGCCAGTCGGTTGCCAATAGGAAACTCGTACTGCAAGCCAATCGAATAACTTGGCGCCCCTTCGGTGAATTGGTCGACAAACGCGTCGCCAAATTCCGAATCCCCACGCAATCCATTGGCGAATAATTCGGTAACCAAATTCAATGCGGGTAACAATTCGTGACAGGCAACACCCAGGCGAGTGGCCCCGGCGCGAATTTGAGCCTCAGCGGCATGTACCTCTGGGCGGTTGGCAATCGCCGTCTGCAATTCCGTTCGCAGATCGGTGGGTTGAAATAGCAGTGATGGTGATTCGATGGGAACGATCTCAAACTCTTCAGCATTCCCTAAGTCTGGAGCATTGATCAGTCCACGCAATCGTGTTTCGGCGTTGATGACTGCGGTTCGGGCACGCACCAACGCAGCCCTTCGACTTTCCAAGGCTGCCGACGCTGTGATTAATTGAGTTCTTTGCGCGTCCATCACTTGTCGCGCTTGCAACTGCTGGACAATACTCTGAGTGTTCAGGAACAGCCGTACTTGTTGTGCAAGAATAGAACGCTCCTGATACAACGCCCAATACCCCTGCGATATTTCCAACAGCTGTTCTTGCAACGCGCTACGAAATTCGTTGTGAGCAATTTCCGTATCCAACTTGGCCAACACTACCAGGCTGGTGTTGAATTTGACCCCGCGACCTCGCAAAAGTGGCTGTGAATAGTTGATCGCAAACTGCCCAGTTGCTTGATTACCCGGTGTAAAAAAGGTCGAGTTATTGTCTTGCCAACCGATTTGCTGAGAAATATCCAACTGACCACCGTAACGATTCCTTCTTCGCAATCCTGCGGTGCCTAAAAAGACATTGTCATTTAATCTCGAGGCCGCTCCACCAGCATCCAATACCGTTGATACTGGCCGACTAGTGTCGTTGAACGACGTATCGAAATACGAAACCCAATCGAACGCCGAATCCGACTCACGAATCGCCGTTTCCCGAATCAATGGGTCATTGGCGGCGACTTGAATCTCATTTGAGTGCTGTAACGCTAAACGAAGCAATTGATTCACATCCGTCGGAATCGGCTGGTGTTCGTTGCGCTGCGAACGCATCGTGTGAACATCCCACCAGGTCACCGCCAACGGACTCGCTTGCAAATCACCATGGTTTGTGTTGGCGTGTAGGTTCTGATAGATACCGGAGACATCAAAGTCTTTGAACTGACTTTGTCCATACGCAACGAATGGACTAAACCAACATCCAAGTGCCAAAACGCTGGAAGCAAGTATCCTAAAAATTACGACATTCATAGTTTTGTTTGTAACGCAGTTAAGTCTTTGTTTAACGGTTCTGCGTTTGAATCGGCCTATTCGGCCAAGTGACAAAACTTTCAAGTGACAAAATGGGGAATACCCGCACGTCAATCTTGGCACTTGCAAGCTGCGATTGGGCCCGAGTTCTAACCCACCGTTTTCTACGGACGACTTGTTGGTAGTGGGGCATCAGTCTTGATAAACACCAATTCCATTGGTGGTAATTTGGGATGAATCACAAAGATTTTCCATCAGGGTTTCCCTCATTTTTTGCTTGTCGGGATAAGAGTCAGCAATTCCTTTTGCTTAATTTTCGATAGACGCTGTTAGCCGAACATTCTTAGGTCCCATTGTGGACTGAAAGTGACGTTCGCTTTTTACAAATAACGAATTGAACATGCCACGGAATGGCACCTGCTGTCGTTCCGCGCGCTGCCATCGATACATTTGCTTGACTTTGCAAATCGACACTTTTCCACGGCGGGAACACAATGCTTCACAATGACAACAGCCATCTGTTTTCTATCATGCAGTCCTTGGAAGATCGTATTCTTTACGATGCGGTTCCGACGGGTCTTCCAAACATGGACCCGCTGGAACAAGATCAGCAACCACCCGTCTTGCACATCCAACCAGCCACGGTTCCGCAACATTCGGCGCCGCAGCAAATCGTATTTGTCGATGGTGGTGTCGAAAACAGCGACCTACTGCTCAGTTCTGTCCTGGACCAGTACCCACAAAACACTTTCGAGATTCGTTTCCTAGATTCTGAAAAAGATGGAATCTCGGCCATCACCGAAGCCTTAAATGCGTCGACGACTCAATATGAGGCCATTCATATTATTTCGCACGGATCAGAAGGTCAGGTTCAACTGGGCAACACCTGGCTGGATTCTTCATCCATGGTCGACTACGCCGACGAAATTGCCAGTTGGGGTGACGCTCTAACCGCAGATGCCGACTTGTTGTTCTACGGTTGCGACTTGGCAGGCAATGAAAGTGGCCAACAGTTCATCGAGTCCATTAGTGCCATGACTGGCGCTGATGTTGCGGCTTCGGATGATTTGACCGGTGCAGCGGACAAAGGCGGCGACTGGGTGTTGGAAGAGACCGTTGGTGTTATTGAAACTCAGACTCTGGTGGCGGCCAGCTTTGCTGGGGTTCTGGCGGATACTGACGGCGACGGGGTCGATGACGTGGCCGATCTGGATGACGATAACGACGGCGTTTTGGACTCCGATGAAGGACTGGGAACAAGTGACGGTCAGTTCGTTCATCAAAGTTTCAAACGATTCGACACCGATGGTGTGTTTGGAATTGCGGGTTCAGTCAACGGGCAGTTTGAAACTGGCGGCAACGTAGATGACGAGGACGATCAACCACTGGAAGTCGGTGATGTGGTTGTCTATCAAATGAATGAAGGGGAGGACCTTGTTGCGGTTCGGTTTGTCAGCATCAGCGAAGGGGCGAGCTTCAATATCGAATTCAAACCTGCCGGAGACGCTCCGAAGATTGAATTCCAGGGTACCGGAGAACGTCTGGGGCCCGAAGAACGATTGCGAATGGAGATTTCCTTCTTCAGCGCGGAAGATCCTGATTTTGCAGGCTTAGATCTGGGCCAAATCGCGGATATCATTCGCGATGAAACTGGTGGCACGGCGGTTGAGCAAACGACCAGCATTCGTGTTGGTGACGTCGACGACACGCTAACCAGTAGTGACAAAACGAAACGTATCGAGGGCGTTGGTGCCGACCTGTCGACGCTGCACTCTTATACGCTGGAAGAGAACGGTAGCTTCACGCCCGAAGTAGAAGATGGATTTGTCCGGTTCCGTGGCACCGTCAACAATCCTGATGATGATATCCAACTGAACTTCCTGAATGCCGATCGTTTTCAGGTCGAGTACTTGAATGATGCGGCCAGTAACGCAGGTTTTGGGTTGGGATTCAGGCAGAGTTCCTTTGATTCCGCCCAAACAACTGCTCCAAACGGAACCGATAGTGACAACGATGGCATCTACGACCATCTTGATCTGGACAGCGACAACGACGGAATCGCAGACAACATCGAAGCTCAAACCACTGCCGACTATATCGCGCCCAACGACGATAGCGAGGCGGATTATATAGCCAACCAGGGTGTCAACAGTGCTTACGTTGCAACTGGAGGATTGGAACAAGTCAACACCGACGGTGACGAATTTGTTGATCGTCTTGATCTGGACAGCGACAACGATGGCGTCTTTGACATCGTCGAAAGTGGGCTCGGCAACAACGACACCGACGGTGACGGCCGAACCGAAGCGGATGTTGGCATCAACGGCTTGGACAACAGCACGCGCCATGAAGCAGCTGACGATTTCACAGACGTCAACGGACTGGGTCACGACGGAAGTACGTTCCAACTGGCCGACAGCGATGACGATACTGTGGCCGATGGCAGCGACGCAACACCTCTGACAGCTGATCTTGATTACCGTGACAATTTCGGGCGAGACTCCGACGGTGATGGCGTCACGGACGAAGATGACATTGACGATGACAACGATGGCATTCTGGATGTCGATGAAGGTGAGTTCGTTGTTGACGCAAGCGGTGCTTATACGTGGACGCACAATCTTGATGACGGCAGAAGTACAGCGGGAATTCACAACGAGTTTGGTCCGGGTGCTCAACACGCGGTCGCCAGTTCCTCTGCCGCGATTCTGGGAGCGGGCTTAACTGAATTGCAATCCAATGGGCGACCGGCTAGCGGCGGCAATGGGATGAGGTTCGAGTTTTACATTGACGGAGCAACCAGCACAACATTGGACGAAGCACGCGACAACGAACACTATGTCGAAATGTCGTTTACCACGCTGGAAGAGTTTCAACATGATCTCGTCACCCTGATGCAGTTCAACCACGGCACCTCGAACACCAACCCTGGCGGCGGCAACAACTTTACCAACTTTGATGTTGGCCTGGAGATTTCCATTGATGGTTTTGACAGTGACGCGACTTTATTGTTCGAAGACTTTCACATCGACCGCGACAACAGCGGCTACAACTTTCGAACAGGACCTGAATTTGACTACGAAGTCCAAGCCGACACGACATACACGTTACGCGTCTATTTGTACAACGATCAAGGCCAAGGGAATGGTGGCAGCAACGGACAGGTTGATCAGATCGGTCGAGTGACCTTCGATGATTCCCAGTTTGTCTTTGTTGGTGGCAACTTCGCAGATTTCGACAACGATGGCATCGCCAACTCGTTGGACATCGACAGTGACAACGATGGAATCACAGATAATGTGGAAGCCCAAACCACGGCAGCCTACATCGCGCCCAGTGGCGTGGGCGGCACTGCGGAATTCAATGACGAGAACAGGAACGGGCTGGATGACAACTATGAAGTTGAAGCTGGAACTGCAGGATTCAATGAAGATGGCATCGGGCTGCTGCCGGTCGATACCGACAGCTCGCTCGAAAGCGCCGATGGAGCCGCTGATTACCTCGATACCGATAGTGACAACGATGGGATCGACGACGCGGTCGAATCTGGGCACGGAGAAACTCTGGCCTCCATCGACGCCTCAACCGACACCGATCGTGATGGTTTGAAGGACGTTGTTGAAGGTGATGACACCGATGATGGCTACGATGTCAACGACGAGAATGTAGATTCAGAAGGCAACATTGCCTTGGCTGATACGGATGAAGATGTCGCAGAAGATCGCTCCAATGTTGATCCATTCAACATCGATTACGATTATCGCGAGTTGCCTGACAACGACGGTGACAATGTCAATGACCTCCAGGACATCGACGATGACAACGATGGCATTCTGGATGTTGACGAAGGTGGATTCATAGATGGCCCCAGCGGCGCTTACACATGGACTCACAATCTTGATGGCGGCAGAAGTACCGCAGGAA
>CAZJBW010000137.1:0-9516 GCA_964543985.1 uncultured Pirellulaceae bacterium | reverse complement strand
ACGCTTTCGCGCTGCAGGCATAGCATCACACGAGTGATAGCACGAAAGAACTGTAGTGCTCGGTGGCATCTGCCGATGAAACTTCCCAGCGAATTTGCTACTTAGCGTTCTACGAACAAACGCATTCCTGCTGGGAGGATCAACATGACATTGAATCACTTAACCGTTGTTGGGCTAAGCCTATTTTTCTGTTGCAGTGTCAACGCACAAACCAACACTCAACGAGGTGCCGTTGCCGGCGGAGCTGCCGGAGCCATCATCGGTGGAATCATCGGCAATCAGAATGACGAAACGCCTGAAGGCATTTTGATCGGTGGCGCCCTTGGTGCTTTGGCCGGCGGTGTCATTGGAAACGATCGCGATCAACAAATTCGCCGCCAATATCACCACCAACAACAACGACAAATTGCTTTTCATAACGGAGTCTCACTGCAAGACGTGGTATCGCTCAGCCAAAGCGGCGTTACCAGCCAAGTGATCATCAATCAAGTTCGCACTCACGGACTGCAACAACGAGTTGGCGTCAATGAGATTATCGCACTTCACCAATCAGGCGTCGACAATATCGTTATCGACGCGTTGCAAAAAGCGCCTTTGGCCGGCAGCCAGATTCAGCAACATCGTCCCAACGTCTACCATTCCGTTCCAGTTCCTACCTATCGACCGCCTACGGTGATTGTCGATCGAGTGTACGTCCCCCGTTCGATTTCGGTGTATCCTCAGCGTCGCCATTCCCATCACCATCGATACCGACATGGTGGTCGTAAAGTTCGAAGATAACCAACAAACGACCTGTTGGTCACACCGGTCTTGATTGATTTCCCAGCCTTTCGACTTTACAATGAGGCTTAGATCCGTCTTTCGGATCGACGGGGCAATACTCAGAGAGAGGTGGGTGTGACATGCGAATGATAGTTTTTGGCGTATGGTTTGCGTTGATAGCAAGCCTGTGTTTGCCGGGCGCTATGGCACAAGAGGAAGAAGAGCAAAGTCGTTGGGACGACGAAAAGTCAAAGTCCTCAAAAATTGTGCTAACACGTCGTGCGGATAGTGGTGCGTATGGCACCAGCGCATTCAGTTTCACCAGCGAAACTCAACAGCTGGACAAGCATCGCAACTACGTCGACTTGGTGTTTAACCAATGCGGCCACTTGCACGTTAATCCCGTTATCGGGATGGAATCACGAGTTGCTGACCTTGGTGAGCAAGAAGACTTGGACGTAGAGGGGCCGCGTGGCGACGGTCGAGTTTGGGCAACCAAATCGTTTCCTCCACAGCAGGGGCACGTCTATTGGCAAGAGATCAAAACTAATGGTCTAACGATGACCGTGAAGTTTCGCGTCAATGAAATCTCTCGCGATGAGATTAAAATTGACTGGGAAGTGGTCGAACCATTAGAAGGAACACCCCTGGCAACAGGAACAGGCGTCGCAGGAACGCTGGGTTCATGTGCTGGCGAACACCCTGCCCGCTAGGCTCTTCAGAAAAGTAGAGCATTCTGAATCGGAACTCGTTAGCGTGCTGGACTAACCATCCGCACGCTAACAGCATTCCAACAAAATCTGATTGATAACGGCGATCGTATCTTCAGCCATCGTTTGACCGTTGCGGCGCATCAAGACATTTTCGCGACCCGCTTGTCCCAACGACGATCGTAACTGAGGCTGTTGCACTAGCTGAGCCAGCTTCTGCGAGAGATCTGCCGCGTTTCCGGGCTCGAATAACAATCCGCCCGCCAGATCGTCCAACATCTCGGGAAAAACGCCGTGAGCCGGTTGCACGACTGGAATTCCGGCCGCCAGTGCTTCCAGTATGGAGAGCCCTTTCGGTTCACGATAGTCGGTGGGCACGCTAAGAATATCCAACTCGGTCAGCATTTTCAGCTTCTGCGCTCGGTCCAAAGTACCCAAGTGCTCGTATTCGTCTTGCAAGCCCGCCGCGTCAAGTTTCGCAAACTGCTGACTGGCGAACGACTCGTGATCCTTTCCAAGCCAACCCGCCACCTTCAACTTAACGTGCTGAGTTTCTGGTTGCTGCTTTAATAGGATAAATGCATCAACTAAATTATGCAGGCCCTTGTCGGTCGTCAGCCGCGCCAAGTATCCGATGTTGACTTGCTCAGCTGATTGCCGGTCACGCAGCAGACCAACGAAGTCGCCAGTATCAATCCCCAAAGGCGTAACGAACATTTTGTCGCGGTTAAGCCCACATAGTTCCGCCATCTCGTTCGCGTAATAATTGCTGTGCACTAAATAGCCATCAACAAACTTGTCCAGCTTGTTGATCAATTCAATGCACTGTCCGCGATGAGGGTCTTCCAAACTATTCAAAAAAATGTCGTCGCCTTGCAACGTCACAATCACGGGGACCTGCATTTGCTTTTTGAGTTCGGCGATAAAACCAGCAATCAACATATTGGAAAGCACCAACACATCCGGCGCCATATCATCGCGCAGCCAATTCACCAGCCGCTTAACTTCTTTCCGTTGGTTGCCGGCTTTTCCTTTGAGCATCGAGACCGTTAACCTGCCTAACATCTTGGCGTCGGTTTCAATCGCTTTTGAGGTGACTCGTCGAATCAATTTCGGGTTGTCCAAAAACCGATCTGCAAAACTTGGCACAAAACGCAGCAGAGGAATTTTCTGCTGAAGAAAGACATTGATCCCACCAAAAAACACTTGGTCGATCGTCACCTCACGCTCATCCGTTCGAATGGGTGTGTAGGTGGGTACCAAAACGGTTGGACAACCTTGTGCTGTAAGTGCTTGCGCCAGAGTGTTGTCGTGCATACAACTGCCGCAAAACATCCCTGCCGCGCCCGCAGTAACGTAAGTGATTTTAGGCTTTGCCGTGCGATTCATTGATGAAGGGTTTTACTTACGACTGGTTTTAATGTTGAAGCGACCAAGATAACTGTTTTTGTTAATCAGGACAGTCGTTGATTGTAACCGCCGAACACCAAAGTCTTTCACCTGGGAAATTCCTCGGCGGGCGATATAAATGTAAAGCGAAAAACAAACTGCTTAACTTGGAACTTGAAGAAAGCGCACGAAAAAAACCGAAGCCGGAAAATGCTTCGGTTTTGGTGAAACCGTCTTTTTTGATCGGTTGAAAATCAGTACCGACCACCGCCGCTACGTTCAGGCTTGGGGCGAGCCTCATTGACATTGATCTTGCGATCGTTCAGAGAAGACAGATTGAGAGCTTCAATGGCCTTTTGAGCTTCGTTCGTGTCATTCATTTCCACAAAACCGAATCCACGTGACCGACCAGTTTCACGGTCTTTGATGATGGACACCTTTTCGACCGAACCGAACTCTTCAAACGCAGATCTTAAATCATTCTCCGTAACGCTGTATGCCAAGTTTCCCACAAAAATATTCGTCATTCGAACCACACCTTAACTTGCTCCACTAGGCGAAAATGCCAGATGAACGATAGTCGCGACGAGTACACCCCCGTCTCCATCCACCGCACAACGTGAAACTGAACCCATTAAGCATGACGGCATGAAACGCACCGGTCAACGTTTCGTTTGAATTTTTGATATAATTAATGTCAGGAAAAGAAAACGTGGGGACGCCAAAAGTTCTGGCAAACAACTTCGCGCGTTTCATATTCTGCCGTCCGCAATGCAGACTTTTTACCGCTAAAGGCACTATTCCACCGCTAATGGGAAGATACGCAGTCTTAAATCACCAAGTAAATCGCGAAATCTCGGCGTCATCTGGCCGCCAGGATCACTTTGATCTGCTGCTAGAGTTCGAGGGCGTGTTGGTAACTTGGGAACTTTCTGTTTGGCTGCCCACCGAAACTCAGTCCATTCACAGATTACCTGACCATCGCCTCGTCTATTTAGACTACCAAGGACCAATCTCCAATAACCGCGGATCAGTCACCCGAGTAGACCAGGGACAGTTCGAATTGACTCAAGGACAACATCCTGGAAACGACTGCCAACTGGTCCTGCTTAACGATCAGTCCAAGCTAAGTTTGCAGATCCATAAGTTGGACGCGGCTACTGAAAACGAACAATGGCAGCTAACTCAAATCAGCTGCGAACCGCACAACGAAATCCATCCGGTCGACAATTGAATCCACGTCTTCAATCAATCGTTGCCTACCAAAAACACTCGCCCAACATTGCTTATCTAGCTGTGGACTCGTCAACGGTCCCCGCTACCGATTTTGGTCGCTGATGGTCGGCGTGCTGCGATTGAAACGAGCGTCCAGAAATTTCGACAGCCCGTTCTTGTAACTGACAAGACTCGATCGCAAATTGATTGATGGCGGGAAGCGTTACCAAGGCCACGGTGTCATGTTCGGAATTTTCGGTCCATTCCAGAATCACATCAAAGTGAGATAGTTTTTCCGCGATATGATCCGCCCATAGAGATACAGGAACGGGAATCCAACCGGTGCGAGTACTACGTAGACAGAACGCGATTTGATTCGGCTTATCCGTTGAGAAAACATCTGCTGTCGTCCGTATCACTAACGGCAACCGACCCCAACGGTATCGAAACACCAGGACAATACGATCCTGAAAAATGGTAACTCGCGGATTCGAGATTTTGTCTGGTAATGCTTCTGGAAACTTTTCGTTCAGATCGGCAGCCAACCAACCATTCAATTGATCCTGCTGCAGACGGGTTCCCCAAGTCTCACCCAGTCTTATCTGGTTGGACAAATCAACCAAGTTACGTTCGAACAAGATCCCTCGCTGGTCATTAACATCGATAGGCACCTGCAACTGTCTGGAATAGGACGTTGGCAAACGCTGAGTGCCATAGCAGGCTAGAAATCCAACGATCAGAAGCACAACCAAGCCAACCATCGAAACGATGTAGCGCTTGCGACCCGGCCGAGCTAACCATCGATAAGACTGTCGACCTGCTGAACCTGAGGCGGTCAAGCGGTGAACCTGTTTTTTGTTTTGTTGATTGGTGTTCACAATCCGTCTTCCATGACGATTCTGTTGTTCGAAACGAGTGAGTGTCCCGTCAGGTCGTTTTCTAGACCAACAGTTCCCTTTATTCCGTACGCTCTTTAAGCCATTTGACGGCTTCAACCAATACATCATTCGTACCGGGATCTATGGCTTGGACGAATGCTTGCTGATCTTGAATGAATTCGTCGTCATTAATGTCATGCTGCCTATCACCGACTGACGGTTCACTTATGGCAACTCGCGCCCAATTCAGATCAACGATCGCGCCCAAGCCAGAAGGAAGATCAAACGAGCCCCGACAGAATCGATGGCTGGTTGGGTTGTGACCAATCAAAACCGTGTTGGGTCGTGACTTTAGCTTGGCAAGCAACGCGTAAGTCGGGCCGGGAACCAGATTTTTTATCGGCGTTAGCACGGCGATCGGAAAATCTTCGAATTCCGCTGGTTCGTGCACATGGTACTGTTGAGTGCTTCCGTCAGACAAATTCAACTCAGCCAACAGAGTCGGCCCCAGCAGCACCTCGGCGATCAAGTTGACTTGATGGATATCACCATGTTGGGTCAATTGACGCAGGTCCAAAATACAACCAGTTGCCGATTTGTCCACGAGTTGGGTGTATGCGGCGGCCAGTTCAGCAGAAGTACTACCAACGATTTGTTGGATCTGCAAATATCCATGCTGGCTTGATTGCGACGTGAATTCCCAACTGCCATCGACGTTCTGTTTGAGTCCTTTGACACTGGGAATCGGAATCACACGACGAGTCATATCTAAAGTTCGTGGTGGGTCATCATTGTCACCTTGAACAGTCATACTGACTTGCGAACCCTTTTCGCCTCGCAATACGTCCACGATTTGAGCTAGGTTTCTTCCTTTCATCGATTGGCCATCAACTTCATCGATGCGATCTCCCGAGACCGCTCCCGCAATCGCGGCTGCGCCACCTGGAAAGGCTTCCGTGATGAAAGCCGCGTTTGTGGTGTCGTCCCAGCGCACCTGAATACCTATTCCGACATACTGGTTTTCGGCAAGTTGTTGATTGACACGATGAGCTTTGGCCGTCGCATAACCCGCGCCGTGATACGCATTTCTCATCCAGCGCATGGAAAGTAAATCGATGGGTGGTGTTGCTGTGTCCCTTGCGTCAAACGTTGGATCGGCATCGTTCCAACATTTCGCTAGCCACTCCTGCAAATCGTCAGGTCCAAGTGAGTTGATTTCCGAACGCAACCAATCCGGGACAGTTTTATCCGCAGCCTGATAAAATGATTCCGCAACTGTTAAAACGAGTTGATGTTTCGAGACCGAATGCCACGAGTGCTGTTGCGCGACGTCGTAAAGTTCATTCATTCGCTGCCAAATCTGCTCGGGCGTTGGCTTTGGCTGTTCTTGCTGAGCCGACAACTGGCCCATCACACAAAACAACATCACGCAACCGGCGACGCAATTCGCACGGAAACTGTTTGCACGTACCATCGCTTGATACCTCGCTAATCTGCCAATCCAAAACACGAATCCACAGCCCATTTTTTTCACACTTTGATTTTATGTGAAAACGCCACGTTCGTGACACACCGTTTTACTACGCACCACCACCAAAATTTGATTGTCAGAACGGCCGAGCCAGTAAACAGGCTGAGTCCATCCAGCCACTAATTATCCTGCAGATGTGGGCGAGTTTTTGGCGGAATGTCCAGAATGTCCGGAAAACTCAGCGAATTTGGTGGCATTGCGAACCAATCCTGGCGATATCTCGACCAGATTCGTGGAACTATTGCTCAGCCTGCCTCGTCGGAGCAGAATGGTTCTGTTGCATTCGCACAGAACTAAGGAGTTGTAGATGAGAATTAGAAATCTTTGCCTGGTCGCTGGATTTTTCGCAATTTGCTTGTTTCAAGGGTGTGGGACTGCCACCCACCAGGAACGGATCGAAGAACGTGCTAACGATTTGAGATACGAAGATTCATCAGACAACTACAACTAATCAGATTGCCCAAGCCCGCCGAACCAACGATTCGGAGCCTCAAACGGCCAATTGTTCGCTGGCTTGCAGTGTGATTAACCAGTTGGGAACGACATAAATCGGCTGGTAACAGCACGTTAACGTTTCTACAATAAGTTCCGACTTCCTCAGTGTCCGTTTGCCCAATTTAGGCCCTCCCTTTTGCCCGCTAAGGCGGTATTGCTATTACGAGGTTTCACAATGCGTAATTTATTGATCACTTTGATTGCGATCGCCATGTTGGTCGTTATGGGGTGCAGTAAAAGCACTTCTAGCCGTAGCTCAGAAAACACGACGGCACAAAACAACTCCAACGCGTCTCAGCCTGGAAACTCGAGCGAGCGGCCAGATCGCTCGTCGAATAATTCTGACGACGAAGAACCTGAAGACGAGGAGGATGCCGATTCCGACGAAGATGAAGCGGAAGAAGACGCAGCTCCGGCGAGTCGTCGACCGCAACCTCGAAGAAGCAGTCCATGGTCACGGCCCAATGTTCCCAATCCAAGCATGGGCGGTGGTGGCGACGCTCCCAATGAACAGTACGAAGAGTACCTGGAGAGCAGGGGACGAAGCCCCCGTGATACTTCATCCAATGACGATGAAGACGAGGACGAAGATGAACCCGTTGAAGAAATCGAAGAAGAGAAAGAAGTCTTCGTTTCATTTTTGGATCGAGCCAAAATTGCTTTTAACAAGAATCATGACCCAGAAGGATTTCAGTACCTTTACGCTCACTATTTGGTCGATGACGACGCGCTCAGCGATACAGGCCTGAATTGGTTCAGTCAGATTAGCGAACCGCGTCTTGGTCTGCGTTGGGCAGTCGCGGTCAACTACAGCCCGGGTTCATTCGAAGGCGACCCACCACGGATTGGTGATTCAACCGATGACGACGATAGTTCAGGTAGAAACCGCGCAGGTGGACGTCGCGGCGGCGGAGGTGGTGATTCTGATCTTGGTGGCGCTGGTGGTGGCGGACCAGGCGGTGGCGGACTAGCACTGAATTCGCCTCGTCAACGCAACAACCCCAATCGCAACCGAGGCAACAACAATAATAGAAACGACGAACAGGAACGATCACCTTCGGAAACTCTCGACTACTACACTGGCGATTTCGGTGAGAAACTAGTTGATAGATACGATTCTCGTCGCAAGAAGGATTACTTCGGCGTTGCGATGTCCGAAATTCATAAGGATATTCCGAGTGAAGAAGAGGAAGAGGAATCCCAAAGTCGCAATAACGATCGCTCAGGTCGTGACGGCGGTGGCGGTGGTGACTTCCAAGTTGCTGGTGGAGCAAATTTCGGCAACAACCGAAACCGCGGTAGAAACAACAACGACGACGATGATGATGCCGAATATGAAGCGGATGAAACTTCACTGGCACCCGGCATGATGATGTTGGGCGTCGGCAACAAAAACCAAATGCTGCTTAACGCCAAAAGTTATAACATCGACGTCCTCGTGATGTTCGAAGTCAGCGTACAAGATCGACGTAATTCGGACCCCAAGACTCAAGCCAAAGTTACCGTCATTGATGTGAAGTCAGGCGAAACAATGGTCAGCACTCGGTCGATTTCGAACCTGCAAGTCGCTTCGGCTCGCAGCAAGGATCAAGACGACCCAATCGATCGGGAACTGGACAAAGTCTTCAGCGAAATGTCTGACGAAAAATACAAAGGCGCCGCAATGCCGAACGCTAAATCGGAAAGCTTTGCCAATCGAGTAAGAAAACTGCTGGAATCGGATTACGATAACCCGCTGCCAGTATTGGTCGAAATCAGAAGCTACCTTTTGGCCGGCCACATCTCAGATAACGATTATCTGTCGGCCTGCGAGAAATTGCTGGGCGATGTCGAAGCACGGGACCTTTCCGATGGCGACCTACCTGGCAAAGAATCGGCTCTTGAACAATTCCTGCCAGGCGAATTCGAAGTCGAAATTGAAGAAGATATTCGCTAGGTTGCTTCAACCGATCTTTGAAACTAAATGAGCCTGTGGATGTTACACCACAGGCTCTTTTTTATTGCTAGTTGAATTGAATTGAATTGGAACTCGGCCGCGCTTCATGAGACCAGCGGCAATAGCTTGTCCGCGGCGTTTGCGTCGCCGTTTTCAATCGCGGACAGGATCTGAGTGACATTGCTCATAGTGAAGTAATAGCTGCTGGAAAGTAGCACGGCTCTCCGAGCCGTGAGTTGCGCCGACTCTCGCCTCGGAGAGGCGAGCTACTTTATTTCAAACTCGAGGTACTCACCCGGAATCGGTGGATCGCCTGGCTTCGGTGGTTCGTCGCCGGGCATTCGTACCCTGGAGGAGCGAGTTTCACCTGGTAGGTGCCGATCTGATCGACCCCAACATTCGACAACGTCAATGTTGGATCGGTGGCTCCTTCGACGGGTTCGTAGTTGCAGTACCATTGGTAAGTTCAATCTCCCCCAAATGATCGCACGCTCAACGTGGCTGAGTCAAAGTAGATCGCCTCTCCGAGGCGAGAATCACTTTGCCGTTTTCGCCTCGGAGAGGCGAGCTACTTTCTTCGTCACAACTTCCTAATTCGAT
>CAZJBW010000136.1:0-9580 GCA_964543985.1 uncultured Pirellulaceae bacterium | reverse complement strand
CGCCAAGCCCGCCAATTGTTGAAGGCTTAAGCGCTCTGATTACTGCATTGGCTTGTATCACCGCAGAACAAGTTAGTGTCAGCCTGCCTGTGCAACTGGTCGACGAAACCGGCGAGTCCTGCACGGCCGAGTACGATGACGCTGGAAACCTGTATCGTCAGACTCGCAACTTAGGTGGCGGTTACGAGCAGTGGTTGTATGACGACAAGAATCGCGTGCGTTACTACCCCGACCGCGCGGGCTTCGTCACATTGACCGAACGCAACGCTCGCGGGCTAGTCGTGCGCACCAGCCGAGGTCACGTAGCGTCAAACGATTAATTAGTCGCTATCCGCTGTCCCTTCGTTTGAGTTTACAGCATCGACGTCTTGAACCGGTTTGGGCGAGCCTGTCTTGGATTCAGGTCCACCCCTGCGGAAATGATCTTCGTCCAGCGCGCCTTCCCATTTTGCAACGGTGCAAGCCACAGCCATGTCACCGGTGACGTTGGTAACCGTTCGCATCATGTCCAACAGGCGATCAAAGGGAAAGATAAACGCGATCACCAGAACGGCTTCATCGTTATCGACGCCGACCACGTTCAAAACAGTCGCTGCCAACAACAAACCTGCCGAAGGGATCCCAGCCGCGCCAACGGACACCAACGTGGCTGTCAGCGCCACCATAAAATACTGAGACAATTCCAAAGAACCGCCATTGGCCTGCGCGGCAAATAACGCCACCAAGCCCAAGTAGATGGCTGTTCCATCCATATTGATGGTGGCGCCTAAAGGTAGGACCGACCCCGCCACAGATTTCTCGACCCCCAATTTTTTCTCGGCACACGAAATCGTGACGGGCAACGTCCCGCTACTGGAGGCTGTTGAAAAGGCGACTCCCTGTGCATCGGCAACCCCTCGGAAGAACGAAACCATCGGCAGCTTCAAAATCCCTTTGACGATCAATCCGCCATACACAAAAACAATTTGCAAGAAACAAGCCAAGTACAGGGCGAAGGCCAGCTTGCCCATGTTCGTAAGCACTCCGACGCCATTCTTGGCCATCACCCAAGCCATTAACGCGAACACACCGTACGGCGCCAATTCCATCACCAACACGGTGACCTTCATCATCACTTCAGCCGCCGCATCGAAAAACTTCCTGACTGGGTCGGCCTGGGAACCCACAAACAAAATGCCCACACCAATCAGTATTGAAAAGAAGATGGTGGGCAACGGATCTCCGTCAGCCAACGCCTGAACCGGGTTGGTCGGAATGATCTGCAATAAACGATCGACCACACTGCCGGCCTCTTTGCCAGCCGCCACTTTTTGGTTTACTTGATCAATGTCGCCGCCTTTGGCCTGTTGGTAATCGACGCCGACACCGGGGCGAATGATCGTGCCCATTGCCAAACCCAACGAAACGGCAAACAGAGTGGTCAGCAAATAAAGCCCAATGGTTCTGGCGCCCAGAGATCCCAATTTTTTGGGATCACCCATCGCTGTCACTCCAGCGACCAAGGTGGTTGCGATCAGCGGAATCACCAACATCTTGATGAGTCGAAAGAAGGCATCACCAAATGGAAAGATCCAAGTATCGGCGAGCGAAGTCGCTTGCTCGGGGCCAACCGATGAACGCAACACTAGGCCCACGATCAATCCAAGAACGAGTCCCACCATGACTCGCTTCCACAGCGCCAAGTTCTGCCAAATTCGCCACATAGCCACTACCGCCCGTTTAATTCGTCAAAAACAAACCAACACGATAGGTGTTCGCGTAGCAGATTTCAATTACTCAATGCCGATTCGAAATGAATTGATTCGATTCAGCGACCCAAGGGTCAATCGCAGGTTCTGTGGGTTACTTTCGGTTAACCCCGGTTGGATTCTGCGCCTGTTGCTGGGTTGCAGGTTGATTAGCCTGATTGGCAAACAGTTGCTGTACCTTTGCAGCGGCGTCGGGGTCACCGTTCTTTTCGAGCATTCTTGCGTATGCCACACCCGTCCGATGCGTCATTGGGTGATCGTAACCCAGTTGGGCAGCGTGAGTATTCAACGACTGATTGAGTAGCTGGCAGGCCTCCGGAAAATTTTTCTGATTGCCGAGCGTTACGGCTAGTTGAAACTGAGTTTTAGCGGTCGAAGGGTGATCGGCTCCGAACGTTTCGAGACTACCTTCCAAGACTTGTCGAAGTACTTGTTCAGCTTGTTCACTTTCTTTGTCCATGGCCAAAGCTGTCGCCAACTGAGTCTTCGTGTTCAAGACAAATGGGTGAATGTTCGACATCGTCTGCACCAGAATGTCGATCGAAGATCGCAAAAACTTAACGGCCTCCGTTGGCTCGTGCATCGACAAATAGGTGACCCCAATGTCACGCAACGTTTGAGCACGACGTTGGTGCCCGGGTCCCAACACTTCCGTTTGAACCTTTTCACCGGCCAACAAATATTGCAGAGCCCGTTCGTACTGCTGAGTGGATTGCATGGCCACACCTAACGTCGTTAGGCGGTCTGCGTAGATGGGATGCAGTTCGCCATAGACCGTTTTGCTGACGTTGACTGCCTGAGTCAGATGGTCGATGGCTCGCCCACTGTTCGCAGTATTTTGCAGCAACGTTCCCAGTTTGTAATAGATTAATTCGGTATCGGGATGAAAGGCGCCGAAGGTTCTGCGGGCCAATGTCAAAGCATCTCGATACTCAGTCCACGCTTCGTTCAGTCTTCCAAGGTTGTGCAGCACGCCGGCCTTTTGAGTTTTGATTTGAGCCAACAAATGAGTCTCCGCGCCAAACAACTCGGCCGTCAACGCTTCGGCTCGTTCGATGATTGGCAACGCGTTGGCCATATCTCCCCGCTTTAGGAAGTTGATCGTGGTTAGTTGTAGTTCACCAATCTCTTGGATCTTCTGTTGTTGATCGGCTTGGAAGCTGGCTCGCTGGGTTGCCAAACTGCTGGCCAGTTTGGCGTTGGTGACTTGCCATTGGTCCTGACCAAAATGTTGTGCTAGTTGCTCAGTCGCTTGATCCCACAAAGTAACAGCTTCGGCGAAACGATTGGACTCTTCCAAGGCTCGCGCCGCTTGTAGGGTTTGTTGAATTTCTGCAGGCAGATGATCAAACGGAGACGGATCTTGATCGTGCAATGTTGCGCGTACCGGCTGACTGGTTTGTTGTGGCGACTCGCCCGGCTGATTGGTCTGCGGAGCGGACTGCGGCGCTTGCTGACCCGGTTGTTGAATCGGTTGCGCAGCGTTTGCATTGTTGGTTTGCCCAACCACCGTCACTACCAACAGAAAACAAAAAATACGCATCATCTCTGAACATCCTCCGTAAACGATTCATCAAGCGACAGAATTAGCAGATTTAAGGCCCCGCACCAACCTGTTTCCTGGCGGGTGCAAATGACCAGCCGCTAGCAATCGACCTGGAATCGTTCGGCGAATGAGATTCGGTTCGTGGTGGCATCGGTATCGACGATGCCACTGGCTTGCACTACCGTCCCGATATTCGACTAGTTCCAACTAGGTGATTTCCAAAACAACAAACAGCCATGGCACAGCAAAAGCCACTAAAAATTCTGCAAATGGTTTCCGGAACCGTGGTCAATGGCGCGTTGACTCACTGTCGTTTGCTTTCTGGAGAGCTAGCCAAACGAGGCCACGACGTGACGATCGCCTGCCGCCAAGGGTCGTGGATCTGGTCACAAGCCGACGACAGTTCACTACGACTGGTAACTTGCCCAATGAAACGTTGGCCGATCTCGAAGGTTCGACGATTTGCCGACTGGGTGACGCGTGAATCGTTCGATGTGATTCACACTCACATGAGCAGTGCGAATCTATTCGGCGTGTTATTGAAACATCTGACTGGGATCCCGGTCGTGGCCACGGCGCACTGCCGACACGTGCAGCCACATTGGTACTTCAACGACTTAGTATTGGCCAATTCTCAAGCAACGATTGATTTCCAAAAACGATTCAATCGAGTGCCAGATCGACGAATTGAATTGGTCCCTTGTTTTATTGACCCTCGGTTCTTTAACCGCAACGTTGCGGCACACGCGGCATTGCGTCGACAGTGGCGGTTTCCAGCAGATGCCCAGGTGATCGTGATAGCGGGCGACGTCTGCAATCACAAAGGGCACTGGTATTTGTTTCAAGCTCTACCAAAACTTTGTGAGCAATTTCCGCGTCTTCGAGTCGTCGTTGTGGGTCGCTTCCATCGTCGTGAAAATTACTGTCGCAGACTCCGCGAATTCCAGTTGGCCAATCAACTTGCTAAGCGTGTCAAATGGATCGGGCTACGAGACAATATGCCGGAGGTATTGTCTGCGGCCGACATCGTTGTGCAACCATCGTTAGTGGAAGCGCAAGGGATGATCGCACTAGAATCGATGGCGATTGGTACCGCCGTCATTGGATCGGCGACGGGTGGATTAAAGGATTCAATTCAAGACGGATGGAATGGCATTTTGGTGCCCACCAGAAACAGTGATTCACTTTTCCAAGCTGCAAAAAGACTGCTTGGTGACAACGAACAGAGAAAGCAAATCTGTGAAAACGGCCAGACTTTCGCACAGGACTTTTCGCTGGACTCGACCGTCTCAAGAATTGAACAGGCGTTTTTTCGTGTTTTGAAACACACGAGATTAGCGGCGGCATAATCAAGAATACCCCGCTAAAGCGACACCAGCCGATTTAGTGCGCCAGAATGCGACATTAACCAGTGGATCTGCGATTCCGGTCGTCTAAAGAAGGGTTTATGAAAACTGCTGCCAAGTGACGAAATTTGACATAGGTTCCGAAAGAAACTACTATTTGTATTGAAAACTCACAAGTTTTTCACGCCAGCTATGCCACTTTCAACTCTTCTGCTTGCGTGTTCTCATCTCGTTCAAACAGCAAACTCAATTGGCCTCTTTGGCCATTCTTTAAGGAGTACAACACTATGTCGACTGGTTTGAAACGTAAAGCTTTCACCCTAGTAGAATTGCTGGTCGTCATTGCGATCATCGGAATCCTAATGGGGTTGCTGTTACCAGCTGTTCAATCAATCCGTGAAGCTGCCCGACGCACTGACTGCCTAAACAACATTCGTCAGCTGGCCATTGCTGTTCAAAACTACGAATCTGGCCTTCGCACTCTGCCGTCAGGCTGGCGTGAATTGTTTCAAGACATCAATGGTCCCGGTCAACCAGATATGAACAACCGCTACGGTTGGGCGACGCTGATCTTGCCGCAAATCGAGGGCGACGCTCTCTTCCGAAACTACGAAATTCGCGACCAGTACTTCGATCCATTCGTCGGTGCAGGCGGTGCTGACGATGACGCTTTTACGCCGCTGGCCATATTCTTGTGCCCGTCCGACACCTTGCCAGACGAAAATCCTAACTGGACTGTCGATACCAATGGTGATCCACTTCGACTGGCAAAATTGAACTATGGTGGTAACGGTGGCGTTTTGATTTTGGACCCAAGCATCGAATACAACACAAGTACGGTTCCTGCACGCGGTAGTGGTGAACTTGCAGATGGCCAAGGCATTTTCGGCCAAAACAGTCGCTTGCGGTTGAACCAAGTCAGCGACGGTTTATCCAACACTATCCTGTTCGGCGAACGTGGTGGATTTGACCATGAAGCTTCAGATCCCATGGATCCGAACACTCTCTGCCCGGGCAGTTCGCCCGCGATTCGCTCCGCTCAGCCAAACTTGTTGGTACGAATCGGATTGCCAAACAGCCAAATTACACCCGGAGTTCCCCTACCAGGTGCCGGTGAATTAGGTCTTGGTGGAGATGGCTCAGCACAAATCTCAATGGGTGTATTCAATGCCGCGATGGTCGCCCGCGCCTCTAGCACGTTCGGAACGGCTGCTGATGTCGAGGCGGCCTACGCCATCGAAGACTACCGTCCAAACTCAACAACTGATTGTGATTCTGACGGTATTAATTCCCATGCGATTGGCTATTCAAGTGCCCACACTGGTGGCTTGAATATTGCCTTGGTAGACGGTTCTGCTCGGTTCATCGACGACTTCATTGTTGACGAAGTTTTCTTGAACCTTCTGCAACGCAACGATGGCAACATTATCGATTTGACTGGGCTATAAGAAATAAGTCAGATAAGTCACTGTTAATAAACTCATTCGAGCCAGCAAATCCTGCTGGCTCGTTTTTTATTGCAAACACTCAAAAAACCAGACAACGACTGGGTCGACAAGGTGCTCTCTGTTCCTCTGTGTTTCAAAAATCAGGCCAACACGGAAACAGAGACTATGGGTGTGCCCACAATGTCATTTTCGTTTGCAACCTGATGATCTATCTGGCTGGCTTGCAGCCATTTCCCGTTCGTTGACCGGCAATGCTGTTGTTTTCAGGTGCAGTTTGCAAGGCATGGTCCGATGCGTCAGTTGGAGTGTTTGGCTGCGCAGTCGCCGACTTGTCGGCAACGATGGCAACGGATCGCGTCGAGCTATGTGACCCGAATTCGGTTGCTGTCTCTAAATTTCAGATTTCACCTCTTGATACTATCATCTTAATAGTAATACTTTCTGAGTAGCAATTAACGCCAAGCCGGGGAATCGAGATTGAACACGGACCAATCAAGCAAATCACTGCAAAAGCAACTCAACAGCGGAGCCAGTTCGTTGGTGCTGCTGGCGTTGCTGGATTCGCAAAAGCAACCGATGTACGGATACGAAATTGCCCGGCAATTGGAACTTCGCAACGGTGGTTCGTTGCCTATGAAACCCGGTGCGCTGTACCCCGTTCTGCGATCTCTGGAAAAACAGGGGTTGTTGGTCAGTCACACCGAATTGTCCGAGGAAGGTCGGGCTCGCAAGTATTACAAACCGACAAAAACGGGAAGCAAGACACTTGTTCTCTGGCGACAGGCCTGGAGCGATACGAAACAATTTGTTGATACGATCCTGGAGAGTGGAAATGATCAAGCAGGCGGAAAACGCAGTTCAAAAGTATCGAAGAAATCTGGAAAAGGCGCTCGTAGCAGCACCAAATGAGATCCGAAAAGCGGTGATTCAGGATGCTGACGAATTTCTGAACGGCGAAACCCGGGCGATGGATGTCGGTAGATTGACGTCTGAATCGGCGGCCTATGAACGCTTTGTGCAACGTTTTGGTACTCCGGATCAATTGGCCGAAAGCTACTTAACGGATAGCGACATGTCGTCGGCGCGATTGGACGTCGGTGACATCCGTCAAACCAATTGGCCAAAGATCGTAACCTGTGCCTTGTTGTTGGTCAGTATGGTTGGCGGCGTCTGCTATGCCATGATGCACGAGATGCGCAACGAAGAGCGTTCGCCATTTACCAAAATGAACTTCGACGGCAAAAAGATTATCGTGGAGTGCCAGGGCGAAAGCTGGCAGTGGCTGGCCATTGACGATCTGGTAGTCGAGGACATCATCGCATCAGCAAAAACTGAATTTGGAAGCGATTGGCAAAAAAGGATCGCCGAGGACCTGGTCTCAGTTCTTTCTGGAATGAACCATCAGGCCGGCGACACCGCCAACCTCAAACTCCTAAACGTCGATTCGGCTGAGGAATCGTTGCTGACTGACGTTCCAATGACGTACAGCAATCGCCAGAAAATTTGGGCGGATCGAAATCAGGAGGTCATTCGCACGCTACAAATGTTGAACGAACAGGCGAACAAGTTCGAGAAACTGTCTCCCTTTACAAAAGTTGAGTTCGATACTGAAAAGGTGATCGTCCAATATAACGACAAGTCCTGGCAATGGCTCGGCTTGGACGATCTGGATGTCAAGGACATCGTTGCCCACGCAAAAGAAAAATTCGGGGCTAATGGTTGGCAAAAACGAGTTGCCGAAGATTTGGTAGAAGTCCTGGCAGGAATGGACTACGAGCCAGGTGACACAGTGGCTTTGAAATTGCTGGACACTGAATCGGGTGAGGAAGTCGCGGTCGCAGAGGCTCCGATGACCGAGGCGAATCGGTTTTCAGTTTTAAAAAACAGAAATGTGGGCCAAGTGTCGCACGACATGGTGAATTCGTTTCATGAGCAGTTAAAACTCCGCTGGGCCTACTACCCACCAACGAAAACCGAAATCGATGACCAGGTTCGGCAACTGACCGAACAGCCGGCGGACGAAGATTCAATTCAGGGATTGCTGGAACTTCAAAAAGTTATCGCCCAGGGAATCGATGGGCATGCCAGCGTGCGAGGTTGGAGACTTAACGGACGTTGCTTGCCGTTCCTGATTGAAACTGCTGGCGATCGTTACGTCGCAGTAAACCCGAACCGACAGGCATTTGTCGACGCCGACTACCCGTTCATCGATTCGATTGACGGAGTTTCGATCGATGATTGGAGCCAACAGGCCTCCGAATTGGTGGCCAAAGGCTCGCCCCAACTGGTACGCGATCGCTCGCAAAGGTTGCTCAGACACATCGACTACTGGCGGAATGAACGAGGCATCGAAGCGGGTGCCAGGCTAACCGTTACGCTCTCTTCCGAATCGGGCGAATCAATCGTGAAGACGCTGCCGACCATTCCACAGAAGCCAATCTACGGCGATTGGCCTCGTCAGGATTCCAAAACGCTGGACAGTGGCGTCGGCTATTTGAGGATTCCGGGTATGGACCCGGAACGATCGTCAGAAATCGCCAGGTCAATGACGCAGTTCAAGGAAACAAAAGGCTTGGTGGTCGACGTGCGAGGAAACAGTGGCGGGACCCGTGATGCATTGCGTCAACTGGCTTCCTACTTGATGTCCTCGGACGACCTGCCTCGAGTTGCCAACGTCGCCAGGTATCGGTTACATCCTGACTTTGGCACCAATCATTTAGATGCGAGATTTATGTATCCGGAAAATTCCAGTCGCTGGTCGCAAAGCGAGAAACAGGCGATTGCAACTTTTCAGAAGGAATTCAAGCCCGAGTGGAATCCACCGGACGAACAATTCAGCGACTGGCATTACATGGTGCTGAATCGTTCGGATGACAAAGATGTCTACTACTACGACAAGCCCGTCGTAATTCTGATGGATTCTGGTTGCTTTAGTGCGACCGACATTTTTCTGGCTGGCTTGAAGGGTTGGCGAAATGTGACTCTGCTTGGCACAGCCAGTGGCGGCGGAAGTGCTCGCTCTGCTACTTTCAAAATCCCGGATTCCGGGATCCGGGTGGTAATTGCATCGATGGCTTCATTCCAGCCTGACGGCCAGTTGTACGATTCGAATGGAGTGCAACCAGACGAAGTCGTACAACCAACGGCGGGTTACTTTATTGGCCGCGAAGATCCGGTTCTGGATAGAGCAATCGAGATCATTGGCAAATAAAAAACTTGGCGCAATCATCGTGGCTCGCCTTACCTGGTGTTGGGCCAGTCATTTCAATCCATTGCGAGTGCATTGCCGAGGACCGCAGAATTCCAGTTGCTGTCTTGGATCACCGGACCAATCGCCGAGATGACGTTCCTGGAACGTTCGTTGCTGTTCGCCGAGTTGTCAATGGTTTCGTACATGCATTCACCATTTTGGCATCAATGTTTGGTATGATAACAAGGACACGAACAGAATCTTATTCAGCTTCTTAACGAAATCTGAGATGGGAGTAGAGA
>CAZJBW010000135.1:0-9838 GCA_964543985.1 uncultured Pirellulaceae bacterium | reverse complement strand
CGCGAAACGGCCAAAATGGCCAAACCACGCCGACCGAAAGCGCCAACCCGGCCTATTCACATGAATATCGAACAGGCACTGATCGATAAATTGGGAGACGTTGGCCGGAAACTGCACACCGGCCGAAAGGCCAGCTAATTATTTCGCAACTTTTTATCGAAAACCCTGCGGACGTTTCCCAGCCACTGCGGACTAATACGGATACGGCAAGAGAACACCAGTTTTTCTCATACGGCGGCGGAGTAACCGTTGCAACAAGTGGCATCGCCGAAGGGTCAATTCCAACACATTGAAAGCAAGCGACTTGCTCCGCAATCAATCGCATCTTTGAGACACAAGTTCTTATGGTTGCGGAGCCAGTTTGCTTTTCAAAAAATTGGCCGAACGTCATTGCCGAAGACGCTGAACGTCTTAGCCGAAGACACTTTCCATCTCTTGCAGAACGCTCTGTTCCGCTGCCGACGTCGATCCAATACCCAGGAACCCTCCGGCCGAATCGGCGACTCGTTTCGCTCGATCAACCACGCTACGTTTAATCTGGCTGACCGCAGCGTCGTCTAACGTCCCCTTCAACGCACCAATATACTCCTTCCAGGAGTCGAAAAGCGTGGAAGCAGGTTTCTTGTTCAGCCAACTTGAAACCAACCCAAAACAGGGGTGTTTTTCATCAATACCGGTTTCCGATGCGGCTTTTAATATAGCCTGACGTTCGTTGTCTTCCATTTTGCCGTCGGCCCAAGCAACCGCGATCAGCGGAATCAGACCAACTCCAGCCAAAGTCTCTGGCGAAACGTTGTGACTCATTAGGCTCTCGATCACAGCAGCATCTTCAATCCCGGTGGCGGCCATCAACGACTTCCGATCTTCGTCGGCTGCCATCTCGGCCTTCATTTTGTCTACCAACTGCTGATCGAGGTCATGAAAAAACAGGTCTTCCATTGCGCGGCCACGATCTTCTAGCGGGTTTTCTGTCATCGAGATTGTCCTGAATTCGGTCGTTTTACTTTATATATCTTGGATATTTCGAGCTTTGTAGGGCCAGGAATCCGTCACTTCGAAAGACGGTCAGCCACACATCTTCATGCTAAAAAAACGTCAAGACTTCGTCCATGGGTTATCGGGCGGTGAAGAAATGTCGTGATCGTCCATTTTCCATTAGCAAGACTCGTTTTTTCCTTAAAAAGCACGTCAACCGTCCTAGAATTCGCTGGGATTTGTACTCGGCCCAACGACAATATGCGGCGTAGACTTAGAATTTGAAATCACAAGAAAAGTGCGCTCGCAACCTGGATAGATCAACAACATGCTATTTCGCTCTTTGCCCCAAAATATGTACGCCATTGTTTTCGCAATTGGTTTCGCGTTATTGGCTGGTCCGTTTACCGCGAATGCTCAGACAACCGCCGATCAGCTCTACCTAGCCGTACAACGTTTGCAGGCTGAATTGGGTGAATCAAATCAGGCGGATCAGATTCGTGACCAGTTAGGCATCCGTCAACTAGAAACGGAATCAGGCAAAGGCTATTCAGGCAACATTCAGGTACTTCAACAAATTGCAAACTCGTTCTCGGTTCACCAATCTAAAACGAACGAAATGAAAATGGTGGCCGCTGCTCTGACCAACCATTTGCAAGAACTGAATCGTTCGTTTTCCATTGATCCAATCAGTGCCATCAACAACCTTGACGTCGAACTGGTTGAAATCGCGCCCGCCACTTTGGAAACCTATCGCCAACAGACTCTGGATGCCATCCAAGACATGGATGCATTCCACACCGAAGAACTTTCGCTGTATGGCCGACACATTTTGAATAAACGAATTGGCACCGCCAGTTTGATCAAAGCCTTGGATGAAGCCGTGTTCGAACTGGAAGGAATTTCAGACGAACAGAAAGCACGCCAGGAAGACGAGTCGGACGAACAGTACGAAGAACGACTTGAGGAATTACAGGCCGCCAACCAACGCAAATTGAATCAGGACCTGAACCGACTGCGGCAACGCTTGGTGTTAGGTCGACAAGAATTCGGTTTTGTAAACGCCGAATATTTGAACCTGCCTTTCGCTAACGCGGAACGAGCCATCACCAAGATGGAAGAAAAGGTTATTGGTTATTTGCTTTTCCAATCACGAAATCGTCCAGCCTTAGAAGAGAACCTGCAAGTCCGCAAACAGGTTTTCGTAAAAGGCGGCGTGATGGCAGATCCAACCAGCCGTTTATATCAGGCAGAATTGGGCCGCTGGATGGACTTGCTGGCCAGTCGAGGTCAGGACGATGGATTACAAGCGGCGGTGCGTCGCCGTTTCAGTCGCCCCAACTTGAAAGTCTCGGTCCAAGAATCGTTGATCAATCGCGTTGCTGGCCAACCGGTTTCGCAAGTCGACCATGTCGATCAAGTCATCGTCGGAAGTCGTGCTGTTGGCATCAACTACACCACAGGAAGTGTCAGTTTGGACTTCATCGATTCCCCATACAGTGCCGTTGTGCGTATCAATTTGGCAGGCATGCTGGAATCGTCCACATACACCAAAGAAGGGCCCGTCACCGCATACACTCGATCAACTGGCAACTTTCATTTGAATCGTGACATCCGCGCTAACATTGGAAACGTCACCGTTTCGGAACCTCAGGCTTACGCCAAGTTGTCTAGTGAGTTCTTAGGGACAAATCGTATCCCGCTGATTACCAGAATTGCCTCAAGGCGATTCTCAGAACGTCAAATGCGCGCCGAAGAGGTCGGATCTGAATTAGCCCGCGATCAGTTACTGGACCAGTTCACGCAACAGACCGACGAACAGTTGGGCGAAGGCCTTGGGCAACTGCGTGAATTGCGTGGCCGCAAGGTTGAGCTAGACGGTATTTTGTCCGAGCTTCGAATTATCGTATCCGAAGTCTTGGCACAAGACGAAGATGGCATCGCGGAAGAGCCATACGACTTGATCGCTCCATTCGATTTGCCGCGTCTGTTTATCTCGTCAACAAATTCCGAACTGAACATTGGGGCAACGCTGGAAGGTGAAAACCGTTTCGCCGCGCCGGTCGACCCACCCAACTCATTCGTCTATGCAGACGTCCGCGTCCAATTGCACGAAACAATGATCTCAAACTTCATCGCTCCCATCGTGCAAGACCGCCTGATCGAAAGTTGGCAGTTTCCCAACATCGTCTCGGCGTTGTCCCGAGGCGAGTTTACGATCCCCGAACAGGAAGACCCAAAACCGTTCGCCATTCGCTTCGAAGACGGACGCCCCATCCAAATTGAGTTCGAAGGCAATGAACTGGGCGTCACCGTTTACGGTCGCGAATTCCGCCAAGCACGCAATCGATTCACCGACCCGATCAAGATCCATATTCGGTTCCGCATAATGAATAAAGATGGAAAACTGTGGCTGGTCCGGGCCTCAAATCCACAGGTCGAATTTACATTCGATCCTTTGGAAGGCGAAACCTTAAGCGTTGAATCGATCGGCTTTCGTCAGTTCCTACAAGACAATCTAGAAGCTGCGATTGCTGACGACCCTGAAGCAAACGCCATCGAACTGCCCGCCAACTTGTTACCTTTGGACGAACTCGAAACCGAAAACGCAGAACTCGTTCAACAGCTGCGTCAAGTCGAGTTGGTCGAGTGTTCGTTCCAAAACGGTTGGGCAACATTGGCTTGGTCAATGACCGGTGGCTACTCGGGCGTTGCCAAGAATACTCCAGGAATCTGGTTTGATGTGCCTGATGAGGTAAAACCGAAGAGCGAAGACCAAGAAGGCGAAGAAGAGGAATCTTCAAACCAGGATGCTGCCGACTCACCTAGCCTAGACTAGGACTAGACTGAAACCAATCGTCGGAAATCGCTTAAGATCTGCTATACTTTTGCATAAGCAATTCCTTACAAGTTTAGCATCGCCAGTTTGGTGATGGCGAAGCGGGCAACTTTGCGGAATGCCCAATGGAACCTGGTTCCATCGGCGTCCACTCATTTCAAATTGCTCTTGAGGCAAACACACCAATTCGTAGCTTTGGTAGGATGTTGCAAGAACCAGCGACTTAAGTCTACCAAACATGTGGCCGAATGCTTAAAGCACCAGCATTGCAAAACGAACTCGAACGCCTGAACGACCTGTTCTCGTTGAACCTTTTGGACACGCTTTGCGAGCAACGGTTCGATCACGTGGTCAACTTGGCTAAACGCGTGCTCGATACCGAAATCGCCTACCTTGCGTTGATTGATAAGAATCGACAATGGTTCAAATCTAAATGTGGTATCACCGCCGACGAAACAGGCCGAGATGAATCGTTTTGCGGGCACACGATTGCTCAGAACCAACTGATGGTCGTACCGGATACATTGCTAGACGAGCGTTTTAAGGACAACCCGCTGGTCATGGGGGAACCGTTCGTCAGGTTTTATGCAGGCTACCCACTGCAGGGTCCAAACGGATTGAACATTGGAACATTCTGTATTGCCGACTCATCACCTCGCCAACTGTCAGAATCGGAAACCCAATTGCTGATCGATTTCGCCGCTCTGGCTCAACGAGAATTGAATCTGCACGATGTCATTGAATCACAAAATCGCCTTTTGGAATTACAGTCGCAGTTGGAAAAGGCGACGAAGACTTTGCAGGCCGAGGTTGATGAAGCGGCAGATTTTATTCACCAAAAATTGCCACCCAGATTCGAGGACGAACAATTCAAACTAGACTGGGAATTCCTAGCTTGTAGCCAATTGGGTGGCGACATGTTTGGATTCGAAAAAATCGGCGATCGACAGTTTATGATCTACCTGTTGGACGTTGCCGGGCATGGGATCGGGGCTTCGCTGTTGGCAGTGTCAGCTCAAAATACACTGCGACAATTTATGTCCAAAGTTCAGGGCATCGTCAGTCCCGCCAGCATTCTTAGCCACCTGAATAACCACTTTGAGATGTCACTGAACCAGGACCGCTTCTTTACGATGTGGTGCGGAGTGATCGATCTGGATGATCGTGTGATGCACTATGCAAATGCAGGGCATCCGGCCCCTGTGTTATTCAGTTGCGGGCAAGAACCAAATGCACTTTCGCAAAGCAGCCTGATGATCGGTGTCTCCCAGGACGCTCCCTACACAGACTTGCAGGTAACCTTGCCACCAGAATCGCGATTAATTCTGTATAGCGATGGCATTATCGAAGAGATCAACAACGATGATGAGCAATTCGGACGTCAACGCTTGCAACAAGCCTACGTCGACCGCTGCCGAACTGGGGAATGCGATCTTTCAGCCATCACAAATTGCGCCCGAGAATTCAATGGCCAGCGACCGTTCGCAGACGATTTGTCGATTGTCGAGCTAACCATTAAATAAACGCTGGACCAAGCTTCTTTAATCTTCGTAAAATTCGTGACATGAATTTTCAAGATCACGCTTTGCATGCTGATCATCAATGATCCCAGAGCGCCGGACCATGCGGGTTGCATACTGGGCGAAACGCCAGGAACTTTTTCAGATACCACGGAATCGGCTGGAATAGATCGTGCTGGTCCGCCCCGCCTTTGGTTGCCAGGAATTCAGTTCCGTTCAGTCGATAACGCACGACGGCGATTCCGCTGGGTTTTTTCAGTACCGAAAACATCAAGTTCTTTACATCGTAATCTAACCGGTAAGTACGAAACGGCGGTCGGTTGTAACGGCGACTGCAAATGCGTCTCATCTCGAACAATGTTAACCAGTCTCCCGATTCGACATAAGGTTCCAACAACGGATCATTCGACTCGATCACTTCTATCATTTGGTTTTGAAATGGAAAGACGTCGAAATCGGGAATAAGCAGGTGGTTGTCCAGATTGGCCTCGGTTCGCAAGTTGCTGAACATGGTGAAGGCAGTCGTTGTCTTCAATCCGATATAAGGACATAAACCGTTGACACAAATGACAATTGCTACGATCCAGCACGCATTGAATCCTGAGCGGCTTTTGAGTTTTGGTTCCATTCCAACGGAAGACCGTGTCCGAAAAATGGTCACGATCATTACCGTCGCAAAGTACAAGATGGAAACAAAGTGAGGCACGAATGCGATGGTGTGCATCAGAATCACTTTATTGAACGAATGGTTGGTGTTGCGTGGAAAGGTTGTCAGTAGAACGCAGACGATCGTTAGCAAATAGACCGCGGTAACCCAATGGCGGAATACCGATTCGACTCGCAGGTTTTTCACATACTTTGGACGCCAGCGATGCCACGCCGATTCAACAAGTAATATTGCATTCCGAAGGTCCGTGTTTGGCAAGAACAGCATCAACAGAGGGAACATGCACAACGAAAAAGTCAAAATCGCAGTTGCCCAATCCGGTTGAACGGCGACGGCAACATGGAAAAGAATTGCCAAGATGACTCCCGAGCGAATCGTCTTGCGAAAAATCAACAATACCGGAATGGTAATCTCGAAGAACAAAACGCCGTAAATAGTAATGTGATCAAGATGAATTCCGGGCGTCCATTCAATGGCATGGGTGATACCGTGAAGAAGTGCAACCGCGCTACTGACCTGCGGATCGAAGAAGTCGAAATTTAGTTTTGCCAATGCGGCAAACAAATACATTGCGACAACGAGAAATCGGGCTACCCCAGCGAAATTCTCAAACACACGTTCGCGATCGATCGATAACATCCGGCTGGCGAACCATTGCTGGATCAGTGCGATTAAGAGCGCCCAGTTGATCAACCACATAAATAAAATGTGGTTAGGCAAGAAAGGCATTTGGTACCAGGATCGCCCAATTGAACTGACCAAGAAGCCAGCAAGCAATGTTGTCGACATGGGGCGCCAAATCAATGCCACAGCAAAAATGGGCAAAAGCCACCCAAACACGGATTCGAATGTGACGTTGGTGTTCAGCGGTTGAATGGTTTCGGCCCATACCCACAACAAGGCGAACCAGCCAAGGCGATCCGTGCCCGGCAAAGAAACTTGCCCTTTCAGGATTTTACCCGAATCGTTACCCATGCTAGATCCATCTTCAAGGTTCAGATGGTGGCATTCATTTTTGACTTTGGTGGCATGAATTCATCCATATTAACACAGCGAATGGTTGCCACATTTTCGAAAATTCGTTCATATCTGATCATGACACCAACATTTTGAATCGGCAACAGCACCACGAAAACTTGCGATGCTTCGCGGTAAAAATTCGCGTTTCTGACCTCTGCTTGCAGGCTTAGAGCGACTTCGCCCGAACAACGAATGGCGACGGAGTTGGAACTGGGTTGGGGGAGCTTGCGGCGCCGGCTTTGGTTTGACGTCCGGTTCGACTGTTGGAGTCTCAGGCATTGAATTGTAGGTTCCGTTAGCAAAATCGCTATTGGGTGGCACTTAGTTGTCGCTCACTTAGTTGTCGTGAAAGCCTTAAAGCTCAAACTCTGGCTGGCTTGCCTGACGCACCAGTCCCACCTAGTCCTGTTGTTGGGCAGGTAACAAACATCACTAGTAGGCACGACATAGGTCATCAAAACTTTATTGGAGGCGGTCGCGATGTTGAAGTTACAATTGGAGGCGGTGACCCACACATCTGGTATCCTCAACTAACTCAAGTCAAGGACTTGGTTTTGGAAAAATCAAACAGTATTGGAGCGCGTTGGTAACATGCTAAATTTCAATTCAATTTTGCTTGTGATGTGTATGTCTTACCCTATTTCTCAGGAGCTAGAGAAGTCATTTGATGTACCCTTGTTAAGTCTGTGCAAAATCGACTTCGTAAGCCACAGTCTAAAAAAGAACTGGCGTACAGGGGTAGTTGACTATGAAGGCGAAGATTATTTGTGTGTTAGAGTCCGTTCGAGAGGTTTGGCTGTTGGAACAGGTTTTCCAAGCAGTTGGACGAATCGGGAACATAATTGGGTTATTGGCTGTGATCGCGAAGGAGCGATTGAAACGCGATTGTTCGGTGCAGGTTTTGATGTTTCACGTGTATATAAAGTTGGATGTCAAAATGGTACTTCGTTAAACCTGGCTAATGGGAATCAGTTATTTTCTCTTGAAAGAAATCGAAGCAATTTCCATGGACGATCGATGGATCCGATGGACCGGATTGTTCCAAAGGAGTACAAGAATATTACGGTTGCGTTTTCGTTGCCTGGGCACGTGTTCGTCTATCCGGAGAATGGGTTGCCGTCCTGGAAAACAATGGAGCCTGTTGCTATCAATCATGCCTTGGAATCATTGGGTAAGCCCACGACAAGTATGTTTGTGACGATCCCCTCCACTTCGGAAAAAATCATGGGTATTTTTGATTTGGAAAGTAAATTCTCATTGCACTCGATTCGTAACGAAATTACGACTTTCGAAATTGATGACAACCTCAAAACACAAGTTGCAAAGATACTTGCCAGTAATCGAATGTCTGGCCCAGAAGAATATCGTGACTTGGTCGTTTCCTCATTTTTTGAAGACATGATTAAACACATCCACTTGAAAAACTTGATCATTTACAGAGAGCCGGAGTACGGCGGATTGCGAGTGCTCAATCAGACTGGTGTTACAAGGGATATAGCTGATTGTATCAACGTTACACAATTTGAAATTGTTGAATTCGAAAACAAACCCATTCTGTTGGCTAGTGAAGCACATTCAGACTATTTGGCCTTCAAGGCATTCTTGATTAATGATATTGATGAAATTCAATACTTGGGCAGATGGCATGACGATATTGCTATCGATTTTGCAGGTGAGGGGGACGAAGAAAATTTGTTCGATCAATTGCGTCACTTCGCGGTTCTGCAACGCGAAGAAAAACTGCGTGTCATTATGGTGAAACAACTAACTCTTGAAGGGGAGTTTGCAGATTTGCCCGATCACAAGTTCACCAAGCCAGATTGCAAATCAATTCTACTAAGTGAATTCTTGTCGGAGGCGATCAAATATGAGTGACGTCGGGGAGACGGACGCAAACTCTGGAGCCGCATGGAATCCCCTCCATCTACCGTAAACCTCAACAACTGTCCCAGGGTTGCATTCTGAAAACTTGAATTGAAATCGTTGAGAAGAAGGGGGACACGCAAACTTTGAGACTCCTTGATTGATATAAAAAACGAGCGTCGCGAAATTCAAAGATCTTGCGACGTTTTTTTCAGTTGGAATGGGAAAAAGTCCGATTAAATTGACCGGTCATTTGGTCACTGCGTATGGAACTCTTCCCACGTGACGATCGGATTATCTGTTCCAAGGACTGTAAATATTGGATCGTGCAACAGTGCCCCGGATGATTCGGATTCCGGGAAAATGTGAATGGTGACCATTGAGCGCTGCTGCTTCACGATAAAAGAACCAGCCTTGTCTGCATAAACGACGGAACCTGACGGTAAAAGAGCCTCGCTTGGATGTTCGGCCCATCGGTCTTGGGACATCACAAACAATCGATGTTGGTCACGCTGTGTTTGTCGGTTCCATGAACAGAAATTTAGAACGAGACGGTCATTTTGGAAAAACAAGTTTGCACTGCCACTATACTTTATTTCTATGCCAGTCTCCGGTCCAAACACAACCCATCGATCATTTTTCAATGTGTAAAGAAAAAATCTATTCGCTCGAGCCTGATTCGATGGACGCGTATAGCGAGTCAGCAACCAGGGAACGCCATCTCGATCGACAGCAAAATCGGTAATGAAGTTCCCACCAACGCCAGTTATTGCGTCTCCGTTTTGTCCGATGGGGATCCACTTGTGACCGTCAAGCTTTAACGCAGAAACATCTCTTTTCCCGTCGCGGTAGTAGAGGCCAAGCAACGCCGTTTCACCATCGTGTTCGAACACATACGGCGCATTCAGTGCGGTTTGCGGGGCGCGGATTCCCAGGAATTGTTTCGATTCCTGT
>CAZJBW010000134.1:0-9939 GCA_964543985.1 uncultured Pirellulaceae bacterium | reverse complement strand
CCCTTTTCTTCTTCGGATGCCAAGAACGCTCAGTTTCACAACGACGATGCAGCTATTAGTAGGAACCTGGGTGTTGGCAGCCGTGGTGCTAACCGATGAGATGGTTCAGCTGGGATTGGAAATGACTGACCTGTAGTGAATCCGTTGGTGATCGTCCTAATCGAATCGAACCACGAGCCAACAAACGAAGACCAAAAATCCTCGCTCTCTTGAACAAACCAAGGCGTATCGCCAAAGCAGAATTGGACACCCCCGCATGACCTAACTCCCTCCCTACGCAGCAAGCGGCAGTGCCATTCAGTCCTGCCCCCTTTTTCGCTCTCTTAAAAAGACGGAAGTGATGTCATGAAATTCCATTTTCAAGATGGACGAGCAGGATTTCATCCAAAAATAAGTCGCGAAACCTTAATTTTTCTGGGCTTCGCGACCCTTGAGATCGGATGTGTTTCGCGCACCGACGAAATGCTTTCGTCAGACGCTTGGACATCGTTTGTCGAGTGTTTATTTTTCGCAAAACCAAACACACAGAAGTAACTAACGTCGAAAAGGCCCTTCACGTCTGGAGTTAAGAATTGAGAAGGTGCCAACCACGGTGGACCTGAGCCGAAACAATTCGTTTTCAGGAAATAATTCGTTATCAGAAACAACACGTCTGAGTAACAAATCTGAAGAGGAATCCATGGTAACCTCGACTTCGTCACCCGACCGGATGGGTACGTTTCTGATGACGCCCGAGAATGGATCTGGCAAGCCTGTTGAGGGGTCAATAACTGGATCAATCACAACTCCTGGAGGGGCAAAAAACATAGTCATACGGCTACCAGGCGATACCGCAAGAACAAAACCCACCCCCGGAATATCCATCGTTACCGCACCAAAGACATCCGCTCGTTCATCATCGGCGATTTCGAAATCATTATCGAGTAAGAATTCTCCAATTGGCGTGAGGTCTGGCTCAGTTCCGAGATCCACCCGAAGTCGGATAGAAAAATCGAAAAACTCTGTCACGTTGGGCGTTGTTCCGCGATAACGCCAGGTACCGTCAGATTGTCCCAATGCTCGTGATCTGAGAAAGGCGTTTTCGTCTGGGAAGCTAGTGAGGCTACGGTCAATAATCGAAATCGCAGACAACACTTGCCTCCTACTTGCTGTAGGCGATGTCGACGACCCGCCCACCAAAGCCTTCGTCTGAGGTTGACGAGTAAAGTTGTCCAATTCAGCCCGTAATAACAGCGAGTTCAAATTCGAGACGCGTTGTGATCGAAATCCATCGTTGTCCACGCCAGCCCGGTCTGTGCCTCTTGCCACTGCGGTAGCTCGGCCTCCAGCCAACACATCGGCTGTCCAAGTCCCGCCAGCTACTGAGGTCCCATCATCATCTATTGCGATTTGAGCGTTCAACGTCGAACTGCAAAGACAAAGCAGGACTACAGATAGAAAAGCGAATTTTATCAACTTCAACATAAATCAGTCTCCATAAATTATTAGGAATCAGTGTTACAACAAAGACGGCACAACATTGAAATTTGTGCGAAGATGGAAATTTTTTTCTGGAAGCGCCTGAATTTAAATTTTTTGTGTACCTCTATTGGAGTTTTCTTGTTCTTGTTTGTGCAGCTCAGCGTTACACCTGCACTGAGACGAGTTCAATGGTCAATTTGTGCAGATTTTTAAATTTTGAAAGGAATTGTTCCCAGAAATTCATCACTCAGCCATCGACAAAAAATTGGTCCATCGCGGGTCTTTATGGGTCGAGTTTGAGTCCGCCACAGTAAAAGAAGATCGCCGTTTTGTAGTTTTGTCTGTTTCGGTACCCTCCGACTCTTCGCTTAATCGACTGAATCTTGCTGTTGATTCCTTCGGCAACTCCGTTTGAGATTCCACCAAAAGTACAGTAGCTGACAACGTTGTCGATTCGATCCCGGATCGTTCTGGCTACCTTCTTCAACGGGTCGAGCTTGGTGTGGATCACTTTGCGATACCACCATTTGAAAAACTCTTTGGCGTCACTGGCTGACCGCTGGTGCCAAAGATCCCAAAGATCCCAAAGATCCCGAAGCATCTCTTTGTAGGTCCATGCCTTGCCAGTTTCCAACTTCGATGAGAACAGAGAATCAAGTTTCTTCCGCTTTGACTTCGTCAGGTTGTCGTAATTCTTGAGAAACAGGTAACGGGTTGCCTTGAGAGTCTCGTCGCCAACTGCCCGAAGCCGCTTGTTTTCTTCCTTGCGAACCTTGTCCACTGCTTCATTGGCAAGCTTCATGACATGGAATCGATCGTGAACAATCTTTTCTTCGGCCAGAGGAATATTGGACTTCGCCGATCTCACAAATGCAGCGCTCATGTCCATCGCGATGGCCTCGACGGTCGCGATTTGGCCCGGCAAAAGCTGGGAGAAACAGTCGTTGGCTGCCTCTTCATTGTGGCCCTCGGAGATGGCTTCGACGGTGCTGTTGTCCAGATCGTAGATCAACGTGATGTCGTTCTGACCTTTCTTGAATGACTTCTCGTCGATACCAATGTGAGGCAGCGGGCCGGATTGCTTTCGCGCTTGACCACGCTCAACGGCCCGCTCCAGAATGCTCCATGTTGCACCCCAGCCAATGCGGAGAATCTTTCGCGCACCTTCAACCGTTTGGGTCGCCTTGAGCAAGCGGATCGCGAAGGACCTCAAACATCAGCGTGAAGCGACTGTTGAGACTCGACCACGGAACTGACACCTGTTTTACCCCGTGCTCAGGACAGTCGACCCGAGGAATCGAGGCTTCCACCATGGTCTTGAATTGGCAGCTGTCCAGATGACGCCAACGACGCCCCGGTGAATGGTCGTAGCAACTAAGCTGCTTGTTGCATTCCGGGCAACAGAATTTCGTTCCTTTAGGATGGCAAACATTGACGACCACTTCACCATGTTTCATGTCCAAGTCAACGTGTGATACTTCCCAGGCCGATTCAAGCCCAAGCAGTTGCTGGTAAAGTTCGATGTCTTGCAAATTGGTTCTCCTTCTCGGAGAATTCTACACAACCCACAAACTTCCGCGATGGACCAACAAATTGCTTTCATGTTCGGGGCTAGTCTAGTCAAATGGAGGGTGGGCAAACATTAATCAATGATTTTTTCCGTGAGCGGTGCACATGGCGAACGAACATTATTTTTCATCCATTACTTATTTAATGCCTCAATTAAAAGTGGGAGATGAAGAAGCATGGAACAGTGTTTGCGATAAATTTCGAATTGGTCTCGCCCATCGCGCCCGCAAATTTATTGCAAATTCAAAAGTATCATCCGCACTAAACGCGGATGATCTTGTGCAAGAGTCACTCTTAAAAGCTTGGAATCAGATCGATAAATTCAACGGCGCGACGACAGCGCAATTTGCTGCTTGGTTGTTCAAGATCATCCACAACACTTTTTTGGATTGGTGCAAATCACCCAAACACAAATCGGCGTCGGCAGGTTCGTCAGCATGGTTTGATTTTGACAATCTGGCCGAAAGTCCATGCAAGATCGTGATTAGCGGCGAACTTGAATCCCGCTTGTACGCTTGTCTTGCTGAACTCAATCCAGCCAATCAACAAGCCATCATCTTGCGGCACTTCGACGGACTTAAGTTCTATGAGATTGCCAATCGAATGGAAATAAACCCAAGCACCGCTGCAAGTCATTACCGTCGAGGGATCGCAACTTTAAGACGACAGTTGGATCAGTTTGGGCATTAGAAAAGGTTTTCGCGTGATTTTGGCGACACACTCAAAAGGGCAAACACAATGAACAACGAGGATTCAATAAATAACGAAGATCTGGACGCAGCACTGCTGGAATGGGATGCCTGGCGCGAAAGCAACATTGGCAGTGGCTTTAGTATTTTCGCTGAACAGCACAATTTGAGTGCATCCATCTGCACTGAAATGCAGAGGATTCTGAGTTGCGGAAACGATATTGGCAAGATGGCCTTTGATGCCAACTCGGTCCAAAATGATCGTGAGCAAGGAAGTAACTCAGGTTCGTGTTCAAAGAACACCAAAGGATGGTTGACCGATGAATTGGGGGATCGGTTCGATATTAAGTCATCTCTGGGTGTTGGAGGAATGGGGACGGTTTGGCTTGCCGAGCAGAATAAACCGATTCGCCGTAAGGTTGCAATCAAATTGATCAGAAATGACTTGGTTTCACCAGGTACGAGGAAACGATTCGATTTCGAGCAGCAGGCTTTGGCTTCGATGTCTCATCGAAACATCGCCACGGTACATGAGGCCGGGGAAACCCCAAAAGGTCGCCCGTATTTCATCATGGAGTACATCCCCGGTGAAACGATTACCGATTTTTGTAATCGACGAAAACTCGACTTACTAGAAAGGCTACAACTGTTTTTGCAAGTCTGTGATGGAGTACAGTACGCTCATCGCAGAGGACTGATTCATCGTGATCTCAAACCTGGAAACGTACTTGTGATGGAGGAGAACGAGGTTCCAGTGGCCAAAGTAATTGACTTTGGTTTAGCCAAAGACACTGCAAGACTTGTTGTCAACGAGTCACTGACCTACGCCAACGCTGTGATTGGATCACCAGCCTGGATGAGCCCAGAGCAAGCTCAGGTGTATGTCGACGGTGACAAAGTCGAGGTTGATACTCGGACAGACGTGTTTTCATTGGGGATCATCCTTTATCAGTTGTTGGCAAATTCGACTCCAATCTCAAAACAATTCCTGCGTGAATCTCCGCCTGCAAAAGTGTTTGATGCGATTCGCAATCAGTTGCCAATTGCCCCATCGAGGCGTCTTGGCGAACAACGAGATGAATCCAAAGGTTGGCTTGAGAATTCATCCGACTCGAGTTATTCAAACTGGGTGAGCAGTCTGAAGGATGATCTCGATTGGGTGGTCATGAAAGCAATCGAGAAAGATGTGTCCCGGCGTTATGAAAACATTGGTGAGTTTGCCAGCGATATCAAGCGATTTATTGATGGAGAATCGGTCACCGCACGCCCACCAAGCAAACTGTACCATTTCAAAAAGATTGTGGGCAGGAATCGGCTTTTAGCTTGTTCAATTGCCGCCATTACAACAACTTTGATTGTCGCCACATGCATATCATTGTCCTATGCCGTCAAAGCTAATCGCGCCCAACAACTTGCAGAAAGAAGATTGAAAGGCAGCGAACAACTGACTGAAGTGTTCGCCAGTAGTTTTGACGTTCTCAGTTACTACAATGATTCCATTGAAAATACGGAACTCAAGAAGAAGATCTTGGGTGAATTTGGTAAGCAGATGGAAATCACGGCGGCAGCCTTTCCAGCTGATTTGCCACCAAAAGAGTTGGCTGAACGCGAATACCTTTGGCGATTAAGGTACGTTGATGCGCTGAACAGCGCTTTCATGGATGATGAGTGTATTGAGCAACTTAATAGGATTATCGAACTCCTGTCACCGATTGCGAAAGACGATGATGAACGACTCGTCGATTGTCGTATTAAATTGTCCAATTGTCTTGTCAGACAAGATGACTTGCCACGAGCAAAGCAGGTGACCGCCCAAAACCTGCTAATTGTTTCGGAAGCTTATCCCCCGCAGCATCATCTTTGCCTCCGAAGTGAAATGGTTTGGTTGCGCGCGTTCATTAATGATCGGACATTTGAAGAGAATGAGTCCAAGTTTAAGGACTTGGTAGAACGAGCGGATTCTTCAAAAAAAGGCGTTCACTATCAGATACAACTCATGAAGTTGGCCGCGAAAAACGCATTTAATGTCCAGGAGAAAGCATGTGGCATTGATTGGCTTGATAGAGCTCAAAAGTTAGCCAAAGAAAAGTTAGACCAAGATAGTCCGCAAACGGTAGACCTAGAGTTTGAGTATTGGTTGCAAGTTGCGTTCAGTCGGTCTGGTCGTCCCGTTGATCTGGATTTACTTGAATCTAGAATTCGTGCCCTTTCGGATTCTCTCGGTGAAACCCATCCTACGGTGATTCAATTTCAAATCACGTACGCAAGAATTCTCAATGTTCTCAGCCATTTTGGAACCGTTCCCGATGAAAAACCAATAGCTCAAATTCGTAAAACACTTGCCACCAGCATTGAGAGTCTTGGAGTAGGTCATCCTCAAACATCTGAGGCGAGGTCCGTATTGCTCCGGTGCTTGAGTGGTGCCGGAAAATATCAAGAATTGCTAGAGGCTTGTAGCGAGCACCTGGAACTTCTCAAAGAATACTCTAGTGTTAACAATGATTATTATCGCAATTCAATCGAGATTTACCTGGACGGTTTGTTGAAAACAGAACAATTCGAGATCTTGGTTGAGAAAGCACGTTTGTTTCAACTTCCCAGAGAAGAAGCCACCGCGCTCCTTGAGCTTGGACGCTTCAAGGAAGCCACTTTAGTCATAGCGGAATTTATCGAATCTAAAGACCCCAAAACAAAGGAAGAGTTCGCTGAGTTGGTCACGCCCTACATGATGCTTGCTGAAATTGCGTTTCGGAGCAAAAACATTTCAGAGGCAAATGACTTTCTGATTAAGGCAGACGAAATTGCGAGGAATGTTCACCCAGCTAACCATCAATTTCGATTGCAAATCAAAGCAAACTTGCTGCGCAATTACAGAAGATTGAGAAAGCCCGTGCTTGCCATACAACAAGGAAAAGAACTCTTGGACATATTGCTTAATCAAGGCAACACGATGTCGCAGGAATTGCGTGCCTCGCTTTATCATCCCTGTTTGGGAAACCTGGTTGAATTGCATGCATTGAAAAGAGATTTTCATTCTGCCAGGCAATTCGCCGAGCTTTATTTCGATTCCCCGATAAAGCATAAAGCTGTCCAATCACAGGATCACTTGTTCAAAGCCTATTTAGGAAATTTTGAGATTGAATTAGGAAATGATGAAAAAGCAGAGCAGTATTTGCTCGAAGCTTTGGAAGCGTCGAAGTCCGCGAATGTGCCCGGCTTCAAGTTGAACCTTCTCCGTGAACAAACATCTTCAGCATTACGAAAACTCTATCGCCGACAAGGAAAACTTACTAAGTTGCCAGATCTAGAAAAGTAAGGCGAAAGACGTATCAATCCCTTCACCATCGCTAGCCCGATAACCAAAAACGGATTGGTCTCAGGCAGGAGAACGTTTGACAAGCGAAGTTATCGGTGACTGAAGGCGGAGAAAAAAGGGGACGAAGGGGACGCAGCTCAAAAGGGGGACAATGAGCTGCGTCCGCTGCGTCCCCTTTTCTTCTTGCGTCCCCTTTTCTTCTTGAATTGCCCGAAGTCGATACGAAAACGATGGCCAGCAAACTGGTGCCCGGTCTTTTTCTGGCTGGCGAGATTCTGGACGTCGACGGACCGATCGGCGGTTATAACTTTCAGGCCGCTTTCAGCACCGGGTTTGTTGCCGGCAGCAACGCGTGAACCATTGAACTAAAAAGAAAGCCGCGGCCAACCCGTTTGACGCGGCTTTCCAAACACGCACAAGGGTTGTGCATGTTGGCTGAATCAAGATTTTCGTACGTAGCGGGGGTCGCCAAGACTTCGGGATGCACAGAAACGTCCAAAATTCTTGCGAATCCAGCTACCAACACAGGAAAAAGGCGAATTCTTTCCAACTAATCATCAAACGCCACAATCATCGCTCGCAGCGTTTCAGCGTCGTACTCATCAACACTCAACGGAACGGTTGAAGCATCTGCCTTGGATGCCATGACGGCGTCTTCCGAATAGCCAAGCAATTGCTCCATCAACGAGTCAACCATTTCGGTGTTGGTCTTGTCGAACTCGATGTCAACCGGTTCGGCCCAATGGTTGTCGCGTTTGGCCTCGAATACCAACAACGTTGTTGCGAGCCTCGGAACGTCTTCCAGTTTGACCTGCGAACCCGTTTCGAAAAGCGTTCCGGGGCCGGTCAGCACAAACACCGAACTGTTCGTCGCGTCGTCGTCCTGATCGCAATGCCGAAAAAGTTCCGGCATCTCTTTGGTGACACTTTGATTGTGCTCGCTGTTCCACGCTTCGTCGAATTTGTAGTTGTTGTAAATCTCGTCGCCACCGTCGATGAACGGCAGAATTGCGATTCGCCAGCTATGAGGATGCTCGCTTCCATCTGCAACGATCGAAGCAGCAGGTAAGTGACCGTTGGCATCGTGGTAGCCGTGCATCGCGATGGCGATACTTCGCAGCCGTTCAGCACTTTTGTCATTGAGACCCAAAGCAGATCCAAGGAACCTGGAAACTGCTTTGGAAACTGCTTTGGAAAGCCTCATCCGTGAATTAAACTCGCGTTCAAGCGGCGATAGTACAGGTTCCTGACGCTCGCTGGTTTCCATGGTTGCCAACTTGACTTCATCAGCCTCGTCCGACGTCGCAGCATCTACTGTTGGCATGCGAAGTCCGATGCAAACGGTTGCGATCGCCAATATAGAAGCACGGGCCAACCAAACTGGTGCTGAATTTTTGTTGTTGATCAATCTCTTTTCGCCTTTGAGCATTTCGATTCTCCTTAGAAACGTTGTACGGGTTGGCAAAAATGGTTGGGCCAGCCAGCCCAATTTGTGTTTGTCTTTTAGATGGTGTTGGTCTTGCCTGAACGCCATCTCAGCCATAACGTGCAAGTAAGTTTTTCGACTGCCAATTGCAGCAGCCGCTTTTTCGTCGGCCAGCAATTCCTGGGAAACTCGCAGTTCCTTTCCCAGCCAGTGAACCAGTGGATTGAAAAAGTTGAGGGCGATCGCGAGTTGTGAGATCAGGTTTTTCGCAAAGTCGTCGCAGGAAACGTGAGCCAATTCGTGAGCGATAGCGGATGACAATTCGGGCTCGCTCCATTGCGTCCAATCTGGGGGCAACAGGACCACCCCCTTCAGCCAGCCGACCGTTGCTGGAGTGGCAAGTTCGGATGTTTCGAAAACGGGTACGTTTCTGGAGATTTCCATTTCCAGTCGAATGTTCTCGGTCGTCTTATTGGCTCGTGTGTCGACGAGTTTGCGACTCTTGCGTTTTAGTCTATGCACGGCAAACAAGCCGATTGCCAGACGAGTGACTCCAAAGCCAACGCATGTCGAAAGGAGCCATCCAGCGAAAAACATCCACTGGACACGGGTTGCCAAACTCGGTTGCTCTGCGATCAACGAAGTGGATTCCGCTGAATCGCAGGAAGACAATGTTGGATGGATCGTCACGTCAGCCGTGGTCCCTGATGCTGAAACCAAACCACCAGATAAGTCGTTCTCTGACTGAACGAACGAATTTTCCGAGACCATGATAGCGTCAGACGTTTGCTGGATCGCAGAGTACGGAATCCAGCTTGGCAGAGGCGCCAAAGCCAGCAACGCGATCACCAGCACCAACCCCATTGCGAATGAAAGCGTAGTGGCGAGCGTCCCAGAGAATCGTTTGCGGGCGGCAAGTACGATCGATACCAGGAAGATGGAAAAAAGTGTTGCCTGTATGGTGCTCCAGGCAAAGGCGACGACAAACGACGATGAGGAGCTCATCATTTCTTGCCCTCCTTCAGGATTTCTTCCAGCGCGACGCGTTCTTTTTTCGAAAGTCGCTTTTGCTTCATGATTCGGATCAGCAATTGTTCGCGTGACCCTCCAAATACCTTGTCGATCAAGGTGCCAACGATATTGCCCGAAACATCCTCGAAGCTACGAATGGGAACAAATGTGAAAGGTCGCTTCTCGTTGGTTTGCTGGACGTACTTTTTCTCGACGAGGATTTTTACCAGCGTGGCAACAGTCGTGTACGCGAGTTTTCGGCCATTCTTACTCAGCCTTTGCCTGACCTCCTGCGCGGTCAGCTCGCCATGGTCCCAGAAAACCTGCATCACCTCGAGTTCCCGCTCGGTCAATTCACTTGTCTTGGGTCGTGCCATGTCAGGCTCTTTAGGTTTGGTTAACTAGATTTGGTTTTATAGTATTGGATTGTTCGGCTGAGTCAACAAGTAATCCTGAATTTTTCCCGA
>CAZJBW010000133.1:4059-10016 GCA_964543985.1 uncultured Pirellulaceae bacterium | reverse complement strand
TCCATTTGCGGAAGATCCATTTGCGGAAGATCCATCTGAGGCAAGCTCATTTCCGGCAAGTTGCCAGAATCGGCGGTTGAACTTGTGGCGTTTGAGTCTTTCGAATTACCACTGTGATATTTTTCAAGAATCGAAAAGTTCTTTTGCGGATCCTTGAGGAGGCTTTTTCGGCAACCCTCGCAGCAGATCATGACGGGTGTACCCTCGACGTCGACTTTAATGGGAACGCCCATTCCCATCGTTCCAAGCTTGACCTCTGTCACCGGGCAGATGACTTGCTGCTCTGCCAGTTTGCGATCTTCGGCGGAAAGTGACGCGAAGGATTCTTCGATCTCCTTCGCTTCCGCTGCGTCTTTGGCAAGCTGCGATTCGTTTTTGGAGGCTGCACGATTGGGGTCAATCAGAGAGACTTTGCCTTGAATGTTGAACGTCGAGTCCAGCATGAACACACCCGAGGCAACGACTTGTTCACCAGGTTGGATGCCCGACGCGATCGAAACTTTGTCCTTCATGATCTCGGCGACTTCGACTTTGCGAAATTCAAACCTGCCGGGTTCCGTTTCGACGTAGGCAACGCTGTTAGCTCCGTTCATTAAAACGGACTCGCGCGGCACAATCACCATTTGTTCGGCAGTCCCCCGCGACGATTGAAGTTTTGCTTTTCCAAAATCGCCAATTCGAATTAAGCCCGCATCGTTCGGAATGACAACGCGGACTTTTACAGTTTGAGTTTTTGAATCGACCATCGGGTCAATAAAGGAGACTTTGCCTTCAAAGGTCTTTCCGACTTGAGACTGAATCGAGACGCTGACGGATTGCCCAAGTTTCAGGTTGGTAGTGTCGGCGGGATACATTTCCAGCATCAACCAAACTTGGGAGAGATCTGCAACCTTGAGAATCGGCATTCCCATTTTGACGTACTTGCCTTCGTCGACGATCTTTTCAACGACCGTGCCAGATGTGGGAGCGTAGATTTTGATTCGGCTGTTCGGTTGCCCGCTGGCCTCGATGGAATCGACTTGTGATTCGGGAAGGCCCATTTCGACCAGCCGTCGTCGAGCGCTTTGGTAAAGGCGTTGATTGGATCGGTTCACACGATCATTGGACGATGTCCGACTGGCCGATTGTTTGGCTTGCAGCAAACCGACTTGGTCGGCATAAAGATCGGGCGAATAGATGACGGCCAGTTCGTCCCCTTTTCGGATGGTAGCTCCTGTAAAGTCAACGATCAGATCCTCGATACGGCCATCGACATAAGCGGAAATGGTAGCCTCAGTGGTTTCATCATACGCGATGCGGCCCAGTACTTCGGTTTCATTGGCGACCGGCACGTTCAGCGCCGCGACTGTTTTGATGTTGGCCAACCGCCGGGCTGTTGGATCAATCGTGACGCCAAACAGATCTTTTGGGTCGCCCTGCGTTTCGATTTCTTGTAGCTCCATCCCGCAAACGGGACATCGACCGGGAGCCTTAACGAATACGCACAGCATCGAGCACGCGAACAGGGATTCTTCTTCGACCGCTTCGTTTGTTGCTGTCGTTTTCGCGTCGTTGAACCAGTCATAGTTTTTTTGAGCGTACCCAAACAGGAAAACCAAACCGATGATGGCAGCGATCGCCAAAACTGGCTGAGCAAATAGGTTGAACCAATACCCAACGATTCGAATCACGCGATCCCAGAACCAGTGACGGCGTGCGTTGGTTGGCGATACAGGCGTTGGCTCGGCCTGAACATTTTGCTCAGGCGATTGTTTGCTGGCCGTTGAAGCAGGGTTAGTTGTGTTTTCTTCTTCGTTCATGACTCGCTTTGCGGCTGGCTGGCTTTTGAGAAAAAGCGCAGCAGGTTTCAGAATTCGCAAAATTGGGATTGAGCCTTGCGCGAACTCAGCCTGTAAACAGACGAAGCACTTGGTTAGAGCTTAATGCGCGCAGCTACCTTGTTGAAATTTGGTTCAACACGTAAATCGCGAGAGAAGCACGCAAGTCTGCTTCGAAGAAAGCACTGCGGCAGCGGAGAAGGGTTTGGGAACATGCAACGTTTTGAGTTCGCATGTATTTGGGAACCCGAGTTGAGGTGCCGCCAAAACGAGAGTCGGCGAGACGATTTCACTTGTCGGAATGGCTGGCAAAGGTTGACCCGGCGACTTTTCTTGGCTGCAGTTGCAATCATCACAATCGCAAACCGCGGCGTTCGGGTTGCAGCAACATGCCGCAGCTAATTCCGGTTCTTTGGAGCAGCACTCGGAATCAATACTTGATTTTGAACAACAAGATTTAATGTCATGGTCGTTGCCTGAATCTTCAATCGAATCCGTCGCACATTGACAGCCAGCCTCGTTTGCAGGCCGGAACGTTTGCATGCCAAGGCCCAGCACCGCCAACACAAGCAGTGCGACAATGGGTGTCTTTCGGATTGTTATATTTCGTGGCATGCGATTTGAATGGCTTTTGAAGGTCTAGCTCAATTATACGTTACGCATTCTCAGGTGTTTAGTGCAACATTAGATCGCCAGCGTCAAAACACCCGAGACGTTGTCTATTCCCGAAAAAATAGTCCAAAAAAATCGCACCTAAAATTGATGGTGATGAGCCGTTCGTAGTACCGCCTTTAGGCGGCAAAGGCGAAACTTCCGGTTGTTCTCGTGCTTGGTGGTCACCCAGCGCAAGGTGGCAAGGCGGCTGAAGCCCGTGCTACACACAATATCACTCGGCCGAATCATCGTCCGAATCTTCCGATTCGCTTGGACGCTCACTTTCTTCGTCCGCAACTTCGGTCGACTCAGGCTGATCGAATTCCGTTTGAGGTGGGGCCGTTGCTGTGTCAGAACTCGGTGTTAGTTGACCAATGCTGCGAACTAGCGAAGCTAAATTCTGATTGTATTCGGCAATCAATCGCGATTCTGTGATTCGGTACTGCAACAACGCGCGCCAGTTGTCGATCAATTGAACATACTTTACGTCGCCGTTGGTGTATTCTTCGATCGACAAGTCTAATGTTCTTTCGGACTTGGGGATAATGTCTTCTCGCAGCAACTGCAAAGTGTCAGCCGTGCCTTCGGCTTTGGCGACAAGATCAAAGACTTCTTCAGTAACCTCGTCTTTAAGGCTTTCAAGTTGGCTGGCCGATGCGAGACCGGATTCCTTGGCTTCATTAATCGCAGCTTGGATCCGTCCTTTGCGAATGGGCAAGTTGAATCCGATTCCAAGCAGCACCGAATCATCACCATTGGCGACGGGGCTAATTCCGCTAGAAGAAGTCCCGATCCAATTCAAGCCGACCGTATAGTCCGGCTTGTTTTGCAGGTTGGCCAGATGAATTTTCTTTCGATCACGCCGAATGTTGGCAAGCTGAGCAGCCAACTCGGGGCGAGCTGATATTGCTTGCGAGGTAAGGACGTTTACATCCAGCGGTTCAATAATAGGCGTCAGTTGATCGAGGATCTCAAAACTGGACTCGGGGCTCAAGTGAACAAGCCTGGCTAGTCGCGCTTGATAAGTCTTTTCTTTCTGCAGCAAAGCAACGATCTGATTTTCAACTTTTGATTGTTCCACCTGGATGTTCAAGACATCTTGCTGCGACACTGATTGTTTGACTTCGAATTGGCGCAGGACAACTTCGCCGATCTGCTCCAGAGATTCAGCATCCTGTTGGGTTATCTCGATGGTTTTACGGACAAATAGTAACTGGTAGCAAGCGATGCGAATCTTTTCCGCAATCTCCAACTGGACCACATTCAAGTTCTGTTCCGCTGCCCGAACGTCTTCCAAAGCGATCGCCGCTTGGGTTGCGAGTCGTTCGGCGTTAACAACTTTTTGGCTTACCCCAAGCGCAAAAGTTTGCCTGCCAGCAGCGGTTTCGACGGGCGACAGGTGGGTGGTCGTGCTGACCGTTGGGTCGGGCTGCGAAAGCGCTTGCGGTATCCGATACTTAAGCGAGTTGATTCTGTGCTGGGCAGTGGCGATAGCAGGGTTCTGTGCTAGCCCAAGCTGAACGTAGTCTTCGATCGTTCGAGTTTCCACAACCACGGCCGTGTTCAATGCAAACGGAACGTCGGCCGGTCCGCAAGAACTGCAGTTTTCTATCGTATGCAAAACCGCTTGTGGCGACCGACAGCCGCCCAGACAGCAAAGCAGGATCAATAGAAATGCCTGAAGACGCATCAGTTTTCCATGTGCGGAGTTGCGAGAAACTTGACGATTTAATTGATATCGTCCGCACAATCAAAAAGATTTGACATTGGCTGCACTAATGCGTCCAAGCCTGACAATCGAAATATTTTAACACGATCACGTCTGGCGTGGAGTCGTATGCCGTTTGAATGATGCAGTGCCTTTTGAAGTGAAAAAATTACTATTTTGTCGCTCGTTCGAATTTGATATCCACCATTCAATGTAAGTAAATAAGGGGGACTTCAAGTTGATTGCCGTAACATGAAGCCAGTTTTATTCATCACGACAGTCGTTTTGACTTTGCTATCCACCGTTTCGGTTTGGTCACAGAGTCAAAATCGCAATGTTCCCACAGCAGAGATTCCACAGGTTTGGAATTTTAACGATTCTACGTCTCTGGCTGATCCCACGTTGTCGACCGGTGTCTATCCTGCGGCCCAGTTCCATGGTCCTGATTGTGGATGCATTGATCAACATTCGTCGCTGCATTGCCCGGACGTTTCGCCGCCGGCGGAGGAATCTTTCCCATCAGTGAAAGTCACTGGGTTTTTCCATCTGGATGGAGCTTGGTTTGATCAGGACGCACAGAACACGCTTACTCTTGGAGACATTGATGACGGACTTGCCTTTCGCCGAACTCGTCTGGGTGTTCAAGGCAGTGTTGCTGAAAATGTAAGCTACAACGTGGAATTCGATATCGCTCAAAGCCAGGCTCGATTTGTGGACGTCTGGCTGCAGCTTGACGACACCCGTTTTGGAAATGTGCGGATTGGTCGTTTTCGCCAACCGTTTGGGATGTCCGAGCTTACTAGCGTGCGAGAGTTGCCGTTTCTAGAGCGACCTCTGACGTTTACCCAAAGCCCGTTTCGACAAACGGGAGTCAGTCTGTTCGACACGACGGCTGACGAGCGAGGTACATGGGCGGTCGCTGGTTACCGATTTGTAAGCGACAACTTTGGAAATGTGTTTTCAGATTCTGGCGGCTATGGACTGACAACCCGGTTTACACGAGTCCCCATTGAGTGGGGCGAGAACCGTTTGTTTCATATCGGTGCAGATTACAGCCTCAATAACCCTGGCGGTGGTGTCGTACAGTTAGTCACGACCAATGAGGTTTTCGTTGGCCAGAACCCAAACCTTGGTCCGCCTGGATTGAGCGTGTTGCCGATCGTTGGAGTGCCTCCCTTTGTCAACACGGGCCCTGTGCCGACGGACACCTTTCAGTTGTTTAATGTTGAGGCCGCGCTAGCGTTGGGGCGGTTGGCCATTCAATCTGAGGCTCGTTGGGCGCAAATCGAAACCGTCGCGGGAAATTCTGCCGTTCTGCCAGGTGCCTACGCGCAATTCCGATACGCGTTGACCGGCGAGACGATCCCTTACAACAAAACCAACGGAGCGTTCGGAAGGATTACCCCTCGGCGCGATTTTGACAATGCCGGTGGATCGGGTGCCGTGGAATTGTTGGGACGCGTCTCCCATCTCGACCTCAATGATGCCCAGATCGCTGGTGGCCGCTTGACGAACTTCACGGTTGGATGCAACTGGTACTGGAACCGATTCACAAAGTTGCAATTCAATTGGATTCGGTCCGTCTTGGATAATCCGACATTTGGCGACAGCGACGCCAGTACGTTCGCCGGAAGAGTACAACTAGACTTTTGATTTAACGGAGCTGGTTTCTTGCGTCTAGTTTTAGGGAGAAGACACGGCCCGCTTAAGGGTTTCTGACCCTCCCCGCTCGACGGCTCGCGACCCTCCCGCAAGCGAGAGGGTATCTGGGTGATGGG
>CAZJBW010000133.1:0-3959 GCA_964543985.1 uncultured Pirellulaceae bacterium | reverse complement strand
ATCTGGGTGATGGGGAATCTGGGTGATGCTGATGACCACAGCGCATTCCTACAAAGGTTACGAATCCGAGGTCGTATTGATTCCAGGTGTTGACCAGTTCGTGACCGGCCAAGGTCAAATTTTGGCGAACGCATTGTATGTAGCGATGACCCGGGCGCGATCCTTGTTGGCCATCTACGGGACGACTCAAGGTGGTGCATCAGCAGATAAGATCGTTCAAAGCGTCAAAACTTGCTTGGAACTTTTGGACTGTAAGCCACGTGTGGAACATCTTGATGATGAGTCCAACGAAAGTAGAGACACGAATTCGAAATAACCGAAACTGATTCTTTCCAGAAGAGATTCTGTGCCAATCGTGTATTAATGCAGATTGACGTCAGTTAGTTTTTTCTGAGCTGGATGATTATGGGCGGACCATTTTCCAGCCATCTAGTTGCACGACGCCCTCGTCATCGACAAGCTTGTTCAATTCTTCTTCGACATTCACATCGATTATCGAATCGAAAGTTAGGGTGTTCGTACGCAGGTCGACAAACGGTTCGGACAAACCGACGACTTTGTCGATCGCAGTTTCGGCCAGGTTTTTGCAACCCGAACAACCGTGCAGCGTCGGTAAGCGAATTCGCACCGATCGTTTGTTTTCTAAGCGAGCGCCGGTGCTAATCGTGTAGTCCCAATTCAGTCGGACGTCCAATTCACGAAAGGTTTCGCGAATACTGACCAATTCCATTTCCGCAGGTAATTCGTTGGTCAATTCGTGACGCAATAACTTTTCAATGGCATCGGCCAATTCCTGCGAACTGGCTGCTGCTTCGGCGATCTTTATCGTTTCTTCGTCGGCAGTGAATTTGGTTAGCTTCGCAAACAATTTCAATTGCTGCTCAACGGCCTCTTTGATTTCAGCATCTAGGCCGTCCGTGTCAGCCGGTTCGCCGCGAGTGGCAGCCAGCAGTCGATCTTCAAACGTATCCAGGATCGAACCTTGTACAACAACGTTTGATTCGATTGATTTCGAGCTCGGCAGTGGAATTGAAAATGCCACTGACAAACCAATCACCAATGACGAAAAGTGTGTTCCGGAAATCATTTTTTTGCCTGCTCTGATAGTTCCAATTTCGATGCGGCAGTTTTCACCTTGTCTAATCAAATTATAGGTCAAAAAATTCGAGCGTCGATTACATATTTTGCCGCCATCCTACCAAGTTCTGTTGGTAGCGAGAATTTGTTACGATGTTTTCGGATAAGACTTTGATGAAACAGGACAGGTCGTAGTAACTGCGCCAAGATCCGAAATGAAACGGTACCCTGAGGCTATAAGATATGATTCGTGAGACAACAGGTCACTTTGGTTGCGGGGTCGTTGTTTGTGTGATGTTTTTTGCAAATCTTGGCTACGCTCAGTCGGTGGAACGAGGCGTGTCTTGGCAATTGGCTCAGCAACGCCATGCGGTGATTTCAAATGTGGAATACGATTTGACGTTCCAGTTGAAACGTACCGCTGCCATTCCGGCCACGGTTAGTGTGTCATTCGAATTGAGTGATGCAGGCAAGCCCCTTGTGCTGGATTTTAATACCACGCCGGAGCACGTTAAAACGGTTTCGTTGAACGGACAAGCGGTTGATTACCAATTCGAAAATGGGCACATCGTAATCGCGGCCAGTCAATTGAAGGTGGGGGCTCACAAAGTCGCTATCGAGTTCACGGCAGGTGACCAGTCTTTGAATCGTAAGTCAGATTTCTTGTATACGTTATTGGTGCCTGATCGAGCCTCCACTGTGTTTCCCTGCTTTGATCAACCAGACATGAAGGCCAGCTTCAAATTGACTCTGGGGTTGCCTGACGGTTGGATTGCATCGGCTAACGGCATGCTGGTCGACGAAGACATTCTTGAAGGCGAGGGAGAAAGTGGCACCGTCGTGTCGTTCGCCCCAACGAAACCGATCAGTACCTACTTGTTCGCGTTCGCTGCTGGCGAGTTCCAAAAAGTGACTCGCGAAATTAACGGGCGGGCGATGACGATGTTGCATCGTGAAAGTGATGAAGGCATTGTCGCACGAAACGTCGATGACATCTTCACTCTGCACGCACTGTCGTTGAACTGGATGGAAGACTACACAGATATTGACTATCAGTTTCAAAAATTCGACTTTGTGCTGATACCGGCTTTTCAATATGGCGGCATGGAACACATCGGCAATATTTTTTACAACGCGGATTCTCTATTCCTGAACGAGTCCGCGACGCAGGATCAAAAATTGCGTCGTGCCAGTTTGATTGCGCACGAGACCGCTCATATGTGGTTCGGCAATTTGGTGACGATGAAGTGGTTTGACGATGTTTGGCTGAAGGAAGTTTTTGCGAACTTTATGGCCGCCAAAATAGTGCATCCAAGTTTTCCAGGCATCAATCATGATCTCGGTTTTTTGATGAAGCACCATCCGCAAGCTTATGGCGAGGACCGCACGGGTGGGACTCACCCCATCCAGCAACAATTGGAAAACTTGCGTGATGCGGGGACGCTGTATGGTCGGATCATCTATCAAAAGGCGCCCGTCGTGATGCGACAGCTGGAGACCATTGTGGGTCGAGGGGAATTGCAGGCAGGTCTGCAGCAGTACCTGAAGGAATACCAATTTGGAAACGCGGTATGGGACGACTTGATTTCGATTCTGGATGAGCGTACCGAGGTCGATCTTTCCACTTGGAGCGAATCGTGGGTTAAAGAGCCCGGCGCGCCGGAGGTGCAAAGTGCCGTATCAGAAGAGCAGCAGGACAAGTCGATCACATTGCGACAACTTAGAAAAACGGACTCGCAGAAATTTTGGGCTCAGCAAGTGGACCTGAAGTTCGTTAAAGATCAGCAAGTGGTCTACGAAACGCGAGTGATGATTGATGGAGAATCGACCGATGTGCCATTGCCCAAATCGTTGGAAAGTTTTGATTTCTATTTGGCGAACGGGTCCGAGCTAGGTTATGGATATTTCCAATTGGACGATCGCAGCAAGCAGTTTTTGTTGGCGAATATTCATGCAATTGAAGACGACGTGACGCGAGGTGCCGCTTGGTTGACCTTGTTTGAGGCGCTCATTCGCAATGACGTACAGGCTGAACCGTTTTTGGATGCTTTGAAGCGAGGACTAGCCAGCGAAACCGAGACTTTGAATCGACAGAACATGTTGAATCAACTGAGCGTCGTTTTTTGGAAGTACCTTTCCCGTTCGCAAAGGGAACAGCAGGCTGCCCAACTGGAACAGTTGTTGTGGAACTGGATGGATGACAAGATTGCCGACGTTCCCAAGGCTGGTGTTGACGCCAAGTCTGCGTATTTCAAAACTTTGGTAGATATTTCGTTGACGGACGAAACTGTAAAGCGATTGCAGAGTGTTTGGAGTCAGGAAGTCAAGCTGGCTGATGTGATTCTGGCCGAACAGGACTACATCGACCTAGCGTGCCAATTGGCCATTCGTTTGCCGGTTCAAGAAGGCAGTGATTTGTTGCAACAACAAATTGAACGCACAGGAAATTCTGACCGAAAGAAACGACTCGCCTTCCTGAAGCCGTTTTTGAGTGCCGACTCGCAGATTCGGAATGAAGCATTTGAGACTCTGAAAGACGCTAAAAATCGCCGACCCGAACCGTGGGCATTGAACGCGGTCACGTTCCTGCACCACCCGTTGCGAGCCGACCAGTCGATTGGGTTGATCCTGCCGGGCCTTGAGTTGCTGGAAGAGATACAATCGACGGGCGATATCTTCTTTCCAAAGCGCTGGTTGGTGGCTACGTTCAACGGGCACCGGAGTGCCGATGCGGCAGCGATTGTCAGGAAGTTTTTGGCCGAGCGACCGAACTACCCCTACCGATTGAAGAACAAGATTTTACAAGCAGCCGATATCTTATTCCGAGTCGCGGACTGAGCGCGTCGGGCTTGCGAAGAAAGTAGCTCGCCTCTCCGAGGCGA
>CAZJBW010000132.1:0-10116 GCA_964543985.1 uncultured Pirellulaceae bacterium | reverse complement strand
CGTTCTCAAACTTTAAAGTCACGATCTGAAGTGCGTAGAGTTTTAGAATCAGTGCAGTTCGCCTCCGCCGACGAGCAAGCAATCGAAGTAACAAACTGGATGGCTGACCAATCGCCTGGTGAATGTATGGTTCAGGTTAAAGGAGTCGGAATACTCCGAGCCAAAACTGAACTTACGAGCCTAAAGTTTCCAAACCTAACATCTCGACTTGAACGGTACGTCGCGGACTTTTTTGAAAACCAAAAAAAGCTTCCTTGGTTTAGCGATGCGAACGAAGAATATCTAAGGAGAATTGGGTTTGTGGAATCAATTTCTGACTATTTGAGTGGATTGATTGAGGAGCGAAAAAGACATGTGAATCCAAGACTCGACGAATCAGAAATTGACGCGGAACTCTTGATCGAGGGCAAGGTCGAAAGAAGCACAGAATCAATCGTGTCTACACATACCGAAGAGCCCAAAGGAAAGTTTGACCCTGAATCCTATGATTGGGATTTCTAATGCCGATTCACTTGCAGCCGCGTGACTTGGCGGCAATGTCTGAAGTCGGTGACTTCGGCACGATGTCCTCTGATCAGATTTTTCATCGTCATTACACCAACGAAGAAACCGAAGTTAAACGCGTCTATTTCAACCGACGCATGCGTACCCTGGTCAAAGCTGGCTGGCTTGATCGCCAAGATGTCGTTTTGTCTGGCAATAAAGGTGTCCAAAAGCAGCCATCTGTTTTTAGATTGACACCAGACGGGGCGAGCGAGGTTTTACGGCACACCGGTTACGAACCTCCGAGGGTCGCAAGGAGCGAGGCTCCCTCAGCCTTAACTTTAATGCACCGAGTCGGGATCACTACAACTCTCATTGCGTTCAAGGATGCCACGGCAAAGGAAAATTTAGCCCCGGCCCGTTGGCTGCTTGAATCCGACAAAGAACCGGGCGCGAAGGTGGGGCAAACTCGTGACAAGCAATATGTCCTCTACGAATCCTACTCTCAAGGACGCGATAAATTTACGTGCCGACCAGACGCATCTGTTGCTGTGAAGCTTCCAAACAAACACACTTTGCTTGCCTACATCGAATACGACAGATCAACCGAAGGCAAAGACCAGATTCAAAGAACAAAGCTTAATGGCTATTCTCTAATGTTCGGTTCAAAGACGTACCTGCAACACTGGCCAAATACCGAAAAACCGGCCCCACGGATCATGTTCATCTGCAAGTCCAAGCAACGCATCGAAAACCTTCAAACGTGGCTTGCTTCTAGCACCCTTGATCGTGAATACAACTTCACGTTGCACGAGCATCTTAGCGAGAACTTGTTTTCGGCTCCAATCTGGTGGAAGCTGCGTGACGATGTAAATGGCCCGGCTAGGTCGATCTTTCCAAAAAAAGGTTGACCGATTACCCGAAAATGTGGTTTGCTGTGACCAATCCCCCATCCAATTCTGCTCAACTTTCCTGACGCCGCCTATCTCGATTGCCTGCCTGATCCAGCCGCTGAAGCGGATCTCAAGGCAACCGCGACTGAACTCGTAAATCGCACATTTCAAAAACGGCTGGATGCTGGCAAGCGGATCGAACCAGCGTCGAAATCGGAGATTCAAAATACCATCGTTAGCCAAATGCGATGGATGAGATTCAGGATCTTTGACCCGCTCCAATACGAATGCCTCGAAGTCAAACGACTTGCCCGCATTCAGGAATCGCTCCGCAGCCAGTTTCGAGAATTGCTTTGGCATCGGGCTGGCCGTCCTGACACAGATGGACGAATCGGTCAATTGGAAGCCAAGATCGACAGACAAATTGGCTGGTTCGACGAAAGGGAAAGACTGTTTCAAATTCGAACAGAAGTCGCCGGTGGAGACTTTCGTATGGACGATCTGTTGACCGCAATTGGCGAACAAGAGATCGACCGATTTGAAGTATTGCTCTACGGATCCGTCCGCTCGAGGTAGTTCGCTAGGTGGTTCTCTACGAGGTTCTCCCATAGTGGTTCTCTATGTGGTTTTCCCTGAGAACTAGTTGTTTTCAATCTGGGCTCGGCAGATATCGACAAAAAACGCCGCCCTCCATGGACTTTGGGTGCCGGTGGCGTTCGTCAGCTTCGCTTTCCTCAACCCCCGGCTCCCTTTACAGGGATGGTGAACGAAGTTGCCGTCGCGATTGCTTGTCACCTTCGACCATCGCCAGCAAAGGGAGCCGGGGCCTTGCCCCAACACCCCGCCACACGCGCGAGGGAGTCGGTCCGAGCAGCCGGTCTCATGGTGGTCGCTCACCCACTCGCCGCAAGGTCGTACGGAGTCTCCACCTTGCAACTCGTTCATCGTGACCGACTCATCGGAGCCCGTCCGCCACGGACACTTCTTATCATTTCCCATCTTTCCCATGATCTATCAGATCAAACTTCAGTACGGCTTCATCGTTGATGCCACAAATCAGGCAGACGCTTTAAACAAAGCTGTCAAAATGATCCGCGAGAATCCCAGCTCGCATATTTCATCAGTGTTTCAGGCGTCAGCACCACGCAAACGCAAACGGTCGCTACTAATGCGAATCGTGAAAGGTGCCTAAAACGAAAGGGAGTCGTTTCTTGTCGGCTCCCTATTTTTTGCTCGTCGATCAGCGTGTGTCATCGGCCCAAAATTGGGCCGAAAAAGTCCTCCCCTTCCAGTGGTTTTGGACGAGCGGTCGATGGCTGCCAGAAGGTCCGCGTTTATTTGGCCGCAAGTGAGTGCTAAGGATGCTACTGTTCCGCGTGGGTCGAAAGGGAGCGCCCGCTCAAGCCACAGATTGGATTGGACTTGGGATCGCGGGCGGCCATCCAATGGGGTGTCATTTTCGTAGCAGCATACAAGGGTAGCTCGTACCGGCTTCATTGTAATTCGCCGATCCCGCCGTAAAGAACAGCTCGCTCGGCGTCACACCCAACGGTTTGTCATCGCCACTGCGGACGACGCAAACCGGGGCGCCGCCGGGTCGCTCGCGATCTTGACTCTGGGCGTGCGGCTCACCTCAATGGCCGGTTGCACTTTGCTACCCACGGTAGTCGAAATGCACTTTTATCATTTTCCCCATTCTATCTATGGGTAATTCTCAATCAGGTCCTGCCGCACCTGCAAACAACGGGGCACAAAACACCGGCAAGCCGTTCCTGAAACTCAGGGACGGTACGCTCAGCGTAAGCGTATTTTCCAAGGAACGCGACAAAGGAGATCCTTATTCGGTCATCGTTCCAGAACGTGCCTACAAGGACAAATCGGGCAAGTGGATAAACACTTCGACTTTGTACGAGGGTGACCTGCTGCAAATGTCACTGCTCCTTCAGCAAGTCCACGCTCGTTTGAGGACGACTGTCGAATCGTTTAGCGAATAGCCCGCTACTCCCCTATCTCGTTTTCGAGGCTTCGGTTGCCGCCGTAGCCTCGGACACTTTTATATCATTTACCCAATTTTATCATGAGTCTTAACTCAAGCGCAAACACTTCTTCAACGGAATCCGTTGACTCAATCATCGACTTCGAAAACGGCCTGCTCAACGAACAGGAAACGGTCGAGTTCTTCCAGGATCTAATCGACTCAGGCAGTGCATGGCGATTGCAAGGCAGCTACGGACGTGCCGCGATGGCGATGATTCGCAGTGGCCAATGCCTCCTCGGTCCAGTCGGTCATCGTGATGCCTATGGCAACTATGTTCCCAGTCGCGACGAAGTCCAGCCCGGGACACCGGGTTCACAGGAATTCGTTTTGAACAGCCTTGCCAGCTAATCGGCTCCCCCACTCCAGCGTTTCGTTGGAGTGGGATTTTTGTTTCATTCCAACCATTACTATGGCTTCAAAATTCGAAGCTGACATCACCGGCAACTACAAAATTCGCGAAGCAGCCGATTGCGTCGTCGATTCAGTCTTGCTGAAATCAACCGATCGTATTCCCGAAGCAGAACAAGTCCGAGAAATTCGAGCCGCTGTCGAACAGCAAATTAACGAATTGATTCTTACGGTCCGCGAGTACGTTTCCCAAATTAGCCAGCAGGCATTGCCGCCAACCTATTCGCCTGGCCAGCTCGCGAAGAACCTCGGAATCACTGTTGATAAAGTTCTTACGTGGATTCACAACGGTCAATTGGAGGCGATTAACGTCTCATCCGACCAGCGAGGCCGTCCAAGATATCGAATCGACGCCAATGCGGTCGCCCAGTTCAAAGCGATTCGCAATTCGTCACCAGCTCCTAAGCCGAACCGTCGAAAGAAAAATCGTGCAGAGGAAGTCATCGAATTCTTTTAATTATCATTTTTGCTTAATCCTGTGGTCCCCTATTCGTGGGCCGCGGGATTTTTTTCGGCTCGCAATAGAACAGCTTCGACGCTGGGCTTCGGCCTCAATCTCCGTCAATCCTTCAGGCTTGAACTACGATTCCAGCCGAAGCCCAACTGTCGTCTTTCTACAAAATCCAAGTGACAAATTGGACAGCCGACTCTTTAATTGTTCGCAACAAGTTGCAAACAGTGCCGCTCCGTAAGCTGAGGCCTTCGCTACGCCAAAACGACAACGTCGTTCTGGCTTTGCTACTCCCCCATCCATCGTTCACGGCTTTGACCGGCTGGATCATGGATGGGCATGCCACAGGGTTCGATCTGCTTCTAAGTAGAGTTGTGATGCCACGACCACGGGTAGCTTGAAAACGAGCCTGTCATGCCGTGCAACCGGACACGTTATGAGCGTGCCTGTTACGTGTCTCTCGGCGTGCCAACCATTCTGATTGGCTCTTAGCCCTCTTTCCCCGTGCTTCTATCACTCGGCAACCCACGTGCAATGGCGAGCTCAAGTCACGTTCAAATTCTTGATCCGTCGCGAGTGCGTCACGGCGATTCAAACATGACAAGTTGCGTCCTTAGTAAATCTAACACGACCTTGGCGAGCTCATGCCATGCCCCGCCATCGTGCAAATATTGTGTTCATCTTTGAAATGGCGTGAAACAGCGAGTTCACAACATGCTGGCGAACGTGGCAAGTCGGTTTGCTGGTGATCGCGGTCTGGTCGCGCTAAAATGGGCACGCCCATTACTCCCCTACCCATGACGGAACAATATTTAAGCCTCAAAGAGGCTTCTCTCCACACTGGCAAATCGCGTAGTTCACTCCGACGCTTTGTCGAAAAAATCACCAAGGCCCACGATCATCCGGATCGAAGCCAAATCAAGCCAAACGTTGATGAAGTGGCAAAGCTTCATGCGGAGAGCCATCCCTTTTCTTGGAGGGTAAGCATGGCATTGCTTGAACGCGAATTCGCAAAGCAGGGGACTGCAAGCCAAGAACAAAATCAATCGCACCAGCAAACTACTGCAAACCAAGAACTGCTTAGCCAAACGATCATGATGCTGAAAACAGAGCTTGATGAAAAAAACAAACAGATTGCAAAGTTTCAAGAACGCCAACGCGAAACAAACGTGTTGCTTCAGCAAACGACCGAAAAGCTCATGTTGCTAACAGATGGAAAGAAACAAAAAGAGAAAACCGACAACGCAGTAACTGTTTACTCAAGTAACGAAGCCCAACAGGGGATTCGGCCACTGGACAAAAAAGTAGAGCCCGAAAAACGCGAGACGTTTTGGGATCGAATGCGTAAGCCACTTTTTCAAAAATAGATGACACGCAAAGCTAAAGATACGACGGCTTCCGAACCAGTCAGTCAAAGGCAATCCAACCCTGAAGCGGGGGATTGGAGCTTCCAAGGCTTCGAGCCGTTAACTTCGAACTACGTTTACTGCCCAAACCAGTTTCTTGACATTTGTTTGAAGAGCAAGAATCGAGGCATGGTTCGCATTGTTGCTTATGTCCTACGCCAGACGTTAGGCTGGCTAGATGAAAATGGTCAGCCAATTCATCAAACGGTGAAGATTTCATATCGCGACCTGATTGAAAAGGCAGGCGTTAGCAGGGGAGCGATCGGGAAAGCTTTGAAGCTGGCCGTTGCCAGCGGTTTTATCGAGTGTAAAGTTCCCGCTGAAGCAAAGGCAAATCCTCATTCGAGCCAAACTGCCGAATACACCCTTCGCTGGGATCACCAATCAAATTACACAACTACTTTTGCTGAATTCAACGGCTTCTTTGCGGGGGAAGGCTACCGTTCCCCGATTCCAAATTCGTTTTTCGATACTGTCATTCCGAAAGAACAACTTTCAGTAACCAAAGTTGTTGGCTCTGTGTTGCGACATACGGTGGGCTACCAAAATCAGTTTGGTGGCAGACGAACAACTTCACGATTGTCGTACACGCAGCTCCAAAACTTTACGTCGCTAAGTGATCGTTCAACTTTGGCTGCTGCTATAAGGCACGCAACAAGTACCGGCTACATTCAAATGATCGAGGCTGGATCATTCAGTCACGACCGTCGTCGGCAATCACCAGCAACTTACGGTGTCCGGTGGCTTAAACAAGGAACAACTCAAACAAGGAGTTCAAAAACCAGACCAGAACAATCAGCCGAGGAGCGGTTCAAAAACCAGACCAGCGTTGGTTCAAAAACCAGACCAGTAGAACGGTTCAAAAACCAGACCAGCATAGAAAAGAAAGATTCAAATAACATTCACAAACAACATGCTGCTGCAAACTCAAAATCTAATATAGAAGCCTTGCTTGAATCTGAAGGCTTCGATCAGCCAACGATAAAACGACTTGTTATGGAAAACAGCCTCGAAACAATTCAGAACCAGCTTGCTTGGATTGATTCTCGCAACCCAAAGAATCGAATCGCGATGCTTCGACGGGCAATTAAAGAGAACTGGAATGAGCCAGAGATCTTCCTTGCCAAAACCAAAACCGAATCAAGGCGTAGACTACACGCCGCTGATGCTCAAAAACGAAATCGCGAATCGCAGATCATTGCCGAGAAAAAACGGAAGCGGATGATTCGTAAGGAACGACTTCTTGAAGAGTGGGGGACTGCGAGCTTGAAACAGCGTTCAGCTTGGATCATGGCTGCCGCCAACTTGCAATCTGCCGAAGTGCTTGGCAATATCATTCGCAAAGAAAAGCCGGAGTCCACATCGCCAAGTTTTCATGTCCTTGATGAACTCGCTAGGCATTTCGATTTACCGACTGTGTCGATCATCGAAGAGGCACCACAACAAGAAAAAATGGCTGCACAGATTGTGACCGAAAGCTGACCCGTGAACGGATCATTCAACAGATCACTCTACGGGTCGTTGGAAACGACACCGGATTGGCTTGGGAAAGCCAAGAACCCTCCACGATGAGGGCGGGGCGTCGACGTCCTAACGTCCGCGACCGGTGGCGGTTCGACTGATCGCATGGAATGCGGCGCCCCGCCACCGGTCGCAGCCTTCGCTCCCCTTCGGTCGCTTGTCCTCGACGCCCCGCCGCACACCACTTCACAACGGTGGAACCGCCCCTCATCACTGGCGAAGCCAGCTCGCCGCCAAACTCCGGGCAGTTCACAAGCCATTGGGCTATAATCGACAGGGTGATAACTCTTGATGCTGCTCAGAAAAAAGCGCACAATTCGAGAACAATGGAAATTCAGAGAAAGGGGTGAGTACTGTTTTGAGCAATCAGACTCAAGATGTACGCCAAGCGCTCATCAATAGCGGGATGCCTTTAGAATTGTGTGAGCAAATTGCATCCACGAGCATTCCGTCACAAACCAAAAAAGAACTTTACGCCAAGATTGTCGCTAACTCTCCTTGTGGGATATTCACCGACGCCGTTGGCCACCCTAACGCCATTGATCTCGGACATATCGACAAAGGCGGGATGGCAGCAGTCCGAATGGGCTGGCATATTCAGCAACAGCGATTCGTTGCCATCAAAGTTTCATTCATCGCTTCTGACGATGCTCCTTCGCAAACTCCGATTCAGCCGACAACTGACAAACTTGTTGATAAATCCAATGCTTCGGACACGACAGACGCCGAATACCAACTTGACGACGCAACGATTGACCAAGCCACCTCAGCCTACGCAAAACCACCGACACCTACAGGACTTGACGTCACGCACGCAGCCAAACCGTCCGAATTCACAGTCAACCAAAACAAAGAATCAACATCGCACTCGTCGTTAGAACGTGACCTCCTTAGCTTCACTCACGGTCGACCGACGATTGGCATCGACGTTCGATTCGAAAGAGAGATTGCAGCCTACGAGCAGATGCCCGATATGGGCTTTGTCGACAAAGGCTGGTTTGGCCAGCACAAAGTGCTGATGATGGAATATCTTGAAGGAGCCGTCTCACTCAAGCATATCCTCAACAACAGCGAGCAACCGTTTTCCTTCGATGTCACTCGCAGTATCACAGTTCTGTTATGCAAGCTGCTATCCAAAATTCACCGGCACCGTATCGGTCACCGGGATATTAAACCCGGCAATATTCTGCTCAACGGTAAAGGGCAATTACAAATCATCGACTTTGGCTTGGCCAAAAACTACGGTGTCGATTTAGATGCCAACAATCGTCGCAAAGCAATCACTCACATGGCTGCTGGAGCCCGTCGCAGCTATGAAGCTACAGAAGATGCAGGAGGAATAGTAGGGACTCCGATCTTCATGCCGCCAGAGCAAGTCGGAACAGCGGTTAACGAAGAAGCGCGAGATATTTTTCACGCCGTGTTACGATTGCGTCGTGACGAGCGTCAAGACATCTACAGTTTGGGTGCAACGCTTTTTAACCTTGCGACTGGCGAACAATTGCTGGCCCCAACGCGATATGCCCGACTAATTGAATCGGATTTTGGCGAGACAGCGAGAACCGGACAAACAGGATTGCCAGAACAGTTCCAAGTTCTTTCACTACTGACCAACCCTAAGACCTATTCGTCTGGAGAGTTCGATTCGGCCTTGAACGAAGTTGAAGACCAACCGTTGCTCGAAGCAATCTTAAGTATGGTTCGCTTCGACCCAGATGATCGAGCGCAGCTTAAACAAGTTGCCCGACTTCTATTTCCCGACAGCCCCTTGGCTCGTGAAACCAAAGGGGATTTCGAGTCGTTCTGGAAAGACGATTCAAACCCATCAATCCCAGGTTTCGAAGTTGAAAAACAAAATCCGATCAGCGCAACCGAACTGAGTCAGTCTCATTCTCAGCGCTCATTGCGAAAATGGGAACGCTCATTTTCTCACCCGCTAAACAACGCGAAACACTACGTACGCGGCAATCGCTGGCTCGTGGCTGGCGTAGTTGGGCTCGCCATGCTGATATCCGGTGGCGGCATTTGGATGGCACGACAATCTCAGCAAGCTGCGCTCGAGCAGCGGGTGCAGACTGGCGTGCAGAGTCTACAAAACATCGTTTCGGGTACTAACAAACCTACTACCCAACAAATGGAACAGGCGCGACTGGCGTACAACGAGGCTATAAAGCTTTTGCCCTCGAAAGCCGCCGACTTTCAATCGAAGACTGAAGAGCTTTGCACTTTAGAATTCGAACTTGATTACAGAAGCGGCCTAATAGACCAAGCGACCATCGTTTTCGACCGTGGGCTCGCAGCATTAGAAGACGAAATTCGCGTTCAAGCAAATGTTCTGGATGGCGAAGCACAAACAATAGCCCGTCTCGATATGGCTCTAATTAATCGACTATACAACAATCTAAAAACGAGTCGCTTTTCGATTCAATCCGGTGAAATCAGTCAAAGGTTGTCCAAGCTCCTGCCGTCTGAGTATTTGATTGCTATTGCCGAATCACTTGACGTTGTCCACAGATCTGAAGAATTTGACCGGAAGTCACTCGAAAATTTGTTCGTCGATTTACAACGCATTTTGGGTCAAGAAGATAGCAGTCAGACTGAGCGTTGCCAAACCAAGCTCGCGCAAATCAACTTGGCCTTCGAGAATTGGAGGCACCGCATGAGCGTGCGGGACTTGTTAAGATTAAACTTGATAAAGATGCTCCCATCCTTCGTAGAGGTTAGTCCGAATAAAACGGGAGTCAGTGTTACACTCAAGGTTTCCGAATTGCAGGCTGGAGACTTAGTTTTGTCCACACGTTTTGGTGACTTTACATTCAAAGACAATTGCGTATGGAACCTCAGGTTCGACAACCGCGATTTACAGTTTGAGCATTGGATACACTATTACAGCCCGCCCAAACCATTAAAGAATGC
>CAZJBW010000131.1:1499-10283 GCA_964543985.1 uncultured Pirellulaceae bacterium | reverse complement strand
AAACGATTTGGTTGCCGGCCAAGTGGTTCGGTTTAAATCATTCGATGGATTGGAAGTGCCCGGCATTCTTTACAAGCCTCACCAAGCATCTCAAGACAACAAAGTGCCTGCTTTGGTTTGGGTGCACGGTGGACCCGGCGGTCAATCGCGAGTCGGATACAATGGGATCATTCAGTTTCTGGTCAACAATGGCTATGCCGTTTATGCGATTAACAACCGAGGAAGCACGGGGTACGGCAAGGAGTTTGAACAGTTGGACAATCGCAATCACGGTAAAAATGACCTGATGGATTGCGTTACTAGCAAACGAATGCTGATCGAAACTGGGTACGTCGACGCCGAACGAATTGGCATCATTGGCGGAAGCTATGGTGGCTATATGACACTGGCCGCTCTGACTTTTCAACCGTACGAATTTGAGATCGGCGTCGATATCTTCGGAATCTCTAATTGGCACCGTACTGTACAAAATATTCCACCATGGTGGGAATCGATGCGGAAAGCTCTAGAAAAAGAGATGGGTGATTTCGATGACGAAGAGTACTTCCGCAGTATCTCACCACTATTTCATTCTCAGAACATCAAAAAACCGTTGATGGTTTTGCAGGGTGCCAACGATCCTCGCGTCTTGAAAGTCGAATCGGATGAGATCGTAGCTGCTGTCAAAAAGAACGGCGTACCGGTCGAGTATCTGGTTTTCGAGGACGAGGGGCATGGTTTCCGTAAGAAAGCGAATCAATTGAAAGGCTATCAAGCCATTCTGGAATTCTGCGACACATACCTGAAGAAAAAGAAATAGCTGTCACTGCCGTTAAATAAAACCAATGGTGCCGTGCCTTTTGGCTCGGCACTTTTTTTATGCACTGACGTAAACTGAAACGATCAATTTGCTAGACTAGGTGCTGCTAGTCAACAGGTTTCCACCTCAAAGGATTGTGTATGGATCAAACTGCCTCTTCGAAAATCTATCGCAAGGACGAATCTCAGAACGTACAGAAGTGTCGGGACATCTACGGTATTAACGGTTGGGGCCGCGAGTACTTTGAGATTTCCGAGCGCGGACATGTCGTCATCAATGCGCCGACGAGCGCCGGAAAAAAAAGAGTCGATTTGGTCGAGGCAATCGAAGGACTAAAGCAACGTGGCATCGAGATGCCAGTTATGCTGCGGTTAGAAAATATTGTTCACGACCGTATTCGCTTGCTTAACGAAGCGTTTCAAAGAGCATTGAAAGAGTGCGACTATGGAGGTCAGTACCGTGGCGTGTTTCCGATCAAAGTTAATCAGCAGAAACATGTGATTGCCGAGATCGCGGCCGCAGGGGCTCAGTTTGGCCACGGCTTCGAAGCGGGAAGCAAGGCCGAGTTATTGATCGCACTGGCCAACGCCGTGCCCGGCAGTTTAACCATTTGCAACGGCTACAAAGATGAAGGGTTCATCGACTTAGGTTTGCACGCCACGCGTTTAGGTATCAAATGCTTCTTTGTCTTGGAACGAGTTGAAGAATTGGAGCTAATCCTTCAGCAATCCAAACACTGGGGGATCGAACCGCTACTGGGCGTTCGTCTAAAACTATCGACGCGAGTCGAAGGGCATTGGAGCGAAGACAGTGGTGATCTCAGTTTGTTTGGCTTGTCGACTCGCCAACTAATGGATGTCGTCGATCGTTTGAAGTCGCGTGACAAATTGCATTGCTTGCAGCTTTTGCATTTCCATCAGGGCAGCCAAATTCCCAATATTCGAAATGTTCGTGACGGCGTTTCCGAAGCCTGTCGGTATTACATCGACTTGGTCAAGGAAGGGGCGGCAATGGGATACTTCAATCTTGGTGGCGGGTTGGCTGTCGATTACACAGGCCAAAATGAAAACTCGGCGAACAGCCGAAACTACGATCTGAACGAGTATTGTGTGGATGTGGTTGAGGCGATAACGGCTTCGTTGGATCCTTGCCAAATCGCCCATCCCGTTATTATTTCCGAGTCCGGTCGTTGGACCGTTGCACCGATGTCGGTCCTGTTGTTCAACATTTTGGCCGTCAGTACGTTTGACCCAGATCCATTACCAGGGACGTTGCCAGCGAATCTTAGCGAACCCGTTCAAAACCTGTTTTACAGTTACAACCATATCGACGAGCGGCGATTGCAGGAGCACTACAACGACGCAATCTATTACCGCGACCAGATGCGAACTCTGTTTCGCGTTGGAAAGATTCGTCTGCGCGAACGTGCATTAGGCGAGAACATTTGTCTGGCAATTCTAAATCAGATTTCTCAATTGATATGCGAAAACCCACGGGTTCACAAATCAATGAAGGACGTTGGACACAAGTTGACTGACGTTTACTATGGCAACTTCAGCGTGTTCCAGTCTCTACCCGATTCCTGGGCGATCCAGCAAGAATTTCCTGTGATGCCTTTGCAGCGTTTGGACGAGCTGCCGACTCGCAACGGGATCATTGCCGATCTCACCTGTGACTGCGATGGGAAATTGCACAAATTCGTTGGCCAGCAAGAAACCATGTCGGCGTTGCCATTACACGAACTGCAACCTGGCGAGGACTACTTTATCGGTGTCTTTCTGGTCGGAGCTTATCAAGAAACGTTGGGCGATTTGCACAACTTGTTCGGCGACACCAATGTCGCCAACGTTCGTATCACGTCGGATGGCAAACTGGAATTTGTTCAGGAGATTAAAGGCGACAGTATCGCCGACGTGCTGACCTATATGGAATATCAACCCGAAAGCCTGTACCAACAGTTTCGCGAAGTCGCCGAGTTGGCGGTGCGAGAGAATCGGATTTGCCCTGCACAGCGAAAGCAAATGCTCAATCTGTATTCAGATTCTCTTCGTGGATACACGTATTTTGAAAACGAATGATATGCTCAAGCACCTGCCGTCGGAACGTCATTTGGTGTAGTTCGTGTTTGCCATTTTCCCAGATCTTTAACTGACAACAGTCCGGTGCTTTGTCGCAAAACTGGATCGAAGCTTGATGGTCGGTTACCTGGTCCTGGTCACCATGCATGATCAACGTCGGTAGCTCGTCGTTGTATTGGGATGCGTTGTCCAGGCACCATTGGCCTTGTTCTGTCATTCCAAAAAAGGCACTGGGAGTGACTTTGGAGTGCATTAACTTGTCTTTTTGAACTTGCTGAATCACCTCGGGGTCATCTGAAAGGTGCTCAGGCAGGATGCCATTGTTGAAACCGAGCTTTGGAAAAAACTTACCAACCAATTTACCTAGCGCGGTTTTCCAAGATGCGGTTTTGATGGCGATCCGTAAAGCTGGGCTAGTGATTATGACTCCATTAAACAAATAGGCATTGTCAAACGCGAATTTCAAAGCGACCAACCCACCGAAGCTATGGCCGTATAGGAAGAGAGGGACAGGTTGAGGGTCGGGTTCGAAGGGACGGTGCAATTGATCCGACATTTGGCGATGGGCCTTGCGAATGTCACGCATCAAAGCCTCCATGCTGCCAATGTAGCCTTTGGCTTGTTGGTTCTTCCCGTGGCCTCGCAAGTCGGGAACCATGACCGAAAAACCAGCAGCATTTAGCGTTTCAGCCACAAAGTCGTAGCGCCCCGAATGCTCGCCGATGCCGTGAATAATCAAAACATCGCCGCGCGGATTGCGAACTTGCCAGCGACGGTAAAAAATTTCAACGTACTCTTCTTCGTGATGAAGAGCGTATTTTCCTTCTGAATAGTGATGATCCGTTTGAGCGTTGGACATTACGACGTGGCCAGTTTTTTCAGAACGTCACATCCCTGTTGTAGCTTTTCGTCCGAGACCGCGTAGGCCAGGCGGAAATGAGTATCGAATGCACTGAAGACATTGCCTGGGATCAACAACAGGTTTTCGTCGATCGCCTTGGTTAGAAACTCGCGACCTGAAACGCCGTTGGGCAACTTCGGAAACAAGTAGAACGAGCCGTTAGGTTTTTGGACTTCGTAGAGTCTTGAGAGTTCGTCCACCATGAAGTCTCGTTTCTTGCGATACTCAACGACGTAATGGTCGATGGGAGTATCCAGTGCAGTGACTCCCGCCCATTGGACTGGGTGCGGGGCACACACAAACGTAAACTGCTGCAGCTTGGTCATCTCCTGGATGATGCGCTCAGGGCCGTGAACGTAACCCAGCCGCAAGCCCGTCATGGCGTGACTTTTAGAGAATCCATCGACGACGATCGTTTCGGGATTGAATTCGGCCGGAGATACATGCTGGTCGTCGTACATGAATTTGCTGTAGATTTCGTCCGAGACCAAGCAAATGTCTTTTTCAGCGGCCAAATCAGCCAGTTGTTTCAGTTCTTCGCGGTTGAAACTGACGCCGGTTGGATTGGCCGGGCAGTTCACGATGATCATCTTTGTGCGAGGCGTAATTGCTTGTTCGACCTTTTGGATATCCAATCGGAAGTCCGGGTAAAGGCTGATCGGTACAGGAACGCCGCCGCATAGTTGCGGAAGCGAATGGTACATCACGAACCAAGGGTCAAAAATGATCACTTCGTCACCGGGGTCGATGACGGTGAACATGCTTAACACTAAACCGCCACTGGTTCCTGAACTAATAAACAAGTCGCGGTTGGTATCGTTGAACTGTTCTTGGACCTCGTGCCGCATGCGATCACGCAACGGCGCGATGCCTTGAGTCAAAGCGTAGCCAGTGTCGCCACGTTCGATCGATTCGACCAGAGTTTTCTTAACCGGTTCAGGCAACGGGTAATCGACTTGGCCGATACTCAAATTAATCGGGTCTTTTAGTTCTTTAGCTAGATTGAAGACTTCGCGAATACCGCTGCTGTCGAACAGCGAGCAGCGTTGGGCGAGCCAATTCGATACTTGAACCATGAGGGATTTCTCGAGCTGTTGATGGGGCAAGGATGTTTTTGGTTAGGACGTTTCGTTGTGCAAGCCTATTGCGAAATCGCCATCGGATCCGAATTGTTCGGATTCCTGGGCACGAGCGTTGTCGTTGCGACGCACTTGCAATCGGTCCAGGTACTGTTTGTCGACGTCCCCGGCAATGTATTTTCCATCGAATACCGAACACTCGAATTCGTTAATGTTGGGATTACCTTCGGACAAGCTATCTTTCAGATCTTGCAAGTCCTGATAGACCAGCCAGTCGGCACCAATCAGTTGGCAGACTTCTTCATCGGTTTGCCCGTGAGCGATCAATTCGTCGGCGGCCGGCATGTCGATTCCATAAACGTTGGGATACTTTACCGCGGGTGCAGCCGACGCTAGATAGACTTTCTTGGCACCCGCTTCACGAGCCATGCGAACGATCTCGCGACAGGTCGTACCGCGGACAATGGAATCGTCAACCAACATGACCGTCTTGCCGTTGAATTCCAATGGGATCGGATTCAGTTTTTGCCGGACGGATTTCTTGCGTTGTTTTTGCCCCGGCATGATGAACGTTCGACCGATATAGCGATTCTTCATTAAGCCTTCACGGAACTTGACACCCAGGTCGTAGGCCAATACTTGAGCGGCCACCCGGCTGGTGTCGGGGACAGGGATCACAACATCGATGTCGTGATCGGGCATCAGTCTTAATATTTTTTGAGCCAGTTTCTCGCCCATTCGTAGTCTGGATTTATAGACCGAGATGCCGTCCATTAGCGAATCTGGGCGGGCGAAATAAACATGCTCGAAAATACATGGTCGGTGCACAGGATTCTCGGCACATTGTTTTCGATGAACCTGCGAATCGTTAGTGATGTAGACGGCTTCGCCTGGTTGCACGTCGGCAATCATCTCGAATCCAAGGACGTCCAGGGCCACACTTTCCGAAGCGATCATATATTCGTCGCCTTGGTCGGTTGTTCGTTTGCCGTAAACCAATGGGCGGATCCCGTTGGGATCACGAAAACCCACGATTCCATAACCGGTAATCATGGCCGCAACGGCGTAGGCGCCGTGACAGCGTTGGTGAAGTGCCGTGATCGCATCGAAGACGTGTTCCGGTTTTAGCACCAATTCGCAAACACTTTGCAACTGGTACGCCAAGATGTTCAACAGGACTTCTGAATCGGAGTCGGTGTTCAGATGCCGTTGTTCTGTTTGAAACATCTCGCGCGCCAACTGTTCCGTGTTGGTCAGGTTGCCATTGTGAGCCAAGGCGATCCCGAATGGCGAATTCACATAAAAAGGTTGGGCCAGGGCAGGGCTGGAACTGCCTGCGGTCGGGTACCGAACGTGGCCCAGTCCGACACGGCCTTTCAGATGTTGCATATCGCGAGTCCGAAAAACGTCTTTGACCAGACCGTTCGTCTTCCTTTGGTTGATTCTTAGGTTTTCGCAGGTCATCATTCCTGCGGCGTCTTGACCACGGTGTTGAAGCACGGTCAACGCATCATAAATGTCGTGACTGACATTTTGATTTCCAACGATTCCAACGATGCCGCACATACGTCCAGAGTGGATAGAGGATTCAAGCGATTCAGGGTGCAAACAATCTGCAGCTGACAATCAATGAAATTCTAGATGCGATTGCTAGTGGCAACAAGCGTTCCGTTCTGGGAACAGGTGGTGGCGTGCCAGCTATCCGGGTTTTGTCGACTGCAAACTATGAATCGGTCGACAATACGAACTGGGATCGGAATACTGGGTGATCGTTTAATCGCATCCGACGCTCGAAATGAGTTCGGTAGTCCATGTCGTGTTCTGGCGCTTTTTCGGGGACTTCCAGAGGCCCAGTCAGGTCCGAATGCGTGGTAATGGTCTGGCAGCCCGTTTCGAAGTACTCCTCGACATCCGTCCAAAAGTGCAAAATCCCACCAGGCTTTAGAACTCGTTGGACATCCTGGACAACCTTGGCATTTACGATGCGACGTCGGCGATGGCGTTCTTTCCACCAGGGGTCCGGAAAATAGATGTGTACCGCCGCGACCGATTGGTCGGTGGCAAATTCAGCCATGAATTTCATGGCGTCTCCGCGGATCACTTGGGCGTTATCGACGCCGGCCCTGGCCATACGGTAGGCCGCGAATTTACCGTACTTTTTTGAGAGCTCGACACCCAAGAAAAGTCGATTGGGGTTTTGCTGAGCCTGATTCAGAAGGAAAAGTCCTTTGCCACAACCGATCTCAATTTCCAATTCACCCGGGCGACCAAAAAATTCCTCGGCGGACCAAGGAGGCTGCATCTCAGTCAGTTCGGTGATGTTGTTGTCGATCGATATGGATCGGTCAATTTTCGGTAGCGAGCGGCGGACCATCGTGCGAGCTTATTTTTTAAGAGCGATGTAAATGGATCAGAAGAATGCCTAACCAAGCATAACAAGCATAGAAAAGGCCGATACCAACGGGTACCGGCCTTCGTCGTTCAATAAAGCCAAATAGAAGCTACGGTGTTTTGATCTTCTTGCGTTTTGCTTTGCGAGCTTTCGCATTAGCAGGACGTTTCCCGTGGTTGGCTTTTTTTACTTTGTGACTTGGCTTGGCCATTATTCAAATCCTGTCTGGTTTCTTTTGAAATTTAAGCAGCAGAGCAGCCGGAAATATATTCCAAACATCGCGGAAAGCAATGGTAAAAAGGCTGGCTGGTGCGAATACGCGTTGTTCCCGGCCATTTGCCAGGCGGGGATGTGGGGTTAAACCTGCGAGATCGGTAGGAATCGGTTCGGAGCACACATTGTCAGCAACGCAGCTGCGGTACTGAATGTGCGGCTGGTAATACAGTGGTGCCCGGTCCAGCTGCCGTCTCGGTTTTGTACGTTAATCAGCTTGTCACGAACCGTCGGGTACCACCGTGCCCACTCGTCACCACCTTTTTGCATCAGCATTTCGGTCATGTAGTGGAAGGTCAGGTATTCTTCACCGCCAGCTCCGCCGAACGCTCGGTTGTTCGATTCGACCAAAGCCAGGATATCAGCGAGTGCGGTTTGAGCTTTCTCGTCCTGGTCACGATTCTGAGCGTATAGGACTCGCAAGCCAGCTGCCGTTCCATAAAGTCGGTGGTACCAAGAACCGCTGCCCCAGGTGCGACCGATTTGCGGCATGTTGCGAATCAAGTAGTCGCCCGCTTTTTGGGACGAGCCAGAAACGCTGATGCCGGCAAAGTTGGCGGCTCGCAAGCTAACCCATCCACAGGCCGTAGCCAGCAAGGGTGCCCAGGCGTCTTGGCCCCAGGAGCCGTCACTCTTTTGATTGCTTGAGATGTATCTTTCTAGACGACTTACCGCACGGCGAAATCTTTCGACGCTGTGACTCTCGCCCATCATTTGACTTAGGCAGATGGTGGAAAAGAAGTGAGTCGCATAGGGGCCTAAGTCGCCTTCAATTTGAGAACGCGAATTTTGCAACGAACCGCCCGACATCTTTTCGACACGGTTCAACAAGAATTCGCCAATGCGTTTTTGTCGTGTTCGGTGTTCGCCTTCCAGTGGAGTCTCGCCTTGGGCCAGCAATGCCAGGCCAACCATAGATGTGCAGGCCACGTCTGAAGACGTCCCAACATCCAAGCCAGCTCCACCATCCGTGTTGATGGCCTTAATCAACCAAGCGGTTCCCTTCTTGATGGCTATGCGAGACTTATCGGTGAACTCTTCCAACTCGTTTTCATTAACCGAGTTGACAGAATTGAAGTTGCGTAGGGGTGACGCCGAGCCAAACTTAGCGAGCCCCAAGCCGCCTGTGGCAGCCAAAGCGGATCCCAATACTTGTCGTCGATTCAAAGACATGTCTCTGCTCCTAATTGCGGGATCAACAGAACGTATCCCGAGTTTGTTTTGTATGGAGGGCGAACTGGTTATCAGACTATTATCTATTC
>CAZJBW010000131.1:0-1399 GCA_964543985.1 uncultured Pirellulaceae bacterium | reverse complement strand
ACTATTATCTATTCGAACGATTTTAGACAAAACGACCAGCAAAAATCAAACCGAATGCCCAACGTTTTATCGACGCTATCGCGAAACTCAGGGAAAAATAGGGTGAAAAGGGTCGCTCAATCTTCAGACATTCGGCCAAAGTTGGACGATTGAGGGAAGCGGACCAGCTTAGGCGTTCGACCATCTAGTGTTTGTCCTCGAGTCGATGAGCGATTTTTTGCTGACCGTGATCGGCAAGATTCCGTCAATGATGATCGTATCAGGTTTTCCTTACGGTCATACCAATTTGGTTAAGTTCAACCATTGAATCGCTGATACCGATAGGACATTTAGTAAAGCAGCTGGTTGAGTTTGATTTTGCTTGTGTCCGTGACTGCCCTTTCCTAAAATGCGTCTGATTGCCGGACCCGCGATCAAGTTTTCATTTCTTTTTGGTTGTTGTTCGGGATTTCAAAATGGCTAGGAAGGTTATCATCGACTCGGATATGGGGACGGACGATGCCGTGGCCCTGTGTATGGCGTTGTTCGATGATCGTTTGGATATCCAAGCGATAACGGCCACCGAGGGTTGTGTTACGGCCGAGCAGGCTACTAAAAATTTGCAAGCCATCGTGGGCATGTTGGATCCAGATCGGCACCCCCGTTTAGGCGCCGCGGCGACCACCGAAAACGCGCCGCCAGTAAACACGTCATTTCTGTACGGCGATGATGGACTAGGTAATGCTGGATTCGAAGTCTCTAGTCGTCAGCACTTAATGCCGGCCGACAAGCTAATGATCGATTGCATTCGATCTCACCCGGGAGACGTAACGGTTGTCTGCTTGGGCCCTTATACGAACTTGGCGCGTGCCTTTCGTCGTGACCCCTTTATTGCCGAGATGGTTGATCGAGTAGTGATGACTGGTGGCAGTGTCGAAGGCATTGGCAACATTACTCAGTCCGCTGAATTTAACTGCTATTTTGATCCGCAAAGTGCTCAAGAGATCTTCTCGTCTCGCACCACCAAAACGCTGGTGCCTTTGGATGTGACCACCAAGGTTCAGTTCGGATTGGATTTGATGGAGCAACTGCCTGAGAAATATTGCCGAGTAGGCGGTTTCTTGCGAGACGTACTGCCGTTCGCGTTCCGGTCCTATCGTCAGAAACTGGGCCAGGAAGATATCCATTTGAATGACGCCGTCGGAATGTTGGCGGTCACCGATCCCGACTTGTTCGAGTTCGCTGCGATGGCAGGGAAAGTGGAGGTCGAGGGTCAATTAACGCGTGGCGTGACCGTTTTCGATCGTCGTTCGGTTCCTGAATGGCGGCATAACATGGAGGTCGCGGTGAAGGTCAAGCAAAACGAAATCGTTCCACGGCTCGTCCAAAAATTAAACGCCGCCGGTAACGCAACCTAGCA
>CAZJBW010000130.1:2956-10605 GCA_964543985.1 uncultured Pirellulaceae bacterium | reverse complement strand
GACGAAGAAGAAGTTGACGAGGACGAAGTTGATGAATACGAAGACGACGATGAAGAACTAGACGACGAAGAGGACAGTGACGAGTACGAAGAGTACGACGACGATGAACTAGATGACGAAGATGAAGAAGACAGCGACGAAGAATACGAATATGAAGATGACTTAGAGGACGAAGACGACGAAGAGCTAGACGTTGACTCGGACGAAGAGGATGATGACGAAGACTTCGACGACGATGAATGGGAAGAGGTCGATGACGAGGATTTCGAAGAAGAAGACTGGGACGACGAAGACGAGTTCGAAGATGATGAAGAAGAAGACGTCGATGACGAAGAGGATGACGACGAAGACTGGGAATAGAAACTTAGGCTCAGAGTGAATACTTTGCCTTCTTAGACTCAAAGCCGCAAAGAAAAAGAACCGGTCTCAGTTCAATAAGCAAACAAAAAAGGGTACTACGGATCAATCCCGTAGTACCCTTCTGTTTTTTGTGAGCACCACCGAAATTTTACTTCGCAGGAACGTCCCGCATACGCAACTGATAGCGAGTGACCTGGGCTCCGTCTTGCATGTAGCTGATACTGGAAACGCTCTCAAAGCACTTGATCAATTGGACAACGTGATCGTAGCCTTCCATGATCTGTTCTTCGTTAAATGTCAACGTATCATCTTGTGCACCATCACCGACTTGGATGGTCATGCCGTCGGCTTTGCCTAGGGCAATTCCGTACTGAGCCCAACTGTTCAGGGCATCAATGAACTGGTGATTGTCGTAGTAGACAGCACTCATCAAATTACGAGATCGATCCGCCAGCAAACCCTCAAATTTCGGGTTGGCACCGGCGGAAAGCCTGGCCGTTTGATCCAGACAATATCCCATCAACAACAGATCGTCTTTCAACAGAGCGTGAGGCTGAATGGTCGCGTTGACCCCAAGTTCGGCAGGCAATTCGTAAAAGTACAAATCGCCATCGAAAGCCGATTTGGAAAGCGGAGCAGGGATTTCAAAGTTGTCGGGGATGTCGGCATCTTCCAATTCGCGAATCAAATCGGTGATATCGACTACCGCGTTGAAATAATCCTGACCAACCTGTTTGATTTTTGATTTGTCGTTGTGCTGTATCAAAATCGCAAACGCAGGAACCGGTAGTGGTTGGTCGGCAGCAGGCATGTCCTCGTGCCATTGTTCATCGCGAGTTCCAAAATCCAACACGAATCCAACTTCAGAATTTTTGCTGGCTTGCAAAAGATTGTCTTCGGTGGAGTTCGCGACGGTCGACAGGATGGGTCGTAGAACATTGGCGAAGTCGATAAACATCGTGGCATCGCGAGCACTAGGTGCGGAACGAGGAACGTACTTGACGATGTATTCGTAAACTCGACCCGCCCATTTACGAGCGATATCGAACTGTTCGGTATCGCCATTGTCGCGGTTTACCGCAAACATGGCCGGCGTTTCGCCGAACTGATCGATCATTGTAAGCGGTCGAGAATCATCCAGGTATTTGTTCTCTGACCAATTGTAGACAAATCCTTCGATACCACCTTCAAAGATGTAACTGAATCCCAAGTAGGTGCCAGGTTTGGGTGTCAGAGCCAGTAAGTCGGCCTTCAATTCTTCTATGTCACCTTCCAAATCATCGCCAAACCCTTCCATCGCTTCTTCAATTGATGGATCACTTTTCAAGCCCAACTGCACAAAACTCATGACTGTGTCGATCGTGCCATCCATGTTGTTGTAGCCGTACCTGGCAAGTTCTTCGGAGGTGTAGCTGACCGACGTCATGGCGTGTTTACCGGCGGCTTCTTTCAGCGCAGTAAGTCGTGGATGATCGATCAACAGATCACCTTTACCCATTTCCAAAAGGTGGTCGCTGTTAGGGCCAAAGGCTAGTATCAAGAACTTGTCCTTCATACCCAGTGAAAGATTGAAAGATTTGTCTTTCAGGATGGCTTTAATGTCGTCCAAGTAAGGCTCGAATTCCGTATCGCCTTCCAGGTCCTCCCACGGCAACATATCCGACGTCAAAGTCAGAGTCAGGAAGTAGGCATCGTCCTCGTCGATGACATCAAAGCCTTCCATCACGTAGTCCAATTCCGGTGGAAGTTGGTCCATGGAATCGACGATCAAAGATTCAGCAATTTGTAGAAGACTTTTGATACCGCTTGGTTCATCCACGACGCTACCCATAATCAGGTGCGGCGTATTGACGCCAGACAAAGCGTCACTGGCCATGCCTAATAGATCGCTAATGGATTCGGGGTCCAAATCATTGAAATCGATGTCATTTAGCTGCTCGCCGACAGCCCCGTACGCTTTGGTCATGGCTTCGGCAACTTGCAACCAATCTTCGTCTGCGTAAACGAATAGTTCGTTACCTAAGACCTGCCTAACGTAGGGCAACACTAATTTTGCTTCGGTGCGGCCAATGGTTTCGCTGTACCCTTCCAGATAATCAGCGAATGGATTGCCGAATCCGAATTGTCTCCAACCATCGCGACGACCTTTTCGGTAGGCGCGTCGCATTTGCTTGGCGATGTGGGTGTCCATTAGTTGCGTATAAGCATTGCTTTCAAAGATCGCATCCAGCTGAGCCTCATGGTTCATGGACGCCAAATAGAACGACGCGGACTGGGGGACGATATCCAAGGAAGTTGGACGTTCGGATTGTTGAGCCGCGGCCGTTAAGACGAATGAACCTAACAGCAACAAGGCTACGACCTTGGCTGCGAAACGCTGAAATTTCAAGCTTTGAGCCATGAAAATCTCTCCTAAAAACGATGGTAGATCCTGGGACCGAATCCGCGATGGTACACAGGTGAAAGCGAGTCTGTATCGACCGCGTCTAGGGCATTTACCCGTCTAGACCCTACCTAGACCGATCCGAGCCAGTTTCAAGAATTGGCGGGTTCGCATTCAGGGCGCTAGTGAAAGCAGGTTAGAATTGCCAAAAACGCCGCAAAAAGGCGATTCAAGTGGCTTACCCAGCAGATGGGGGTTTAAAAGAAAAAAGCGCACAGTCCATCGACAAGCGCCAGCGAATACTAAGTGGGGGTATGAAAACTAGAATTTAAGCCTACTCAGTGCCCTGGTCCATCAATCCACGCAACTGGCTTCGAATACGAGATCGAGCAGCATTGGACAGATTGTCGCCCTTCATCTCCAGCGAATTGCTCTGCTGAAGCTGTCGGTAGACCATCTCCATCTGCCGAGCCACACGATAGCTACTACGACAACAGAATTGATGAATCTTCAAAGCCAAGACCTCAAACTTGGTCAGTTTTCGGTCAAATGACTCGGAGGTCAGTCGGGCAGATTGTTCGCAATCCATCATCAAAATCAAGATGAGGCCTTTGATACATTTCATAGCTTTGCCCTTTGTCTCCAAGTAAAAATAGTTCTCGACATCAGCTCTTGTTCCAGAACTTTTCTAAGCAAGCCCGCAACATTAACCGAGAACGAAATAACCTTACACCTAAATTGTTCTTTGTTACGCCCATTTGATTACTGATCTCTTCCAAAGATTTCTCATCCTCGTTGGTTCGCGTGACAAATGCCTGCCTCAAATGCAAAGGTAATTTATCCACACAACCCTGAACTGCTTGCATAAATTCATCGCGTTCCATCGAGGTTTGGAACTCTTCATTGCTGATTTTGGGGCTAAATAAGGCCGCATGTTCAATGGCAAAAGCAAAGTGATCATTTTCGTCTGTGCCGCCGGTAACAGTTGGTCGACGCCCCAGCTTTTTAAAGTAATCTGCCACACGCCGGCGCAAGATCGAGGTCAACCAGGTCTTCACGTTGGAGCGATGCTCAAAACGGTCAAAACCCTTAAAGCCAGCAATTAGCGTCTCTTGAACCAAATCCTCGGCGGCGTGGGCGTCCTTCACACGAGCCAGTGCGAACTGGTAAAGCCAGTCACCGTACGCATCCAGCCACTGTTCTGGATTCAAATCCGGAGGTGTTTTCTTAGTCATGGTCATGGGCAAAACCAGCGGCTAATTCTCTAACGAATTTCAGATGATCTAACGAATTTCCGATCAGTCGATAAATGGACAAACACTAAGGATTTACTGTCGCATCGACATTCTAGACACCGCGGTTTGGGTAAACTGAAACAAAAAGAACTTTAGAAAAATTGAGTAATAAAACAGGTATTTCGAAGACCCCGAAAAGACAGTACAGAATCTCACGAAATGGTCTGAAAAACTATTAGAAGTGGGCGGGACAACCCAGTCAAACTCGCCACACAACTGTAGCTTAATTCACTAAGGGTAGACGAGAATTTGTTGATTCACATACACCCAGGTTTGGACAATTCTTGTAGAGAAAACCATTTATTGCTGCAGCTAATTCTCTTCTTGATCCAAGCCGAACTCTTTCAACTTTTTATGCAGCGTATTGCGGTTGATGCCTAACCGCTGAGCCGCTTTGGTTTTGCTTTTGCAGGATTGCATGACCTGAATGATGAGTTCCTTTTCCAGAGGGTCCACAATCTTAGTGTATAGCTTGTCATCGGGATTGGCCGAGGTGATCTCGTGAAACACATACTCTTTGACAAGCTGTTTGGGATCGCCGACAGGGTGCACGACGTCTGTCGCTTTTTTAGCTCCCACTACCGAACCCGGTAGTAGATCAGCAGTCAGCTCGTTCCCATCGGCCAGGATGACGGCGCGTTCGATATAGTTTTGCAGCTGGCGGACATTGCCGGGCCACGAATACCCTCGCAACGCAGCCATGGCATCGGGGTGCACACGCTTGACGTTGCCTTGGTTAATCTCGTTGTACAGAGCTAAAAAATGATCGACCAGCAAAGGAATGTCCTCGCGTCGACTTCTTAGCGGCGGCAATTGAATCGGCATCACGTTCAATCGCCAAAACAGGTCCGCACGAAAGCGACCTTCGGAAACCTCTTTGTACAAGTCCAGGTTGCTAGCCGCCACGACACGGACATCGACTTGCATGGTTTTGGTGTCGCCAACCCGTTCAAATTCTTTTTCTTGTAACACGCGAAGCAATTTGACTTGCAGCATGGTCGAGGTCGAATTGATCTCGTCCAAAAAGATGGTGCCCATATGGGCCGCTTCAAATCGACCCGTTCGATTGCCGACGGCGCCGGTAAAGGCTCCTTCGACGTGGCCAAAGAATTCGCTTTCCAACAAGCTTTCAGAAAGCGCGCCACAGTTGACTTTTACCAACGGGCCACTGGCGCGACTGCTGTGACGGTGCAGGGCAGTGGCAATGAGTTCCTTGCCGGTCCCGGTTTCACCAAGCAACAGTACCGAGGCCATCGAGCGGGCGGCGCGGTGAGTCAGATCGACCACTTTCTGCATCGCGCGACTCTTGCCAACCAGGCCAGCAACTGACGGCTTATCGTTTTTTGAATTTACGGTGTGCATCTCCAGATTGTAACACCGAATCCGTTGCTCCCAACGGCTAATGAAACATGATCGGTAACTCGTACTGACCAGTGGCTGCCGCCGTTATCGCTGCGTTATTGCTGCCGATTGGCAAACGATTTTCGCTCTAATACGTCCAACAAAGCGCCCAATACTTCCTGAGAGTCTTTAGGGGAATTTCTGCTGGCGTTGTAGCGATCGTACTGTTGCAGGATCTGCTGGCGAGACAGCATGATGCCATGCTCTTGTACGGCTCGGAAAAAGGCGTTGGTCGCGGCTCGCCGGATTTCAATTGATGATTGCTGGCTACTTGCCAGATCGACCAGGTTGGTTTGAGCATTGGCGGTGCCCAATTCGCCCAACAAACGGACGGCCAATTCAGTTGACATGGGCGTTCGCAAAGCTTCAACGACAACCGATTCGTACTGCAGGATATCAAAGAACGGATAACGACTGCGGTTCGTGGCGTAGGCGCCCAGTTGACTTAAAGCGCGAGTAGAGTAGTTGGCCCGTTCAGGTCCCGATGCCATGCGATAGGTCAGGTTCTGATTCAGGTTGTCCAGCTGGCGTGCGATAATCAGCTCGTTTTCCACCAACGAGGACACCAGAATGTTGTCGTATCGTTCCGCCAATTGATCGGCGGCCAACAAGTTGTCACCGTCGACCATCAGCAGAATCGGTAGGAATTTCGTTCGAGAACTGGAACGAATGGCCTGCACCAATGAAGAAAATGTTGGTTGATTCAATCGGTCGGTGATGACCAGCAATTGCACGTTGGAATCATCTTGCGACTGCTTGTAAAGGTCGCGGGATATGGTCGTCGCCTGACCAAGGTAACCCAAACGGTTAATTAATGCGGCCAAAGATTGCGCGGTTTCCAGTTTGCCATGACCGACCAGTGCAACATTCTGCCCGGTAGCGGTAGCCAGAAACACTTGAGCCGAGATGTAGTCGCTGCTGCCGGCGAACGATTCGGTGGGATCAATTTTGGCAATGGCTTGGCAAGCCGCAGCAGTTAGCCGGATCGCTCCGAATTTCAAAGCCTTAACCAGTGGACTGTGCGCACCAGAAACATCTGTCAGGTACCGCTGATCGCCAATTGTGCCCATGACTTCGCAGGCAGCGATGGCCGCAGGAATGCGATTCAATTCCATCGCTCGTGTAAGCACGGGTTGAATAAGATCGGCCGGAATCATGGAAATGATTTCGTCCCGCGTTGTTGCAGGCAACGGTCGTCGAATGCCGGCGTTTAACTTGGCCGATTCTAGACGCGAAATCCAATAGATGACTTGATAGTCGGATTGTGCGGGGTTCAATTCCACCAACCCTTTGGCGTATGTCAGGGCTTTCATACGCGAAAACGAGGGCATCGAAATCGTGAACTGGTTGAATCTTCGAGAATCGGGATTCCAACGCCACGAGGTGATCTTCCCCGATTGATCGGGCAACAATCGTTGATCCAACAAGTATTGATTGGTGGTTTGGAATAGCCGTGTTTCGCTCTCAGAAGGCGAGGGCACCCGACCTAACATTTGTCGCAGTGACCGGGACGCCAATTCGCGTTGCAATTCTGTGCTGTTGGGTGACCACATAGGTAACAACAAAGCGTCCACCGCGTTACGTGATTGCAGATTGCCCGCTAAAGAAATCGCTTCGACCCGCAACTTCAAGCTGTTGGATTCCAGAGCGGCCAACAAGGGCGACTCGGCGAACGAACCGAACAACTTGATCGCTTGGCGAATGCGAGGCCAATAGGTCTCGTATTCATCATCAACTAATTTTTCTATCAGCAGGGCCGCGCCAAGTTCGCCTCGCCGTCGCAAATCCGTTAATGCCAGACTTCGTTCATACTTGTCTTCGGTACGAATGGTGGCCTCAACGATTGCCGAAAGTCGGTCAGCGTTGATGGAATGACGATTGGCGGCATCTAAAACGTTGACTGCCCAAAGTCGAACCTCGGGTCCCAACGGTCCGTAAGTGCGTAGACGAAAGATTCGATCACCGCCGACTTGCTCATACAGTTCATAACACTGTTGATCGTCCAACGGCAGTGCCTTTAACCGCTCAAACAACGCGATCGCCTGGTCGTCCTGGCCCAAGTCAATCAACAGGTCCATCGTCCGCACCAATTCGAAAGGTGTCGATGGATTGGCGGCCAACAAGGCATCGACGACCGGCATTGGGTCGGCGACTTCCAAAAGGTTGCTTAAATCGCCAGCGGCCGGTGCTTGGGCGTCGGGTGCGACGGG
>CAZJBW010000130.1:0-2856 GCA_964543985.1 uncultured Pirellulaceae bacterium | reverse complement strand
ACGGGATCAGCAGCAGGGGGTGTGGGATCCAGAAACGGATCGTCCTGTGCATAGATCGAGGAACTCGCGGCAAACAGCCCGAGCGTGATACAGAAAAAGAACGACAGTATTTTTCGACAACTATTCATCAAAGAGGTTATCGTCTGTTGGAGAAATCGAATTCAACTTGGAAAGTGGGGTGCCGTTTATGACACGGTATAAAATGCCGCACCAAGCCCAGCGCCCTGCAACCATAATAGACAGCCGAACTGGTAAAAGCTCGCTTATCTGAATGCCTTATCGCAGATTTCTACTCAGCGACTCGCTGATCCCTTTGACCGTTAACGTCGTTATGGCTTGACTCATTTTGCGAAGTCCCAGCACCAATTCGCTCGGGTATGCCAGCAGAACGCTCGTTCTTCGTTTCTATTTCTGCATTTTGCGAGTAAAATGGGCCATCGGATTCAGATCCACCAGTACGCTTACCGGATTCAATATGAACTTGTCATCGCTAGTCACTCGAACGTTTGTGGTCGCAGCAACGATCGGACTTTTCAGCATCTTTACGGAAACACCCAGCTTGTGGGCTCAAGAAGGTTCGGGGACACAACCAGCAGCCGAATCGACCACCGAGACTCAGCCCCAGGAAACACAGGAATGGCAACAACTGAAACCGGAAGATTCAGGTTTCGAAATCCAAGTACCGGGCGAACCAAAATATATCCCTCGCGATGTGACCAACCCGGTGGGCAAACCGATCCGCGTGGAAATGTACACGACAACCATGGACAAAGGCCGCGCCGTCTTTTTGGTCGGATATCACGATGTTCCCGAAATGCCAGAAACGGAAGAAAAGCGTAAGGAGATCCTGGATGGTGGAATCAAAGGCATCATGCTGAACGTGGTTGGCGAGCTGAAGTCGCATGAGAAGATTGAGGTCAACGAGAATCCAGCGCGGCGTTTTGCGTATCGAGGCACTCGCGGTGGTCGAGAAATTCTCGGTCAGGCTCAAATGGTACTAGTGGGACAACGCGTCTATCAGATATCTCTGATCAAAACATCAACCGCCGAAGTGGACGAGCAGATCGTGAAACAGTTCTTTGACTCGTTTAAGTTAGATTCCGAATCGGAACGCTAGCACGATTGGCACAGAATTACCGCTGGTTGGCGGTTTTGGAACCGAAATAGCTGCTCGGCCAATCACTATGGTCGATAAGTCCCGTCGCGGTCTATAATTCCAAAACTAAACTCATTTCGAATGAAACTCATTCGAATAATGCAGCTTGGAAAAAGGAGTTTCCAGATGCCAGCCTCGAAAAATGGGCCACGCAAGACCCGAACCATTGCCATCATCAACCAAAAAGGTGGCGTCGGCAAAACCACATCCGCAGTTAACCTTAGCGCGTCACTGGCGGCTCAAGGTCAACGCGTTTGGCTGATAGATCTGGATCCACAGGCTCACGCTTCTCTGCATCTTGGGTTGCACGTGCTGGATGGCGAAGGGTCGATCTACCAAGTGTTGACCGAAGGCACCTCGATATCCGATGTTCGCATGCGGGCCTCAGACAATTTGTGGGTAACGCCGTCCCATTTGGATTTAGCTGCTGCCGAGATGGAATTGGCTGGCGAAGTGGGCCGCGAGATGATTTTGCGAGATCGCTTGGCTCAGGACGCCGCCGAATTCGACTACGTGATACTCGATTGTCCACCGTCGCTGGGCATCCTGACGACCAATGCGTTGACTTGTTCCAGCGAGGTCTTTTTGCCATTACAACCTCATTTTCTGGCGTTGCACGGGCTTAGCAAATTGTTGGGCACGATCGATATTGTCGCCAAACGATTGAACCGCGGTCTTCGGTTGACGGGCGTGCTGTATTGCATGGCGGAATCTTCGACACGCTTGGCCAATGAAGTCATGGGTGACGTCGAGGAGTTTTTCGAAAAAGAAAGACTTAGCCGCAGTATTTGGTCGACCGCTCAAGTTTTTACGACCAAGATTCGTAAGAACGTACGTCTGGCCGAGGCTCCTAGTTTTGGACAGTCCATTCTGGAATACGCGCCGACATCCAACGGAGCCCAGGACTATCGCGCCTTGGCCGAAGAGGTCGCCGTGATGCAACAGATGGATGAATTGGTGCGGGCCGCCTAGCAAATCGCGGCATCAAGGCAGCAATGGTAGGGTTACCAAGTCTTTGGCAGCGTGCGAAAACCAGCCGACCAACAACGGTTGGAATCCGAATTCCCGCAGCGCTTCAAATGCTTTTTGTTCGACGTCGTCGATCGTCCTGCGATCCAAGCCGCCGCCGACGAGATCGCAGGTATTTTGGATGGCAATTTACTAACGTGTCTGTTCAACAACGCGGGTGTCGCCTTAACGGGTCCAATGCAACTGGTCGACAGCGAAGCATTCGATCGGCAGCTGTTAGTCAACGTCAGCGGAGCCCGCAACGTGATCAACGCCTTCCTGCCTTTGCTCGGCGCGTCGCTCGATCGCAGCCCTGACCAAAAACCTGGCAAGATCGTCAACAACAGTTCCATCAGCGGCTTCATCAACACGCCAGTCAACGGGTCGTATTGCGTCGCCAAACATGCGATTGAAAGCTTGGGTGAAGTCTACCGCCGCGAGTTAATGATGTACGGCATCGACGTCGTATCCGTCCAATCTGGCCCAATCCAATCGCAGATCTGGACCAAAACCACCGGCGCGTTGGATGAATTCAAAGAGACCGACTACGGACCGATGATCAGCAAAACCGAAGCGATCATGGAGGCTGCTCAGGAAATCGCTCAGCTAGCAGAAGTATTCTCCCGCCTAGTCCAAAAGATCATCGAACACCCCAACCCAAAAACCGCCTACGTCATCCACAAACAGCGCTG
>CAZJBW010000129.1:0-10697 GCA_964543985.1 uncultured Pirellulaceae bacterium | reverse complement strand
ATCGTGGGTCGTCTTGAATCAATCGAATCATGGTTTGTTTCACTCGCTTGCACCGTCCTGAACAAACGATTTAGTTTTTTCCGTGCATTCGTCAAACCAAATCCGAACCGACATTCCATTCGAATTTCGCGCACTCAGTGTTTTGTCGTTTTCAAAAGTTCCGCAAAGTCGTCATCTCAAGAAATGACGCGTCCGAATCAATGACGCTTATCGGATTGCCAAACCTGCCCTAAACCAGAAGGGCCAAACCAAATCGAAGCTCGTAAAAAGACCCCTGATCGGCTACCAGTTTCTGGAGGATTCCATTCTGAACGTTTCAGCAAAGGTTTGAAATGCCCGACGAGAATTCGATTCCTATACATGAGAACTAGATCTGCAAAAGCGAATTAATCAAGGTTTTGAACCCAGGAATTCGAGAGTTTTCAGAAATTTAATCCCTGTTCTCGCCTCGAAAATTCCAGCGGCAGTTTTTTTCACTTTACCAACGACTGTTTGCTTCCTTGTCGTGGAATTCGCTGTCTAGATTCGATTGATACACTGCGTACCGCCGACTACCATAAATCTTTCAAACTGTCGTGTTGGGTACATTGCGAACCTAATCGATTTGACTCCACGTATTTTTTTTAACCTTTAAATGTGGACAAAGCGTTTTTGTTTTCGCTCGAAATAAAAATAAAGACCGCAAGGATTACAACGGATGTGACCCTCGCGGACCGACCGATAGACCTGTCATTATTCCCCCGCAGAAAGCATCTAAGATGATCTATAAATGGTTAAACGGTAAGGACGACGGAAAATCGACTTTGCGCAGTCGAAACGTTTCTTCCGCGAGTTTCGGAGACTTTGAACAGCTTGAAGACAAACGTTGTCTTGCATTTTTAGGATTCTTTGATGGTGTCACTTTGGACATCGTCCAAACGGAAGATGATGGTGATATTGTCATCGCCAAAGACATTGCCACCGGAATCTGGAGTGCTACTGATAACGTGCAAACGTTTCAGTTCGTCGATCCGACGCATGTAACGGTCGAGCTTTTAGACAATACGGCCAATCGACTTGAGATCCAAATTGATCAGATTCACGGCGGTGACCTGACAGTGGATTTGGGCAACGGCACACGGGATGTTTTCTTTACTGGTGTCGCCAACGAAATTGATGGCGATCTTGTCATCAACAGTGGTGATGATTCCCAGGTCGTTGGGTTGACCGCGGACCCACTTAATTTTCCAGCAGCCGCTCCATTAGTTGTCCACGGTTCCGCCGAAGTTAACTTAGGCGAAGGCGACGATACGCTTACTAGCTTTCAAACTCTGGTCACCGTCGACGTTGACTTAACGCTTAGGGGCGTCAACGAATTTGAGTACAACTTGACCGTTGGGTTACCCGCTCCTCCGACGCCTGGTGACGTATTGATCGACAACTCATTTGAAGATGTCGAATCGGCCATTACAGGCAACGGTTCAATCTTTGGAAGCTTCACCTACATCGGTGGCGAAAACATCGACACGGTCGATCTTGGCGGTTCACTGGTTGTCGGTGACATCAATATCAATCTTGGCGAAGGAAATCCGTTTTTCGGAAGCCCTCAGATCGTCAATATTCAAGGCCAGTCTGAAGGCGATATCATTATCGAGGCTGGCGATTCCGAAGATGGAAACGAAATTACTGTCGGTGGCGTCTTCCTTGGGAATATCGTTTCATACACTGGCGGCGACACCGTCGATTTGTTCCTGTGGGAAGCAGACGGCGCTCAGGCAGATGTCTTTGTTGACTTTGGTGCGGGCAATGACGTCTTTAGTCTGGATCAACAAGTCAATCTTTTGGAAATCGATTTTGGAAACGACGTCGGTGACCAGTTCATCAACAACCTGACTGAAAACATTAATTTCGAATTCGACATTACGAATTTCCATTTCTTCGATCACTTCTACACGGCCATCAATGATCGCTTGGTGATGAACCAATTAGCCGATACGGGCGACTTGATTGTCGACAACGATGGTGGAGCGGGCACAGACTGGCGAGCAATCCTTGGTATCGGTGGCGAAAGCACGATTACCACAGCCAGCAATCTGGTGCTGAACCTTCTGCCTAACACTGGAAACAACCTGGAAGTGGATCTCGTTAATCCAGTTTTGTCCAGTATCGAGATCAATGTTGGTGACGGCGATCGCAATATTGAATTCACAGGTATCTCAAACAATCCACTGCGTGACATCACTATCACTGCGGGCGCCGGTGACCAGTTCGTGGACCTGTCGGTCAATCAACCACTGGGCGTCGCAACGTTGTCGATTGATCTCGGTATGGGCTTTGACACGGTTGAAGATTCAACGGACGCTTTGATCGTGGACGAAGACTTGTTCCTGATCGGCGTCAACCAATTTGAACACACTGGTATCATCTCGGTCTTCCGTGACTTTGTGGTCGACACCAGTTTCGAAAACCAGGACACCTTGATCTCGGCTGGTGGATCCTTGTTCGTTGGACAAGACTTCCTATACACCGGTGGAAATGGTGCCGACCAGCTTCTGTTGAATGGAGCGGGTGGTTCGGTGATTCGCGAAACTGCAATCGTCGACTTGGGATCGGGTTTGGCCAATGATCAAACTCTGGACGTATCGAACGCAGAGTTTCGTGTTGGTTTAGATGTTAGCTCAAGCAACACCAGCAGCGTCGACAACTTCATATCGAATGACAATTCCGTATTCTTCACAGATCTATCCATTGACTTGGATGGCGGTACAAACAATGCCGTAATCGACGGTACGCTGAACGGTACTTCGGTTAATTACGCTGGCACGTTCGGTGTGGACACTGTTACCTATGGTTTAGGCGGCGCACCTGCCAATTTGAATGTCAGCCTGGGCAGTAACGACGATGTCTTCAATCTGTTGGCCGGGGCCAGCATCAATAGCCCGCTAACGATCGATTTCGGCACCGGCGATGATGTTTTCAATAGCACTTTCGGCGAATTTAGCTTCGATGCTGATCTACGTGGACTAAACGGATTCGATCACCTTTACACTAACGCAACCAACACGTTGGTATCGACTCAAGTCGAAGCCCAAGGTGATGTAGTGATCGACAACAACGGCTTCTCAAACGCTATTCGGTTTGTTGGTGCCACCAACACCACAGCGTTAACACCTGTCGACAACTTGGTGGTTCAATTGTTGGATGGCATGGATTCATTGGATGTCGTGTTTGACAATTCCTTTGATGGTAACCTGACCGTGGAATTGGGTGCGGGAGCTCGAACTTTCAATCTGTCCGGGACCAGCAACATCATTGGCGGAGACTTGAGTGTTAGCGGAACCGACGGTGACCAAGCCGTTGAATTGGCTGTCAACCAATCTTTGGTCGTTGGTGGAAATGCTCAAATTAATTTGGGATCGGGTTTCGATTCGGTTGACGAAGACGCACGAAACATCGCCATTGGCGGCAATTTTGAACTGAACAATGTCAACACGCTGGAAAGTAACGCGTTGTTGAACGTCGGTGGCGATTTGATCTTCGATGTCAGTGCAGAACAAGTTGCCTCGTCCATCACAGACGCCTCTACATTGCTAGTGGTTGGCGATTTTGTCTACTCCGGCAACAACGCTGCTGATTCGATCATCTTTAACAATTCGACTAATGTTGGTGGTGACGTCACAATCAACGCGTTCAATGGTGACAATATCGCCACATTGATCAACAACGTCGATGGCGACATCGTCACCTACTTGGGCGGTGAAGGCATCGATACTGTTTCGTTTGGAACGACCGGCAACTCTGTTTCGTTAAACGTTGACCTGGCTGGCGGCGATGACGTGTTCACACTGGAAGCTGGAAACAATTTGGCTGGCGACCTAGTCCTGGATTTTGGAACTGGGGCGGACACCTTTATCAACAACTATGGACCGTTTAACTTCAACGCTACTTTGCTTGGGCTCAGTGGTTTCGATCACGAATTTAACTTTGCAGATGGAACGTTGACTTCGGTGCAAACCGATGCCGTTGGGAATGTCACTGTTGACGACAACGGGGAAGACAATTCCATTCGCTTCACCACCGTCACAACAAGTGTATTGGGGCCAATTTCGAACTTGAATCTGACCTTGCTGGATGGCGGCGTCAGTGACTTGACCGTCGATTTTGACGCAACTTTGCAAGGCGACTTAACACTCGCTTTGGGTGACGGTTCTCGCACCGTCAGCTTGACTGGCGATTCCAATCGTATCGGCGGAGCACTCGATATTACTGGTGGTGCTGGTACGCAGATCGTTAATGCCGCTATCAACAATAACCTGGAAGTCGGTTTCAACGACTTGCTTGGCGCGGGTGCATCGGTCGACCTTGGCAATGAAGTTGACACATTCAACTTGAACGGCAATACCGCCACTATTCAGGGGCAATTCGAGCTGGCCAATGTCAACGATATCAATCTGGACAGTAACCTAAGTGTCAGCCGCAACTTGAACATCGATAACTCGGCGGACAACGTTGATTCCAGCTTCATTGACAATGCCATGATTGATGTCGCAGGCGAATTCAACTACTTCGGTGGAGCTTCTGACGACATCGTTACCCTGAGTGCAAACTCAACCATCGGTGGTGATATTACTGTCGATGGCGATGAAGGTGAAAACAGCGTTAGCCTGCTGGCGGCCTTCAACGGAGTCAACATTGATTACTTTGGTGGTTCAGGCACGGACAACGTAACTTTGGGTACCACGGGCACCGACGCCAACGTGAACCTACGTTTGCAAGCCGGCGATGACTCATTCACTTTGGAAGCCGACACCGACGTTTCAACCGACGGCTTGCGAGTTGACTTTGGCGGTGGCAATGACAGCATCACCAACAACTTTGGTCAATTTGACTTTAATGCCTCGCTGCTGAACCTGGACGGCTTCACCGCCTTCTACAATCTCGCAACAGGTAATTTGAGTATCACTCAAGTTAGCGAAGCTGGCGACCTGACCATTGACAACAATGGTGCCGACAGTGCGATTCGCTTTGGTGTCGACGGTGAACTGAATGAACTGACAGCAGCTAACGACCTGCGGATTCGTTTGCAGGACGGTGATTCGGATGTGATTGCCGATTTTGACAATGTGCGAGACGGCATTACGACCGTCCAGCTAGTCAACGGAGATCGCGACGTCTTCTTAACCGGTGACAGCAACACCTACAACGGTCTGTTGCGTTTCGAGGCTTCCGATGGCGTTCAAAATATCCACTTGGCAGTCAATGCTGACCTAAACGTGGATGGCACATTAATCGTCAACCTGCGAGATGAAAGTGACGCCATTTTCGCTGACAATGCGGTCAATGTCACAGGTGCCTTGCTTCTGCGGAACGTAAACACCTTTGTTAACAACAACGGTGTCAACGTAGGTGGCGACTTCAACATCATCACTTTGCAAGAGAACGAAGACACTCGCTTGATCAGTAACACCAGCTTGAGTGTTGGTGGTAACGTCTCGTATCTGGGCGGTGGTGGACTTGATAACATCGACCTGCGGTCTTCGACCGATGTGGGTGGGTTCTTCTACGCTGACCTATCCACAGCTGCGAATATCAACGCCCGTCAACGATTGGTCTTGTCCGGTGGATTCAACGCCAATTTTGTCTCGGTCCGTGGAGACCTGTCTGCTGGTGGTACCTTCATCTCGACTGACCAACAAACCAATGTTGCTACTGACTTCATCGTCAACCTGACCGACACGGTTACCGTTAACACAATCCTGATCGAAGGATCGTTTGGCGGGACTTACGGAACGGTTCGTGGCGGTTCGGCGGCTGACGTCATTCTGATCGGTATCACGGCCCCGATTATGGAATTCGTCGTGCTGACCGGTAGCGGTGCAGACAACTTCATCATCGAAGACACAACCGATGTGGACTTCCTGTTCGCTGATCTTGGAAACGGAGTCGACAATGTCGACATCCGCTTCGAAAACGAAGAGTTGCCATTCGACAACTTCATTTTCAATGTCTAGTCGGCATTAGTTGTCACATACAACTAAAAAAACAAAGCACGTCTCCAATTCGGGGACGTGCTTTTTTGCGCTAAGAACAATACCTGATCTTCAGATAGGCCCACTGAACAAATGGATCCGCTGAGATGGACCTGCTGTTGAACGAGGATCACTCGCTAGATTCGCAGTTTGTCAAATGTTGCGAGTTTCGATAAACACTAATGTCGGTCGCAGCCGTTGTTGAGATATCGAAATAGTAGCCACCCGGTTGCAAGAGAACCGATCGCTCTCCCGAACTTCCTCGCAATGTAAGTAGTTGCTCTACTTCCGATGTTTTGGCCGAGCGGATCGTGGCCACCATTGCCTCGTCTTCAGATTGCCACACAACCTTGATGACCCGCGGCTTACCAACGGGGAAGGGCTTCGATTCGGCAGATTGATTCACCAACAAATCCAGCACTGGTTTCGTCGTCATTTCTCGCAATTTAGTGACGGCGTAGTTCTTTAACACCAAATCGTTGTCCTGCACGATCGTTGGACCCAATGCTGCAAACAACTCCAAACCGGCAATGTCGTATTTTGGAAATGCTTCACAAAGAGTCGCCGAAAGAGACAACTTTTTGTCACTCGACAAATGATTCCAATCGGTGATCGTCATACGCTTGCGTTTCGAAGGTTGCGGTGCCGTCCGTATCGGATTAACGGCCTTTGTAATTTCAATGAGCGGAAGTTTTTCCGGTTTCGCAACTGAGCCACTGGTAGGCTGAAGACTAATAGAGTGAGGTTTGCTAACAGGCTGGGGCTTACTAACAGGCCCAAGATTCGCAGACTTAGAATTTTCAGTCCCATGCTGGTCAGCCGCAGCGACGACGTTTGCGTTTGGCGGAAGTGGCCTGTTGACAAACTTGACGTAGCACAACGCGGCCAACGAACTGAACGCCAACCCCCATACTGTCAACACGATGTGAACTCGGTTTCGCACCAGAAAGTTTCCGTCTGGCGTCGTCGATTCGGCTGTCATCTTCACCAAGTCTGCAAAACATTCCATCGGTTCCTGTTGAGTATCATCAGCCGGTTGCGCAGTACTTGCTTCGCTTGGCTTAGATAACGGGACCGGACGTAAACCGGAATTCACTAATTGAGTTTTGTATTTACAGCGAGGGCAACTTGCGTGTGTTCCATTTGGATCAGCGGTAAAAGTTGTCTCTCGCGAACATTGTGGGCATTTCATTTTTATTCGTCTGGTTGCTATCGTTCTACGACATATTCCATACAAACAAACCTTGAATTAGCGGTGCACAACGGCGAGTTCGCACAGGCGGGGGAAAGAAAAACCGCAATCCGCGCGCATTATTCTGGTTGTACCAATCAGTCGGAAACGTATACGAACATTCGCCGTTATAGTCCGTGCGTGCGGGTATTCGCGGCGCGGACGAACCGAGTGACGGATGCCCACAAATATTGTCCTAAGTTCTCGTTACGATTCCGAATAAACATTTCTCCCATTTGACCAGCCATCAGATCCATATCCTTTTTGAACTGGATTCGCATCATAGCCCGGGGATGAACCAAACGCATCCCTTGAGATTCTTGCGAAGCGGATTCCTCTTGTTGCATGACCGGCAACGGTCCACCGTAATTGGCCGCGAAAGCTTCGTGAGGCAATTGTTCGCTTAGCCGAGGATCAATTCTGGATATTGATCCACCAGTATCAACAGACTCGGATTGTCCCCAAAACTGAAAGTCGACTGCAACGTCCGTGTTGTCACTCATCCACTTGACGTCCTGTTGTCGCATTAAAGCAATCGCTTCGACCGATTCTGGATCTCCGATACTCAACAACTCGTCACCTGGTAGCATCCAAGTACCGATGGTGGAATAAAGTTCCAACGCTAAAACGGTTCCATGATCTGGCGAGCGAATTTCCAATTGCTTCAACTGCATTTCAAGTTCAATCTGCCGCTCCAACAAAGCATCCAGTGACGCCTTCTCAAGCTTCCAAGCAGCAATATCACCGACACTCAGCAAGCCATCAATTCGACGTTTGGAGATCTTGATGTCAATCAACAACGACTCCATACGGCCCGACAACTGATGGTTTTGCAATGTGACCAATAGTTGTCCCGGTTCAACCATATCGCCATCCTTCACATGCAACTGCTGAACGAATCCTTCCGACTGGACTCGCACAACGTGCAACGGATGAAAGTCGACTACCACCGGTGCACGGATCACCGACGGAGCAGGTGCGCCGCATAAAACGGTAGCCACCAATCCGATCGTCAATATCGAAGCACAGGCAAAACGCAGTCGATTTGGTTTCTGTAGTTTGTCTTTTCCAAGCAGGAACATGATCAATGACATCACTGGGACACCGAACCACAGCCCAATCCCGACGATTGCGATCAGCAACCCCACACCCTCTAGCAGACACGACGCCCCGATCATTAATGAAACAGATATCAGAAAGAACCAACCGATGGCCATGAAGCCATACAACTTGATGACTAACGCACGAAACCCAATGTCGGACAATGGGGTTGCCTTCGTACCAAAATAAATTCGTTTGAAGACACTTTTCACGTACTTCCGTCCACTTGTCGACAAGTTGGGAATTTCCAACCAGTCAGCCAACATGTAGTATCCGTCAAATCTCATCAAAGGATTCGCATTGAAAAACAAAGTGTGCGCGGTCGCGGCAATAATCAGAGTGCCCGTATGGTATTTCAGCGCACCCGGTTCCACTTGCACCCAAATGCAACAGCATATTGCAGCTACAAAGATCTCCACCATCATTCCTGCAGCGGAGGTTCCAATTCGATGCCACTTGTTTTCGAATCGCCAACTGCTGGTAACGTCCACGTAGGGCAAAGGAATCAACAAAAGCAACAACATGCCACAAGACGGAACTCGGCCACCGAATTTTTTACAGAACACGGCATGAGCCGTTTCGTGGATCAACTTCAGCCCGATCCATCCAACACCGAACCACAGCAAATCACTGGACGAAATTACCGACAGTCGCTGGTCTACAAAAGCATCCCAATTCAGTACCAATTGAGTAAATCCATAGCAAACGACAACGCACCATAACAACCATCCAACAGGGCTGACCAACCAGCCCAAATATCGAGTCAACAACTCAGTTGCTCGGTCCGGTTGAAACAAAGGGATTTTCAGCGTGACAGGGTTTAGCCAGGAAATCGATTTGCGTTTCAGTTCTTTCTCGGCCGCCAAGGCACGGCGGTTGGAAGAGCTGGACAATTCCGTTTCCACCAAACCTGATTCAATAGCCCACTTACAGATATTGGCGGCTTCTCGATCATCAAAAGCGTGTTGGCGAAGTAGCGTGGCAGATTTCATAACCGCAAAATTGACCGTCCGCTGTCCATCCAACATGGATAAAAAGACATACTGAGGCAGTCCTACTTGGAAGAACTTGCCAGAGATTTCATCTTCGATCAGGTACCAAACCTGCGAACCACTCTGTCGCATAGTAAACGTCAGACACTCTTTGGTCTTCAGGCGGGCCTGTCCGAATTCGAACGTGTGTTCGTTGGGTAACATCGACATGTTTACCACCATGTGAAATGAGAACGCAGAAAGTTCATTGGCTTGTGAAAGAGGCACCAACCGAGTCGTCGTTTTTCCGTGTCAATCCGAACCGCTCCCTTCATACCAGGACGCATTCTGTTGTCGGGATTGGCAATATGAATTTCAGCGATAAAAACATTGGTCGCATCGCGAATCTCGGATCGCGGGTGAATCGATTGAATCTCGGCCGTCAGCGGTTGCTCTTCTTGGCCTTCGATCCATACCGTAATGGCATGTCCCGCTTGCACCTGCGAGATCTCATTTGCCGGAATCTCTACCTGCAATTTCATTTGATCCAACGGACCGATCTCGAACAACACCTTACCGGTAGTCACCGACGCCGCTTCGGATCGTTCCAAGGACCCGTCCAAAACAATCCCGTCGATGGGACTCTTGATCTGCAAGTGATCTTCTTTGTACCTCAAAATCTTTTCTTCAGCCTGAAGACGCTCAGCCTCTAGCTCGGACAAAAAAGCGTCCGGCACATTCCGTTCAGACAAATCGATTTCACGCTGACGGATCGCTCGTTTCCGATCTGCCAAGACGCCAGACAGTTCCCATCGGATCGTCTGCCCATCAATCTCGGCCAGCACATCACCTTGGTTGACGATATCACCTGGCTCGGCAAAGCCCTCTACGATCAACCCATCAAACGGCGCGACAGCGAAACGACGCGAGGTTGGTTCAACAAGGCAATGGCAGCGCACTCGATAAGTGATCGGCATCATCATCAACAAGCAAAAGCCAGTTAGAAACGCCGGCACCAACAATCGAGTCGCCCAACCGGTGTGTTTGCGAAGCAAGCCAAAAAATCGACGAATGCGCCCCTGTTCCGAGCGACTCAAAAGATCCAATGCCGTCGCCAGATGTGGACTAGCCGCACTAACGAATCGTGCCAAACGATCGTTATGAATGCTGGTCTTGGAACCAACAAAGACCCAGGCGCCGATACACTTTCCATTGTCTGTCACTAACGGTTGACTTAAGACGCCTTCGGCATGCACCGTCGCCGCCAATTGGCGATGTGCCAACAACATGAAATTGTTGTCTTCGTCTAACGCCGGAAAAATTCCCAACTGTTCTCGGTTGGTAGATTCGTGGAGCGTCTGTTGGTAGTTCTTGGTCGAGTTGGCG
>CAZJBW010000128.1:0-10750 GCA_964543985.1 uncultured Pirellulaceae bacterium | reverse complement strand
GGACGCAATGTAGTCACCCTCCCTTGGGAGGGTCGGAGCTCCGCTCCGGGGAGGGGTATTCAGGTTTGATGTCGTTTGTAGATTTGGCAATTTATTTGCCCTCCCCGCTCGTTCCTCGCGACCCTCCCTCGGGAGGGTGTCTGAGTCGGAAGCTCAGGTTTTCCGTGGCCGGATTGGCCACCATTCAGGCAGTCGACACGTCGTGTTAGTTAATGAATGCCACGACCGAATTCATTTTTTCGATCGTCATCTGACTCTTTGGAACCGCCGCCGGACTTGGTGGGTGACGAATCCGATTTGCGGCTATGGGGGCCGCCGCTGCTGTGTTTGGATTCGCTGCGTTTTACCTGTTGGTTGTCTGACAGATATTCTTCATCGTATCGGGAGACGTAACCTGGTTGTTTGGCGCGTTCCAATTCTTCGTAGAATTCGCTAATGACTTTGTTCTGGATGCGTTCGCGGCATTCAGCGTTTACCGGGTGTGCGATATCGGCGTACAGCTTAGCGCGTCCCTGGTTGTCAAAGTCGAATCGATCGTTGGCTTGGCGTTGCCCGCAATAATTGCAAAACCGACTTTTCAGATGGTTCTTGGCATTGCAGCTACGACAGTGCGAGGTCAATTTACGACTGGGCATCGCAACGAAGGGGCCCGAATTGCCTTCGATAATTTTCAAATCACGCACCACGAAGCAATCGTCAAACGTGATGCTGCAGAATGCGCGCAACCGGTCCTCGGAATTTTCCATCAACTTGATGCGGACTTCAGTGATCTCCATTGCAGCAATCCTTCTGCCAATCTTGACGCATCGTCGGCCGATGATTCACTTGGAACGCGAGTCCCATTGCAGCGAATTTCAGCCAGCTGTTACGCATTATTCATAATTCCTAATGATCGAACACAATAAACGGCCGCTTTAGGGTTTCTGGCGGCTAGGCGGCGGGCACTGCTGTTGGCAGTTTGAAGGTTTCGGTACAGTCCAAAATAGGCTGAGCCACTGCCGGTCATTTGGTGGGCTTGGCAGTCTAGTTTTTGAAACTCTCGTTTTGCCTTCGTGATCCACGGTTGTATTTTTTCCGCAGCCATCTGCAGGCGATTAAATAAACCGTTGGCGACTTTTCGAAAATCGTTTCGTCGCAAACCATCCAGTAACATCTGACTGGACTTGGGTTGGTCTGGTAGTTGGCTTTGTTGATAGACTTGCGCCGTCGATAACCCTGCCGGTGGCATCATTAGCACCACCCATTGTTGCGGCGCGGGGTCGATCAGCTTTTGGACTTTTTCGCCACGACCCGTGCAAAGAGCAACGCCACGTTCCAAAAAATAGGCGACGTCACTTCCAATTTCGTGAGCGATTTTTGTCAGCTGTTGACGATCGAGTCCTAACTTAAACAACCGGTTGCAAGCTTGAAGCGTTGTCGCAGCGTCACTGGATCCACCACCTAAGCCAGCCATCGCGGGAATGTTCTTTTGAATTGCAACGTCGACGCCTAACGTCCGTTGAACGGATTCTGATAGCTTTGTGATGGCTTGCCAAACCAGGTTGCGTTGATCCAAAGGTATCTCGAAAACTGAAGCCCCCGAAGTCTGAGGATGATTCATGCGAGTAGGGATCGCATTGAGGCGAATCTGTCCGTCCGTTCGCGTCTGAAACACCAAGCGGTCGCTCATCGCAATTGGCAACATTACTGTTTCCAACTCGTGAAACCCGTCATCACGGCGGTCGATCAATTCCAAAAACAAATTGATCTTCGCCGGTGCACAAAATTCCATTCGCGCCATGTGGCCATCCCGGTGCAAAACTTTTATCGACTCCTGCTGGCAATTCTACCGGTGCATTCTTGCCCTTTCAATCAACCTGAATGGCAGAAGCGGTAACTCTATCTACAATAATTTCATTGAAGGTCCGAAACTTTGCATTAAGTATCACAATCGTTTGAGTCGATGCGTGTCGTGAAGCGGAAAAGCTGAGGTAAATTAGCTACCTTTACATTTTAAATTTCAAACGCATCCAAATTATTCCTAGCGGTCACGAATGAATTCAGAAAAGCCCAAACAGAATCACGGTCAGTTGGCCATCGCACTACGCTCGTTATTTGGAGGTCTATTGATGGGGCTGGCCAATCTGGTGCCGGGCATCAGTGGTGGCACCATGCTATTAGCGGCAGGTATTTACGAATCGTTCATCGAAGCACTTTCCGATGTCACGCGGTTTAAGTTTCGTTTTCGTTCACTGTTGGTTTTGGGATGTGTGGTGCTTGCCGCCGGCTTGGGGATCCTGCTGTTTGCTGGTTCTTTGAAGGACGCCGTTTTGGATTACCGTTGGGTAATGTACAGTCTGTTCATCGGTCTGACTTTGGGAGGCCTGCCTGTTGTGTGGCGGCTGGTACCAGAGATCACTGGCGGGTTGAAGCTAGGCGCGATTGTGGCGTTCTTGGGGATGGCTGGTTTGGCATGGTTGCAAGCCAATCGGCAGGCGGGCGCGGGTGACACCAACGTTGTGATGTTATTCGTGGCCGGACTCGCTGGAGCAAGCGCGATGATCTTACCAGGATTGTCGGGCGGTTATCTGTTGATTCTGTTGCGACAGTACGTGCCCATTTTGTCGGCCGTCGATCAATTCAAGGAGTGCTTGAAGAATCGCGAATTTGTCGAGGCCATGGAGCCGGCGTTTCAAGTGCTTTTGCCGGTTGGTTTGGGCGTGGTCGTTGGCGTCGTGCTTGTTGGAAACTTGTTGAAGTGGCTGTTGAGCCAGCACCGCATGCCAACGTTGGGCGTCTTGATCGGATTGCTGGTGGGTTCTGTGTTGGGGATGTGGCCGTTTCAAGAAGGGGTCCCGCCACAAGTGGGCGACTTTATTGGGAACGTACCAGTCACGGCGGACAACATTGAATCGATTGAAAAGAAGAAGTGGCCGGTGAAGTTCTTTTCACCAACGGCGGTGCAGATCATTAGTTCGATCGGACTGATCGTTTTGGGATTTGCAATTACGATGGCCGTGGCTGCGATCGGCAAAGACGCCGACGACAAAAAAGCCAAGTCTTAAATTTTGGCATGTACCTTTAGTAACATGAACTGATGATTCTGAAACCCGAGCAGATAGACGCTGTCGAACCCACGATCAAGTCAACACGCGTGATCTGTCTGGCGCTGATTGTCGGAGTCGCGATCGCCAACATTACGATTTTTGCGTTCACGAACTGGAATTTAATCAACACAAAACTCGATGGGATTGGAATCGTAGTCCTGGCTTGTGGCATTCTCATGTACGCGATGTCCTTCGTGATCCCGGATCTAATCACGTGCAAACAGCCTGCTTCCAAAACAGACCAACAGAGACTGTTGAGATTGGCAAACGATTACCAACGGAAGACGTTGGTTCAGTACTCTTTGCTTGAAGGTGCTGCGTTTATGAATCTGATTTTGTTTCTCGTAACACAGAATGTTTTGTTGTTGGGAATGGTCGTTTTGGCATTGGTGCAGATGATTGCGGTATTTCCCAAGCTCGATTCCATTTATGTATGGATTGGAGATCGTCTCAGTGACTAAGGTCCGTACCGGGGCCTGAGAGATTCGGCGAAGACACCGCTACTGGGATGATTCGACCAATTTTTTTCGCCAAGCGTCAGCCGTCATGACGGCGCGAAATCCAGAATGAGAAAGGCCAGTGTCCAAGCTGGTCGATTGTCGGGCACTTGGTCGGTAGCTGGAACAGTAGTCGCGATGGCACAAGAAAGACCCGCCTCGCTTGACCTTTCGTGGTTCGAATGGGTGATCCGAGGCGTTGGGGCCTTGTGGGTTTTTGCTGATTGTTTGAGTGAGTCCTTGGTAGGCATCGTCGCGATACCAGTCTTGGCACCATTCCCAAACATTGCCGGCCATGTCGTACAGTCCATACGGATTGGGCGAGAAGCTGCCCACCGGCGCGGTCGTTTCGTACCCGTCCGTGACGTCGTTTTTGTTGGGAAATTGCCCCTGCCAAATGTTGCTTTGCGGTTGTTTGTCCGAGGCGGGTTGGTCGCCCCAAACGTATGGCTTTTGATTCAGTCCGCCTCGCGCTGCATATTCCCATTCGGCTTCCGTCGGCAGCCGTTTGCCTGCCCATTGGCAATAGGCCACGCAGTCGTCCCACGATACATGAACGACAGGATGTTGAACCAAATTTTCGACGGAACTTTCTGGTCCCGCAGGATTGCGCCAGTTGGCACCGGGAGTCCAACGCCACCATTGCGAAAAGTCGCCTGGTTGTAGCGTCGAAACAGGTTTGCTGGTCATTTGAAAAACCAGTGAACCGGGAACCAGAATCGAGGGATCGATGGGTGGTAAGCCCGGCGGACGTTGAGCCTCGACCTCCGCCAATTCCGGAGCGGTCTCGGCCGTCGTCACGTACCCAGTCGCTTTGACGAACTCGGCAAACTTTTGGTTCGTTACTTCGTGGGTGTCCATATAGAAGCCATCCAGTTCCACGACGTGTGGCGGGCCCTCGTTGGCGCGAGCCTGAGAAGTTTGACCGCCCATTACAAATTGACCACCGGGGATCCAGACCATTCCCGGTGGATCCGGTAGGTCAGGTTTTTGTTGTTGCTGCTGCAGCTTTTTGGCGTCTTGTTCTTCAATGGCCTGTTGAATCTTCGAGCCCTGGTCGGTCGGCTGGCAGCCGATTGCTATGGAAAGTCCGATCAGAAGAGCGGCGGTAAGTACCTTGGGCTTCATTGGAAAACGCTGCGATGAACCGTGGAATGGAAGGTTGTATTCTAACCAGTCATCGATTGCTTCGCCCATTACGAAATTTGCAACTGAGCATCAGAAGGCTGATCTTTGAAGATCGCTATTGAAGAAGCGCGCATAAAAACACCGTTAGAGAACGAGTCTCCAACGATGTTTTCGCTTGCCTTGCCTGATTCAGGGCTCGATGCCCGATTGAGCGGTTACTGTCCGCGAATCGCAGCGTCGGCTTTTTGGGCTTCTAGAGCGGCTGCTTCACGCGACAGTTTGAACTCAGGACCTTTTTGGAAGTACTGAATGTCGTCTTTGAAGTAGTAAGGGCTCGGTAGGGTTTGACCAGCGATGCTAACTTGGCATCCCGATGCTGCTACGGCTGAGACAAGCATCGCCGCGCAGATAATTCCATTGATCCAGTTGATTGTGTTTTTGCGTTTCATTTTGGATGGCTCCATGCTGCCGCTGGCGTAAGCATGCCGTATGGGATGCGGGCTCAAAATCGGACTAACCGTTACAAACTGTATCGTCAGTGCCAATTCCGGACTTTGGGCCATTTGTGATTTTTTCCCAGACAATTACGTATCAGAATTCGCTGAAACGACAGCACTTTTGCAAAATGCTCGTCTTTTCTAAGTTGGATCGCTATGCTTGATGTAAGCAGGGGCAATGCTGACGAGACTAAAACGGCGATTTCGTTCCACTTCCCGGACAACCGTCATCGAATAAATACAATCGTTGACTATAGATGCCGACGAAAAATAACATATGACGGTGTGCCAGCATTTATTGCCAGCGACCGGATGTGCCTAACGCTTCAGGTCTCAATGTGGCTGTAGTATTTTAGCGAACGGTGGTTCGCGCTCAAAAGGAATCTGCCTTGCGTGCAATCTCATTCAACTTATCCGTCGTTTCCAAAGGACAAGTCATGAATCGTTGTTTCACTTTGATGTTGGTGATCATTGTCGGTTACCTATCGTGTCTCGGCACGGTGGCGACATTTGCACAAACCACGCCACTGCCCAGACGCGAATACTATTTAACGTTTGAGAATTTGTATCGAGGCGAATTCGATGCGGTTCAACGTGAAATGCAAACCTATTCACGAAGCGCATTGGTTGACCCAAACCGCGGTCGGTATTTGGATTCCGTTTGTTACTGGACCATCTTGGGTGAAAGCTATTATCACCGAGGGCAATACCGTCTGGCGTTGGAGCAATACACGGCGGCCTTAGAATTGTATCTTGGTTTGCAAGGTTGGGTTGAACGTGTTCAATTGCCAGCCACGATTCTGGTCTCACAGGAATCGACTCGCAATGCCGCTGTCCCTTGGGCCGCCAGCAGTCGAGCACCAACCTATGCGGCGTTGGAAAACGAACTGTTGATACTGTTTGGTAAATCAGATGCTGAAAATGCAGCCGCGTTGCGTAACGGTGGCACGCTCGAACAGCGGTTTCAACGGCGAGTTGGAGTTGGGGAGGCGATGCGATGTGTGGCGTTAGCGTTACACCGTCGAAAAACGATCACTGGCCCGATCGGTGAGATTGATCCGCTAACGAAAACGCTTTCGTCTCGACTGATTGGACGCGGCGGAGCGACGTTGACTGCTGCATGGACAGGCGTCGTCAAAGGGATTGCTTACGCGGCCGCTGGTGATGACCAACGGGCCACTCAAACACTAAACGCCTCGTTGAAGATCGCAGCCTTTGATCACCCTTTGACTCCGTTGGCCTTGTTGACGTTGGGCGATATCGCCGCCAAGAACAAACAGTTCCCGGCAGCTCAAAAGCTTTTTCTGGAGGCTTCGATTTGTGCTGCGGCCTTTGAACAACCCGATGTCATCGAAGAATCGTTACGCAAGGCAGCCTTAATCCATAGCGCGACCCGGACAGACGGGTTTTATTCGCCAGTGGTGGGTGCCTTGGAATGGGCCCGGACCAGGGGTGGCGAAACGCTTCGTGCGTCGTTGACTATCACGGACGCTTGGATTGCCGCTGAGGCAGGTGATACCAAGCGAGCCAAACGTCGATTGGGTGAGGCGCGTCGCTTTTTCAATCGAAACGAACTAGATGAATCGATCCTGGCAACACGAGTCGCCTATATCGATACGATGGCCAGGTATATCGACGATGATGTCACAGGCGGCGACCAGTCCTTTGATGCGTTCCTGGCTAGCGCTCGAAAGAACTCACTGTGGCTATTCCAGGTAGGGTTGGCAGACGAAGGGATCCGTGCCGGTGCCGTCACCGAACGCGAAGCCGAAGCGTTATACGATGCCTTGTTAAGAGAACCTGATGACGATGACTGGACATTCCGTCCTCTAGAAACCGTCGCCTACATGTCAACGCCGCACTTCGAACCGATGGAACGATGGTTCGAAATCACTCTGTCTCGTAAAGCTGAAGAAAAGGCGATGGAGATTTCCGAGCGAATACGGCGGCAACGGTTCCATAGCAGCCTGCCATTTGGCGGACGATTGTTGTCGTTACGTTGGATTTTGGAGGCCCCGAATTCAACTATCACAAAAAAGGCTCAGCAACAAAAAGTCGACCTTGCACGTCGCTATCCAATCATCAAAGAACTGTCGGACAAATCTGAAACACTACGCAAGTCACTCTCGCAAATGTCCATGGTGACTCAGTCTGAAACGCCAGAACGTGCGGAACAGGAAAAGTTGTTAGCGGAATACGCCGAGGTCATCAAACAGCAAGAGGGATTCTTGCGCAAGATCGCGTTGATTCGCGAACCGACCGAATTGGCTTTCCCGCGTCCGCTTTCTGTTCCCGAGGTCCAGAAGGTGCTGCCTAGCGACCGAGCTGTGATCTCGTTCCTTAAAATTGGGCAGAAGTATTACGTATTGAAACTCTCGGGCGGTCGCTATGTGGTCGAAACCGTGTTGCAAGCGAAAGTTTTCGAAAAACTAGTGCGGCAGTTGGTCAAACAATTAGGCATCGGTGATAAGAGTGTGATTCTGGATCCGGCGGTGTTGGCCGAAGATCAGTGGCGGGAAACGGCTCGCGAACTGTCGGCGATGATCTTTGCGAAAACTCAACCGCAGGCTCTGGATTCGCTAGAAGAGATTGTGTTCGTGCCCGATGGGATTGCTTGGTATTTGCCGATGGAGATCCTGCAAGTTGGAACGCCAGAAAATTCGGCCAACTTGAATTCCAAGGTCCGTGTTCGCTACGCTCCGATGGTGAACTTGGCGGTGCCGGATGGACGATCTGCCCAGCGTTTTCCGCGTACAGGATTGATCGCTCAGAAGAATTTCATTCGCGACTCGGAAACTCAGATTCAAGAAGGCGTGGCCGACATTCAGCGACTGCTACCTGACACGGAAGTGATCGACAAAACGTTTGTAGGAACTTCGTCCATGTTGGCTTCGACCATCGATCAACTAATCGTGTGGCACGTCAGCAGTGAAAGGACCAAAGGGGTTTACGGGTTCGCACCGTTCCAAATCGATGTTAACAAACCTGGTTCAGGCCTGGCGTCTTGGATGAGTTTGCCCTGGCGCGGTATCGATCAAATGGTACTGTCGGGTGTTTCGTCGGCCATCGAAGGTGCTCAGCGAAATCGAGCCTTGGGCAACGAGCTATTCTTGACGACATGCAGCTTGATGGCGTCCGGTTCGCGAACAGTGCTGATTAGCCGTTGGCGAGTTGGTGGACAGTCGGCGTTGCAGTTGACTCGCGAATTTGCACTCGAGTTGGGAAAAATGTCAGCTTCCAAAGCCTGGCAACGAAGCTTGGATCTGCTGTATGAATCGGACTTGGATATCACTGCCGAGCCTCGCTTGCGAGACAAAGTGCTGGATCAACCATTGTCCGCCGACCATCCATTCTTATGGGCAGGCTACATGTTGATCGATTCGGGTGCCGAACCGCGAGAGGACGATGCGGAAGATGCGGATGCCGAAGCGGAACAGACCGATGGCCAGTAATGGATCGGACGTCCGCAAGTTTTGGCCAATTCAGCTTGTGTTTTGGCCAATTCGGTGTGCTTCGGTGTGAAAAACGCTCACAATTTGATAATCTCTACACGTGGTTTTTGCTGGCGAAAGTGAAAGCATCTGCCAAGTAGTTGGGCGGTTTAAGCGGTTCGTGCAACCAGCCACATAGTTTTTGGCGGTTTTCAGCTAAGATAGTGGCTCCCCCGTTATCAGTCGCAACTCATCTTGGCTTGATACGCTTTTGTTCCTAAAGTCATGCCCCAAAGGCAGTCTGGAGGAAGTCTGTGATCGCTAAACTAATCCAAAGAACGCTCGCCGTTTGTTGCGTCGTTTGTCTTTATACATCTGCAGCCAATGCGCAGGTTCGTCATACGTTTTCGGACCTTGCATCTGGTTCAGCAGACGCTGAAATAAAAACGGTTGGATACGTAGCCACTGAAAACGAGAGTGCTACGACCGCGGATACTCTTGCGGTTTGTCCAGAACCATTTTTGGACGCCCTGCAACCATGGTTGAATTATCGTCGTCGTCAGGGTCACCGGATTCACGTCATCGTGCCGGAAAGAACCGCTTACGGTTTGAAACGACAAATCCACCAAGTCGCCGGCCATGGTGCGTTAAAGAATGTGGTCTTGTTCGGTGATACGCCAGATTCTTTTGGTCGCAACGCCGCGATTTCCATTCCAACCGATTACGTTGCCGCAGAACTGGTTCGACAATTTGGGTCCGAGCCCGAAATAGCTACGGACAACACCTATAGTGACTTGAACAACGACGGAACTCCGGATTTGGCCATCGGTCGCATGCCGGTCGATTCAGCAGAGCAGCTGCATCAGCAAATTCGAAAAATCATTAACTACGAATTGTCCGAGGGTGGACAGTGGCAACGTCGAATCAATTTGGTTGCCGGGACCGGTGGTTTCGGCGAGGTCTCGGATGCGGTCATCGAACGGACCTCGCAAAGACTGATCTCGGAACTGATCCCTGGTGGCTATACCACCAGTATGACTTACGCCAATTGGTCCAGTGCCTATTGCCCTGATCCTCGCCAGTTCGTCGACACGACTCTGGATCGATTGAACGAGGGTTCCTTGTTTTGGGTTTACATGGGGCACGGCCACCCTCGCCAACTGGATTACGTGCGAACACCAATCGGCGGCTTTCCAATGTTTCGGGAATCGGATGTTTCGCGAGTTAACTGTACGAACGGACAACCGATCGCCCTAATGCTGTCGTGCTACACAGGCGCATTCGATTTCAACGAGGACTGTTTGGCCGAAGAATTGTTGCGACGTCCCGGTGGCCCCATTGCCGTTGTCGGCGGGACACGAGTGACCATGCCGTGCGGAATGAGTCTGTTATCCGTAGGATTGATCGAGGAATACTTCGAAGGCCAGGAACAGACATTGGGTCAGATGTTGATGTTGGCCAAGCAAAGATTGTTGGAATCGGACGATTCGACAGATGTCGAGAATGGAACCAACTATCGCGAGATGATACAGGTGTTGGGCAGAACTCTTAGCCCGGCGGGCAGTGATAGTTTGGAGACCGAAGCCGCGGAACACAAGCATTTGTTCCACCTGTTGGGCGATCCATTGTTGCGAGTTACTCGTCCCAATTCGATCGAGTTGACCGCTACACCCAATATTGACCAAGGCACGATCAAGGTGACCGGCAATAGTCCTCACGAAGGCCAGTTGATGGTCGAGTTGGCCTACAGTCGTGATCGCTTTCGAAATCGCCCGCCACGTCGTCCCGAATTCAAATGGGACAACGAGACTCTTTCTAGCTATGCCGAAACCTATGTAGACTCGAATCAGCGAACCGTCGCCTCAGAAATCATTCAAGTCGAAGCGGGACCATTCGAGGTCGAGATTGCTGTCCCGGAATGGGCCAAAGGTCGCTGCATTGTACGTGGGTTCGTGCAGCAACCAAAAACCAAACGCTTTGCACTGGGGTCTAGCGACTTGCGACTGAAACGTCGATAAGGCCAGCACATCTGCAGAATTTGAAACGCACCAACGTTCTGTCAAAACGAAAAAAGGGCAGCTCCGTGAAGGAGCCACCCAGGCAAGGATTTC
>CAZJBW010000127.1:6899-10751 GCA_964543985.1 uncultured Pirellulaceae bacterium | reverse complement strand
AAACTTGGTGGTGGGCAGAACATGCTCGGCAAGCTGCTAATGGAGACTCGCCAAGCGTTGCGTATTGGAGATGGAGACCGGGACTCCACTTCTTTCAGCGGATAACATGGTTTTTACGCTTGGTCTTCGGCACACCTTCGCTTGTTGTTCAAGCCTCGTTGGGGTGGTAAGCTCTTCCGTAATTCAAGCCGTTTCCTGATGTCGGGGCGGCGACGTAAAAACCTTCCGTTAGGCGACCTACCGAAAACCAATGTCCGAGCTTCCACGAGATCGCATCATTGGTTCACGCTTGATCGAGATCGGCCACTCAGAGTCTAGTGAGCCCGAGTTCATCCGGCAGGGCATCGGCCCTGCAACGTTTCGTTCACACTACTTACGACTCGACTCCGGCATCGTGCTTGACATGTTTGTCGCCGAGGTGACAATCTCGGACGTGGGTACTTTTCCAATGCCCGGCGAAACATCGGGGCTCGATCCATCCGCCGTACTTGGACGCCGCATCTCCGCGATCTGGTCTGACGACACTTCGTCGGCGATTGTGGTGCTCGACGATGATACGTATCTCCGAGATGCCAATGACGGTTGTTATGGCAACCCGCTACACGCCGGACGGGTCGGTGACGACTACACACCACAGCAAGTCGCGGAATTTACTGACTATTGGGCCTCGGAATAGTAGGTGCCGGAGACGTTGCGATTTTAGCAGTCACAACAATCATTTTTGAAAAAGGTTGATCGATGCGCTTCCTGATCACTATTGTTTTCATATTGGCGTTTCTACACAGTACGGCAATCGCGCAATCGAATCGCGATCTGGTGCAGCGCATTGAGCAACTGGAACAGCGTGTCGCAGCTCTGGAAGCAGAGAACCGACAACTGCGGGGCCAAAACTCGGCGACGAAGTTCCTGGACGATGCAAACGATGGACAGCGCGTCGAGATCAAGAATGGAGACCGATTGCTGGCTACATTGGTGGTTGGGCAGCGTGGTTGGGGTGATAGTCGTCCGCAGGATGTTGCCGCCGTTGCCGAGTCCGTCGCGAAAACGATATTTACTGTCATGGCACCGCAAGATACGCCGACGATCATTTTGCAGCGCTCGGAACACGGGCCGCGAGCCCTGTCGGATCGCGGACCCAACAACGAATACGTCGTCCTGGTGAACACCGGTGATCGGCTGTGGGCGCAACTGGCTTATCAATTGGCACACGAACTGGGACATGTTTTGTGCCGGGAACTTGACGAACATGCTCCTCAGCACTGGTTTGAAGAAGCATTTTGTGAAGCGATGTCAATCTGGACGCTCGAACAAATGGCTACGTCGTGGCAAACCGACCCACCCTACGATGTTTGGAAATCGTACGCCGTTTCCCTGGGAAACTACGCTGCAGATGTCCGCAAACAAGTCGATCGTCCCGCTGACTTTGGAAAATGGTACACCGAGCACAGGAATTTATTGGACCGCGATCCTTACGACCGAGACAAGAATCGCATCGTGGCTGAACATATTGCCAATCGAGCCAGTGCCAAGCCCGAGTACCTGATCGCCTTTCTGCATCTGCGGACGACGCCACCATCTGTCAACAGTATGGAGTCGATTTTGGGAGCATGGATTTCCAGTTGCCCTGCTGAACTGAAGTTCGTCGCGCGCGATGTGGCAGATCTGTTGGGCGTGGTTATCGCCGCCGAATCGCCTTGAGCTGTAGAATCGCAACTGAACATAATCGAAACCGACCAGGTCGATTTATCAGGTTGTGCTCAATCCCGGAATGAAACAAAAATGAAACGATGGACTCAAAAACTCGAGCAACCGTTTGGTTGGGCTGACCCGCGAGTAGCGTCGCACAATATGATTTTTACGCTGAGGCCCTTTTGGGACACCTTGGCTTTTTGGCAACGTGGGCTGGCCTTGGTATAGTTCTTGTAGTTCAGACATTGTCCGCTTCGTTTAGGGCGGTGTCGTAATACGGTTCCGTTAGGCGGTCCTAGATTTCTCTGATGGTAACTTCTAACTACACGTTCGAGACGCCGTACTCTGCAACCGTCACCAGCGTGTTGTTCACCCAATACCCGCGCCGCGTTGTCATTACCATCACTCACGACGATATAGTCTATGAATTTCAGCTCGAAAATCCTCAACCGCTATCTGCTGTGACTTTTGCGCTCGATGAATGCTACCAGTTTCGCGTGGAAGATATTGATGGCCAACTTGAATTCGGGCGCTACAGAATTGAAATCTGGGACGAGGACAACCCCTACGCTGACTTCACTGTCGATTCTTATAATCTGACGCCTGTTGACGCCGCACCGGCCGCCTAACATGGTTTTTACGCTGAGGCCTTCAAGCACACCCTCGCTTTTGCTCAAGCCGCGTTCACTTAGTACAATCCCGGTAGTTCGGCATCTTTCGGTTCCGCTGGGGACGGGTGTCGTAAAAAACTTCCGTTAGGCGACAGCAGATGGTTAGAACTTCTACGCTTTTTATTTGCGTCACGTGCTTGGCGTTAATTGGATGCAACAGCAACGAATCGTCTTCAGCGACGAACCAATCCAATGCCTCGCTTCAATCAAACGCTGCCAATACTATATCGCTGGGCGATACCAAAGCTGACTTTGAATCCATTGTGGCGCATTGTGCCGGCGAAGACATTACGCCCGGACTTGCAATCGTTGGCCCGAACGGCCAGCATCCCTTGCACGGAATCGTTTGGGAATTCGCAGACTACGAATGTATTTTATCCGTTAGCTTTGACGATATGGATAAGATCAAGCATCTCGACTTCTGTACCGTTGCCGATTTCAAGGTGTCCAAATTTCACCGCTCAGAATCGACATTCGACATTTCTGACATCAAATTCAATACTGATAAATCTACGACCTACACCAAGGCCAAGCCTTAACGCGGATTCGATAACGCCTAACATGGTTTTTTCGCATATCCGCAGCTTCGTCGTGGAGTATCGTTCGGTTTTGCCACATTGACCGCTTCGATGACACGTTTTGATTTGTCACGCCGAGGAACCGCCTCTTTGGCAACGTGGTTTCTTTTTGGTAAACTTTCTGGCGTTGCGACGTTTGTTGGCTTCGGAGACAAGCGGTCATAAAAACCTTCCGTTGTACGAACCTAGCCGTCCTGTTCCTCGCGTAGTTTTGTCCGGACGTCCATCAGGATTCGGCCCAACATGTTCTTGCCCTTGCCGTCTCCGCCGTCGCCCCAATAGTCGTCGTTTGATGTGTGTTCGATGATCTTGGCGTCACCTGTAGCCAATAACAACTTTTGCAATTCCTCGTGCTGCGTGAATTTCGCCAATACCGCCTCGCGCATCACGTTTACCTTCGCTGATTCCCAATCTCGCCGCAACGTTCGCTTGCGATCTCGCCCCATTCTTGCAGCCAGCATCGGCGAGTTTGCTTTCCGGATTTTTTCCTGCTCCGGCTTGTCCTTAAACTTCATCGCCTGGAAATAGTGCTCCGTCGTTGGCCAAGTCTTCTTACCAATCTTGATCGGATACCCAGCGAAATTCGAGAATTCACCGTACTCATCGGCGGTGCTGTAGAATTTGATCGGTTCAGTCATGGCGGTTCCTGCCGTATTACTTGCGAGTGTATTTGGTATGGGGACAATCCCCTCGCTTCATAGGTTCGCATAACATGGTTTTTACGCAAGGCCGCTGCTTCGTCGTTGGAGCATCATTTGGCTTGCCAAATCATTCGCTTCGTTGACGTATACTCGTTTGCCAACACCACGAACCCGCCTCTTTGGCAACGTGGATTCTAGTTGGTAAACTGGATTAGATGTTGCGCCGCTTGCTTGGCTTCGGTGAGAAGCGGTGTCGTAAAAACCCTCCGTTAG
>CAZJBW010000127.1:0-6799 GCA_964543985.1 uncultured Pirellulaceae bacterium | reverse complement strand
CAATGGTTGAGCCTACACTCCAGCAGTCTCTTCTCGATGCCTTCGCTGGTGTGTGTGACTCACGTGAAAGGGTTCGATGGCTGTCGTCGCTGCGAATCACCGACTTCTTGTTGCGTGGCGGCTCGGTACCCGGTGACCTCCGCGATGGTGTCATTGGTGGGCTGCGATGCATCATGGACTCAGATGCCAATTCCGAACTGCATTTGTTTTCGTGCATGGCGCTGATGTTGCTCGGCCAAACCGACGCCGAACCCCACTGAATTTCGCTCTCTTCAAAGACCGAGATCAAGAGGGTTACGCTCGGCAAGTCAAGTGAATTCGACGTTGCAAAAATAATGGCTACCGATTTATCAATAATCGGTGGCGATCGAATCTTGGGAGATTTTCAGATTCTGTTTTAACAGTTTCACTACGCCGTTGAACTCGGCCGTGTGACTGCCGTCGTCTTCCAACGTATCTTGCAGGACAATAACTCTGGCACCATCCTTGGTTGGAATCTCGAAAACCATTTGCACCAAGTTGGTCTGTTCGATTTTGATATTCAACTGAGTGCCCTCTAGTTCCTGACCATCGCAAGTCAGTGTTGTTGGTGAAAAATCGGGCTCGTTTTGGTACTCGGCGCCGATGGATTCTGCAAATGACTTGTGGCCTAATCCATTGGCGGATGGAAACGCGAACACCATGATCAGACAGCTAGATCCATCCAGAGTCCACAATTTCGATACTGCATCCAATTCTGCTTCGAAAGCGAACGAAGTTGGGTAGGGAAACGTGATACCGCCGTATTTGAAGTTGCGTACGTTGGAGGCCGTCAGTTTTAGTTTCGTTTTGCCCTGTATGTCGAGTTCAAACTCGGTGTCCAGTTCGACGTTCAGCGCCTTGCCGTTAACCAACAGTTGGTACTCGATAGGCGGTTCTTTCGTTTCGTCCTGACACTGTCCGGCGGATGCAAAAATTAGACTGATCGAGCAAGCGAGAATGGTGGATCGAAACATTTGTTTCTCGTGTGGTTAAGAAAAAAACCGAAGATGCAGCGCGCAAAAATGTTTGAGCAAAAACGAGTGAAGCAAATTTTATCTAGCACAGGGTGCGCGTCAACGATCCTATGAGTGATCGTTGTCGTGCCGATTTTCTGTTTTTTCCGCTTGGATTGTGAAGCGAACGCGATCGGCGCGGTCGTCTCGCACTTCAAGAATTTCGGCCACCGCTCCTTCGAATTCGATACGGTCGCCAGGCGAAGGCATTTTTTGTGAACGATCCATTAGAACGCCCGACAGAGTATCCACATCCTCGTCATCCAGGTTCAGGCCCAATGCCTTTTCCACATCTTTGATAGGTGTGGATCCCGAAATGATAAACACGTTCTTGCCTTGCGGAACGATTTGTGGATCCTTGACATCGAATTCATCATCGACGGGTCCAATGATTTGCTCCAGAACATTCTCTAAAGTCACGATGCCGATCGAGTTTCCGTACTCGTCGATGACAAACGCCATCAACTGGTGAGTCGCTTGGAAGTGCCGCAACAATCGGCTGATCGGCATGCTCTCGGGGATTTTGTGCGGAGGTCGCATCACGGTCGTCAAATCGAATTCGTCATCGACTGCCACACCGGTCAAATCTTTGATGTGAACCACACCGATCGTGTTGTCCAAATTGCCATCGCACAGTGGATAGCGAGTGTGTTTGGTGCGTTTGGCGATCTTCAGGTTTTCTTCTAGCGTGTTATCGATGGAAAAGAAGACAACATCGCTTTTTGGCAACATCACGCGACGACAGACTTGGTCATCGAATTCGAACACGGCGTTAATCAGGCTGTGTTCGGATCGAGTCAGTTCACCGTGCGAATGAGCTTCGGTTAACATCGCTCGGATCTCTTCCTCCGTCATCACGCTGCCGTGACCGTCACCCGTAACGCCCATCCAACTGAGCAGTTTACTGGTCACCCAGCTAAGGATCGTTTGGAATGGCCACAAAACCACATAGAAGAATTTCATGGGCACGGCGCACCATGTCAGCATTTTTTCTGGTTCGCGGATGGCGTAAATTTTCGGAGCCTGTTCGCCGATCACCAAGTGCGCGGTGGTGAAAATCGAGAGTGGTAGCAGGAAGGCAACCACTGTAGAAATTGCCTCGGGTAAGTTAAAGAACTCAATCATGGGTTGCATGATATGGTGAAACGCCGGCTCGGCGACCATCCCTAACGCCAGCGAAGCGATGGTGATTCCCAGTTGGCAAGTGGACAACGATTGGTCCATCCGATTGGCCAACCACAAAGATGTTTTGGCGAATGGCCTTTTATCTTTGATCATCTGGTCAAGTTGCCCTTTGCGGACTTTGACCAGAGCGAACTCAGCCGCTACGAAGAATCCGTTGAGAACTACCAAGACTACGGCAACGATGATGCCCGTAGCAGGTGATATTGACGAGCCACCTTCAGTCGCGGCAAGAATCAGATTCATTTTGATTAAACAAAACAAGGAATATGTAAAAGGAAACCAACACGAAAGTTTGTTCGCCTTATTCGATAATTGCGAATCTTAAACCAAAACGGAGTTGATTGCGAGATCGGACCGCGTCACAGGGTCTCAAGAGCCGTTTGCATCCGTCTTCTTTCAAGGACGCCCTAGTATTCTGAGTGTTTTTAGATTCAATCCAAAAATCAAATTCGTCCAAACAAACACGCGAATTCCTTGCGCTTCGCAACCAAATCGAACCAAATTGGGCGGACAATCTTGTCATAGTGTAGCCATCATCATGCTCGAAAAATTTTGGTAGATTGAGCGACAGAAAATTGAGCGTCAAAAGAATTTTCAAACAAACAGTAACTCTGCGAACACCTATGAAAACCGCCATCACCTTAAGCCTGTTGCCCTCGAAACCAACGATGCCATTCGTTTTAGGTCCGGATCTGGACCAGGGATTCAAATTGGCGGCCGAGCTTGGGTTCGATGCGATCGAGATCTTCCCGCCAACGCTGGATTCGCTGGATATGCCCAAGTTGCAAGACCTTGTCCAGCAACATTCGCTACCCATTTCGACGATTGGAACCGGCGGCGGAGCGGTTGCCCAAGGGTTGACACTCACGGATTCCGACGAAGGTGTGCGACGTGACGCGATTCAATACATCAAGGCCATCATCGACCACGCTGCTCAATTTGGTGGCTCGGCCATTATTGGGTCGATGCAGGGGAAATGCCTGAACCGCGATCGACAACAAGTTGTCCAGTGGTTCGCCGAATCAATGGCAACGCTGGATGCCTACGCTGCCCAACGACAACAAGTTTTACTGTATGAACCGTTGAACCGTTACGAGACCGATTTGTTCAATCGAGTTGGGCAGGCCTGCCAGTTCCTGACCGCTCAAAAACTGAGTAACACGAAAGTCTTGGCTGACCTGTTTCACATGAACATCGAAGAGACGTGCATCAACCAATCCTTGACCGATAACCTGGATCAGATTGGACACGTCCATTTTGTTGATTCAAACCGTTGGCCAGCCGGGAAAGGTCACACGGATCTGGCAGCAGCGTTCCAGACTCTGAAGTCAGCCGGATACAATGGGTACTTGGCAGTCGAGGCCTACCCGCTGCCTGACCAAGTGGCGGCTGCCGAGCAAGCAGCTAACTATTTCAAACAATGGTCCGCCTCAACCACTGCTTTTGCTAAACGAATTTGACTGGAGCAGACGTGACAACATGTAACGGTCCGAGTATAAAACGGCACTCTTAAAAAACGCTCGTCGAAAGGATTTCAGTGAGTACGACTTTGCCAAACGTTGAAAAGATCGAGGTCACACAGACCGCCTACGAGAACATTCCCTGTCAGGTTTTCTGCCAAGCCGGTGACGCGGCGATTGCCGTGGCCCGACATATTGCCAATCAAGCCAAAAACCGATCCGCAGAAGGTCGCAACATCGTTTTGGGATTGGCGACCGGAAGCACGCCGGTGGGGATTTACAACGAGCTGGTTCGGTTGCACCAACAGGAAGGCTACTCGTTCGCCAACGTCGTGACATTCAATCTGGACGAGTACTTTCCGATGCAGCCCAACGAGTTGCAAAGTTATGTGCGTTTCATGAACGAGCACTTGTTCGATCTGATCGATATCCCAGAACAAAACATTAACATTCCCGACGGAACGATTCCGGTCGAACAGGTCCACCAGTATTGTCGCGACTACGAACAAAAGATCGCCGACGCCGGCGGATTGGATATCCAAATCCTGGGAATTGGCCGAACGGGGCACATTGGATTTAACGAGCCAGGTTCCAGTAAGCAGAGTAAAACGCGATTGATTACGTTGGATCGAGTCACACGCCTGGATGCGGCGAGTGACTTTTTTGGTGAGGAGCACGTGCCACGCCGCGCGATTACGATGGGCGTCGGCACCATTTTGTCGGCTCACGAGATCTTTATTCTGGCATTTGGCGAACACAAATCCCAAATTGTTCAGCAAGCCATCGAAGGACAGATTAGCTCGTCCGTCTCGGCCAGTTATCTACAAGAACATCCGAACGCACGATTCATTTTGGACACGGCTGCCGCCGAAGCCTTGGTGCGTTGTCAGTGCCCTTGGTTATTGGATGCGGAATCGGTCCAGTGGGACGAAGCGTCGATTCGCAAAGCGGTTATCTGGCTGGCCAGAAAACTGGGAAAGCCAATCCTTAGCATTACTGACGAGGACTACAACGAAGAGGGCTTGCAGGAATTACTGGTCAAGCATGGTTCGGCTTACGATATCAATGTTAACGCCTTCCGACATCTGCAATCCACGATCATCGGTTGGCCTGGCGGCAAGCCAGCCGAGCTAAAACAACCGGGTGACCGTAGCCAGCCCTACGAACACATTTTTCCCAAGCGAGTCCTGATTTTTTCGCCGCACCCGGATGACGATGTGATCTCAATGGGTGGGACATTGATCCGTCTGGTGGCACAGCAGCACCACGTCCACGTGGCCTATCAGACCTCGGGAAACATCGCGGTCTTCGATGATGATGCCATCCGGTTTTGCGAGTTTGCAGCGGATTTCAATAGTCAATTTGGTGTCGACCCCAAGCGAACTCAGGAATTGGAAAGTCATGTCGAACAGTTTTTGAAAAACAAACAGGCGGGTCAAGTCGACAGCGAAATGATCCAGTCGATCAAAGGATTGATTCGACGCGGCGAAGCTCGTGCCGCCACCAGACTGTGCGGTGTACCCAGCGAAAACTTGCACTTTTTGGATATGCCGTTCTATGAAACTGGCAAAGTGAAAAAGAAGCCTCTGTCGGAACCAGACGTTGAACTTATCGTTGAGCTGTTGGAAGACCAGAAACCGCATCAAATTTATGCGGCTGGTGATCTATGCGATCCACACGGAACTCACCGCACCTGCCTGAACGCTATTCTTCAAGCCTGTCATCGAGTGGCTGATCAAGATTGGTTTGCCGACTGTGTTGTCTGGCTGTACCGCGGAGCGTGGCAGGAATGGGCTCCGCACGAAATCGAAATGGCAGTTCCACTAAGTCCCAAAGAAGTGCTGTTGAAACGCTCGGCCATCTTCAAACACGAATCGCAAAAAGATCGAGCCCTATTCCCAGGCAACGATGTTCGTGAATTTTGGCAGCGTGCCGAGCAACGGAACCAACAAACCGCGAAGCTATATGACGACTTGGGTCTGGCCGAGTACGAGGCCATTGAAGGCTTCGTCCGCTGGGACGGGCAACCCGTTTTCTAAGACGCAAAAAAGGACGAACCAAATTGGTTCGTCCTAAGTAAGAGTTTGCAGCGGTAACTTTTCAAACTGACACGATTGCGTTAGCCGTCGGTGTCTTGATCGAATAACAAGTCAGGGCTGGGGGCGAATTCGAGTTCCTCGACTTCTGGCTCTTCGTATACGGGTGCTTCTGCCAGAGTTGATTCGATACCCACGTCATACAAAAGGTGCTGCAGCATGGCGTTGGCTTGGCTGACTTGCGACTCAACATTCAATTCGGAAACTTGTCGGACCTCTTGGCTTTCCCAAGCGAGCGACAATTCTTGCAGCTCCCAAATCAGGTAGTCCATGTCTTGCAGGTACTCAGTGTATTGTTCGTGGTACTCCACGCCTTGATTGTCTGAGATAAATCGAGCCGCGTCCAATAGCTGGAAACAAGACGTGTAACATTCCTGGAATCCGTCGATGTGACGGTAGTTGTAATACAAATCCATGCAAAGCAGATTGCAATGAACCTCAAGTCGCGAGGCCAGGTCGACGCAGTGTGCGTACCCACCGAATTCACAAATGACTGGCTCCAGGGCAACGTAGTCTACTCCAACCGTCACATAGGTCTGTGGTTGGTAGTAGTAAACACCACCGTGGCAATGATACGTTCCATGAAACTGATCGTCGTAATGCGGAACGATAAAAATCGAATCGTCATAGAAACACTGTTGGTGGTAGTTGTGGTAGCCGTGTCCAAAAGCGTCATAAATGACCAGAGTGGCTGAATCCCATCGATACCCGCCACCGCATTGGATGTGATGGTTGTATCCTGGGAAGTGGTAACCATGGCCGTAGTGGCCATCGTCATGGTGGTCGTACTCATCTCCGTTGTGACCGTTGTGAAAAGGTGGCTCGTATCGGTAACCATCTGGTTGTCCCAGCACAATTTCATCTCCATCTTCCGGAGTCTGTCCCAAAGTGGTTGGTTTTGGTAATGGCTTTTCAAGTGACGGAATCGTGCTGGCTGGTGGCTGGATGACGACTCCGGGCTTCACACCTGGCTTTGGCAAGATTGGTCTAGGTCTGGTTGTGTTTGGTCTGGTAGGCCTGGTTG
>CAZJBW010000126.1:0-10830 GCA_964543985.1 uncultured Pirellulaceae bacterium | reverse complement strand
GCATTCCGGGTGCTTCATTATCCATGGCTTCCAGCAAACTCTTGAACTCGCCATTCCGTCGTAGACTTGTAAACGCGCTGTCTGTGCGAGTCAGATCTCGATAAGACCAGCCTCGGTCGACCGATTCGCTCAGCTGTTCCATCGCGGCATCCAACTCTCCCGATTGTGCCAGGGCACGCGCCAATTCGTAGCGAACCGGTGCCTGGTCTGGGTGTGCATCGACCAGTTTTTGCAGCTGTTTAGCTGCTACTTTGGGTTTGCCAGATTCCAGATTCTTACGCGCAACCGTGTAGTCTTGCTGAGCTTGGTTGACGAACGGTTGTTTCTGAAAGTTGGCAACCGGATGACGCATGTAACGGTTGCTATTCAGTCTCATGTACGACGGGTCGTCGGCCATTACCTGTGCAGCGTAATAGGTCAGGCTGCTTAGCGAACTGAAGGGAGCGTGTTTTTGCAATTGGTATTCTTCCCCCGTCTGATCCAAGTAGATTTTCAAGTGTGGCTGAATACTGACACGGGTAGGAAACCCGGATGAGTAGACGATGTAATCGATTTGGTCGGTAAGTTTGCGATCCTGAATCGCTTGAAAGATGGGGGTCAGGAAGTCGCGTTTGAAAACCTTTAGACCGCACAGCTCTTTTTTGAGATCAAAGTCCAGGTAAACGACATTCGAAGCGGGGATCTGTCGCAAGTCGATGTACAGGTTGGCGATTGCCAGAGAGTGTTCCGACTTGGCATTCACGACCAGCAGGACGTTTTCCGATTCTCCACCCGCCTGGAGACTGCCAACAAAAGTCACAGCGATAAATAGTGCGAGTGAAAACGGGTGTCCAATGAATCGGCGGTAGAAAATGCTCATTCGGGATTACTCACACATTGAAGGACAGTGGATGACCAGGGCGCCGCAAAGTTTCAACTGGTATCGCGGCACTAACGGCAATGGAAGCAGGCGTTAAAACGTGCTGATTCCCAACGGTGGTTCTTGCCTTCCTATTCTAACTTGAGGGCAAGCGCCAGAGAATATGGTAATTCTGATTTGAATTTCATAACCCTATTCTAGGACTAGGCTCCACAATCAGCGATCCAGCACCGCAGCTAACTATTCAATGAATTTGCGCCGGTTCGCTGCTTCTGAAGAACCGACGGCTAGAGCCTTGTCGCTCACTTTTGGAACATTCGCGCAACTGCGAACCAATGCGGTTTGGGTTATATATTGGAACGAGGTACCGCGTCAGCCGAGTACGGCGGCGCCAGGTTTTTCGACTCGTTGATCATTGCGAAGCAGGACCGTGCCGCCCCGTCGAAAGCTCGAAATTCGGACGGCAAACAAGAGGCTCCGATACTACTGAAGCGGTTTAGCAATTAGGCAGCCTGCTGACGTCGACTAGTCAGCCAATTCTTGACTCTTTTCAAGCGAGTCAGTCCCACGTCCAACATAATGCGACGATTCAAACTGTTTCATTGCAAACAGTACAAACACTTGTATAGTAATTTTCCCAACGCGAAACACCCGATATTTCGCCAATTCCATAAAGAATGTGGAGGCACTAATTGCATGTATGTAATCGCCAGCTAACCTGAAGCAAGTTCGTTCTTGTTGTCTTAGGGGGCAAATGATGAGTCGTTTTCGGCGATTATTTCTTGTAGTTTTCTTGACCTTTTCACTGGTCCAGCTGATGGGGGCAACCGCATTTGGCCAACACGGCGGTAGCTGTTCCTGTGCCGTATGTACCGGCCAGCAGCTTTCACTAGGGTCTGTTCCAACATCGCCGCAGACAAATCCCGCGGCAGCATTCGGGTCCGATTCTTTCAGCTCAAATAAGTTTGGTTCAAGTTCCAACTCGTCCAATTCCTTTTCACCGATTTCACAAACGGTGTTCCTTGATTTCGATTCGGGTACCGATGGGACGGTGAATTACGGAGACGCGATCCGTGACGAAGTGGTTACGCAACTCGATACGATCTTCCAGGATTTCGGTGTCGAATTTTTGCAATCGGCTCCCACTTCCGGGCCGTTTTCAACGCTAACGTTTAATTCAGGTGCGGCTGGTGGCTTGGCCGAAGGCATCGACTTTCGAAACTTGAATCAGTCTGACAATGCGGTTATCAACACAACAGGCTTAGGATCAGGTTCCGCAGCTTCGATTGCTGCATTATCCGCCAATATTGCAGCCCATGAATTGGGGCATTTGTTGGGATTGCGACACCGCGATGCCTTTGGGCCGATCGGTAGCGGCGTGTTTGCGGGAACCGAAGGTGACTTTCTTCCAGTCTTTCCTGGTCCAACAAATGGCACAGAATTTGTCGATCACGTTTTGTCGACACCAGCTTTGGGTGGCAGCATTGGTCGATTCGAAAATCCCGTTTGGTTCAGTGAACGATCCGCGATCAAGTTGGCCGCAATTTCACAATTGAATGTTGTCGACGAGTTGGTTGGTAACAATGATTCGATTGCCAATGCTCAAGCCTTGACCCTTGGCGAACTAAACGTTCCAAACACAATTGTATCCGGGCAGAATGCAGGAATCGGCAACTTCGATGTGGATGCGATATCTGTCATTGGCTCGATCGATGCGGGAACCGACGATGATTTTTATAGTTTTGAAGGCGAGGCAGGCGACCTCTTCAATTTCGAAGTGATCTCTTTCGGTAACAGTAACATTGTGGACACCGTGGACTCGCAAATCACCATTCTTGATTCCGATGGAAATGCATTGAATTACTTCGGACAGGACGCGTTCAACGATGATGAAATTGAAACTTTTGACTCGATAATCATCGATCTTGTGTTGGAAGACTCAGGAACGTTCTTCATTCAAGTCGGCAACTTTGGTGCTTCAACTGGTGATTACGAATTGTTTTTCAGCCGATTCAATGGTGCCGCCGTCCCCGAACCTTCAACAAGCATCATCTTGCTTGGCCTGTTTGCCTGTGGTTTCAGGCGTCGTCGACGTTCGGCCTAGACAGACGTCTCGATCATCATTTCGAAAACACTAAAGGGGACGCTGCAATGCGTCCTTTTTTTCGCGCTGACGGCGCGCACGTCCGGCATGCTTGGGCCTACTCAGCGGATAGTTTCTCCAGCTGTCGTTGTTGCGGCATTAGTTTTGGGCTCGTCAATCAACACCGTTTTCTCGGGCGGTTCGAACCACTTCAATACTTGGCCTCGTATAGAATCAAATTGACGAAACGCGATGAGTGAAACCACAACGATCACGACGACCGCCAGCAGGTTGGCCAACCAACCGTTTTTGAACTCCGCTAGTTTCGCCGATTGATTGACAACCAATAGCAAGAAGACGGCCACGATCGGCAAGATCAACCCGTTTGCGATCTGAGCAAACAAGATTATTTGACTGGGACTACTGCCCTTAGCAGAAAACAGAATCACTGCCACGCCGAAAGCGATGATCAAAAACATCACTGTTCGCGTGCGGTTGTCTTGCAAGTCACGCCCCCATCCAAAGCAACCTGCGGCCACGACTCCTGCCGCCAAGGGGGCAGTAATGGCACTCGTTAAACCAGCCGCCGTCAAACCTAAACAGAAAACCCACTCGCTAGTCACTCCCAAAACCGGTTTCAGTTGTTCAGCGATATCGGTTAACGAAGTTAAAGAGGTGCCGTTTGCAAAAAAGGCGACTGACGCCGTGACCAGGATCGCTATCGTGATCAGCCCGCCTAACCCGATGGAGATAGAAGTATCGATTCGCGAGTTTCGAATGGCCTGTTTCTTTTGCTCGGTGGTCGCTTTAGGATCGTACCATGCTTCGACCGCTGATTGGCTATGCAAGAAAAGGTTGTACGGGACAATGGTTGTTCCAAGCAATGCAATCACCATCATCAGGCCACCAGGCTCGATTTTCGGAGTCGTCATGCCTTGCAAAATGCCGCTCAGATCCGGGCGGACGATGACCATACTGACCACGAACAGGATGCTCATGAACGCGACCAAGCCAATTAGCACTCGTTGGACCAAATCCATGCGTCCTATCCAAAGCACACTCGCCGCAACCAAAGCGATAACGATCGCCCAAACTTGTTTCGAAAGGCCGGAAAGAGTTTCCAAACCAGTCGTTGCACCCGCAATGTTCCCAGCTTGATATGCCGCGTTGCCGACCAGGACAGCACTGAGTACCAAAATGGTAATCAGCCAATTTAACCAGGCTTTCCGAGTGCTGCTTTTCAGCGAGACGCTAAGGTCTTTGCCAGTCACAATTCCAAGGCGTGCCGCCATTTCTTGAAAAACGATCGCGCCCAGGACACTAAACAAGACGACCCACAACAACCCATAACCGAATCCGGCTCCGGCCTTGCTGGCGGTTAAAACGGTGCCTGGGCCGATGAAAGCCGCTGTAACCAGCATTCCTGGTCCCCATTTGCCTTTGTTCATCGTTTATCCTAAGAGTTTGACTGGCCGTTTATTGCTGAAAACAGGGTAATTTGCATACAATGAAATCCCGATAACAAAAACATCGCTTCTCATCAAAATCAGGTAACGTCAGATGCCAACCCATCGGATTTTATGCTGCCAATTTTTGCTGCTCACTTTTATGCTGGCTATCCCAGCCAGCGGCCAAGAATGGGCAAGAAAAATGTTTGGCACTAAGTTGGTGCATGACTTCGGTATTGTGGCTGCTGATTCGGATGCCGTCTACCGTTTCGAAGTTCAGAACCTGTACGAGGAAGACGTACGAATCGCCTCGGTTTCGACGAGTTGCAATTGCACCATCGCATCGATCGACAACGGGGAACTGGCGACTCACGAAAAGGGAGCGATCGTCGCTCGGTTCAACACATCGGCCTTTCGTGGTCAAAAACAGGCCACGCTGACCGTCCGCATCGACCGCCCCTACTATGCCGAAGTCCAATTGATTGTACGAGGCAACATTCGGGGTAACGTCGCGTTCGAACCTGGGTCCATCAAGTTTGGTGATATCCAACAAGGCGAAAAAATTCAAAAGCAGATTACCGTCAACCATCGCGGTAACCACACTTGGCGTATTACGGACGTCAAGTCGACGTTTGACCAATCGCAAATCAAAGTTGGTTTGACGGAAAAGTATCGTGGTAACGGGCAAGTGGTTTACAACATGGTCGTTGAATTGCAAGAGACAGTACCCGCCGGTTACGTCAAAGGCGAATTGTTTATCGAGACCAACGAAGGCCCCGGTTTCCGCTATCCATTGGTGTTCAATGGACGAATCGTGCCGCCATTGGAACTGGCCCCCGCCATTCTGACCTTGGGACCAATTTCGCCTGGCCAAGTCGTCCAGCGCAAGGTTTTGCTGAAAGCGGCGACGCCATTCCGCGTTACAGCGATCACCAGTTCCGACGAGTGTCTTCAGCTGGAAGCCAGCGGCGAAGCTAAAAAACTACACATGGTCAATGTGACTTATACCGCAGGTGAATCGGCCGGAAATCATCACTGCGAGGCGAAAATTCAAACGGATTTGGGACAGGACCTGACTCTGTTCCGCACCATCGCCACAGTGGAAAAGTAACTGCTGTGCAGGCGTTCACGACCTTTTGGGGTTGAATCCGACAGGGCGTGGTTCTATTATCTCTACGTCGGGTTCGGCAATTGCCGTGGCGACAGTTAGCGGCAACGGGTCAGGGGGTAACACCAGCAGCCCACCGCTAGGTTTTTGGGCTCAACTTGGTTGAGCCTTTTTTTGTGCGCCGATCGCGAACCTGTTAGCGCACAAAAAAATGCCGCGAATGAAACACTCGCGGCAATTTTGCAACTTGTCGGCGACTCTAGAATTAGAGTCTATGCTTCTCGTTTTTTGGCTTCTAATGCTCGTTTGCTAGGTGTTCTGACGTTCCAAACCAGACCCAGCTTCTCCATTGATTTGATGATTAGCCAGCTGCTGTCGAACTGCCACCACTTCAGACCGTGACGAGCCGAAGTTGGAAACGCGTGGTGATTGTTGTGCCAGCCTTCGCCGTGACTCAAGATTCCGAAGATCGCGTTGTTTCGTGAATCGTCGCCCGAGTGATAATCGCGACTACCGAACAGATGGCAAATGGAATTGATCGACCATGTAACGTGGTGAGTCATAAAGATTCGTGCCAAACCGCCCCACAAGAATCCCAAGAACGCACCGAACCAAGACATGGTCACCAATCCGGCGATAACTCCTGGAAGGAACAAACTGATCATGATCATGGCTGTGTAATGTCGTGAAAAGAATTCCATCCCTTTGATGCTCTTCAAATCTGGTGCGTACTTGTCAATCAATTCTTGGTTCCAGCTTTGATTGAACAACCAACCCAGATGCGAATGCCAAAATCCTTTGATAGCACCCAGGAAGCCTTTGCCGTGCAAGTGAGGGCTGTGGGGATCGCCATGATGATCGCTGTGCTGGTGGTGTTTACGGTGCACAGCACACCAAGCCAATGGAGGACCTTCGATGGCCAGCGAACCTAATCCTGCGAACCCGACTCGGACCCAGTCGTAAGTATCAAACGAACGATGAGTCAACATGCGATGGAACCCAATCGTGATTCCAATGCCAGTCAAAAACCAACCACCCAACAACATTCCGACGTACATCGGGCTAACCCAACCGAATTGCCAGGCAAAGGCGATCGCAGCAACGAACCCTAGCAATGGGGCGACTACAGCAACGACCATCACGATTTTGTGTTGCAGTGATGTTTCGTGTTCATCATCTTTGTCATGTTGATCGTGAGGTTCCTGCTGCTGCTTCTGCTGCAATTTTTCGAGCTGGTTTGATTGGTTTGAGTAGCGAGATGATTTGCCAACGCGACGTTTGGGTGCGTTTGGCTTGACGGTGGTCGACATAGATTCAATCCCAAAGTGATCCTTTATCGCCGAGCTAAAAAGACGTGTGGCTCAGCAAGCGGGCAATTGTAGAGAACATCGAACAGAAGACCGCCATCACCGTGTCAGAACCACGTAAAACTTGTGTAATGTTGCGTCTGCGACGGCGAAAACGTCATTTTTACGAGGAAAAACTGGCTGCAGCCAGATTCTCAAACTTTTGTAATTCAATTACCAAGGATTGTTCGAGTTGGCAGCGAAGTTGACTAAACTTAAGGCTTCAAAACTGAAAATTTCATCTATTTCACATATCAGCTTGTTGGGCCTCAAAATTTTTTGCCTGACTTCGCAAGACGAACGGTGTGCGAGGAAACATTTGGACCGGCCCAAGACCAGCCCAACGACCCCTCGCTGTCAATCAGTCTTCGGCGCGCACCAATGCTTTGCATTCAAAGGGAGCAAAATGTCTATTCCATCGAAATTCATTACGGCGACAGTTTCAGCTGCCCTGTTGGTTTTCGTACCTTCGTTCACCGCTTTGTTTGCCCAACCGGCTCAGGTTAAACAGCCCGTCATGGACGCCGAGACTCGATTGGCTTGGCATGCCAAGCATTTGGAGATGCGAGAACAATCTGCCTTCCAATCGGCTTGGCGATTCATTGGCCCGGAACTAATGAGTGGTCGAGTCACCGATATCGCAGTGCCCAACGGTAAACCATTTACGTTCTATGTCGCCACAGCTTCTGGCGGCGTATGGAAAACTGAAAACGAGGGCACGACATGGTCGGCGATCTTCGACGACGCACCTTCGGCGTCGGTCGGTGCCATCACTTGTTGTCCCACTAATCCGGATACGGTTTGGGTCGGCTTGGGTGAATCGAACATCTTCCGCAGTAGCATGTCCGGCACTGGTGTCTATCGTTCCGATGACGCTGGTCAGACTTGGCAACACATGGGGCTGGCGGATACTCATCACATTGGTCGCATTGTCGTCCACCCCTCGGACCCCAATATCGTCTACGTTGCTGCCTCGGGACACGAATACACAACCAACGAAGAACGTGGGATTTACAAATCTTTGGACGGTGGAAAAACCTGGAAGAAGCAACTGTATATCGACAGCCACATCGGGGCCATCGATCTAGTTATGAAACCCGACGATCCCAACACGCTGTTTGCTGCGATGTGGAATAGGACTCGGCATTCCTGGTCCGATCCTTTGCCCGGTCCCGATGACGGAGTCTTTCGTTCGACAGACGGAGGTGAAACTTGGACTCAACTGACCGAAGGCATGCCACCTGTCGCCGAAACGGGCCGCATCGGATTGGCCATCTCAGCCAGTAACCCCGACGTCGTGTATGCTTTGATCGACAATCACGAGTCTGCTCGTGAAGCCGAGGAAGGTGAACGAGACGCCTACGGTCGACAACGCGCCAACGTGATCAAAGGAGCCCAAGTCTATCGATCGGCAGACTGCGGCGAGACTTGGAAACTGCAGAACACCGAAGACCGTTTGATGACTCGGTTGTTCGCGACCTACGGTTGGGTCTTCGGGCAAATCCGTGTCGACCCCAATAACGAAGACACGATCTATACGATGGGCGTGCCGCTGTTGAAATCGACTGACGGTGGAAAGTCTTTTGAACGACTGGGCTTCCGTGGACTACACAGCGACCATCATGCCATGTGGATCAATCCAGAAAACAGCAACCACATTATCAATGGAAACGATGGCGGGATTAACCTGTCCTACGACGGCGGCGCCACCTGGAAAAATCTCGAGAACCTGCCGGTCGTGCAGTTCTATAATGTAGAAGTCGACAACGCGAACCCGTTTCGTGTTTACGGCTCGATTCAGGATAACAACAGTTGGCGAGGCCCATCGAATTATCGACCCGGACGCAGTCCCTTCACGGCCTGGGAGCGAGTGCCCGGTGGCGAGGCCAGTACAATGGCCGTTGATCCACTAGACGAAAACACTTTCTATTCCGAGGGGTTCTATGGCGCGATTCAGCGTTCGACTTTAGAACCGCGACAGACGAAAAGTATCCGACCCAGAGCCGCCGAAGGCGAACCTGCTTTGCGAGGCCAATGGTTGGCACCCTTTATCCTGTCGCCTCATAATTCACGAGTCGTCTATCACGGAATGAACTGTGTGTTTCGGTCGATGGATCAAGGCGAGACTTGGACCAAAATCAGTGACGACTTGACGCTCAACGATCCTGAAAAACAAGGCAACATCTCCTACGCTACGCTAACCGCACTATCGGAATCACCCAAGAAGTTTGGTGTTCTTTACGCCGGTTCAGACGATGGCCGGCTGCACGTGACAAAAGACTCGGGCCAGACTTGGTCGGAGATCAACAACGGTGTCCCCTACCAATGGGTATCGCGTGTCGTGGCTTCAAAGTTTGACGAGGCCACCGTTTACTTGACTCAAAACGGCAAACGTGACAATGATTTTCAAGTTTACGTTTATCGCTCGACCGACTACGGCCAAACTTGGCAGGATATCGCCGAGGGCATCCCGGGTGGCCCGGTCAATGTCATCTACGAAGATCCGTTTTACAAAGGCCTTTTGTACGTCGGCACGGACATGGGCGTCTACGTATCACTGGACGACGGAAACACGTGGGAGACGTTAGGCACCGAGCTGCCGATCACGTTCGTACACGATTTGGCTTTACAAGAACGAGACAAAGTTCTGGTAGCGGCGACGCACGGGCGCGGTATGTTTACGTTGCGACTTCAACGAGTCCACGCGGCTTATCGCAAAGCCAACGGTATCGAGGAAGAAGTTGAGGAAGAGGAATCAGATCAGCAGCAACGCCGCAACCAACGTCGCCGCCGACAACGGCAACAGGACCGCTAAATATTGCTGGACACGGATGGAAACTATCAAATGAATGTGAACCCTTCATTATTTTTACCCCACGTTGTTTTGTTTGCGCTGGGGCTTTTGCTTTTGTCGAGCGGATGCGACTCCGCCGTCGATGACAGCAATGCCGACCCTGGTGACCAACAAGTAACTTTGGTGGCTACCAGTTATCCGCTCCAACAAATGCTGATGGAATTGGCAAAGGACGTCCAAAATTTGAACGTCGCTACTCTACCCTTGGACTCGGTGGACTGGCGACCTTCCTCGTCAGACATCCAAACTCTGCAAAAGGCGAATGCCATTCTAATCAACGGCGCGGATTACGAACCATGGTTGGCAACGGCTACAGTCAGTCGATCTAGAATCGTAGATACCTCGGCCCACTTCAAAAACGAGCTGATCAAACGCGGCTCCAGCACACACCAACACGGTCCGGACGGGCCAGAAACCAGTCAGGAACTTTCGCCCTATGTTTGGCTGGATCCGCAATTGGCCAAGCAGCAAGCAAGGGCTGTCGCACAGCAAATCACTATGCGGTTGCCGGACCAGGATGCTGTCGTGCAACAGAATCTGCAACGAGTACTCGAGAAATTGAGTTTCGATTTGCAAATTCAATCACTTCGCCAGCACCTACAAGGGTCGATCGTTTTAACCGAACCTATTGTTTTCGATTACTTGCTGGCTGCTGTTAACGCAAAATCTATCGAAGCTCCACTCGCTAAGTCTACCAAAGAAGTAATCGACGAGTTGACAGCGCGGTCTGATCTACCGCCGAAAGCACTGTTGTTGGTATCGCAACCCGTCACTTCAGAACCTCTCGCGGATATCTTAGATCAGATCGGTGTAACAACGCTGCACTTGGAATCCTTGATAACGCCATCCGACAATGTCACTTTTTTCGAGGCTTATGAAACGGGTCTAAAACGGCTGGAGACTGCGGCAGCGAAGATCAAGAATCAGTAAATCAAATTTTCAACATCCCAGAGGGGTGTCGAATGTCACCCTCTTTGAGAGCCTGTTTACGCCGGATGCTTACGACGGATGTTTACGCCGAATGTCACCCTCCCTTGGGAGGGTCGGAGCTCCGCTCCGGGGAGGGATATTCAAAGATGATGTCGTTTGTAGATTCAGAAATCCATTTACCCTCCCCGCTCGTGCCTCGCGA
>CAZJBW010000125.1:0-10949 GCA_964543985.1 uncultured Pirellulaceae bacterium | reverse complement strand
TTCGAGCTGTATAATCCAATTCGACTAAGTAACTCGCTCGCCAAACCTTCCTACAGCCTTCGCCTTTTCAAAGAGACCTAATCGAATGCGTAACGCCAGCAAACCGTTTTTCATCATGCTCCTATTCCCTGTGTTGTTTCTCGGTTGTCAGGACAACCAGGAAAGCGACACTCAGCCACTGGATCCGGCCACCGCGATCATCGGCACTTGGAAAGTCGATATCGAGGCGACCAAGTCGGGATGGGCGGACAAGAAAGAAGAGTTGACCAGAATGATGGTCGATGAATTACAGAAGGGTTTTGAGTTTCGTGACGACAACAGCATCACCCTGACCCGAGAAGGTTCAACAGAAAAGGGAGAAGGCGTCTGGAGCGTCAAATCCAAAACGGAAGACACCATCGTGCTGGAACTTGCTCCTAAAGACTCCAGACCGGGTGCCAAAAAGGTCGACTGGACGCTCAAGATTCTCGACAAAGATCGAATCTCGTACTTTTCCAGCGAGGTCGTCGAAGGCGTCATGATCATGACACGCGTAAAATAACTTCCCCGGTGATTTAGTCGCCGTGAATAATTCGCGTGCCAATCATCACTTTGCGTAAGCGAGCCACACAGTCAGACGTCACTTGAGTTTGCCGAACATTCAGTACCTGTAATTTCGGCAACACATTTTCGTCGCTAAACAACTGCAGAGCATCGTCGCTTAGCTGACCGCCTTCCAGATCCAGCACCTGCAGCTTTTGCAGTTTCGCGAAATCAGCCGCCCAGCGGCCAGCATCAGCCAGGTTGCGCAGATACAACTCCTTCAGCCCCGCACAGGCCACGATGGCTTGGACCAACTGGTCACCCGCCGCTTGTGTGGCTTCGCGATTGTCGATTCGCAACAATCGCCCAGATTTAGCTAGGCCAACGGCAAAACCTAAGTCTTGAAGCCGTTGGCCTAATTCTCGCTGATCGCTCATCAGATCGTTCTGCTTTTCGGCATCATTCTGAAGCCCGCAGGTTAGACAGCGGCCGAGGCGTTAGCCATCGCTTCGACAACTAGATCGCCAACATCTGTCGTTCCACAGCCCATTTTACCGGCAGCCTGACTCTTCATTTTATTGCCGGTCACGAACTGGATTGCGTTCATGACTCGCTGGCCTGATGCCGGTTGTCCGCTGTGTTCCAGCAACATAGCCATGGCTCCGATAGCAGCCATCGGATTGATTACGTTTTGGCCAGTGTACTTGGGGGCACTTCCACCCATCGGTTCGTACATGCTTACGCCACCAGCATCTGGATTGATGTTACCGCCAGCGGCAACGCCCATGCCACCCTGTATGATGGCGCCTAGGTCCGTGATGATGTCACCGAACATATTTGTTGTGGCAATCACGTCGTAGTATTCGGGGTTCTTTACCATCCACATGCAGCAAGCGTCGACGTGATTGTAATCGGCTTCCACATCGGGATAGTCCTTAGCAACCTCTTGGAACGTTCTCCACACCAAGTCGTGTCCGTAGGTTAGCACGTTGTTTTTGGCAACCAGAGTAAGTCGCTTGCCTTTTGGGTTGTTGCGTTTCTGAGTGTACTGGAAAGCCCAACGCAACCAACGTTCGCAACCCTTGCGAGAATAAATCGCCGTTTGAGTGGCAACTTCGTCGGGAGTCCCTTTTTTCAGAAAGCCACCAATGCCGGCATACAAATCTTCTGTGTTTTCACGAACCACGACAAAGTCGATATCCTCGGGTCCCTTGCCAGCCAAGGGCGTTTCGACACCGGGATAAAGTTTAACGGGACGCAGGTTGATGTACTGGTCCAACTTGAAACGCAGTGTCAGCAACAAACCTTTTTCGATAAGACCAGGCGTGACATCCGGGTGGCCAACGGCGCCCAGATAAATCGCGTCTTGACCCGACAGCAACTCAACAGCGTTTTCGGGCAGGATCTCGCCGGTCTGCATGTAGCGTTGGCTACCCCAATCCAAGTCAGTTAACTCGTAAGAGAAACTGTCCAATTCCGAAGCAGCCTTCAAGACCTTTAACGCTTCGGCCGTAACTTCGGGACCTGTACCATCGCCACCAATGACTGCAATTTTCATGTTCAATTCTTCATAACCGGGATCGGAAACACGGCCACAGAAAAAAGAGCAGGCCGAGGGGAAGATTCTAACAAGCCGCTATGGGCGTCTCAAGCCGCAGAGCGTGTCCGTTAGAAGGTTGCGGAAAACCCGCTGTTTGGGAGGGCACATATGGGGGACACATATTGGCCGAGATCAGTTCTCGCTGAACTCGACTTCTTTGGACGCTTCGGTCCCCAAAGGGTTCAGTTTGTACTGTTGGTAACACGTTTGGCACAAATCAAACTTGCGAGACTGATAGAGATCCTCACAAAGCTGCTCGCATTCGTCGTCGTCGACTCGCTCCAGCAACTCGTCGATATCGCCCAAGTGATCTCGATCATCGTCTGACAACTCGCTAGGCGTTTCCAAAACCACCTGAGAGACGATGGTCACCTGGTACCTTAACTCGACCGAGTTGTTGATCGGTTTTCGACATCGGTCACAACTGTAGTGAATCATCTTTTGCTTCCTTTACGTAATTTAGATGGGCATCCCTTGCCCTGATGTCAATTATCACGTCGTCATGCCGTAAATCTAATTGAGTTCAACCAATGAATGGTAAACGGACGGTTTCGGTCAATGCAAGCGAATTTGAAAATTAGTCCATTTGGCACATCGGGCTTAAGGGACGGTCCGATTGCGTGCGACGCAAATCTATCGCACAGAATAGTATAGATTTTTGGGTCAAATTATCGCACAGGGGCGATTCAGATGTTGTCCGACGTGAAATTCTACATTCAACGTGGTACAATAGTGGACAAGGATTTGAACCGTTCGTGGAACGATTAAAGGTACACTGTCTTCCCCCAATCGACTCTTTTTTTCCGCCGTGCTGAATCATTTCAACCTCGTCCATCAACGATGAATGAGGACCGGTTGAATTGTCTTTCCTGTGAAACCGCCCGCCCCTTCATTCAGGAGCAGGCATGATTAAATCTTCTTCAGCAAACGTCATCGCACCCGGCACCGACACTTCGGGGCTCAATTGTCGGGTTCTAGTTCTGAACCGCTTTTACATGCCCGTCCATGTCGTGACGTTTCGTCGCGGTATCGTCCTGTTGTATCGGGAATTGGCCGAGGTCATTCATGTGGAAGACGGGCAGTACTTCAATTACGATTTCTCAGCCTGGTTGGAAATGAGCGAGTTCATGGCGGCGGAGGACGAGGCACATGAAGACCGCGATTTCGTGACCGCTGTCAATTTCGTTGTCGAGGTTCCACGAGTCATCCGTTTGTTTACCTACGACAAGGTGCCTCGCCAAACTCTGCGTTTCAATCGTCGCAACCTGTTTGCACGCGACAACTACTGTTGTCAGTTTTGCAACAAACAGTTGCCGCCTAGCCAACTGAGTTTTGATCACGTGATCCCACGCAGTCGCGGTGGAAAAACAACCTGGGAAAACGTCGTTTGCAGTTGCTTAAAATGCAATGGACGCAAAGGCAACAGGACTCCCGAAGAGGCTGGGATGAAACTGGCCACGGTCCCAGTCAAACCCAAACAAAACCCGCTGATGTCATTGCAGGTCGACCAACCCAAGTACGAATGCTGGGGCATCTTCCTGAAGACCAAGAAAAAGGTCGACGCCTAAATCAGTCTTCCGCGTACCTTCTGGTCTCTTTCCGCGCAAAAAAAGCCCCCGCCAACTAACACGTTGACGGAAGCCATTATCTTCACCGTTGGTTCGTCCGAACTTACTTATCAGTCAGCGGTTCTTTTCGCTCTGTGATATTTTCAGTCTCTTCTGATTTTTCTGCATTCAGCTGCACGAAACTTTGCCATTCTTCAGGCACGTCGTCTTCATGGAAAATCGCTTCCACGGGACATTCAGGAACGCATGCCTCACAGTCAATACATTCATCGGGGTGGATATACAACATCGTTTCGCCCTCGTAGAAACACTCTACAGGACACACAACCACGCAATCGGTATACCGGCAACCATCGCATGGTTTAGTTACAACATGGGTCATTTGAGAACTCCCAATCTTGACTGTGACACAAGTATCTTTATCGGATCGCCACAACGAAACAATTTAGGCTTTTGAAAAATTCGTTCGAACACTGGCCAAAACAACGTGTTTTCCGTTAGTTTTGCGCCGCCAAATCGTAGCTTTGTCGATTTTGAGTGTCAAGCAAATGTCGCTACAACATACCTGAAACAAGTTGCCGGTAGCCCTTTACCCATCTAAAATCAAGCTATTGTTGGTGCAGAATGGCCCTGTTTCGAGCACTAATCGCACTGGACACTCGACTCTTTCAATCGAATGAAAAACTTGGACGCCAAATCTCCCGAAAACGACCTAGTGCAATCTTGTATCGATCACCGGCCTTTTGCATGGCAACAATTTTCTGACCGGTATCTGCCAGTCGTCCTGAAAACCGTCCAGCAAATTGATACTCAAGCCAGCCATGGGTGGACAGAAGACAAGCATCAACAATTGGTCACTCAGGTCTTCGAAACGTTGCAAAAAGACGATTTCCAGTTACTTCGCGACTGGGACAACTCCGCCGAATTCGAAACGTATCTGATTATCGTGACACGACGAGTTGCTCTAGGACAAAACGATCAAACTGGAAAACCGACCGACTGATCCGGTTTGGTTTGACCTCAAAAAGAGATCGAGAACCATTGGCAGCGCCATGAGCAAAAACCGAGACCTACAGGCACTTCCTGACGACTTTCCATTACTTGACGAGGTCCAATCGGGAATCGCCGACGTTGAGTCGCTCAGTAATATTTTTAGCCTGCTGCATACGATCCGAACTGGCAGGATGACCGCTCGCAGAATCGAACATGTTCGCCAACATTATAATGCTGACGAAATTGCTCTTTATGAAATGGCAATCCGACTGGCCGACGAACAACCCAATCTGTTGGATCTTCATTTGGATTTAGCTTCGAAGGATGACGTGCTTGAACATTTTCTTGGTCAAGCTGCTACTCAACAAAAAAAAGAGGCTGACCTTGGCCAACATACCATTCGTGGGTTTCAAAACTTGAAGCCCATTGATACAGAAATCGGCTGGTCCACTAGCCAACAGGTCAGCAGCATCCACGACTTTCTATCGGGTATAGCTTTCGAGGACCTAAGCGAAACGTTGAACCTGAACGAAACAACCAGTGGGACCTCGCCACAACAAGTTCAAGTCAGTTTGGAACCCTTGTTGAAAAAGACTAAGAGCTTTTACCGACGAGTATCGGAATCGCGATTGGCAGTCCTATCCGTGCGCTGGGGCTAAGCATATTCTGCTGAGCGATCCCACGAACCTATCGCAAATCGAATCCACGTAGCCGACCCAATTGGAACGGACGTCGTCGCTGATCGTCTGGCGCTGGAGCGCCGCCTTGTATCGGCTGATTCGATGAAAACAATCCTTGCAGTGAATTGGAATCGATGCGTGTCAAATCAAAGGCTGGCACATCTTTTGGTTGAGGCATGGCCCATGTCACCTGAGGGTCGACGTACAGCGAATTCAAAGAATGACTTTGTACATTGACCGCCATTTTGACGGTCTGCCCCGCTGGGTCGACGATATTCAGCTCGATGTGGCCCGGCAAAACAGCATTCTGTTCGGGAAAGTGACGGTGTTTGCTGGACGTGGCCCAACCTAACAAGCGATGCTGTTGATCGTAAATTGCCTGTTGTAAAACGACACCTGTTTTTCCATCAACTTTAATTACTCGGTTCATTACACCGTTAGCTGAAGGGACCGAAGTGTGTAGTTCCAAAAGGCCGTCTCGTTGAAAAGGGCCTTGCACCTGCTCGTTGGCGCCGAATTCTAAAAGGCCCATCGCGTCAATGATCCACTGAGGTCGCAGATTGAACGTCTGCATTAACTCGCTGCCTTCGTATTCTTGATGATTGGCGTAGTATACGGCGGGTTGTTGTCCACCAAAGGAAGACTTGTTGAAAATCCAAAAGCGTTCCGAGTTACTTCCGATGTCCAATATCGTCGCGCCCAGCACCCCAACCTTTAACCTCAGTCGGTCCGGTCGTTCCACTAGTAGCGTTCCGTTTACCGATGTCGGAATGCCGTCCATGGTAACTTTGACGTTGGATCGCAATTGATTAACGGCGTTTGTATTGCGACGAATGTTAGCCACAACTTCCTCGATCGTTGGAGCCGACTGAAAGACGACAGGGGCCACTGGGACCTTTGGTCGAAACCAATTTAAGGATTGACAACCGGATTGACTTAGCAACAGCGCGCAGGCGAAAAACCACACCCATACGAACACTGTTTGATTTCTTGATCTGCTCAATTCACTTTCCGTCGCGTTTTGCACTTCTTCACTAGTCCTCGCCAGGTGGGCGATCAGTAAATAATTGCTCGGCCAATTCTTGTTGAATTTTCCCAATCTGTTCCGGGTCCAGTTCGACCTCGGGCACCATCCATCGTTGATTCTCTTTCGAGTACAACAATTCCATGACCTGCTTGCCGTCTTCTGTTGATGAATCGACCAGCTTAAGGATCCTTTTTCTTACTAACAGCAACGCCATCACGTAGGCCACGGCTGCTTTGTTCTGGTCCTGCAGCATCGATTCAAAAAAAGCCACTAACACTTGGCGAGGAGCCCAATAGACGCGGCCACTGTCCAGCATCGGAATCGCACATCTCCACCAGCCTATCGATTCAGCAGATGGCCCGGTCCAGGCTTCGCTGCTGTAGTCACGTCGCAACGTTTGCCCATCTTCGACCACCAATTCCGAGACAAACTGTTCGCCCGGCTTCAGATCTCGTTCGGTCGCATGGCACTTTCTTCCCGTCCTTTTGATCTGAAAGTCCATAACTGGCGAGTTCAATCCTGGCTATCGTTGAATTCTAAAAGCGGGTTTCAACTGAAAAATCGCGTGACTTTAGCGATGGAAGCGCGGCTCGTGAATAGCATTCGCCTGCCACAGGCTTCACGAATTGCTAGCGGCCAATACTGGCATCGCTAGTACAAATCGCTATTGGTAGTCCCCAGGTGCCGTTTAACAATGGCTTCCCCGCATTCGAAAATCGGAATTCCAAGAACGGAAAATGTGTGTTGTGCACCAGGAGAATCAACGAATGAGAAACCGCTCCCAAAAATCCTTGCAAAAGGCCCAACAGCTTGGATTTGAAACACTGGAACCTCGTCGCGTTTTGGCAATTGCAATCTTTGATGCTGCGACTGCCACCTTGGAGGTCGACTTCGAAGCCACTGATCAAGCGGTCGAGTTCGGATCGGATGGTCAATTTGTCACACTCGACGGTAACGCTGACATCAACTCGGGATCGACCGAGGACCAGCGAGTCGCCGTTAGCGATTTGTCAAATGTGATCATTCGCGGTTCCAACGGCGTCGCTCAAGAACTGGTGCTCAACGGAAACTTCTCAGGATTAAATAATGTGACCTTAGATGGTCTGAACAACATCGCCCTGCAGGGCGAATACCGGGTTGCTGGAGACCTAACCGTCAACCTTGGCAGCAATTCATTCAACGAAACAGGTAGCCTCACCGATGCGGCGGACAGCGTCTTGGTCGTCATTGGACAAACCACCTTGAACGTCCAAAACGCAACGACGCAATTGAGCGCAGGTATTGCGGATCTTAGAGGCCTAGTTAACGTCACGGCGCAAGGCGATGACGATGTTCAGTTGATTCTGGATAATTCCGTTGTACTGAATCAAGTGACGGTTCCAGGCACGTTTCGTGTCACCGCACCGACAATCACCACCGACGCTAACGCACAGATAGATGTCGACTTGGGCTACTTCCGAGGGACAACCATTACTCTGGGACAGTCTGATACTGACGCGGTCAATTTTGAACGCATCAATTTCAAATCGACTGGTGACGTGCAAATCTTCGAAGACACCAACATCGAACTTGTCGGGGCCAACTTTGCGGAAAACCTGAATTTGGAAGCAGAATGGTGGATCACGGACGCCATTTTTGCTCGCACCAACGTCTTCGGTCACGCTAGTTTTGCTGGTAGCCAAATCGCATTGGGCGAACGAACGGTTGATCAATTCAATGCTGGAACGTTGGCTATCGATTCTGAGACTCACGTTAGTATCTCAGAGAACAGCGACGTCGTATTTTCGTCGGAAACTTCAGCTGCCAGCGTGAATCTGAATTCCGAAGGCGACATTCTAAATGACGAAACAGCCAGTATTCAGGTTAGTGAACAGTTGAGCATTCAATCAGAAGGCGATATCACGCTGGGTGCCCACGAGTCAGATGAACTGTTGGCGGGAACCCTTTCATTCTTCTCAGAAGACGGTCACGTTGAACTGAACGTTGACGGTGACTTGCACATCATCGACTCGCGAAACATTGCAAGATCGATCGATTTACAAGTCGCGGGGAACATCAGTGACGGCGACTTCACAGCCATTGTTGTCGAGGATAGTGCTGTGCTGAACGCAGGCAACTCGATATTCCTGGGCGACGGTGACACAGGCTTCTTGCAATTTGGAACCATCGAATTTAACGCTGGAGAAAACGTCACGATCCTTCAAGATTCAGACGTGACGGTCGTTGGCCAAAACCAAGGCTTGAGTTTGAACCTAGCATCTAGCGGAAGTATTCAAAACGCAGAGGATTCCCAAGTGAACATCGAGTTTACTTCGCGATTTACTGCTGAAGACATTTCATTCGGTGTCGCCGACAATGACGAGTTCACAACCTCAGCACTAAACTTCAATGCCATCAATTCAGCCGCGATCGCGCAAGAAAGCGACATTTTCCTGGTACTGGGCAATTCGGCCAACCAACTGGATCTGTCATCCACCGGGCAAATTCTTGACGCTCAAGGTTCTTCCGTCGACGTCGCGGAAGCCGCTGTATTGGATGCAGCCGCCATCCTGTTAGGTGAGGATGCCGATTTTGAATCTGGCACGTTACAATTTTCTGCCATCGACGATGTCGAGATTCACCACACCGGCGACTTGATGATCGAAAGTGCTAACTCTGCCGATTCGATCCGCTTGATCAGTGACGGTGACATTTCCAACTTATCCGGCGCATCCATTCTGGCAAATGAATTGCTGGACGTCACCGCGACAACCGTGCAGTTGGGCAACCAGGAAAATGACTTTGTGTCCGTGCAGTCCCTTCAATTTGACACCACTCGAGACACCCGCATCCAATCCGATAGTAATATTCAGATCGTGAATTCCAACCAAGCACAGTCGTTGGAAATTATCTCGACGGGCGACATTATGGACGCCGCTGAAGCCACGATCTCAGTAGAAGATCTCGCTCGCTTCGTTGGTGACGATATCATCCTCGGTGACGCCGAAGGCGATTGCTTCAGCGTGACCTCAAATATCGTTGCTATCGAGGCCGACGGCATGCAAGACGTGACTCTGGATTCCTGCCCTGTACCAGTTGGCTAAGTCTCTGCCGGCAAATACATATAACACCATCCTTCTGGGATTCCCGTCCCAGAGGGTTTTTTTTGTGCGCCAGGTCAATTCCTGGTACCAATCTATCGTGACGATTGTTATCTTTTGACAAACGAAACGCTCACCTATTGGAACCATCGAAACCATGACCGCATCTGCCACGACAACCTTGAAGTACTTTCCGCCGATGGGTGTTTACGAAACGTTGTTCAAATTCATGGACTCGTGCAACAAGTACATGGGAACACCAGGCACTCACCCTTGGGCGCAAGGCTTCCCGTTGACGTCTCAACTTCCTGGCGGGCCAGAACTGCCCGGCTCGGTTAGCTTCAACAGCGAAGACCTGAAGTATCCACAAGCCACGGGGATCGCTCCGCTTCTAGACGCCATCGTCAAATACTACAACCACTTTTATGACGCTGGTATTACACAAGACAACGTCGCCGTTTTTGCAGGTGGACGTCCTGGAATTTTTGCCACCGCCGCCTTCCTGCCCGAGAACTACGAATTCCTAATCGAAGAAACCGAATACACCCCCTATTACGACTTGCTGGAATTGCTGGATCGCAAGTACCACATCATCGCCAGTAACGAAGCCAACCGTTTCGCACCCACTTTGGACGAATACCAACAGCTGGCAACTCAAGCTGGTTCCGCACCTAAGTTCTTTATCAAAAGTAATCCGTGCAACCCCACGGGGGTCACTTGGAACGGAGACCAAGTTCAACAGTTCGTGCAATTTTTGCAAAAACACGAACATGGCGCGTTGATCGACGAGGCCTACGAGTTCTTCAACGAAACGGGTCCCGAAAGCGCATTGAAATATATCGACAACATTGATGACACAAACCTGTTCGTTTCCGGTGCGGCCACCAAAGGGCTACAGGTTCCTGGAATGCGAGTCGGTTGGTTGATCGCATCAAAACAAAACATCGAGGTCTTTCGCAATTACTCGTCGATCGGAATGGGTGGCGTGGCTCGACCGTCTCAGTTGTATGTCGCCAACTTAATGGAAATCGATCGAGTTACCGAAGCGCGGAACGCCGTCGTCAATTTCTACAACGATCAACGCGAATTCTATCGCGAAGCACTCACGAAACTGGGTATCGAGTTGTTCACGGGTAACGGAGGGTTCTACCATTGGGGCAAACTACCGAATGGAATGAACGCCGACGAACTCAACGACAAACTGTTCAATTACGACGCCGCGATTTTACCCGGTCGCCTATGCGACATGCACCGTCATGGTGAAGACGGACCTGCAAACAAATTCATTCGTTTCTCCTTTGGCCCTCTAGCGATGGAAAGCCGGCAACGCGACGTGGAGATCCTGACCAACTGCCTGTCGAGTTAACAAATACCGACCTTTTGGTCGGCTTGGACGATTGAACGTAGCCATTTGGTATTTGCAAAAAGGCAATGGCTACGAAAGAAGTGATTGGGCGATCGCCGAACCAGTAAACGGCC
>CAZJBW010000124.1:9076-11235 GCA_964543985.1 uncultured Pirellulaceae bacterium | reverse complement strand
TCTGTCAGAATGTTCCCTCGTCAAGCAGAGGAATGGCTATCGCGTTTTCGACAGAAAGAGAAATCCCACTTCACGAGGCCTATGCGTTGAGGATTGAAAACAGGATTTGCGCCGATCATAATTTGGAGCCTCGAACAAGCTGGCGCTAGAAATAAAGCTCTAGAAGAACGAAAGAAATGGCTCGAAGGCAAGATTGGATGTTATCCAATTGATGCAGAAGATGATGATGAGACGAAATTGCTGAAACAAAGAGCGAATCTGGCGTGGTTAGCACTGGAAAGAATACCAAATCTAGATACCACCACCTCTATCGTTTGGCTTCCACCATATGAAAGGCTGTTAACCGCTGAACTAGAACTGTCCAAAAAAGTTCCCTTGGACTTAGTCGAGAATCTAGAAAGTATACTTGTTTTAATTAAAGGAATAGAGCACCGTCTCTTATCGGATTTTGAAGAAGGAAAACGAAATCATACCGAGTTGATTAGGGTGCGATTTTTTCGGGCTACCTTAGAGTTGCAAATTCTTTCTGCCAAACGCTAGCCGCTGGAGCTTGGGGGGAACTAGGGGCTACCAACAAAAAAAGGACCCACCGAAGTGAGCCCCAGAAGCTGTCGGATTTCGGTCAAGTGAAAACAAAGACCGTTATTCAATTGCCAAAACTGTGATTAGCTATTGGCCGATTGAGCTTCTTTGGTTTTCGACGATTCGTTCGCTAGACTGTCACGCAGCGTTAGCAACGAGATGGCTTGAGCCGCCCAGGTCGATGAATCGACCAGGTTGAATCGAGCATCAGCGGCTTGAACCATTTCGGCGAGTTGATCGCTTGGCATTTCGGCAATCTGTTCAAACTTGTGTATGCCCAGTTGATTCAACAGCTTGGACGTTGCCGGACCAACACCAACGATCAGTGTCAAGTCGTCGGTGCTGTGCCGCTCGCTTGAAGAGCGAGCGGATTCTAATTCAGCGGAGTCTAAGTCAGCGAATTCTAATTCAGCGGAGTCTGACAAGCCATCACGGCTTCGACTTTTCGGCAGGTTGGCCAGTTGCCACTGACGCAGTCCCGACCAATCGTTCTTCAACGCATAGCTCGCTTGAGTTGGCCAGCTTTCTGGATCGATTTTGTTGAACTTGCTTCCGCATTGAAACAGAATGGCGTGCAGCCCCTCGCTACCAACATCCTGCATTTGACTGAAGCGGACGATGCCATTCTTGTTCAACAACTCTTGAACCTCGCAATCGATTCCGTGGATCGCCGTTAGATCATCCGATGCTTCTTGGGCGGGCGTTGCCAGATCACTACGTGCACCTAAGCCGGTGTCTGCCATGGGAATGCTCACTTGTTCAACACCGCTTGAGATCGTGTTTTTGTGAGACGTTGAATTTGATTCAGATTCAAGAAACTGTATGCGGCCGTGTTGTTTCTTTTTCGCAGAAATGTTGGATGCTGAGCAAGCAGCGTCTGCGTATGATTCCGAAGCCAATTCAACCGAACCTTGCGAACAGGTCGCCTGTGTCGTATTAGTTTCGATTCCAGTAACCGCAATCTTTTTGTCCGACAATGCGGCAATGGATGCTTTGGTGGAATTGTTCGAGTCGGTACGACGTTGGTTGAATTGGTTATTCTCAACCGAACCTTGCGAACGGGTCGCCTGCGTCGTATTAGTTTCGACTCCAGCAACCGCAATCTTTTTGTCCGACGATGCGGCAGTGGCTGCTTTGGTGGAATTGTTCGAGTCGGTCCGACGTTGGTTGAACTGGTTATTCGATTGACGGCGTTTGTGGCGTTTGAATAGCAGCCAGCCTAACGGTAAAAGCGGCAGCGCCAGCAAGAGTGGCCACCAAGATCCGGATCGTCTTCGATTGACATTCTGTTTTGTCTTATTGCTGCGGACGGTATTGGCAACAACAGCAGCAGCCGACTCGTTAGTCACCGTCGATCGATTCACTTGGCCAACGACCGCGGAGGATTCCTGTTGTGGACTTTTGACGACTGTTTCTGGTACCACAGCAGCAGCACCTTCGGCTATGGAACCTTCCGATTGGAATGGATTATCGACCGTCTGCCCAATACCTTCTTGGAATTCCAAACCTGCTGGTAGGCGCGCGGCTTGCTGCGGCTCTAGTGGTTGCCCGCCTTGCGACTGCCACTGTTGTTGGAC
>CAZJBW010000124.1:0-8976 GCA_964543985.1 uncultured Pirellulaceae bacterium | reverse complement strand
AACGTCTGGCTGTACTTCTTGGCCTTGAATGACCTGACGCTGCTGAACAGGTTTGTTGAATGGTGTCTGCCCACTACCTTCTTGGGTTGCCAAACCTGTTCGTTGGCGTGTGGCTTGCTGCGGCTCTAGTGGTTGCCCGCCTTGCGACTGCCACTGTTGTTGGACAACGTCTGGCTGTACTTCTTGGCCTTGAATGACCTGACGCTGCTGAACAGGTTTGCTGAATGGTTGGCGAGTTGGCGGGTAAAGTGACCATAGCCACCACTTCGCAAACTCTGATTGTTGCCAAACTGCTTGGCCTCTGAGTTCTTCAAGTGGCTCAGCGGGTTGTGGTTCGTCGATGAAAAGTTCATCGCCGCTGAGACTCTCGATTGGGCAGACGTGTTTGTCAGGCGTGTTCTTGGTTTCTTGAGCGTGCAATATGGTTCCGCCGAACAGAAGCATTCCCACGGTGCTAATACAAATCTTGTAATACATAAATACCTCCAATATTTCCTTAAGCGAATTCGGTCTGCCTGGAGAGTCACCAGATCTTGAGTGGACCGTCACATGTCTTGATCATGTGCAAAGAACCTTAGAACGATTTTGAAGCAAACCCTACTCTTTCTTTGTTGAAGGCCAAAGATTGAGGGGATACCCGACGACGTGTTCGGAAGACAGACGTTTCTTTTTAGGCGGCTTTGTGACTAACAATCGTTGACACAAGCCATTTGATAGAAAGCCACAACGATCATCGTGGCAGCAGCGTCGCGTCGAAGGCAAAGAAAAAAGGCTCGCGACAAACATCGCGAGCCTTTCGATAGTTTTGATTGAACCGGTTGAAGGTCCGTCAGGCACTAGCCAGCGCTAGGTGCATCTAGATCACCCGCGTCGTTGTTAGCTTGCCCGCCAGGTTTCTTTTTCTTTTCTTCTTCGGTTCCCTTTTCAATGGCTTCGGCTGGAAATTCTTCGCCGATTTCACCCAAAAGTTCAGCGATGGCTTTATCCAAAGCCTTACCGCGAACATTCTTAAATCGAATCTTGCCTTCGGCATCGATCAAGTAGATGGTTGGCCAACCGGTAACATCCCAGTGATCCGAAATTTTGCCGTTGGCACCCTCATTATTTTGGAAACTACGCCAAGTGACAGTTCCATTGGAAGTCAGTTTTTGAGGTGTCGCGATATCGGCATCACTGTTAACGCCAATCAATGCGAACTTTTTGCCTGCTAGGTTTGTCACGAGCGACCGCTCGTGTGGATACATCGCCTTGCAAGGAGGTCACCAATCGCCCCAAAAATCAACCATCACAACCTTACCGCGATAATCGCTGAGGTTGAATTCGACACCGTCAGTATCTGGTCCGGTGATCTCGGGGTGCATTTGGCCAATCACAGGCGTTTTCGGCGCGGTGGCAACAGCAGTACTTCCGCCACTGTTGTCGCCTGATTCAGTGTCAGCTGATGCAGCAGCCGCTCCAGTGTCTGTCGACGAGTTACTTGCAGACGAATCTTCCGTTGTAGTGTTGCCACTATCACCGGACTCATCGCCGCCGCAACCCACTAATGCCATTAGGCCGGCGGCCAAAAAGCATGTCAGGGTATGTTTCATTCAATTGCTCCAAGAAATGGTTCTTCTAATTTGAAGTTCGAAAGGACACGTTCGTAACTTGATCTTTCTATTAATAATCTACGCAAATTAACCAGCAGCGCCAACTTAAATCCGTAGATAAGCCTGGTTTGTTTCCGTCTGTACGAAAAATACACTTAGCGGAAGGACTATCGAAAGACCTTTCCAAAACGGACTAGTTTTCGGAGACGTCAAAACAATAAATGATTTCCTGATCCCTCAAATACAGTTTTCCATTGGAAATTACCGGATGAACCCAGATCGCCCCTGCGGGTTTTCGGTTCTGGCTTTGTGGTTCCAGCGTGAATCGGCCGTGTTCTTGCCACCCTTCGGAAGACGCCGCGATCAACGCGACCTTTCCTGATTTCTCTTCCACTAAGTAAAAACGCCCATCAGCATATCCGATGGCTCCTTTGCCGAACTCCTTTTTCTCGTTCCAAACCATGTCGCCTGTGTTGGCGTTCTGACAAACCCAACCGGCGCCGTCGGAGTAGCCGAAGTAGTGACCATCTAACAAGATGACGCCGCCATGATGATTCTTCATTGCTTTGTTGAACCATTGTTTCTTGACTGAGTCCAGATCGCTGATATCGAACTTTGCCGAACCGGCTCCGTAGCCACTCGTGATATAGACTGAGTTGTCATGGAAGATGGGTGACGGGATAACGGCCACACGACCAGACCATTCTTGTCGCCACAGGATACGACCGTCATCAGGAGCAATACCTACAACCGCTTTTTCAACCAGTTGCACGTAGTGTTTTTGTCCACCCGAATCGGCGATCACGATTGAAGAGTAATGGGCCGGATCGGTAAACGTCCGAGACTGCCAAATGGTTTCGCCGGTTTCCTTATTCAGTGCAACCATAGCGCCTTCCATCCCGCCGGGCGTACAGACCACTTTGTCATCATCGATCAATACTGATTCGGAGTATCCCCACTGTGGAATGCTGCCACCGAAGTCGTCGACTAAATTGCGAGTCCATTTTTTTGTGCCGTTTGCGACGTCGATGCAGCAGACTGTTCCCTTAGCGGATAGGAAGTAGGCAAAGCCATCGTCGACGGTCGGAGTATTGCGAGGCCCGTCGCCCCACCGGTTCACGTACCGCTCGTCCAAATCCGTACGCCAACGAATCGCGCCACTGTTGGCGTCCAGGCATAACGCAAATTCACTGTTCTCATTGGCACCCAGCGTGAACAAATTGCCTGCCACGATTGCGAACCCTGCGTACCCGTCACCGGCATCGGTCATGGTCCAAAGTTTGCTAGGACCGAATTCCGGCCAAGATTTCAGCAGGCCTGTCTCTTGCGAGATGCCGTCTTGATTGGTTCCACGCCATTGTGGCCAATCGACGTCACTCGTGGATTGCCAGGCCATCAACGTATCGCCGCCGAGCACAACCAAGCAGCAGGCGAAAGAAAACAGGCTGGCCGCCGAACGGCAAAACAAAGAACGACAAATCCGTTGATTCATGATCTAAACTCCATGAGTGAACAGCACCGCGTCGTGCTGGAAATTACGGCGGGTTGGCCTATCCATAAACCCCGCACTGCCGCATATTGTAGCGGTATGGCCAAGTATTTGTTTGCGTGGCAGTGAGATTCGGGTCGCTTTCATCGAATTTCATTCTTTGGTTTTTGTTTGCACCTCACCAAAATATTCGCAAGATGTTTGCCGAACTTTGGACAACAATGTGTTTGTTAGCACCGTGGTTGCTTTTGGGCGCTCTGATTGCAGGGTTTATCAGCGTCTTTCTGCCGGCGGACTGGCTACGTCGCAACTTGAGCGGTCGCGCGGGCGTCATCCGTTCCGTCTTGTTGGGCGTGCCTTTGCCGTTGTGTTCGTGCGGAGTGATCCCGACCGGAATCGGCTTGAAGAAAAACGGAGCGAGTGACGGCGCCTGCATTGGCTTCCTGATCAGCACACCACAGACGGGTGTCGATTCTATTTTGGTGAGTGCCTCGTTTTTGGGTTGGCCGTTCGCGATTTTCAAAATGGCGTTAGCCGCGATCACCGGTTGGACAGGTGGCTTGCTTTGCCAGAACACCGAATGGGACTCGTCCGACGAAACACACAACCATCATGCTCACCAACACGGCGGAAACCTGTTGGCTCAAGTCATCGGGCACTCGATCGAGGTCGTTCAATCGATATGGCGATGGTTGTTGGCGGGCGTCATTGTCTCGGCAGCCATCAGCCTGTGGATCGTGCCAACCAATGTGATTAGCGAATTGGCCCAGTACGGTTTGATGGCCAGTCTGTTGGCCATGTTGTTAATCTCGTTGCCTCTGTACGTTTGCGCTACGGCCTCGGTGCCAATCGCCGCCGCGTTAGTCCAGGCAGGTTTGCCAACAGCGGCCGCGCTGGTCTTTTTGATCGCCGGGCCGGCTACCAACTTGGGCACGGTGGGCGCCGTCAAGAAACATTTTGGAACTCGCAACACCATTATTTACCTGCTGACGATTGTGCTTGGCAGTATCCTGGGCGCCGTCGTGTTTGATTGGTTTATCGGCGGCACTCTGCAGCAGGTTGTCGGGGACGGTCATCATCATACCGGCTGGTTCGCTCAGTTGTGTGCGGCCATGCTGTCGGCCATGTTCCTTTGGTTTGCAATTTTCGAGTTTCGTGATTGGTACCGTCGTCGAACAACGACGCATGACGCGACAAAGACTTCGACTTGGCAAGTCCAAGGGATGACATGCCAAAACTGTGTCAAGAAACTGGAACGAGCGTTGTTGAATACGGATGAAGTCGACTCGGCAACTGTCGACCTGGAAGCCGGCACGGTCATTGTCGGTGGAGATGCCTCGCAGGGTTCAATTCAACAAGTTGTTAACGACTGCGGTTTTCAAGGTCAACTTGCAAAAACCTCTTAAATCCAAGCAGCCGTTTGCCCGCACTTTTGGAATCCCCCAGCCAGTCATACAATGACGGTGACCCAATTTGCAATGCAACTTTTTTGAAACAGAGAATCCTCATGAGATTGCCATTGATAACCGCGTTGATGTCTGTTTGTTTTTGTGTACTGGCCGCTGCCCAAGAAAGGTACGTTGAAGTCACGGCAGAGGGCCAAGCTTGGGTGCCCGCCGATTGGGCAGTTCTAAACACCACCCTTTCAGTTTCCGGTGATACGGTTACAGAGGTGCAGAACAGTTATCAACAAAAGAAAGAAAAGTTGGACACTGCGCTGGACTCGATGGAACTGCGACCAGTTACATTGAAAATCTATCAGGCAAGCCTAAAGTCCGGTAATGGGATGACAGGGGGGCTGCCCGCGTTAATGGTTCCAGGTGCTGCTGCGGCGGCTCCCGTCGCAGCCACTGAATTCACCAACAGCAGCAAAGTGGAATTAAGAATTAAATTAGCCGATTTGGCGGGCGATCCACTGCTGGAAACTGTGAATGTACTTCACCAAAAACTCAAAGAGATGGAAATGGGGTTTGCTGCCGATAGCCCCACTTCACAAGAATTACTTACTCTGGAATTCGCTGAACCTGTAAAAGCGAACCAACAGGCGATAAAGAACGCCTTTCAGCATGCCAAAACAAAGGCAACCGTACTGGCTGAACTGGCTGGCGGCAAATTAGGCCCAGCAATTTCTATTGAGGAATTGCCTGAGACATCAACGACATCACAGGATGCCTATACTCAAATCATCCAGTTTTCGATGGGTGCGATGAATCTGCAACCAGGCACAAACGTGGACGACGAAGGTCGAATTCGTGCATCGACGACAGTCCGCGTTCGGTTTGCCATCCAGTAGGCCAAACCATGTGATTCGCCGGTTCAGCGAATCCAACATTAAAATCCCACGGAAAATGCGATTTCGCCAACCCGTTCAGCTCAATCTGCGGACTGTGGTTGTACGGAATTCATTAGAAACCGATACTGTTCGGCTGCTGTTCAAACCGCCAACCAAATCCTAAAGAAACCGAAACGGAAATCATGCCAACCGATCTGGAAATTGCGTCCAAAGCAACACTGCAACATGTCTCGAAGATGGCCGAACAATTGGGCATCGCCGAGGACCAGTTGGAACTGTATGGCAAGTACAAGGCCAAGCTGCCCCTTTCACTTATCAACCAGGAAAAAATCGACAAGTGCAACTTGATTTTGGTTTCCGCGATCTCACCGACTCCGGCTGGCGAAGGCAAAACGACGACCTCGATCGGACTGACTCAAGGACTCAATCGAATCGGCAAGCAGACCACGGTCGTGTTGCGTGAACCGTCGCTGGGTCCGGTCTTCGGTATCAAGGGCGGAGCCACCGGTGGTGGTCATTCGCAAGTGCTGCCGATGGAGGACATCAACCTGCACTTCACCGGTGACTTCTCGGCCGTTGAAAAAGCTCACAACTTGCTGGCCGCTCTGATCGACAACAACTTGCAGTCTCGCAAACGTTCTTTGAACCTGGACCCACGGTTGATCGAATGGAAGCGAGTGATGGATATGAACGATCGAGCGTTGCGAAACGTGACGGTCGGCCAAGGTGGCACCGCCGGCGGAATGCCTCGGCAAACTGGATTCGACATCACAGCCGCATCCGAAATCATGGCGATCCTGTGCCTGTCGGACAACCTGGTCGATCTGAAGAATCGACTGGGTAACATCTTCATCGGTTTCACATTCAATGATCGCAAACCCATTTTTGCTCGCGACCTAAACGCTCATGGTGCTATGGCGGCATTGCTGAAGGATGCGATCAAACCAAACTTGGTGCAAACGATCGAAGGTAACCCGGCGATCATTCACGGCGGACCGTTCGCCAATATCGCTCAAGGTACCAACACGGTGATCGCCACACGGATGGGAATGAGCATGTCCGATTACGTGGTGACCGAGGCCGGGTTTGGTGCCGACCTGGGCGCCGAAAAGTTCCTGGATATCAAATGCGTTAGCGCCGGACTAAAACCAAAAGCCGTGGCTTTAGTCGCGACTGTTCGCGCTCTGCGTTATCACGGGGGCGCCGACCTGAAAGTGGTTAACGATCCAAACCCAGGCGCTGTCGAGAAAGGTCTTGAGAACCTTGAAAAGCACGTCGAGAACATTGGCAAGTTCGGTCTGAAGTGCGTCGTGGCAATCAACAAGTTCACGACTGACAGTGACGAAGAGATTGAATTGATCAAGAAACGTTGCGATTCTCTAGGCCAGTCGGCTGTGGTCGCTAACGTGTGGGGTGAAGGCGGAGCGGGTGCCGAAGACTTGGCTCACGAAATCGTCAAAATCGTCGACGAAGGCAAAAGCGACTTCAAGCCACTCTACGATTGGTCGATGCCCGTCAAACAAAAGATCGAAACGATTGCCAAAGAGATCTACGGTGCCGATGGCGTCGAGTACTCCTCGTCTGCCAAAATCGCCTTGCGACGTATTAAGAAACTGGGCCTTGAAGATCGACCAGTGTGCATGGCCAAGACCCAAAAATCGCTGTCCGACAATCCCGACCTGCTGGGACGACCGACTGGCTTCGACCTGACGGTGCGAGAAATCGAGATCGCTGCAGGGGCTGGTTTCCTGGTCCCAATCACCGGCGATATGATGCGGATGCCGGGCCTACCAACCACGCCGTCGGCCGAATTGATCGACATCGACGATGACGGCAAGATCAGCGGCCTGTTTTAAGCCGACGATCAAACACAAATTCAAAGCCCCGACGAACCTGCCAAGGCGTCGGGGTTTTTCATGCGCCACGCGTTTTGAGCGTCTACCGAATTTGCCAGCCAACGTCGTTTGTGATTCAATGACATGCAGCAATTAAGACTCGATCATCTATTTAAATGGGCCAATCCATGAGCACACAAAACGTAGACACACAAACGGAAGAACTAAGTTGGGTGCCGTTCGCTGTGGCTGGTGTTATCACGGCGATCATTTGTCTTTCCGTTTGGTTGTTGATGCGTCACGACGGTTATTTGACGGAACAGGAACAGCAGGTTCTGAAGCAGTTTGAAGAGTTGGTGACTTCGCAAAATCCGTTTACTGAAGACGGCGAGTTGTTGGAATCTGTGCGACGTTTAAGCTGGAAAACGGCCGGTGCTGTGGCCATCGAAAACTTGGCCAAGAAACATGAAAACCTGGTTTTTGATCGAGCCAGTATGGAATTGTATTTTTCAAACTTTAGCGGGCATACAGACCAGGATCACCAATTCAAGTTTCGTTTCTTGCGATGTGCGGGTGAAAAAGTTTCGGCCGGGATTGGGATAATCTCTGGATTGAAGATCGATTCCATCCAATTGGCGGACACAGAATTGCAAGTCACGCTTTTGGTCACCGAAGACCCAAATAACTATGTTCAGGATGAACTGGGTTGGAAGGCCGGTGAACGCTATCAGAAAAAAATTGACATGACGGAGGTGCGAAAACGCGTCCCAGACGACTATCTTGCGCCCGATGACCTTACCGATTTTGGCAATTATCAGCTTTTGGATGAGGACGCATAGCAAAGCTGGATCACGATGCTCCGTTTTTTGAATACCTGTAACGCTTAGGTTCCTTGTTTTGGTCAAACCGAACAAGCCAGTTCACAAAACAGTCCGCATCACGAAAAAGGATTTGTTATTGAGTTCCTTTTCGCCATTAACTCTAAAGCTGGTCACGACTGATTTTCTTGTTTGGCATCATACGGAGGTCGATCTAAGGAAAGACAGAAGAAAATCAATCTCGGAAATGTCCAATGAAAAACGCGACCATTGCCATCGTCTTTGCCTTTTTGACTTTGTCCTTGTTTCAAACGGAAGCGGTTGCTCAACGACCCTTTGAACGTCTGCAACGCAGCTGGGATGACATTCGTCCTAGAGGCCGAATTCTTAAAGAGTTGTTCGGCGATCCAATTGAAGAAGCCCGACAACGAGAACTGCAGCGACGCCAAGAAACGTTACGTGAACAACAGCGACGTGCTGGTCAAGCCAGAAGTGCCGGCCCACAACCGACGCCCGCCAACACTCGCAATCGCAACAGTCGTCAGGTAACCAACCGAGCGCCTGCCACGCCTCCTCGACAATCGAATAGTCGCAGGGCAGCCACCCCAAGCACACCAACCCATCCATCAAAGCTGGAAATCGAGACCGTCGAATCTGAAAAAAAAGATGGCTTGCTCGTTCGCCGGATTAATCCACGAGGGGCTGCCTACTTGGCCGGGATCCGTGGCGGCGACATTATCACTCAGGTCGGTGGTTTGAAAGTGACCACGCCAGAAGACTTGGAAAGTATCGTCAGCATCTTGAAAGACGGCGATCAAATCGAATTCGAGTACTCGCGGCAAGGCAAAAAGACGACCGAGCTGGTACAGTTCGGCACTCCCCTGGAAACGGATTCCATCGGTGATTCATCGAGCGAACTGGCGTCGGAGCCTCGATCCGGAGGTTTGCAATC
>CAZJBW010000123.1:0-11308 GCA_964543985.1 uncultured Pirellulaceae bacterium | reverse complement strand
TAAGAGTGAAGCTTTTTGAATTTCAAAGACTGGTTTATTGATTGTCTGAAGTTGATTGTTCGGTTGAGGTGTTCAAAGTGTCTTCTGCTTGCCTTGGTAGCAGGCAACCTGTCACTACCCAACCATTATCGACCGTGTGAATAACCGATCCGCATAGACCGAAGTATTTGGCAACCTGCCCTTCGTAATCTTCTGGCAACTTGGAGCCATCGATTTGTTGTTCGCGAGGTTGATCTTTGTCAAGTTTCTGGTCCGCTTCGAAGGCAAGGTTGAGCAATCGAGCCAACAGAGTTTTGGCGCTTGCCATCTGACCAGCTCGCATCATTTCGAAGTTCGCTCGGAAGGCACGATCCAGCCGACTAAATTGTCGGAAACTGGGCGATTTGTCGCCAGCCAACGATTCCAGTGCTTTACTGATTCGGACATAGTCCGCTGCCTGGGCTAGTTCGCCGCCCGAGTTGTCGTCCAACGTGTCGATTATCGAGTGGATTTGTTCGACGTTATTTGAAAGAAATACGTAGCCATCCTTAACAGCGAAAACTTGTTCTTCTACGTCACTTTTCTCTTCCGGTTTGGGGTCGAATTCGTCGTTCATACTCAATTCGGCAGATGATGACTTAATCAAAATGCGGACACCTTTATATTCCGTCACTTGGGCAGTTGACCGAAACAGGTTGAAAATGCTTTCATCGACGTAGGTAGCGTCTCCGGTGATCTTGATTCCTACAACGATTCGTTCGCTTTCCCCGTCAACGGGTAGTTTGGAAACAGAGCTAACCGTAATCTGATTGTCCAAGTGAGTCACAAAGGTTCGCAAATCGACACGCGGGCCCGTGGCGAGTGTTGCCAGCTTATTCAAGAATCTGCCGAAAGATCCATCGGAACCTTTCGTTTTATCGAAGATTGGTCCGACGCACTCCAAGGCTTTTGGCAAATTCCATGTGATGGTCATGAAGCTTGCGGAATCGTTCGGCATCCAAACTGGTGGATCAAGTTGGCTGGCGTCCGCGTTGTGGAAATCCAATAGTGCCGCGACGTGTTCATAGCGATCTTCACCTTCAACGACGGGTGGCGCGTAGATCATCGAGCGGTGAATCGCATCGTGTTGACCGGTGGCAAAGCAAACTTGTCCACCCAAGCCCTTGATCGCCGAAAAGCCTTCCTCGTGGAACTTCTTGGCCCAGTTGTTGCGAATGTTTTTGTCGGCCGATTGTTGAGCGTCGGCGATGGCTTGCGCCAGTTGTATGTATCCGAATGGTTCAATGAACCAGCGGATGTGTGCGTCATACTGTTCATTCTCGAACTTCGATCCTTGGACAATCGCTTCGAATGATTCTGTTTTGGCAAGGTTGGGTAAGTCTTCGTTAACTTTTTGGACACGAGCGACCACGTCACGAAAAGTCCGTTCGCTGTCACATGCAACTAACCAACCCTCGGTGACCGTGTGGAATGCAAAGCGACGCTTGCCTAATCCTGGTGGTGCTTTGAAAGACCACTTGGATGCTTTGATACCATTGATTTCAATCGATTCTTCAGTAGCCTCTTCGGCAAGCAAATTTTCGCTAATTCGTGCCAGCAATGCGTCCATCTTATCGCCTGAGTTGGCAACGTTGACCAGCAAGACGATGGCGTGATCGCCGACTTTGGCTTGAGAGCCTTCGGCCACAGGCTTCAACACTCCTGCTAAACAGATTTCACCGGAATGAACGTCTTCCAGATCTTCCACGTCGATACCGAAGCGAATATTTTGCTCGCCTAAATATTCTCGCAGTTGTTGTGTCAGACCTTCAACGAATGGTTGAACCTTTTGGTCGTTCATCATGGCACCGAACTGCGTTTCTTTGATTGCTTGTTTCAAAGATTTCGCGTTGGGTACAGAAAACCATGCTGCTGTCGTGGGCGGCAGCATCGCTTGACTAGGCAGGTCTTCTTGTGCGTGCAGGTCCGCCGGTACGTAAACCAGCAACAACATGCACATCAGCGCATAAAGATTCGCAATTGTTATCAAATTATTCTTCAAAACATTCTCCTATCGACGATGGCCCCATCATCAAATTCAGGGGGCCGTCAGCGAGTCCATTCTAGCCCGTCAAACAGTCAAGACAAGCATCAAAGCAATGCCCCTTGTATTCAACTTTCCTACATGCTTAGACTAAATTTAACTCGAATTCATTCTGCTTAGAGAAACGCCGTGAATTCAAAGACCACTTGGAACTCTCGCTCGCTTCTCATCCAATCGCGTGTGCTGATTTTGGACGTGTTGTTTTTGATGGTTCTTTGCGCTCCATGTGTCCTGCTGCTTTTTTGGGGCAACCTTTCGGATGGCGTTTACTCGATCTACGTGACGCGTCCCAAAGTGTTATCTGATTTCCAAGCGTTTCCGACTCCCTCGATTGCTGCTGATCTTTCGCGATGGAAAAGCCAAGGGCGTAGCTTGGTCAACACGCGCGTACGGGAGCCGGCCAATTTCACGCCGCTAAACCAGGAAGTTGCCGATTCGTTGACGCAAGAACTTGAGAGAATTCGTGAAGCCGCCAAATGGGTGACACTTGCGACGGGGCACCGGGAGGAAAGAAAACTAAAACCAATGGGTGCTTGTGCAGCGTTTCAAAAAGGTGTCCTGGGATTTTACCAACACAGCTGTTGGTGAATTCCGTGATCTTTCGATCTTGGAACCAAATCCGAATCAAAATGCTACAAAAAAAGCTTCACCCGAATGAAGGTGAAGCTTTGTGATTTTCGCGATTGGCGAACAGCCGTGGTTGGTTATGCCACGATCTATTTGTTCTCGATAGCCAACTCTTCTTTTGCGGTGTGCGTGGATGTGTTTTCAACATCTTTACGCAACAGGCAACCGGTTATGACCCAGCCATTGTCAATTGTGTGGACCACTGTTCCGGTTGGACCGAAGTATTTGGCAACTTGCCCTTCGTAATCTTCGGGCAACTTGGAGCCATCGATTTGTTGTTTGCGAGGAGTTTCTTCGTCATAGTTCTCGTCGGCTTCATAGGCTCGGTTAAGCAATTGAGCTAACAAGGTCTTAGCACTTGCCATCTGGCCCGTCCGCACCATTTCGTAGTTCGTTCTCAAAGATTGATCCATGCGACCGAAGTGTCGGAAGCTGGGAGCCTCGCCACCAGCCAACGACTGCAGGGCTTTGTTGATACGAACGTAGTCCGAAGCCTGTGCCAACTCGTTGCCGGGAACATCTGTGATGGTGTCCAGCACCGAGTGGATTTGCTCGACATTGTTTGAAAGAAACAGGAAACCACCCTTTACGGCGAACACACGTTTCTCGAACAGCGGTTTGGGCTCTTGAAATTCTTCGTCGCCTTCATCGTCGCTCTCTTCTTCAGCCAAGGGGTCCCCGAATTCGTCGTCCAGGTCGATTTCAAGTTCAGGGACTGCTTCGTCAGCGGTGTCAACGATCAGGACGCGAACACCGTTGTGTTCAGTAACTTCAGCGTCCGAACGAAACAGTCGGAAAATGCTCTCATCGACATACTCAACGTCGTTGGTGATTTTGATACCCAAGACGATTCGTTCACTTTCACCGTCAATAGGCAGTTCGGTGATTGAGCTAACGGTGATCCGATTATTTAGGTGAGTGACCAGTTTTCGCAAGTCGACTCGCGGGCCCTTGTGGTCCGTTGCCAAGCTTTCTAGGGCTCGTTCGAAAGATCCATCGGTGCCGGTCGTTTTGTCAATGATTGACCCAACGCGATTCAAAGCTTTTTGCAAGTCCCAAGTAAAGGTCAGGAAGCCCGCTGAATCTTTTGGTACCCAAGCAGGTGGGTTCAGTTGGCTAGAATTAGGATTGCGGAAATCCAAAAGTGCTGCGGCACGCTCATAGCGATCATCACCTTCCAGGACTGGCGGAGCGTAGATCATTGAGCGGTGGACCGCTTCGTGTTGACCTGTGGCAATGCAAACTTGCCCGCCAAGTCCTTTGATGGCCGAGAAGCCTTCCTCTTGGAACTTTTTGGCCCAGTCGTTGCGAATGCTTTCGTCAGCTGATTGGTGAGTGTCGGCGATGGCTTGCGCCAGTTGCACGTATCCGAAAGGCTCAATGAACCAGCGGATGTGAGTGTCATATTGTTCGCTCTGAAACTTCGATCCTTCAGCAATGGCACGGAAGGTTTCGGTTTCGGCAAGATTCGGTGCGTCTTCGTTTACTTTCTTGACTCGGGCGATTACATCTCGAAAGGTGCTTTCGCTGTCGCAAGCGATTAACCAACCGTCGGTGACGGCGTGGAATGCGTAGCGACGCTTGCCCAATCCTTGCGGTGCTTTGAAGGACCACTTGGATGCTTCGACACCATTGATTTCAATGGATTCTTCCGTGGCCCCTTCGCCACGCAGTTTTTCGCCGACCCGTTTTAGCAAGACGTCGGTCTTATCGTTTGAGTTGGCGACGTCGACCAGCAAAACGATGGCATGGTCACTGGCTTCGGCTTCGGCACCTTCAGCCACGGGTTTCAATACACCGGCTAGGCAGATTTCACCCGAGTGGACTTCTTCCAGATCTTCTACTTTCAATCCGAAACGGATATTTTGCTCATCCAAATATCCTCGTAGCTGTTTCGCCAGGTCTTCGACGAACGGTCGAACAGCTGGGTCATTCATCATGGCACCGAATTGAGTTTCTTCGATGGCTTGTTTCATAGCTTCTGCATTAGGTACAGAAACCCAAGCTGCCGTAGTGGGAGGCAGCATTGCTTGACTGGGGGGCATGTCCTCCTGCGCTTGAAGGTGCACTGGCGAGCAAACCAGTAACAACAAACCCATCAGAGCAGTAAGACTTTTGGTCATTTTCAAATTACTTTTCAAAGCATTCTCCCTTCGGCGAGCTGATGCTTGTTTGATCAGCTCTCGATTAATGCGGGGCGAGATTCTTCAATGACAATCGTCAATTTAAGTCATTGATAGCAGCGTATTTTCGACGAATGACACAATCATCAGAATCAGCCGACCGTCCGTACTGTTATATTAGCGAATTTTTGCCAGCTAGGTAAAGACAGTCTGATTCAATGCCAACGGCAGCAAATTCGGCACATGATTCCGCGGCCAGCTTTTGGTAAACCGTTGGCAGAGGGTAACTTCGGCGATTCCCAATGTCCTGTCGGGCTGTATTCGGGACCTGTTGGTGTTTGGGTTCAGTTGTTACTCTGGTTGCCTCGCAAAGCGTGACACTTGAATATGTTCAGCCAAAATCAACAAAAACGATGGATTTCGACAGCTACCAGAACCCCCTGATCACTCGTTATGCCTCAGGGCAAATGGCCAAAATTTTTGGGCCTCAGAAGAAATTTAGTACCTGGCGACGTCTATGGTTGGCCCTCGCCGAATCTGAACAAGCGTTAGGTTTGGACGTTTCCGATGCTCAACTTGACGAAATGCGAGCTCATCTGGACGACATTGATTGGCCGGCCGCAGCCAAGCACGAGAAAGAATTGCGGCATGACGTGATGGCTCATGTGCACACCTTTGGTGACGCTTGCCCCACGGCGATGCCCATCATCCACCTGGGCGCCACCAGTTGTTTCGTCACCGACAATGGTGACCTTGTCATTTTTCGCGAGGCTTTACAGTTGGTGGCCACGCGGCTGGCAAAAGTGATCGAAAGGTTGGGCCAGTTCGCGGTAGATCAAAAACAAGTTGCCTGTCTAGGGTTTACCCACATGCAGCCCGCTCAGCCTACGACGATTGGCAAGCGAGCCACTTTATGGGCCTACGATCTGGCGATGGATCTGGAGGACTTGGAATTTCGCATCGATCACTTGCGAGCTCGCGGTGTGAAAGGGACGACTGGCACACAAGCCAGCTTCCTGAAACTTTTCAAAGGCGACGACAGCAAGGTTCAGCAACTGAATCAAATGGTGGCCGACAAAATCGGTTTCTCGAAAACGTACGAAGTCACCGGGCAAACGTATTCTAGAAAGATCGATGTACAAATCGTTGACGCTCTTTCGGCAGTTGCACAATCGGCGCACAAACTGGCCACCGATTTGCGTTTGCTGGCCAACCGGAAAGAGGTCGAAGAGCCTTTCGGTGCCAAACAAATTGGGTCGTCGGCAATGCCCTACAAACGGAATCCGATGCGGTCCGAGCGAATCTGCGCGTTGGCCCGGTTTGTGATCAGCCTGCAAAGTAGTCCCGCCAATACTTTGGCGACGCAGTGGATGGAACGCACATTGGACGACAGTGCCAACCGTCGACTGGTGATTCCACAAGCGTTTCTGGCGATCGACGCGATCCTGATTCTGTTGGAAAATATTACTTCGGGCCTGATCGTCAACGAGCAAGTCGTTGCCAAAAATTTGGCTGATGAGTTGCCGTTTATGGCTACAGAAAATATTTTGATGGCGGCCGTTGATGCGGGTGGCAATCGCCAGGAACTGCATGAAAAAATTCGCCAACACAGCGTGGCAGCCGGAAATGCAGTCAAGCAAAAAGGCCAGTCCAATGACTTGTTGCAACGATTGCGTGACGATGCCGATTTTGCAGCCGTGAATGTCGACAAAGTGCTGCAGGAAGGAAATTTCGTGGGTCGAGCCGTCCAGCAAGTTCAACAGTTTTGCGAAGTCGTTGTCGATCCGATCGTCAAACGCTACGCCGACCGCCATTGCAGCGATGAACAGCTAAAGGTCTAGACAAATGCCAACCCAGGAAGAAGCTGCGACAAAGACTCGTGACGAAACTCAGTCTCAAGTGACTCGGATTCAAGAATACGAATCCAAGATCGAGCAGTTGACGACGGTCATCGAAAAGACTCGCGCCAAATGGAAATCACTCTCCATGGTGCGAGGTCTGACTTTCCTGGTCGTTATCATCTTTCTCGTTCTGGGAGCGATATCGTATTCAGGCCAGCAAACTTTGTGGTTCCTGTTGGCTCTGACGACCTTTTTGGTGTTCCTGTACATCGCCTACATCCACGAAGGCCTGGAATCTGTCAGGCGAAAAAAGCAAATTTGGTTGCGACTGTACCGCCGTTCATTGGCCAGATTGAATCGCGACTGGGACCAACTGAAACAAGTCTCTGTCGAGATCCCAAGTCAGCACGCCGCCATCTGTAACGACCTGGACTTGTTCGGTCAGGCCTCGCTATTCCAAATGGTTGGCGGAGTTGAAACTCCGTCCGGTATCCAGACGATTCGAAATTGGATCCTGAATACTCCTAAGGCCTCCGAAATCCTGGCGCGACAGGCTGCGGTGAACGAGTTGAAATCGAAGACTCCGTTTCGCGACAAGTTCCGATTTCTTTGCCACTTGTTGGCCTTCTCAGACGGAGGCCCCGCCACGTTGACCGATTGGGCCGAAGCTTCCAGACAATATGACAAGCGAAACATTTTGGTTTGGTGTGCTCGTGTTCTAGCTGTGTCAGTTAGTGTCGTTTTGCTTGGTCTGCTAGTCGGTTTAATACCGGTCTCTTTCGCCGGCCCAACGGTGATGGGGTTACTGGCTGCGAACGTTGTTTTCTCAGCAATCTTCGCTGGACGCATTCATAGCATCTTTAATCAAGTATCGACCCGACATGGCGAGGTCGATAACTACTACCAAGTGTTCGCTATGATTCGAGAAGATGACTTTCAAAGCGAGCGATTGTCGAGTCTAAAGTCGGAGTTGTTTTCCGAAAATGCAGATGTGTTGGCGGCCACGAATCACTTGGGTCGCATCGCTTGGCAGGCCAACCTGCGAAGAAGCCTGTTTCCCGTCTACGTTCTACTGCAGTTTGTGTTCCTGTGGGACTTTCACACCGTCAACCAGCTGCAGAATTGGAAGGCCCAGCACGGAAAGAACGTTCGGCGTTGGTTTGAGATTTTAGGCCATTGGGAGGTGTTAGCGGCGATCGGGCAGTTCGCTTATGACCACGCCGATTGGCCAATGCCCGAAATTAAACCGAAGAGTCAACAATCCAAGATTGCTTGTCACCGACTGGGACACCCGTTGTTGAAACACACGGACCGTGTTGACAACGATGTGACCGTTGGACCGGTGGGCAGCGTGTTGTTGGTGACTGGATCGAACATGTCGGGCAAAAGTACTTTGTTGCGATCGATCGGGTTGAATGTTGTGCTGGCTCACTTAGGTGCGCCAATTTGTGCAGACAGTCTTTCAATGTCTCCGATGCAGATCGAAACCAGTATGCGGATTCAGGATTCGCTGGCCGACGGGGTCTCATTTTTCATGGCCGAACTTAAGCGGTTGAAACAGATCGTCGATATTGCTCGCGAACACAAATCCGATCCCGACGCGACAGTCTTGTTTTTGCTGGACGAAATTTTACAAGGAACGAACTCGCAAGAACGACACATTGCCGTGACGCGAGTCGTGCAGCACTTGGTTGATCACCAGGCGATTGGCGGAGTCTCGACTCACGATCTGGAGCTCGGTCGGTCTGGCGAACTGGCTCAAGCGTGTCACCCGGTGCACTTTCGAGAAGACTTTCAAACCGTCGACAATAAAAAGGTGATGACCTTCGACTACCAACTTCGCGAAGGATTCGCTACAACCACCAACGCATTGAAGTTGCTGGAATTGGTCGGTCTGGACGACAATTGAGTCAGGCCTTCCGTTTTACGTAGCGATATCACGCGAATTTTTAGCGATTGCTGGATGAAGCGGTCCGTTAACTTACAGACTCAGTGTCATCATCCTCCGTGTCTGTGTCCGTTTCCCATTCTGTTGATTTGATCGCTCGCCTTTGTAGTTCTTGAGTGCTATTGGCGGCCAGGTTGCCTTGCAAAATCTGTTCGCCAATGTCGTCGCCATCGGTGCCGCCGCGATAGGGAACAAACAGCGTTGTCGTTTGACTGCTCTTGGCGATCTGTTCTTGAGTATCCAATCGTTGCAGTTCCAGCACATGTTGCAAAATCGCCTGAACAGGAACTTCTCCGTCGAATGCTGAGTCCATGGCGACCACGGTGTCACTGATATTTCCAAAGATCGCATTTCGTTGTCCCGCGATCCCCTCTCCGTCAGCGATCTTGGCCTCGCGACGAGCCTCGGCCGCGCGAACCGTTTTTCGATAGTCGGCTTCCGCCGTCAACTCGGCCGTCTGCAAGTCAAATTCCGCTTGCTTCTTTTCATTCATAGAACGAACGACGTTTTCTGATGGGTTCACGTCGTTGGTCAATGTCTTTTCCAACTTAATACCGTACGCCGTCAACCATTTTTTCAATTCGACTTCAACGTCATGTCCAATTTCGTCTTTCTTGTCATAGACATCATTCAAATCTAGACGGTTCAGTACGGAACGGGCTTCGTTGTGAACGCGTTCAGTAATTCGGTCTTCGTAGTTAGCGCCCAATTCGTAAACGAGACGTTTGACCGTGTCGTCGTCTTTTGCTACCCAGTACTGTTGGACAAATTCGACAGCGACAAAAGCGTTATCTTTCAACTTTGTATTGACCGTTGTCGGTAGGTTTTGCATCTCAAAACCAACGACACGTTTGACTTGATCAACGAGTGGGATTCTCCAGCGAAGCCCGGCATGCTTGATCGATTGGAATTTTCCGAATCGCTCCACAACCCGACACGTGTTTTGCTTGACAAACATGAACCCTGGAATGACCCCAATTAGGATAAACATTCCAAACACAACGGATCCCACGACGATCAAAAACTCGTTCATTCATTTCCTTATCAGAGATAAACTAACTGCCTCATCCTTTTAGTGGGTATTCGCTCGGCACGAAAAATCTTGGCATGATTCGACCTCATCAAGAAAAAATGTCGACTGGGGCAAGCAATCACTGTCTAATTTTGTGCCCCCTTTTCCTGCAAGAACTTGACGTACTCAACATAGGCCTTCTCTTTGGCAGTCTTCAACACGGTCTTGTCCGTTGCCGAATTGTCCGAGTTTACATCGTAGCCAAACTCGACAAACAACTCCGCCAATCGGACGAGGTCGTCTTCGGTGACCAACCGCTCACATTTGAACCCGTAGTGACTCGATTCAATCAAGTGTTCGGCAAGCGAGTGAAGCGGCTGAAAAGGGCTGCCGTCGCTGTAGGTTTCCGTAACCGAATCGTTTTCCTTAAGGAACTTTAATTGCGATTCGATCAGTGCAAAGTACTGGTCGATGTCGCCGTCACGATTGTGGCTGCGAATTGTCCGGTCGATTGCCCGCTTGGCGCAGTCCGGTGTATACAACTCAGGGCAAGTTTTCATACAAGCAGCAACGGTTTTTGGGTACCCGCACCATGTCGCACCGTTCATGATGCAATGGAACACTGTGGATTGTGGCCAATCCATCGCTGTCCCGTTTTCGTTGGGGCATTTCTTGAGCAAGTCTTCGACCAAATCATGTTGCTCATGTCGCACCAACGTGAACAACGATGGCTGACCGCCCATTGCGACAACGCGCTCGAGCAGCGTCAACTCAGGGAAATCAGAATTGCGGATCGAATCGTCGCTCGACTTTCGACCATCGTTCTTGTTCCCGGATTCAGGTTCCAGGTAACTAGCGAATGACATCCGGAACAATCTTGCAACCTCTTCCGCCGACTCCCGCTTGTAAGTCCAGGGTTCGCCTGGCTCGAAGTCGCGAACTTCCCACATGTTGTTAAACAAACAATCAACAAAAGGCGTACTGCAGTCACCGTGCGCGTTCAAGTTCGGATTGTAGTCAAGCAACAAATGAACCAGGTCGTAATTGCCAACCTTTCTGGCATTCGCCTCGTGGAAAGCGTTCATCAACGGCATTCCTCGCATCGCTGGATCTTCGATGTCCGGTGTCGCATTCGGATCGGCGCCAGCTTCTAACAAAGCCTTTGTAACTTCGAACTCTAATTGCTTGGTCGAGTGAAAAAGCGGATAGCCGTCCGCCTCGTCACCGTTCTCGCCGTAGTATTTCAGTGCCAGCGAAGGATCAGACTCCAGCATCCGTTTCGACCGACCTGGATGTCCTCTTTTGATACGACTCCAGAAAGCAGCCTCCTTCGTCTCCTGCAACTTTTCCGTATCAGGTTCTTCGGCGCCGTTTGTGCGAAGAAACTCGATGTACGATTTGTGGCCCTCGGCAATCGCCAGAGACAAAGCGGTTTCACCCGAGTCGTGAGTTTTGAGATTCACGTCAAAACCCTTGTCGAGACAAAGCTGTGCCAGGGTCAATTGATGCTTAACTGTCGGCTCTTCGCCCAGCGGTCCGTAGTAAAAGTCCGAGATGAATTTGTGAGCGAGCTGATGCAGCGGGTAGAGAAAGTCGTGTTCGTAGAACGCATCGCGCTCTTTCAAGTAGTCAAGATTCAGCTCGATAACTCGCCGGTAGTCTTCGAACATGCCTTTCCGATTGTGGCTGGTGATC
>CAZJBW010000122.1:0-11533 GCA_964543985.1 uncultured Pirellulaceae bacterium | reverse complement strand
GAGCTACCCAAGGTCGAACCAACGCCGACCCCTGTCGTACCGGCCAGCCCGATAGTCGAGGAAGCGGGAATCGTTGACGAGAATCCTTTGCTGGCGACACCAAAGCCAGGCATGCCTTCTAAAGATCCGACCACGATGACAATGCAAATCGACGCTATCGTCGAACGCAGTGAATTCGGTCCTATGAACCGAGCTGGAGTTCAGGACGATGATTTCTTGATCCCCAATATTTCAGAGCCTGCCAATAAACAGTCCGAGCAAGCTGGCCCACAAGCTGACGGTGCCGTGAAGCCAGTCTCGCAGCTGCCACCTGTCGAAGTGAAAGCAGATGAAACCACACCCGATGTGGCACCAGCAACTAATGAAATACCGCCAACGATGGCCAGCGTTGAAGGGTTCAGCAACCAAGCTCCTGAACAATTGCCTACTGCTTGGAAAGACGAAGCCAAAACGGAAACCCAGGCTCGCTGGCTGGACGAACTGTACGAATCGGCTGTACCAGAATCCAACCAAGTCCCTGCACCGCCGCAAAAGCTTTCCGGTGGCTGGAACGATAACTCCATTGCACCTCAGTTGCTGCGTCCCAATACGGACCCTCGACAATTTGAAGACCTACCAAGTCCAAGTGTCGAAGAAGCCAAGCGTGTGCTGGAAAATATCGAAGCCAAGCATGCAGCCCCGAAACCTGAACAAGACCCACAACTGGATCAACCGATTGCCGATGCAAAGCCAGCCGTTCCTGAGGCCAAAGCCAACGAACCAGCAGCGTCACCGATCGATTTGTCGCGTTTGAAAGCTGAGAATCCAGCTGCCGTCCAGCAGCCCGTCGAGCCTTCAAAACCCATTGAAAAAGTTGAAGAACCAGTCGCTGAGGAACCAGTGGCAACGCCAGCTAAGGAACCCGTTGAGGACAGTTCGGAAGCTTCGCAAATGGAATCTGTCGCCGAAGTGCTCGCCAGAATGCGTGCCAGTGGAAAATTGGATAGTTCGCTGTTAGATGACAACGGTGAATCAGATGCAGTTCAGGTAGCAAACAAAAAACCAGAAACGTCTACCGCCTTGCTGCAACCAGCTCCAGAAGCTCCCGTAGCTCCTGCCGCTCTTATCGCTCTGGCAAACGAGCCAGCAGCTGGCGGCAAGAAAGACGAGTCTGTTCAGGATTACATGAACCAGTTGATGCAGCGTTTGAATAGTGGTCCTGGTGCCCAAGACGATGTTGCAATTGATCAAACGGCGACGACGGCCAATGCCGTTGCTGCCTCAACGCCAATCGACGAAGTATCGGCTGAGGTGCCAGAGGTCATGGAGGATTTGACACCCGATAATCCACTCGATGAAAGCGAGTACATTCCTAACAATAAGCCTCGTGAAAAAGTCTCGACGCTGGACGCGTTGCGACAAGTTGCCAATCAATCAGTGCAAAGTGCTATTCAACATAGTGCTCGCGAAAAGGACCAAAAGACCAGCTTGATTTATCTGAGTGGCTCAGGGGCCTGTTTGTTTCTGAGTGCCGTATTGTTCATGTTGAGCAGCGGGCTGTTTGATATGGCGTTCATGTTGGCGATTCTGTTTGCCGTCGGTTGTGTCGCCATGGGTTTCATGTTCCTGTCAATCAATTCAGCCAAGGAATTGCAGGACGAAGAAACAAATGCCGCCAAGAAAGCCCAACCCATGGCGGTCAAGTCGGATTCTGCCGTCAGTTAGTCTGAACGCTTAGCAGTAACCTATTCTGAAAAAATCTGACGGGCCAAGCAGGGATGCTTGGCCCGTTTTTTGGTGTCGTTAGCGGCGCAAAACTGTTTGAACAGTCACTTCGCCGTTTGGCTAGTGGGTGCGTGGTAGCGACGAGAAGTCGCGAAGGTGGAAATCGATTTGGCTGTTTTCCAGAACACTGCACAAAGCACGCAAGGCAACGCCCATCCCATCGGGACCACTGAAGCCGCCGAATTGTCCTCCACCTTTCAAGTGCGGCTCCAGATCGAGCACAAAACCGTCGACGCCAACCTTTGTCAGACGCTCAAGAATCTTTGGCAAGTGGCTTTTTAACTCGCGAAAAATGGCCAAGTGGTTGGTGCCGCCACGGTCGGCGGGCACAAATCGATTGAGTGCTTCCTCGTCTACATACTGGCCAGGTTTCGACGAGGTTTCGGCAACGTAGTCTTTGACGTGCATCCAGCCCAATCCTGGCAGCATCGCTTGAAACTGATCCATGATTTCCGATTCGTCAAATCCCTGAGTCACCAAGTTGCCGCCATCAAAAATTAGCACCAAAGATTCGTGATTGATGGCTTGATGAATCTCCTTCAGAATTTCACCGCGATGTCCAATCAAATTCGCTTCGACCTCCAGACCAAACACTAAGCCTGCCGCGGCGCATCTTTCAGTGATTTGCCCAACCTGGTCGATCGCTTGCTTCAGGTACTGCGAGTGGTCCGATCCGCGTGGATGGTAAAACGAGAAGCCTCGGATCAATTTCGTTGACAAACGATTGGCGGCTTCGATGGCGGCTGTGACTTCCGTTTCCAAGTACTCTGCAAAAGGGACGAATCGGTTTTCAGTGCCATCGTCCTGATCGGCGATTTTTACTTTGCCGACAGGCGACCCAATCGAAGCAACATGTAATCCGTAATTTTGAAGTGACGAACGCAAGCTATCGAATTCGCCTGTGTCTAGCTGCAGGACATTTTTGACGCCGTTACCAACGTCGATAAAACGCATCGACAAATGTTGCAGGCCCAACGCTGCCATCGTAGAAAACTGCTGGTCGACCGTTTTTTCGGTGGCTGCTTCGTCCGCAAATCCAGAAAGAATGACAGATGGCATAGTGGCGTGTTCCGCGCGAGTTAGATTTACGTTTGGCTATGGAAGGTGCAGTTACGCTTCAGGATGATGCACAACGATCGTCGAACTGATTCCGCCTCGCGGTGTAAATTCGGCCGTTAGAGTAACCATGCGAGGTTCCACTGCAGCGACAAAATCTTCCAAGATGCGATTGGTGATGTTTTCGTAAAAGATGCCTTCGTTGCGAAAGCTCTGTAAATAGATCTTTAGAGACTTCAGCTCGATGCACTTGGTGTCCGGGATATAATCGAAAGTTAGAATGCCAAAGTCGGGTTGGCCGGTCTTGGGGCAAACAGAAGTGAATTCGGGGCAGGTGATTTCGATCGAGTAGTCGCGATTTGGAAACTCGTTTTCGAAGGTTTCAAGCTTGTCGCGAAACGGAGTACTCATTGGGATCCTTTTCCGGGCTGTGGTTTACAGCTCAGGGTATTTCATTAAGTTGCTGTCGGTAAGATCGGTTATTTTGCCAAGTTGCTGTGCGGTGGAAAGGGGTATCGGCCTTTTCGTTTTTGTTTCGTGACAAAGTCGCTTTCGAGTCTTCGATGTTTATCAGTGAAATTTACAAGTCGAAGCAGGGCGAGGGACTGTTGACCGGGACCGACAGCATCTTTGTGCGCACATCGGGTTGTAATTTGCGATGCGATTTTTGCGACACGCCGTACACCAGTTGGCAGCCCGAGGGTCAACACATGACTGTCTCGGAAATCGTTCAGGCTTGTCAGGATCTGGAATGCTCGCATGTGGTGTTGACCGGTGGCGAACCGATGCTGCCGGCCGAAGTCGTGTCATTGACGAATCAATTGGTCGGGCTGGGCTTGCATATCACGATTGAATCAGCTGGGACCGTCGACCGTCCGGTTGCCTGTCACTTGATGTCGATCAGTCCCAAGCTTAGAAATTCGACGCCACCATCATCCAGGTCCAAACGCTGGTCGATCCGACACGAGACCACCCGTCACCGCCCACAGATTATCTCGCAGCTGACACAACGCTATCCGTTCCAACTGAAATTCGTGGTCAGCCAGCTGCAAGACACGGACGAGGTGTTGAACTACCTGCAAGAATTTCCACATATCACGGCCGACCGAGTCTTACTGATGCCCGAAGGGACTGACTGGGCCAGCTTGGAGAGCAAGCACGCATGGTTGGAACCATTTTGTCAAAGACATGGCTTTAAGCTTTGTCCTCGTCTGCACATTAAATGGTACGGGAACAAACGCGGTACTTAATGTTGACCGGACGAGTCCCTCAACCACGACCCTTCGCGGATTGGCGGAGCTACGATTGGCGGAGCTTGCAAAACTTAGTCAATCAGTTTGATTGATCAACGACTCAATTTGTTGGATGGCGTGATTGAGCGACCGAGCCGCCATGCGAAAGTTCGTGTGATTTGAGATCTCGGGTTGGATCTCCAGAAACAGTTGGTTGGCTGTTCGCAGTTTCTTGAACTTCTTTTTTGCCGTCTTCAGGTAGGTGGTCGGGTTGTTCGTTTCGTCCTGACCACCCAAGGCCAGCATGAAGTCGTACAGTGCGCGGTGCACTTCCAGCAATTCATCGTCCTCTTCCGCTTCGTCGCAGTGTTTCAGGAAGGTGCGGACCATCCAGACATGGCTGACCCATTGGTCAATCTGGACGACTCTAGCGGACTCATTGGATTCGGACACGATGCTTACGAGATTTCAGGTTTAGGTTTGGGTTTTGAACGCGGGGCGGTCGTTAGTACCGTGATGGCACCACCGATTACCAGAAACAGACTGATATAAAACGGGCTACTCAATTGAGCCCAAGTGCCGCTGACGAACGTCGAAGAAAGCGTGTTAACGACGGGGGCACCACCGAATACAAGCGGCATGATGAAGATCGGTTTGCCACCAAAATTAAATGCGTAGATGATTCCCAAGGCTCCGACTGCCCCGGCGGCTCCGGCGGCCAGCGACCACAAAATACCGGTTAGGTTTAATTGGCCGGGATCGGGCGGCACCACGGCCAAGCCTTGCAGTAGCAATGGAATGGCAACCGCGATCACAAAGTAGGCCAGCCCGACAAACAGGAAGGGGCGCAATCGACTGCCTCCCATCTTGGCTTGCCCTTTGTGTAGGACAGGTCCATAGGCTCCCCAGCATAAGGCGGTGATGACGACCGAGACGATCAACATCGGGAAGTTTGCTTCTGATTTCTTTTCACTGTCGGCGCCCTCGGCGGAAACCGATTCGCCGGAAGTCGCAGCGTTGCCCTCGCTGGAATCCGCTGTTTGTGTCGACTCTGTTTCGGTTTGGGTGACCGCTTCGGTGTCTTTGGGTGGCGTCGGTTTGAAAAACATCACGCCAGCGCCACCAATCGCCACAATGATCACTCCCAGATAGAAGCCCAGCGACGCCTGTTTGATGGTGCGACTCATCAGCATCGTCACGATGGTATTGACTACTGGTGCAAAACCGAAAACCAGTGGCATCACAAAAACAGGTTTGCCACCGAACATGAATGCCAAAATGATTCCAAGTGCACCGATCGCTCCAATGGCACCCGCCACAAAGGACCATGTCATGCCGGGGACGGACCAATTTCCTTTGCCTTCTTTGGGGATCATGATCAACGGGTAGACCACAGCGATCAGGAAATACGCCACGCCCACGCAGATGAATGGGGTCCAACGACTAAGTCTTACGCCGTCGCCCAATGCCTCCTGACCTTCGTGCAGAACAGGGCCATAGATTCCCCAAGATAAAATAGTGAGGATGACAAAGACCAGGAATGTGAATCCGCGCATGAAAGTGCTCGTCGGCAATAGAGTTGGAATGGGCGTGTAGTTTAGTCAATTGTCGGTGATTGTCACCACGATCGGCGAAGTCTTGTTAGAAATGATCCCGCCGCTGCCGAATTGGGTGGGTAACGTGCTGCGAGGCGAAGCCAATGTACTGCCGCAGTTTGCTTGGCCGGGTCAGATTATTCTCGAATCGGGCACCAATTGATTCGGAATTGATGTTCGCACTTGCGACATTCCACCTTGCGCCCCAGCAACTCGCAGTGAATTTCGATAGACTGGTTACAGTTGGGACATTCGGTCGCGAATTCTAGCTTCTTCAAGTTGGCGACTTCCAGATGCTCGTTAGTCTGATCGCCAAAGTTAACATCCTCGGATTCAAAGCGAGACAGCAGTCCGCGAGTCAACTTGGGTTCATCGACGACGCGGTTGGCAAGTTCTCGAATAGCCTGCTCGAACAGATTGCGGACGACGCGGCCGTTACCAAAATGGCGGTCTTTGTTTTGCACGAGTTGTTGAAAACCCACTTGCAACTTGGCGCGTGCCAACCCCGTCAGTTTGTATTCGTTTTTTTCCGACATCAAACTGAAGATGCTACATAGTTCCAGGGGATCGTAATCTTCAAACGTAATATGGTGAGTAAACCTTGAAGTCAGGCCCGGGTTGGACGTTAGCAGTTGGTCCATCTCGTTGGGGTAACCGGCCAGGATAATGATCAAACGGTCGCGATCATCTTCCATGCGTTTAAGCAATTTTTGAATGGCCTCGGATCCGAATGGATCGTCCTTGTTGTCAGATACCAGGCTGTAGGCCTCGTCAATAAACAGGACACCGTCCAACGCTTGATCGACGATCTTGTCAGTTTTGGGAGCGGTTTGACCGGCGTACTCGGCGACCAGGCCTGCGCGATCGGTTTCTACCAGATGACCTTTTTGCAAGATGCCCATCGCTGCGTAGATCTCGCCCAAGATCCGGGCCACCGTCGTTTTGCCTGTACCCGGGTTGCCACGAAATACCATGTGCAACGTCATCGGAGTTTCCGGCAGTTGCATTTGTTTGCGTTTTTCCTGCACCTTCAAAAAGTTGATCAAGGTGCGAACTTCTTCTTTGACATTCTGAAGACCGATCAGAGTATCCAATTCGGCAAGTGCCTCGGGCAACGAACGTCTCGGCTTTACGACGGTATCGTTGCTTTCTTCGGTCGTGCTGTCGGTGGCAGGGCTAGCCACGTCTTGTTGTTCCGCAATTTGGTAGGGCGAATTGGATTGTTTTTTCTGTTGATTTGGGCGAGGTTGATGCAGGAACTTGATCAGGCGGCGTTGAATTCGTTTCAGTTCCTCAAGTTCTAGAGAGCTGGTGCCGTCCGCGCGAGCGATCATGTTGCCAAGCCGCACGATGGATGTTTCCAACTCAGGGATACTGTACTGCAGGGGCTCAATCTCGACGAAGGGCCGTACCACACTTTCCCACTGCAGTAACTTGGCTTGCTTTTCGATATGTTTCAACGAATCACGAACCTGACGTCGGCCCATCCGTTTGTGCCACATGTGATAAAACAAGACACCCGCCAGGTGCTCTTCCGATTGGGTCCAAATGCAGTCGACGTGCCCGATGGCGACAAACATCTTGATCAGCAAGCCACGATGCAGATCGTCCATCCGGTTTAGAAATTCATCATTTGGTGTATGCAGCAAATGAGGGTAGTGATCGATGACGTTTTGGGCGGCGTCGATGTAGACAGCCCGACACGACTTTAACTGGTCATTAAAGTCATTGAGTAACGCCAGCAAATCAGGTTTCAGTTTCATTTAGAGCTCTTGATTTCAACGTCAACTGAGTTGCTGAAAATAAAGCCGTCGTCCTGTCGAATGACCGCGCGCAGAATGGAATGGCCTGGTCCAAGTTTCGATCCATCTACTCGTAGTTCGTTCGAACCTTGTTTTAGTTCAGCTACTTTTTCGTGATGTCGCCAAATTTCTACTGGTTTTTCAAAGTCGGATCGGATTTTCAGAGTGACGGTTCTTTCAATTTGATAAGTGCCTGACCCCGCGACCGCCAACTTAAAAGTTTTGCCCTGACGGTCGACACGAAACGGAATCGATTGGGATGTGCGAGTGGCAATGAGGGTGTTGTCGATCGCCACACAACGCAGCTCGTGGTAGCCGTCCGTCAACTCGTTAAACGGGATGTCAGCTTTCTGGTTGGCCGCTACTGTCACTTTTTTTCGTCCGTCGATGTAAATATCGAAACCGGCGATGCCGACCGATTCTTCATCCGGCTGGATGCTCACGCTTAAATCTTCGGTTACCAATTGGTCGTCGGTTAGTCCCACAACAGAAAACTGTGGAGTGCGACCAAACGGACGGCACAACGGGTCGCCGACGACGAGTAACTGAAACGGTCCGTAGACAGATTGATAAAACGATTCAGCAAGCGTGCAACCACGTACATAGTGCACATGCAAATCAGGCAGTGGAAACTTGGCTTGCAGGGCATAGGGTTCAACGACCGTGCCACTGGCACCGGCGGCACCGGCATTCAAGAAAGTGGTCAACCGTGTTTGGTTGTGCTTGCCAGGAATGACGCCTCCGAAACTGGTTAGATTGTCGCTGAGGGCGCCCGGTTGAAACTGGCTGTTGCTGCCGGCCCAATCGACTTTGGCTCGGCCGAGCGTCGCACCGATTACTTGCGGTGCCGTTTTTGGCCAGTGGCCGCGAACTTCACTGGCCTTAAAGCCCAAGTCCTGAAGTTGCTGGATCACTGCAGGGAAACGGGCTTTGCGAGTCTTGGATCTAACGTCATTGGTGTTTGTGAAAAAGAACTCGCCTTCTGGCTGAGTTCCGTCGGCAGACACGCTACGACTAATCTGTTGGATCGCTTGTTCAAGTGTCGATGCGTTGGTTCCGTCAGGTTGTACGACAGCCAGCATCGTCGACAGAACATAGCGTCGACCTTGTCCGGACAAATTATTGACCGCTGCGTTGGGCGCCCAAGCGATGCGGTTGCTGAACCCTCGGCTGGGCGCTTGGCCGTAAGGATAATCCTGCATTTTTTGCAGGACCTGCTGAAACGAATCAGCATAAGGATCACTGCGTAGTGCCTTCAGAGATTCATCTTCCGTCGTGTACGTTCGGTGGCTCCAGCCAGTGTTGACGCAGGTGTTAAGTTGTTGCAAAGCTTCGCGTGGTTGATCGTTCGCAACCAACGCACGGACCAACTGGTAGCGAACAGACGTTTGGGCTGGATTGTCGCTGACGATCTTTGAGAGAGTTCGCACGGCGGACTGTGAATCCCCGGCTTTCAGTTTGCCAAGAGCGTCAGTGAATTCCTGTTGAAGTGGGTCGCGAAACGGATTCTCCAAGACATCGTTGGCTGGTAGCCGCATGTACCAGTTCGCATCTAACGCCAAGTAACCGGGATTGTCGGCAGCCACCATGGTGTAGAAATACGTTAACCCAGTGATTGAGCACGTGGGGTTGTAGATACGCTTGTCGAGTCGTTCAGCGTCGACAAGTGTTTTCAGAATCTCCAGGTGTTCACGAGCTCTGACGGTGGTCGGGAAACCTGAAGAGTAGGTAATGCATTCCACTTGGCTGTTGATTTCGCGTTGTTGAATGACTTCCAACAACGGCTCAAGAATCCTTTCTTTGAATTGCGCCAGTTCGCACTGTCGCCCTTTGGGGATTCGATCTAAGTAAACGATGTTGCAACTTGGAATGTTTCGCAAGTGAGCGAAATGGTGGCCTACGGCAATCGAATCTTTCGAATCGGCATTGATCACCACAAGCGTGTTTTCTGGCCCGAGTCCCTGAGCGGCAAGTTCTGATCCTGGCCCGATCGTCAACGATACCCACACAAAACATAACAGCAGCGTTTTCAATTTTGGTTTCATCGGTGGTGAACCTTCGTTTGTCTTGATTGGATTGTCGTGCCGAGTTAGTCAAATGCCTAGCATCGTCATTTGACTTGTGAGTGGTTGCCAGCGTATCAATGCCCCGACCCCATTCCAGCTGTGACCTCGATCCAAGCGGTCAATTTGTTGGTTGAATCTTTGCGGAAGCTGCAAAGAAATATAATAGTCTGTGCCGATCAGTTTTCCTGCGACCGTTCGGCCATTAGCGTATTCGGGATCTTCAAATTCTGCGCCAGATGATTCAATTTCGTCGATTTCAATACTAACCGTGAACAGCATGGATGCATTTTCGGCAATCGCCTGATCGATTTTAGCATGATCGGATCCCAAGCTATCTAGACCCTGGATGACATCAATCAGTTCCTGAAGGGTTAACGCGTCAAAGGCTGGATTGGGATTTTCAACTGGCTCGGTTGAGCCGACTCCAGGCAACAATTGGATACTTCGCGTCTGCACCCAGTCGGGCCAACGAACCAGGCGAATCGCCAACGTTGCATGCCAAGTGATTCGGTTGTCGGGTAGGTCCACCGAGATGGCGTCCGTTTCGGGGAACGTGATGTTGGGTTGCAGCTGGATGGTTTCGCCAGAACGGTGACTCTCGTTTTCGAGGATGATTTCGGTTTGGTCGTAGACGACGTGCGAGTAAGTCGTTTTATTGGTGCCACTGCCTGAAACAACCGATTCGTTTCCTAAGACTCGCATCGTGATCTTGCTAATGTCGACATTTCCCAGCGGGCCAATGTTCAGTGTCGATGGCATCGCAACGCCGGCGTGTACGTGTGATTTGGTGGTCCACTCGACTTGGCCCAGTTTCGAGATCGCCAGTTTGGAACGCAGAGAAAGAAAAAGAATGAGCACAGCTGGCAACAGCAACAACAAGAACAGTAGGTTCGTTTTCAGGGTAAAGAGGAGCGCCAATGCCACTAATCCCAGGCCAAACGCGATGCCCAAATACATGCCCCAACTGCTGCCCGATTCGATGACTGGTTGCGATTCAGGAACTTCCGCCATGACGGAACCTGGTCGGACCAAAAATTCTTCCTCGCGGCGAGGGTCCAAAGCCCAAGGCACTTCTGCGCGGACACTGACATAGTGGTCAATGTTTAAGTACTTGCCGTGATAGGTAATGGGTGATGCGGGTGCATCGAATTCAAACGAGTACTCGAACGTTTCACCGACTTCCCAATCGCCTTGAAACAAGTTTTGTTGATGATAGTTTTTTCGAGTTGTGTTTCCGCGACCATGAGTTTTCCAGAATACGTTTAGGTGCAGCCCTTTGCACTTTAGCTTCTTGTTCACTGTGATCCGAATCCAACCTTGGACCTTTTCGCCGGCGCGAAATTCTCGGTCAGGACGGTAAAACTCGATTTCAATATCACACTTGCTCATCGTTACCTTCGAGCTCCAAGAATTGTTCGTAAAGTTGACGTTCCATGGCTCGGATATTATTTCCGAATTTATTGCGTAGTTTAAGCACCGTTGACAATTGAATTTGCGGCACTGTCCGATCGCTCCGTCTGGCCCTATCGATTCGTCGTTGAAAGGCTGATTGCAACCACTGGTCGTTGGGAAGCAAATCTAGATTGATTGTTTTTACCTGGAATCCAAGTCGCAGCAGGCGTTTTTCAAAACACCGATGGGTGCCCAGCAGTATATGGTTTGCTTGCTGGAACAACGACTTGACCTGTAAGCGAGGGATCCGCTGAGCCTCGTCCACCAGTAAAAATTCTTTGGGTAAAACAATGCGACTTTGATCGACGGGTAGATGCAGGTAGCCAAACTGGGGTAGTTGCGAGGCCAGTAAAAGTAAATGTGTTGATTTTCCACTACCCATTTCGCCGATGAATTGCACCGCCGACTTGTCCATCAGCACAAAACGTGTGACCTCGTCAAAATCACATCGAGGTATCGCCAAGTCGATTCGATCCTGGCGATCCAATTCCCCAAATGGATTGTAACGCAGGTTCTGTTTTGCATAGGGTAGATCTAACATGCCAAACGCTTGAAAAAGGGGTCAG
>CAZJBW010000121.1:0-11538 GCA_964543985.1 uncultured Pirellulaceae bacterium | reverse complement strand
GCCGTCGGCGCTAGAAACGCATTGGTTTGTAGTACCGCCTTTAGGCGGAAAGTTGCAGTCTTCCGGCTAAAGCCGGTACTACGAACGGATGTTTTAAAAGGCGCTAGGGCATGTCAAAACCGAGATCGTTGATCGTAGCACGCCTCTCCGAGGCGTATTTTTCCGTGGCAAACGCCTCGGAGAGGCGTGCTACTTTGGTTTTGAAAACCGACACCGATTTTTTCAAGCAAGTTGGTAATGAACTCGACAGAGTCTAGTGCCGGGCGTGGACTTTATTCTCATTTATCGCGTAAACTGGTTCTGTCGTTACAGAGCGAAACAGTTTCGTGTTCACCGAATTATTGATAGTGAGAATTTTATGGTCGCCCGCGTATTGCTAACTTGCGTTGTTTTCCTTGCAGTGACTTGCGCTGTATCCGAAAAAATTGCCGCCGATGATCCGCAGCCGGTTGCAATTCGCCATTGGCCTGGTGGAGGAATCACGATTGAAACCAATTGGGGTATCCACCTTGGATTCGGAATCGATGCCACAACAGAAGAGCAGCTAGAGTCAACACTCGATTTTAAGGTGGGTTCGCTGCAAAGCGGTGAATCAGTCGTTTTGTCGCGAGCCCCAAATACCGACAGCATGGCTTCGAAGCGCGACGATGATTTGGCGCGCAGCGTTCTCTCAATACCTGAGCTCAAAACCAATCACGTTTTGGCGATTCATGGAAACGACGACTATCCGACAAGTATTTTCGTGGATGGAATGGCGCTACTGTTCTTTTCAGATACTCCTGGTGAAGAGCACTTCAAAAAACGCGAGGCGGCGGACGCTGAATCTGACAATGTCTCACAACTTCCGACCGCAATCACGATTGTTGGGGACAAAATCGACGCTGCTATGTGTCAGAAAATTGCTGACAGTTACAAACCTGCGTTGATGGTTGTTCCTCGCTCGATTACGAAAGTTGGCGATGTAGAAGTCGAGGTGGTTTCGCATAACACTGTCGCTTTTTCTTCAGCAACAGGCGAAACTGACAAAACGAAATTTGTTTCGCTTGGTGACAAAACCTATGAGATGAGCGCTGAGCTAAAAGAGTTGTTTGCAAAAAAGGAAACGGCTTGTAACGCATCACAAGAGTTCTTTGCTGAATTGTCTGTCGAACAAATGAATTTCAAACCTGGCAACGGCTCTCATACGCCTCGTTGGAACCCGGAACACATGATGGGACGCGAGCTATTGTTCTTTTCGCAAATCTACCACGCCGTCGATCCCATGATCCCGGTTATGGACTTGAATCCAAAACAGATGCCCGATGATTACGAATTCGCACATCCAGATTGGACGGGAGCCGAAGAAGCGAAGCAGATGCAACGCGTGGCAGCCTTCACTCGCCGTTTCGCCTACTTGCTGGACAACATGGACCTGGACCGAAGAGCCAATGGCAGCCGGATTTGGACGCCCCGTGCGTTGCTGCAGCAAATGGAACGTCACTACAGCGAGCACACTGCGAATGTGAAGAAGAAAATGGAGTTGCCTGGCTGGCCTGAAAAATAGAAATTTGCATTGCCCCTTGGAGGTCGAAACAACAGACTTGCAAAGGAACAAGTTGAAGTTGCCAGGCGCGGTTGGAATCTAGCCGGGTGCGGAGGCGGCGATTCTTGTTCTTTGCAGTCAGTTGTCCTGCGCGGATCGGGGGATCGGGATTGGAAATATGACCAGTTCGGATTCGATGCTGATCGCATGCCTCGTCAGGCAATGACATTCACCGCGATGCCTCTATCCGCTCCAAAACCGCTCGTCGCTTCCGTGCCAAATCCAACTTTATGGATTTGTTTGCCGATTCAGCCAGGTCGATGATGTGTTGGTTGGTCTGGATAGCCATATCTAAAAATTCAAACCGAGACATGTTTAATTTTGCCAATCGAGTGAACTCTAATTCCGCTTCCTGGAATTGATTGATTGCAACAAACACGTCACTCTTGTTTTTCTGGTCAACTGGTACGCCAAAGGCAGCTTTCATACTTGCTTCGCCAAGCTCAATATCGTTGGCCGAAAAACATGCCAGGGCAAATCGCCAACGCAACTCGATTCGATGCTTATTGTTAAACGGATTCCCGGACCCTTGCAGTTTTGTGAAGTCAATTTTCGACAATCGTTCAATTTCGTTCTGCCAGGATTCCAAACTCACATCGCCGTATTGTTCTCTGCCCTCTCTGGCTTCCGCACGAGACCTCAAGAAGCTGGCGCACAGTTCGTTGTACGTCAAGCGATCATTCCACAGTGGGTCGACAGGTTCCATCCGCTCGGCGACAGTTTCAAATTCATCAAGGACGTCCAAACACTCGTTCCAGCGATCGCATTGAATCTGCAACTCAGCAGATTTTCGCAACCCCCGCAGCAGGAGAATGAAAAGAAAGGGGCGATCTGGATCAAACGCGACGTCAGCACTTACTTCTAATGCGTTGCCATACAGTGTTATGACTTTCAACTCTTTTTTACCTTCCATAACCGCACGGTTTGCAATGTGCAAAATCGACAACAACTCCTCCTCAGGGGATTGAATCTTCTTATTTTTAGAGGAAGCGTGGTAATCTATAGAGTGTGCTGTAATGAGATTAAGATGTTCGGCGGTACCGTTTAATGATTCGTACTCTTTCCAAAGCTTGCGCATCTCAACATTGCGCATCAATTCCAAATCTGCCAGTAAGCTCGATTCACGGTTTGCGCCAACCCGAGCTTGCCAGAACCAGGTTCCGGCCAACCCTATCGCACCAGCGATCATTGAGAGCGCAGCCCGACGCTCAACGAGTCGATAAGAAAGCTTTTGAAGCGGCGTTCTTTGTCTCGCCTGTGTCGGCTTGCCTAGAAGCCAGCGATTCAACTCGTCTGCAAACGCTCGCATACTGGAATATCGATTGGCGGGTTGGTCGCATGTTGCTTTCGCAACGACCGCAGCCAGATCGGAATCCGCACAAGGATCCAATACAGCTAGTGACTCTTCCAGGCTCACACCCAAAGAATAAACGTCTGACGCGACCGTTGGTCGATCACCCTGCCGAAGTTCCGGTGCTATAAAGCCCGGTGTGCCGCCGTAAAATTTTCGAGAATCGATATCAGCGTTTGCCAACATCGCCATTCCAAAGTCCGTTATTTTGGCCACCTTTCGATTCGTATCGACAAGAATATTACCAGGCTTGATGTCGCGATGGATGACACCGTTTCGGTGCGCCATTTCGATCCCCTCAGCCGCCTGCGCAATAAATCCAACCAGCTGTTTGTGATCGATGGACTTGTGCGCCACCAGACTTGCCAGGTTTTCACCGTCAACAAATTGCATGACGAGAATATTTACCGCCACGTTTCCGCGACTGCCGGACTGGTGCGGCAACAAATGTGACTCGAGCGAATAAACGGTTACAACTCCCGGATGATCGCACCTAGCGGTCGTCAGCGCTTCCCATCCGATCATCTCTGAATTCTCAGCGGCAGTTTCTGGATTCAAAATCTTGACTGCAACAATTCGGTCCAGCTTTTGATCCAGAGCTTGAAAAACCCTTCCGCAAGCACCATGCCCTGCCAATTCCAGCAGCTTGTAGGGACCAATCACTTCACCAGGTTGCAGTTGGTCGCTTGCGAAAGGAACCGCACCTGATTGATTCTCATCATTCCACAGCAAATGAGGACTGCGAATTGCTGGCAAGCAGGCAGTGCTAATTTGCTGTAATTTTTCCGTGCAGACAAGACAGTTTCCAAGATGCTCCAATTCATCGGTAACCGTCTGCTCGTTTTCCATGAAATCGATGTCCAGCAAACCTTGCAGTTGCTCGTCGGTTAAACACTTGATTGGCATGGCGTTCCTATTCCGAATCATCATCGAAAAAATGCACAACCTTTTCCGTCAGTTTTTTCAACACGCGCGACTTGGCAACATATACCCAACCAACGGTGCGATTCAGCTGTTTCGCCGTCGTTGCAACGTCCAATTGCTCAATCCAGGTCAATTCAAACGCTCGCCAAGTATCGGGATGGAACGAGTCTCGGATCTCTTCCTGTGCTTGCGTCACCATGCTTTGCAGCAACCTTGATTCCGGCCCATTCTGAGAAGACTGGAAGTCCAAAATTCCTTCAGAATCGTTGATCTCGCACTTTCTTCCTTTTGATCGATAGAACTTCGCCACCTGATTTTTGGTTACGGTTTGCAACCATGCCCGAAACCGGCCCTTCGTTTGATCATACTCAAACGAAGGAAGATACTTGTAAACCTGCAACAAAACGTCCTGCAGCAACTCATGAGCATCGGCATCTTGCAAACCTTTTCGCCTGGCGTACGAAAAAATGATCGGGCCATACAACTCATGAAATTCTCGCCAAGCGGCTGGCGCGGCATTGCTAACCGAATTCAGAAAACTTAAACGGGTTTCAGGCTCGAACGTGGAATAGTTCGTTGCTTTTTGATTCATTCCATCCCCCTGTAAAGAAAGTCCCTTTCAATATTACTCCAAAGCAGGTTACGAAAACATTGCTTTTATTGAATGATCTTTTTTTCAAAATTCTTTTTGCTTTTGATGAAAGGATAGCGTGAAATTAGGATAGAGATGTTTGGCGACGGCGAATGCGTAATTTTTATCAGTGTTATTGAGGTGTACTATGAACATGAAGTTTCAAAAGTCTTTTTTCTGTTTCTGTTTTATTTTCATCATGTCAGTGTCAACCAGTCTCTCTGCTACACCCGACGAATCGGGTTCAATTGGCTTTGATTCAACCATAACTTTCCAGCTCCACCCATCCGGTAATTTCATTACCGCGAACAACTTCCTTATCTCGGCTTACGGGGCACTCACATTAGAAAACTCGACTGGCGACGAACTGATGGTTGTCGCCTGTGTTGACGGCCGCCCGCCAGTGCCAGTCGGGATCATTGCTGACGCTGATTGTTTAGATGTTTCGTTTTTGCGTGACCCAAGAACCGGGTTTAGTGACCTGGAGATCAAAATTATGCCTGTAGTAGATCTTGATCCACAAACGTTTTCATTCATATTTGTCGACTAGCGCGCCAGATCCAAGTCAGCGATTTGTTTTAGTCTATCTGCCACCAACAGTTTCTGTTGGTGGCTTTTTTTGTGCGCGGACATGCCGACCGAATTCGTGGACAAAAAAGATTTTCTGCAAGGTGAAGCAGTTTCATGACTAGAAGCTGGAGAATGGACACCTTTAACAAATTCTTTCTTCAGGTGATGACAATGCAACGTTACGGCGTTGCGGGAAGATTAGGTGGCGCCATTTACTGTAGTCGTAAAAGTTTAAATTGTTTCAGGAGAAACGAAATGTGTCAAAAAGTAAGTCAACTGGTTTCAGGTTTTCAAAAAGCAAGAATCAAAACATATCGTCAAGCGTTACTGTTATGCTGTATGGCGGTGGGTTGCACGGTGATAATGCCAGCAACGTTGATGGCGCAAGTCCCATGGAGTTTCACATTCGAATCCGATAGCAGGTTAGTTTCTGATGCTCTTCGAGGTGAGGACATCAGTACTGCTGGCCAAGGCAACCTGAGTGAATGGGCTGTTGTTGCCTGCGACTTCAATCTGGACGGACTGAGTGACATTGTTGCTGCTCGAAAAGATGCGAACGATTCGGTGATTTCGCCGCAACAGGCTGGATTTATCCTGCTAAATGTCGACGGAAAAATGACAGATGTTACGCGCGTGAAAGCTCGGGACTTTTTGAACAATCCTTCAAGTGTTCGCGATGCCAAATGTTGTGACATGAATGGCGACGGATTCCCTGACTGCGTTGTTTTCAATACGTTCAGCGAAAACCCACAACTGTATATCAATCGAGGAAATGCGCCGAATGGAAGATGGCGCGGATTCAGACTTGCCACGAACTGGTTCACAACAGCACAAGGAAACAACTCGTTCCTTAGTGACACACCCAGCGGCATCAGCAGTTGCGCTGGTGCATGTGCAGACGTGGATGGCGATGGAGATATCGATATCCTGATTTCCGCATATTCATGGACCTCACCTATTAATGGCAATACAACTCCTCCAGAAGATCGAATGTTGATCAATGATGGTAGTGGTAATTTCACAGAGGAACCCAATCGATTGCAGATTCCTTCCGTCGATCGATTTCACACCAACGTTCAGTTTCTTGATGTGGATGGCGATGGAGATGTCGACTATTTAACTTCCGCAGTACTGGACAATTCGATTGTGGCATTCAACGATGGCCAGGGGTTTTTCACAACCGAACAATCCATCGGATTGGGTGGAATTACGTACTCGGGTTGGGTGCTGCCGGGAATCACGAGTACGCTTGATGGAGTGTATTCTGGAAACGACGACCAGGATCGAACGGGCGTATTTCTTGCTGGCGGAACGACGGCGGGAACAGCTAACCCGGTTTTCAGTCGTGACACACTGGCAAATGCTGGAACCGTGCGACCATTTTACCAGTTCACAAATTCGACAACGATCTCCGGAGTTGGTGTAGGAACCCATGGAGCATTTAACGCATCTCCATTTAATTTCACCTTGCTTGAAAACGACTTTGTGAGTTCAGGCCTACCCTATCTCTTTGATCCTGATCCGACAACGCTTCAAAACTATCAGCTCAAAGCCGTTTGGGATTTTGAATTTTTGAGGATCAACAACGACAACAAGACCGACATGATTCTCTTTACTGGAAATGGTGTGGAAGTACTGATCCAGGATTAGGCTGGGTTCCAGTTTCTACTCTGCAACAACTCTCCATTCGAGACATTCTCGACGCGTCGCAAGATATTAAGAATCTTGCGACGCTCTTTTTCAGTTGTCCGTTAAATAAATCCTGCACACCAACTTGCTCTCTTTATTCTTTGCGTCTTCGCGACTCTGCGTGACACTTCTTTCCACACTTAACGAAGCGCATGAAAGACACGGAGCTCGGTGCGATCACCGAGAATTCTTTGAAAAAAGAGTGCGAGATAAATTGGGTCAGCTGCTTAATTTCAATGTCTCTCATCCACCAAAGTTGATTGCCGGTGGTTGATATGCGGGAGACAAAGTGAATGGCTGCTCGACTGGTTCATAACTCCACGGTCAACCTTGGCGCAGCAGCAAACGAAAAGAGCCAGTGGAAATTTTGCTGACTCTTTTCGTATTGCGCCGCCGCACTTCTGTCCCGAATCACACTTGGATTCCGACTTCTTTGTAGTCAAAAGAAGTCTTCATCCTGGTGGCCGAAATCGGTAAGATTTGTGCTGCTCTCTTCTCAATATCCGTCGATATAGGAAAAGCAGGCAGACGGCCAAACATCTTCCAGGAAATCCTATAAAATGCTCTGGAATTCCGATTTTTCTGAGTGAGAGATATGAAGACCAGCAAAACAATGCTGCGAGATATCCAGGTGGGCCCCGAATCCGACGGTTGGATTCGCATGGTGAACATCTACGAGCCCCTGATCGCTGGTTGGCTAAAGCGATTTGGAATTGCCGAATCCGATGTCGCTGATGTTTCTCAAGAAGTCTTTTGCACAGTGATCGATCAAATCTCTAAATTCGATCACAATGGCAGAACCGGCGCATTCCGAAAGTGGCTGAAGTCGATAACAATCATTCGCTGTCGTCGGTACTGGGACAAAAACAAACGCTTGCCGATTGAACTGAAATTGGATTCCATTCAGATGCTCAATCAGCTTGCCGACCCATCCAGCGATCTGTCGGGGCGCTGGGACCGCGAGCACGATCAATTTGTCCTGAATCACATTTTGAATCAGATCAGCAAAGAAGTAAGTGAAGAGACGATGACGGTATTTCGTCGCTTTGCTGTCGATGGTGAATCTGCTGAAAAAATTGCCCGTGAAATGGGTTTGCCTATTGGCCAGATCTACAAGTTAAAATTTCGTGTGATGCAAAGACTGAAGCAAAAAGCTTCCGGAATGATCTCGTCGGAACTGCAACCTTTTTTGAACGCGGACCTGTATTTGAACGATTCGTCAAACATGTCGGCCTGAGTCCCTGGCAGCCATCGATTCCGAATTCAACAATTCCGAAATTATGAACGCTCGCCACCCAAATCAAGATTCGCTGGTCTTATATCTTGGCGATCAGCTTTCCGAGAGTGAATCGAATTCGATTGTCGAACATGTTCAACAATGCGATGAATGCCAAAGCAAACTCGACCAGCTATGTGCGGTAGAGGAATCGATCGATTCGCTGCTGAAAGACTTGAAGGACTATCAGGACCCGGCTTCTAAAAGCGGGCACGAAGAAGATGTGGCGGCTGTCAAAGTACGCGACATCATCAACGAATACCACGTGGACGACCAAGGCCAAGCTCGTTACACGATCGTCGACGAAATCGCCCGAGGCGGAATGGGTGTCATTTTTCGAGCGTATGACAATGAGCTAAAACGTGACCTGGCGTTGAAGGTGATGTTGGCTAAAGGCGCGATCCGTGAATCGAACGTTGCCATGTTTTTGCGTGAGGCACGAATCACGGGGCAGATGCAACATCCCGGCGTCGTGCCGATTCATGAACTAGGACAATTGTCCGACGGTCGCCCTTTTATCGCTATGAAACTAGTGCGTGGCCAAACTTTCAGAATCCTTATCAAGCAGGAAGCCGACTCTGAAAATCGTATGGGCCGTCTGCTGGATGTGTTCGGGCAAGTCTGTCAGACGATGGCCTACGCCCATTCACGTGGAATCATCCATCGGGACCTGAAACCGGAAAACGTGATGGTAGGTGCCTTTGGCGAAGTTCAAATCATGGACTGGGGGCTGGCCAAGAAAATTTCAAAAGGAACAGTTAGCTCAACGAAAGAAACCAACGAGAATTCACGTACGCCAGACCAAGCCTTGAAAACTTTGTTGGAAGATACGGGAACCGTTGGCTGTGATGACAACAGTACCGTGCATAGCCACACACGATTCGGTGTAGTGATGGGCACGCCAGCCTATATGTCGCCGGAGCAATCGTCGGGTGAGGTTGAACTGATCGATGAACGAGCGGACGTCTTTGCATTGGGAGCGATACTGTACGAGATTCTTACGGGGCGCCTACCAAAATCGATTGAGCCTGGGAACGATCAGAATCAATTACAAACGGAACTCGATCGCTGCAATGCCGCAACGGAACTGATCGAGTTGACTCGAATGTGCCTGGAGTACCACCCTCAAATGCGACCGGCCAACGCCGGAGTCGTCGCGGATTGGATGACCAACTATTTTGATTCGGTTGATCAGAAACTGCGTGACGCTGAACTGGAGACCACTCGACGAAGAACGAAGGCTATAGAAGAAAAACGCCGACGTACGATTGCTCGTTGGTTGGTTGCTTCGATAGTCACTACTGTGTTGGTGTCGGGGGTCGCATGGATTTGGCTGCAAAATAAGAACACCGAACTGAACAACACCCGGCTTCAGGCAGCGCAAAAACAGTTGGCGATGCAGGCGGATGCCAACGAGCAAGCGCAGGCGTCACGTGATCAATCCGATTTGATGCTCGGCGATGTGTATGCGTCGCGGGGAATCGTTTCAGGCGAGGGCTTGGAACCAGGCTTGGCAACGATGTGGTTTTCGTTGGCAGCGGAAATCTCGGGAGTGGATCCTGACCGACAAAAACAAAACTTGATCCGGGCGAAAAATTGGTCCAGGTTGAGCCTTAAACCCGCCGCTGCTTGCATGGTAACGAATCCCTGGAGTGTGAAGTTTCAGCCAGGCGGTAAATTGCTGCTCGTTCGCTACAAGGAACATGAGAACGGCGATATGAACGACCTGGCTTTCAAAGTGCTGGGCCTGAATAATCCGGATGGTGAGCAATGGTACTCAAGACATTTCCAGGGTATTGCCGAGTGGAGCCATGATGGCAACCGATTGGCAATCGCAGATCGGAATGGTCACGTTGCCGTTCGTCGCGTCGCTGATGGAAAAGTTGTTTTTGAATTCGATCATCCAGGTTCGGTTGACGCAATTTCTTTTTCTTCCGATGGGCGGCAAATTGCGACGGCTGGTTCTGTCATTCAGTTACGAACCATCGACCAAACGACTCTAACGGTTTCGGAACCTGTGTCCTGGGATTGCGAGGCGGCAGTTCACTCGCTTGGTTTCAATGGCGATCACTCCATACTGGTTGCCGCTTGCACCGACAACCAGGCCAGGTTGTTCTCAACGACCGAAGTATCGGACGACCCGTTTCTGGAAGTCGAACACTCCGACAATCTCGACCACACTTTTTGTTACAGCCGAAGCGCGCCCGTGTGGATCCCGCCAGGTTCGACGGAGGTCAACGAGCGGCTGGCAACTATTGCCGAGGAACGCCATATCGCTATTTGGGACGTTCAACAAAAGAAGCAGGTCGACTCAACCGATTCCAGGCTAATCATGCTTGGCAAAATGGCCCACAATCCTTTCGATGATTCGATTGCCATTAGTGGTTACTATGGTCCGGAGATCCGGCCACTTTCAAATCTGGACCAGGTAGACGGAAAGATGAGTCACACCAATTTCGTTGGTGATTTCGACTTTAGCTCGGACGGAAAACTGCTGCTGTCTGGTGCAATGGACCACCACGTGCAACTTTGGTCCGTTGCCGATGGTACTCCGGTGCAACAACTTATTGATCACTCAGCCGGAGTAACGGCGGTCGACCTCTCGGATGATGATCGTTGGATCGCGACGGCGTCCGGGCAAGGCTTGATCAGAATTTGGCAGAGACCTGACATCAAACAACCTCGCCGACTGGCGGAGTTCGACGAGTTCGTGCGCCCCTTGGTCAGTCATGATGGGTGCTATCTGGTTTCCGCCAAACAGGACCACGATCATGGATGGCGGTACGGGAATCGGCACTCGCTCGCGGTTTTTGAAATGGAAACAGGCAAGTCCGTCGGTACGGATCCTGTAGTGCCGGGGGAATCGAAAGATGCCTGTTTTTCATCCCGCTCGCACGAATTACTGGTCGTTTCGCAACAGGGAGGACGAGGGTTTTTGATTGGGCATGATCTCGAACGAAGTAGCCCAACGTTTGAGCAACTGGAATTGTCAGACATACCCTGGCGGCTGGACGCAAGTTCCACTCTGCCGATTGCCGCAGTCATTTGCCAGGACAACGTGTTGAATGTGTTCGATCTGCAGGAACAAAAGTTATTGTTCAAATGCGAATTCGAAGCAAAAAAGACATGGCCGCCAATAATTCAGTTCACGCCTGACGGCACGAAAATAGTGGTTTGCAATCATCAAAAGATGTTTGTGCTGGACGCCACGACCGGACAGCATTGTTTCCCGGGCATCTATTATTCGAACGCAGACAGTTACAACTGCGATACGGCAATGGCTCCTTGTGGAAAGTACTTTGCCATCGCCTCAAGCGACCTGGTGAAAGTCTTTAGCCTGGAGGACGGCAAGGAAGTTGGCGTCGAATTGCAGCACACGAAAGGCGAATTGGGTTTTGGATCCGTAAATACTATTTGTTTCAGTCCGGACAGCAGCCAAATCTTAAGCTCCAGTTTCGACTCAATGGTACGACTTTGGGATTGGCGAGTTGGTAAGCTGGCCTGCCCACCGATGC
>CAZJBW010000120.1:0-12140 GCA_964543985.1 uncultured Pirellulaceae bacterium | reverse complement strand
CGTTTTACTTCAAAGACCCCGAAGGTCACGTGCTGGAGATCATTTGGTTCCCCGAAGGTAAAGGGAATCCAAAATGGCAAGGCCAGCAGGATTTGTTCCTGGGCATCGACCACACGGCCATTGCGGTCAACGACACCGACGAGGCTTTGAAATTCTATCGCGACTTTCTTGGGATGACGGTCGCCGGCGAAAGTGAGAACTACGGTCCGGAACAAGAGCGGCTTAACAATGTCTTTGGTGCGAGACTACGGATCACGGGCTTAAAAGCCGAATCCGGTCCGGGGATTGAACTGCTGGAATACCTGGCGCCCAGCAACGGACTGCCCTACCCTGTCTCGACAAAAATGAATGACCTTTGGAGTTGGCGTACTCGGTTGGTAGTCGACTCAGCCGACGAAGCAATGCGAGCTGCGAAAGCTTCCAACGTCGATTTTGTTTCACCCGGTTCGGTCGACATCGTCGATGACGAAATCGGAATTGACCGAGGGGTCACTCTGTCTGGGCCGTTCGGACATCGAATGATTCTAGTGGAGGAACCTGCAAAGTGAACAAGTTGATATCGCCGATTCCACAAGTGCCAGCCGACGCGTTGGAACTGCTGAACACCGAACAGATGATCGAAGTCGATCGCTTGATGACCGACGTGTTGAAGATCGAACTGATACAGATGATGGAAAATGCGGGTCGCAATTTAGCGCGGCTCTGCATCGACCGGTTCTTGCATGACCCTCAATCCAAACGTGTGCTTGTATTGGCAGGCACTGGCGGAAATGGTGGCGGTGCGTTGGTCGCGGCGAGGCGATTACATCAATGGGGCGCGAGTGTTTCGGTGCTGACGACGAAGCCAGATGAAGCGTATTCAGGTGTGCCAGCTCATCAACTTGGGATACTCCGCCGGCTGGACGTGGAAATCAGTAGTTCCCAGTTACCAAAAACCGAGACGACGCAAGACGACTCGACTCCAGACATCATTTTGGATGGATTGATCGGCTACAGCTTGAAAGGGAATCCACGCGGGAGAGCGGCCGAGCTGATGGCTTGGGCAAGCGGGGCTGACTCCGCAATACTTGCTTTGGATACACCTTCTGGTCTAGATTCGACAACTGGCAAATCGCACGAACCAACGATTGTCGCCGATGCAACCATGACACTCGCCTTGCCCAAGGCGGGATTGTTGACAGCGGCTGCTCAACCTTTTGTTGGCGAGCTTTACCTCTCGGACATCGGTGTGCCAGACTGGGTCTATCAAAAAATTGGACGTAAACCAGAACTAGGAAGAATTTTTATACATTCGGACATCGTCAAAGTGGGGCTTCCAGCCTGTGGGAAGAAATAAAGAACACTAATCCTCACTAATCGACTCTAATAGAAATCAAATTTGGGAATCAAATCCAGGAATCAAATTTGAATGTGATCCTCAGAATCAAAATTAGCGCTGATTAATGGAGATTAGTGTTCTTCAACAGTTGCTGCTGGCCCGCGTTGGCAGAGAGTAAAAGTTTAGGCCAGAAAACGAACCACTTCTAAAATTGAAAGTTAAAAGGGAAACCTGAAAATGAAAAAACTTCAACAAACAACGGACAAGCCTTTTCCAATCGTTCCACGACTGATTGCCGGTGGCATTTTGACGTTTTTCAGCTTGAAACACTTTGGCGACCCCGAACATTTTGCCAACATCATGACCGCCGCTGGTTTCCCAATGGTGGAGCTAAACGTTTGGGCTGCGTCGGCGACTGAGCTGGTGGCAGGCATCCTGCTGTTGTCTGGACTGTTTACACGTGTGGGAGGATTCCTTGGAATTGCCACCATGGTTCCCGCAATTATCGCAACATTGACGATCGCCGGTTTGGATCCCGAAAATTTGCCCGATGGTCTGACAAAAGTTCCATTTGTTCCACCGTTACCATTGCCAATCGTCACCATGGTGACCTCATTAGTCGCACTTATCGTCGGCGGTGGAAAATTTAGCGTGGACAAAATGATGTCGGGGCCAAAAAACACCGGCTCAGAGACCGGATAGAATCGGGCGATTCAGGGGCGGCTGAACGGCAGGTTCACCGCCATAGTGATCGATGAAAAAGCCGCCAGCAAATTACAGGATTCAAACCGTAATCAGAAGACAAGGAGTGCGACTAAACCGCTGAAGGACATTTGCTTTGTAAAAACAACGATTGAGTCAAACCATGAGAACTCATCAAGTATTCTTTGAATCATCCTGTCAAATTGATGCCGGAACCGGGGTCCCGTACACACACTTGGACCCCAATAACGCAGACAGTGATACAAAACGAGAAGCCAGTCTGCTTTTGGTGGAACTGAGAAAAAGACTTCGCTCCACTGGCGGACTCAGCTTCGAAATGAGTCAAGAATCGAAGCAACGCATTATCGAACGGCTTTCTCGTTGATGCCAATCTGGTAGCAACCGTTACATCTCTTCAAGTCAGTTCTTTTCGACATCCAATGACACCAGATGAAATAAAACAACATTTAGAAGAACTCTATTCGTACGCGAGTCCTCGAATCATGGATCAGCTCGAACTTGACCAAGTATTGACTCATACTTTTTCGAAAGCTCTGCAGAGTGACGAACAGAGCGGCGGTTTTTCCAAGCATGACTCAGTTTGGTTGGTTGGCATTCTTCGAAATCAAATTCGTTTGCATTATCGAGAAAAATATCGCTCCAACGATGCCATCGCCAAAACGCGAGTCACGGTAAAAGAGATTCTGAACAGTCCATTTAATATTCCGGACCAAATTTCTAATTTGCGATCAGATGTACTTAGCCAAACTGACAACCAACCATTTTGGGACGCATTCAAGGAATGCGTTGAAATGCTAAATGAGATTCATTCAGATATATTTATCCTTCGTGATCTGGAGGATATTTCTGTTGAAGAATTGAGTGGAATATTTGGATTGAAACGAAGCGATATTATGGAACTTGTTTATCGCGCGAGAATGATAGTGATCGCCTGCTTGGTCAGAAATCAGGAGCTAGAAAAATAGGTTCGAGCGGGATCTGCTCAGCAACCAAAAACCGCTTGTTTCCAACATTTCCGTGACCAATGCAAAATAGATAAAAGGGCAGTTGAGCACGCTGCCAATGAAGATCGCAGATCGTGTAAAATTTGTGCCAGCATCAAATACGGATCTGGATAGCGGCTGAAAAGATCAGCTGTCCAAGAATCCACACCAAACTCCCTGGTTTACCAAAAAAACAGAGCCCAAAGACTCAGTTGCTTCCCTGCCTAAAAATGCGTAGAAATGTAAATTGGCACGTAGTCCAAACGACGCGTAATCTGAACGGCGTTAGGGCGACGAATTTTTAAGTTTGTTTTCTCGAAGCTCGCTAACATTTTCGCATGCTTAAGTCACTGTTAAACTTTCACCGCAATCACCACACCCACCCTTCATACTTGGGTTTCCTGAAGGGCACCATTGGAATGATGTTCAATCCAGAGGGGACTCAGTCCGTTTTTGAGATGGAAGATGGATTGCTGAAATCCAAAAGCACCCAAGAACTGCTTCGCTTTACGTCCAAAGATCCTGCTGTTGATGCAATGATCAAGGAGCGTTACCTACAGCCAGTGCCTGACACAACCGCGCTCGGCAAGCTTCCCAAAAACACGCTGGGTTACAGGTATTTCTATCATCTCGATTCGATGGGATTTGATCCCGACTACTACCGCAAGATCGACGTCCAGAATGACATCGACTACGTGATGATGCGAATTCGCCAAACGCATGACATTTGGCATGTAGTGACTGGATTCGACACGCATCCGTTGGGTGAGATCGCGATCAAGGCGGTCGAGCTGTCTCAAACGCATCGACCGATGGCCGCAGCAATCTGCGCTGGAGGTGTCTTTCGCTATATGCTCAAAGAGCCAGATTTGTTTAGCGATTGCCTTGAGTCCATCGTCGCCGGATACCACATGGGGCTTCAAGCAAAGCCACTGCTGTCGATGAAGTGGGAGGAGCTGTGGGATCGTGATTTGGACGACTTGCGAGAACGGTTGGGCGTTGAAGTCGTCGGGCCGCACGGAGGCAAGTTGTCAGTGGACTTCTCGCCAAAGTCGACTGCTGTTGCCGACAAAGAGGCCAAAGCCGCGGTCGCCGAAGCACTCAAACAATTCAACCAGGCAAACCCGGACGCCGTCGACGATGGTGAAGGCCTCAGCGACCACCACGACATTGGACATTAGCCATTAACTTTGAATGAAGTAGCTGCGGCTACTTATTAACCGAGAGATCAACTTGAACAATCCCCAACAACTTGTAAACCTCACGTTGCCCAACCGCAAATTCTCGCGGTCGGATTTTGCTTTTGATCGCCTCATTAAAACGACGACTTCCATTTGCCCGGAATGCCTTCAGAAAATCCCAGCGGACGTTGTGGAAAAAGAGGGCCGTGTCTTTATGCTCAAAACCTGTGCCCAGCACGGTGACTTTTCTGCATTACTGGCCTCCGATGTGCGCCACTACTACGTCGCAGATCCGGCCGTCGAGCAAGTCGCTTGTTGCTGTGGCCCCAGCCAACACTGTGGTGACCAGGTCGAAAATCACAGCTGTAATATGCTGATCGAGATCACTCAAAGCTGCAACTTGACCTGCCCAACGTGCTACGCCGGTTCGTCGCCTCAGAACAAATCGTTTATGTCGATCGAAAAGTTCGAAGCGACACTCGACGGGCTGCTCGAAATGGGCAAGGGCGAAGCGGATTTGATTCAGCTGTCTGGCGGTGAACCAACGATTCACCCAGACTTCTTTGCGATGCTGCAAATGGCGATCGACAAAGGCATCAAGCAAGTCTATATCAACACCAACGGGCTAATGCTGGCCAAACCTGATTTCGCAGACCGGATTGCCAAGCACGGACCAAAGGTGTCTATCTACCTTCAGTTTGATGGTTTCAAGTCCAGCACGTACGAATCGCTGCGAGGGCGAGACCTGACCGAAACAAAGCGCAAGGCACTTGAAAATTGCGAGCGACTGGGGATGAACACGGTTCCCATCATGACGCTTACACGTGGCATCAACCACGACGAAGTTGGCGAGTTTATCCGATTCGCAACGACGAAGGTTAACAGCATCCGAAAAGTGATGATTCAGCCGGCGATGTATTCTGGCCGATACGACAACCCAATGCTGGACGATCGCTTGACGCTCGCGGATGTCGCGAAGTTGATCGTCGAACAAACCGATGGCGTATTTTCCGAAGATGATTTCACGCCGATCCCCTGCTCCGACCCAAACTGTTTCAGCATGGCGGCCGCGGTTCGCACCAAAGAAGGGCTGACTCCGCTTTCACGCTACTTACCAAAATATAGCCAGTGGGCCGAGGACGGCATTAGCCAGCTGATCGCCACGGTCTCGGACACCTTTGATAGTGCCGGCAGCCTTGGTGACTTGTTGCAAAAAGTCATGGGCTCATCCGCCGTCGCCAACATGGAAGAAGCCGCTGTCGATCGCTTGTTAGAGTTGGTCGCTTCATTGCCTTCGGAACTCGGCACTCATGACTCCGAAGATTGGAATTCGTTATTCGCAATCGGAATCAAACCATTCATGGACGCCTACACTTACGATCAAGATCGTATCGACAAATGCTGCGTCCACATCATCTCTGCCGAAGGAAAACCGGTTTCCTTTTGCGAATACAACGCCGTCAATCGGCCGACAGGAAATCTGTAATGACAAACGAAACCGCAGCTTGCTGTGCTCAATTTTATGAACAAGACTGGGTGCAAACGATTCTTGGCGATAGCTTTCACCCAGGCGGAATTGATCTGACCAAGCGTTTGATCAATAGCCTGAACATCCGCAAAGACGATCGAGTTCTGGACGTTGCCTGCGGGATGGGAACGACCACGCTATTGATCGACGAACAATTTGAGTCGAGCGTCACGGGTGTCGATTTTAGCGAGCACAACATCCAGCGTGCTCAAGAGATCGCGTCAAACAAAAGTGCTTCTGTCGAATTCAAGATCGGTGATGCGGCGAATTTGCCAATGGCAGACGCGTCGGTCGACCATTTGATCTGCGAGTGTGCGGTGAGTACGTTCGCCGACCAACCCCAAGCGGTGGGTGACTTTTACCGGGTTCTCAAGAGCGGCGGCAACCTCGCCATCTCAGACATGGTATTAAACGGGAAGCTCTCTCCCAAAATGGAAACACTGTTGGCGCCTTGGACTTGCCTGGCGTCAGCAAAATCTGCTGCTGGATACCAGCGACTGCTACTGGATGCAGGGTTCGTCGTGACTAGTTATTCGGACGAAAGCCAAGCACTGCTGGATTTAGTGCTCGACCTGAAAAAGAAACTACTGGTCGCGGGACTAGGTAAAACACTGGCCACCGCTGACGGAGTGCCAGACGTTTTGGCATCTTTGGATATTGCTGAACTTAAGTCACTGCTGGACGAAGCAAAGCAGGTAGTGAGCGATGGCGTCGTGCAATACTGCCGCATGACGTTTGCTAAGGATCGGCCGCGAACATCTGAGAAACCCGAACTCGCTTTGGCTAGCCTCGACAGCCAACAATGCGGCCCAGGTTGTGATTGTTAGTGCGAGTGCACTTCTGAGCTGAATTCGCCCATTCTTTAGTACCGTATTTAGAACGCGGGATAGGTTTCTAACCTGAGGTTTAAGCGTTGCAACACAGGCTGGAAGCCTATGCCACTTAAAAAGCATCATGGAAAAGTTTAACCCTCTATCAACAAACGAGATGCTTGCCGTCATTGCAACACATGAAGTATTCAGTGGCTTTGACAATGATTCTTCAGGGACACTAAATGAGTCCCTGTCCTACCAGGTTATTGCAAAGAACAGTCAAATATTCGAGATGGGCGACCAGCCCAATTTGATCTACTACCTGTTGAAGGGATCGTTGACTCTAAAGTTTCCGGATCACTCAACCATCCAATTGCAGGAAGGCGAGCTTATTGGTGAGATCGGGGTACTGAACGGGGAGTTTCGACTTGGGACATTGACCGCAAATACCGACAGCGCAGTCATTGCCATCGATTGCACTTGTTTGTTTGATGCCACTTGCGTACCGCCACAAACCAGCCTGACGATCATTCGCAGGTTGAGCAAACGTGTCACCAGTTATTTGAGATCAGTTCAACAGACTTCGACCCAAGAACTAATCGCACAAGGAGAAGGCGAATTCGTCGAGTTCAAATCAACGCTCCGCTGGAACCTTAAGGCTGAAAAGAAAGACAAAAACATCACCCATGCCATTACCAAAACCATCGCGGCGTTTCTCAATTCTGATGGTGGAATTCTGTTGGTGGGAGTGGGGGATGATGGACAGGTGCTAGGGCTTGACGCAGATCGCTTCGAGAACGACGACAAAATGCTGTTGTTTTTGACCGATACGATTAAGACACAACTTGGAACCCTTCACTTAGACAACATCAATTTTCATACCGAAACAATCGCAGACAAAAACGTACTGCGTATCGATGTACAGGCAGGTAGTGCTCCCTGTTATTTGACAAAAGACAAGCTGGATCATTTTTACATCCGGACAGGACCATCAACGACGGACTTACGTTTGTCCAAACTTTTTGATTACTTAAACAAACGATTTGTGTAACCATTTGCAATTCAAACGTAGCCGGACTCGCCAGAGATTCGGTTGCAAAAAAACTAACGACGCGACATTACCTAAACCTGAATCGAAGCGAATCCAGCTACGCACACTAATACCAACGAGAAACAAATGAATTCAAACGAACAACAAGAATCACACGTGCTTCCTCCCGGTGACGAGCACAATCAAAAACTTCGAGACAACGTGCATCCTGAAAACTGGCCGACACAACCGATCGATGGCGTTTACGACATGGTCTCGATCGGGGCGGGAACCGCGGGTCTCGTTTCTTCGGGCGGTGCCGCAATGCTGGGTGCCAAATCCGCGTTGATCGAAAGACACATGATGGGCGGAGACTGCTTGGTCACCGGATGCGTCCCTTCAAAAACGCTGATCAAATCAGCACACGTTGCTCACCAAGCGACCAAAGCTCATGAATTCGGAGTCAATGTTGGAGACGTCAATGTCGACTTTACAAAAGTCATGGAGCGTCTGCGACGTGTCCGCGCCGATATGGCCCATCACGATGGAGCCAAAAAACTGGACGACATGGGCGTCGACGTCCTGTTTGGGAACGCCAAATTTACCGGGCCAAATACGCTTGATCTGGATGGCAAAGAAATCAAGTTTCGCCGTGCGATGATTTGCGCGGGTGGACGGCCGTTCGTGCCAGACATCCCAGGCCTTCGAGACAATTGCCTGACCAGCGAATCATTTTTTGAGCTGACGGAACTGCCCAAACAATTTATGGTGATTGGCGGCGGTCCGATCGGATGCGAACTGGCTCACGCCATGCGCAGGCTCGGTTCCGAAGTGACCGTCCTACAACGCGGCAACAAGATCATGGACAAAGATGATCCTGCAGCAGGAGAAATCATCCTAGAAGTTTTCAAAGAAGAAGGCATCGACGTTCGGTTTGGTTCTGAACTTCAAAAGGTCGAGCCTCGCGATGGGCGGCTTTGCTGCACGATCAAGCACGGTGATCACGAGCATGAACTAGTCGTGGACAAAATCATGGTGGCAACCGGGCGGATCCCAAATGTAGAGAGCCTCAACCTGGAAGCGGCTGGCGTTGAGTACCATCGCCGAGGCATCAAAGTCGACAAGCATCACCGCACGACCAACAAGCGAATTTTTGCGGCCGGCGATATTTGCTCGCCGTTTCAATTTACGCACGCCGCGTACGCTCAAGCAGAATACGCGACACTCAACGCGCTGATGCCGTGGCCTTATCGACTGAACGCGAAAGACCGTGTCATGAGCTGGGTGACCTACACGGACCCTGAAGTGGCCCACGCCGGACCTCCATATTCCGAGATCGAGAAACAGAAAGCGAATATCGATACCTACGAGCTGCCGATCAAGGACAACGATCGCGCTCAAACAGAAAGCGAGCACCGTGGGTTCTGCAAAATCCATTGCAAAAAGGGAACCGACAAAATCATTGCCGCCACGATCGTCGGTGAAAACGCGGGCGAGATGATCGCCGAAATGAGTCTCGCGATCACAAAAGGCATGCGATTGCGACACATTCAAGAATCGGTGCATGCTTATCCAACGCGAGCCGAAATTATTCGCAACACGGCTACCGAATGGAAATTTTCCACGCTAACGCCAACAATGAAGTCGATGGTCGGGATGTGGTTCAAGATCAGTCGAAAGTTTGGATAACCGATAGTGGCTAAGTGGCATAGGCTTCCAGCCTGTGGTTTTTCAATTCGGATACAAGCGAATACAGGCGAACACAGGCTGGAAGCCTATGCCACTAAATTGCTGAAAGAACAAATCATGAACAACACCGATAGTCAATTTCAAGACGCTGGTGGCCCATGGGATGTCGGCATGGAACGGATTCCATTGGTAACCATCGATGGCGGGTCCGTTACCATCAAAAACTATCGCAATTTTCGTTACGAGCGTGACGGGACGCACGAAGAAAACTACGAGACGCGAACGATCAGCATTCCGGCAGTGGTTAGCGCTGATTTCATTGTGGTTCCATTTGCGAAACAGCCTGACCTCGCCCACACGATGATGAGTTTTGGCTTCGATGATGGCCAGCACATTGTCGTTTCGGTAGAAGCTCGTCGACGTTTGAATCAGAAGTATGGAATCATCAAAGGAATTTTCGGCGCGTTTCCTTTAATGTACGCCATTGCTGACGAACGTGACGCCATCGGCCAAAGAACCGAAATACGTGGCGACGATGTTTACCTTTACCGCAGTGGCGCGACACCAAGCCAAATTCAATCGTTTTTGAATTGCGTGATGCATCGCGTGCACAAACTGTCGCAGGCGCCAGAGACATACAACACGATCACCAACAACTGTCTGACGAATATCCGTTACCACATTAACCGAATTTGGCCCAAACGCGTTCCATGGAATTGGAGGCTACTGGTCAACGCTCACTCGGACTACCTAGCGTACAAGCTGGGCCTGTTGCAGAGTCACGAGTCATTCGAGTCCACTCGCGAGCATGCAAATATTACGCCCAAGGCCAAAGGCAACTGGCACCGTGAAGATTTCTCTGAACTGATTCGCAAATGAATCGCTATTGAATCAGTCGGCGAGGTGAAACCTCTTAACGTCGTTGGGGAAACAGATTTCGCCTACTTCCGCCTGAACAACCAAATGAAATCGCCACTCTCTTCGGGATCGGCGGTGACTGCATTTGCCTGTCTCCTTAACGAGTGATATTCCGCCAGCAACGTTCGGTATTTTTCACTCGCTTCCAACTTCTCCAGCTCTGCTTCGTCCGCCGCCGAGTCCTTGTATGCTCTGAATTTAGACCAAGCAGCTTCTGAATCTTTTTTCAGTTTACTGGCCAGCTCAAGATCCTCTTCGGTCGGCTCTTTCTCTGGACCCGTCAACCATTTCGATCGACCGCCGACCAGCAAGTCCAGATCGCCGTCGCGGTCGTAATCGATCAACTCGACATGAAACGATGATCCTGGAGCGACCGGTGATCCATCCAAGGCAGGCACTCGCTTGATCTGTTTGGACCCGGATGCGCCTGGCAATGCCTCGACGAGTGTGGTCATCTGTGGAAACGTTGGCGATCCTTTCGTGCCGGCGTTTCGCAGCAAGACGACTTCTCCTCGAATGGTACCAATCACGATATCGAACAGCCCGTCGCCATCCCAATCGGCGATACGTGGTGCACCCATTCCGCCAGCGAATGCGACGGGTTTGTCACCCACTTTTACGACTTGATTTGTGGTCCCGAATTTCGTCTCCGTTGCGCTGCCTTCGTTTAACCGAAGGAACAGCCCTCCGTCATGATAGCCACCTAGTAGCAAGTCCATGTCGCCATCATCATCCCAGTCGACGGCGGCGACGGTCGAGCAGTGCCCAGTCGTGCCAGAGATTTCCGATTCAGCCCAATCTTCGCCTTCAAAATCCCAATAAGTACTAATCGCGATCACGTCTTCATTTCTGTCGAGCAGGGCAGTCGGTTCACCGTACCCATCTTTCGTGCGCACGACCCACTGAGGCACTCCGCTGAAACTTCCGATCAGGATATCTTTTAGTCCATCACCATTCATGTCCACAAACTGTGGACTGGCACCGACACATCACCAATTGGACGTTCGGATCGGTTTTCCCTGTTCATCTGTCAGGGCTTTTCGTGGGCCCCAGACGAAGTCACCTACACCCGTCGTGTTCTGATTTTCATAAACACCAACGCTTCCCATCAGGCCTCCGACGACAAGTTCAGCGTTCCCGTCGCCATCAACATCAAAAATCCCCGGCGAAGGAAATCGTTCCTTGGCAACCGTGTTCAACGGCACTCCATCGACCTCGATTCGAAAAGGACTTTCAAAGATGTCTGGATCGCCCGAACCACCCTGCGGAATGGCGATACTGACGGTCTTGTTTTGTGGCGGATTGCAATACTCTTGGTTGCAGGCCTGGTACGAAACAATCACATCGATGCTTTTGCCGTATGCGACCGGATCGATCACGACCGTCCTGGTAAAGCTAACCTTTCCTTGGTAGACCCGAGACAGCGATGTGGTTCCATCGTTTCCTTTGGGACGGCTCCAGTCACCTTTCGCTGTCACGCCCTGCGGCAATTCCAGTTCAAGGGACGTTGGCTCCTCTGCACCTTCCCCGACTTCGTCGTAGGTGTGCCAGCCCTTGCGGATGTCCATTTGAACGGTGACCGTGAATTGGTCAGCTTGCCCAGCGTCCGACTGGATCGATCCCTTGAAGGTAACTGCCTTCTCGGGTGTGTGATTCGTTACCGGGCAAAATAGCATCAAGCTGCTGAGAACTGCAGTGACAATGTAATGCATCATAGATCGACCAGGTCCTAACGAGTGAACAGGGATGTGCCAGACGGAACTAAAATTCTAAGTGCGCCAATTGGATCAAGGAATAGTGCGAATAACCAGATTTCGGATTTCGGTCATGTCTTCGATCGCAAAACTGATCCCCTCGCGGCCTAACCCGCTATCCTTCACACCACCATAGGGCATATTGTCGACTCGCCACGATGGAATGTCACCAATCACGACTCCGCCAACGTCCAGCTTGTCCCA
>CAZJBW010000119.1:0-12307 GCA_964543985.1 uncultured Pirellulaceae bacterium | reverse complement strand
CTTGCAAGCAGAAAAAGCCGCGCGGCCCGCGGCTCCGTGCGCATCGTATTGTTATCCACCGTATTCTTCAGTGAATTGTTCTATTGTTTCATCGTACTCTTTTTGCCCCCATTTAACCAATTCGAGCATGGATTCCGTCAATTTTGCAACCGCCCAGAATATCGGCGGTTCAAACAAGCCATCTCGTGAAATTGTTCTAGTTGATCCATCTGAAAATTCAATTTCGAGAATTGTATTACCTACAGAGCTCATCGCGCCGTCACGTTCTTGATCCGGCAACTCGAGGAAGCCAGATGTTTCGACAACGCTTGCAATTTTGTCAAATCGGTAAAAATTCACAGCACCGACGTTTTCGCCCATCGGTTCGATGTTTGCTAGCCCTGTGAATTTCAACGCCCAGTCCTAAAGGTGTGCATCCGAAAATAGGCACATTCCCCTAAGCATCCGGGCGCGGTCTGTAGAGCAATCGAGATCGTTTTGTTGTGCAGGCGGATCAATCTTGGCAATTGGCAGAGGTGGATAACAATGTAATTATCCAGGATGTTGGTCGGGTAATACCTGGAATCGCCACTTATCCCGGTATACGCGGCGACTTATCCCGGCGGATGAGTCAATTTTCAGCGCTCGGCATTTCAAAGTCAACTTGGATTTCGTTTGGTGTTCCCCAGCTGCCCGGCGGTTGCGAATCGTATTTACGGGCGCCGAAATGATAACCGTTCCTCCTTCCCCTGCTCAGCGACTCCGCCAGAAAACTTGCAACGGGCGTTGGGGAAGATGTGCCACAGAAATTGGAAGATGTAATTCCGAGTCCAGGCGTTATTGTTGGCTCGATATTTTGGCGATCAGTCGCGAGTGAATTTCGTCCAACAATCGCACACCTGGTGAATCATTCATCAGGTTTTCGCAGACACTTAAAGCTAAACCCAGGTTGCCTTTCTCTTCTGCTTTCATGATCAAGTTCATCGTCCAATTGAACGCCATACCTCCTTCACGCTCGATCATTTGATCAGTGATTCGTTGAGCCAAATCCCAACGGCCGGCGTCGGCGGTAGCTTGAAACATTAACGGCACGCGATGTGATTCGAAATCGGTTTGCAAATACTCTGCCAGTAATTGCATTGAGGCCTTAAGGTCTGCTGAGTTACCGGTTTGATCGTACAGGCGTTTCCGCGAAAGGAAACCACCATAGATCGCTTGGTTTCGAATCTCGGGGAACAGCCCGTCGCTGCTAACGGCCTTTGAAAACACTTCGGCACTTTTTGCATACTGGCCCTTCGCATACCAGCTCCAAGCCTCGAAACATTTGAACATGCCGTCTTCGTGTAGCTGCCAAGCATTTTGACAATTGCGAATGATGCGGTCGTGCTTTTTGCTTTCGCGAGCGATCTGCATCAGTGGGTCCAGGAACGAACGACCAAATTCACCATAGGCGGCTGCGATTCGTTCTTTTTGAAACGCGGGAAATGGGATCTGGCGGTAATTCGATTCCTGAAACAATGGATAGCCTTCTCGCATAATCGAAAACCAGTCCAAAAGTCCTTCGCGGTCATATTCGCGAAACTGTTTGTTGACGGCTCGTGAGACTCGCCCCAATGTTTGCAAGTTGGCGAGTTCCGATCCAACATAGTTTTGCTTCAGGTCTTTGATCGACTGATTGAAAAGGTCGGCTTGGTTGGAGAAGGCGTGGGACGCAGCTTTCACTAATTCGAATCGTGAATCGTTGGGGAACATTGAGTGCCCTACTTCCAATTGTTGCAGAGCCTGTTCATAACGACCTAACAAAACTAGCGTCACCACGTATTGCATGCGTGCTTGAGCATGGAAGGGAGAGTGCTGAAGGGCGGATTGGAAATTTTGCAGGGACTTATCCAATTCGGGTTCAACCAACCCTTTGGCAAAAGCTTGGTCGGCAGGTGACAAGCGATCGGTGGCAATCGCTTGGCGGATCAAACTGGGGGCGTCCGTTTGTTGCTGACCATCGGCCAGGAATGCATAGCCTCGCCACAACTTCAATTTCGCCAAGTGGTTGGGTGACGGGTTTAGCTTCTCCAGACGGACAATTTCTTGTTTCAGTTGTTGGGTTTTAGATAGAGCGTCCAAGCAGTTCAAACGCAGGACCGCCATATCCATCGGCACTTCGCCAAATCGACTCTGGTATTCGCGATAGACATTGAGAGCTTTCGTCCATTGTCCGTGATTGCAAAAAATTTCGAACTCGGAAGCCAATTCAGCTCGCACTTGTTCGGTTTGTTTTTGAACCTGTTGGGAAAGCTGAGTGTTCTCGCGTTCCAATGCTTGTTGTTTCTTTAACTCCTCAAGTTGCTGCTCGACCTTGGCTGCCAGTTGGTTGGCTCGCGCTTGTTCCGAGCGAGCCCGGAAAGACTGATCGGTCGAAATGACGATTCCGGAAATCAAAGTTGCCAGAACGATCACTCCCGCCGAAACCGCAACTTTATGGCGTTTCGTAAACTTGCCGATCAGGTACAAGCTTGTCGGAGGCCTGGCGGTGATGGGTTCTGCGTTAAGGTATCGTGCGATATCGTCGGCGAATCCGGCAGCAGATTCGAAGCGGCGTGCAGGATCTTTTTCCAGAGCTTTCAAGACGATCCAGTCCAAGTCGCCTTTTAACTGGGACGCCAGCTTTCTGGGTTCGGTACCTCGTTCGTCAGCAACCTTCTGCAGTGTGGCTTCCGTTTCCGTCAGCCGCGAACTTGGTCTGGTCGGTTCCTCGTCCTTGATTTTGTTCAGGATGTCCAAGTAGCCGACGCCCGCGATGCTTTGTCGATTCAGTGGCGTGCTGCCGGTCATCAATTCGTACAGCACAACGCCCAGCGAGTAGATATCGCTTCGGGTATCGACATTGGCGTCTGTCATCTGGGCCTGCTCGGGGCTCATGTATTCCAGAGTGCCCACGACTTGTCCCTGTTGGGTGGACATGGTCTTTTCGGTCAGACGTTGATTGGTGGCCTTAGCGACTCCGAAGTCGATGACTTTGACAGCCGGGCGACCGTCCTGATTGCCTACGAGAATGTTTGAGGGCTTCAGGTCGCGATGAATAATTCCTTTTTGATGAGCATGTTGGACGGCGTCACAAACTTTGCCGAACAATCGCAATCGCTCGTCGATGCCAAGTTTGAACTCGTCGCAGTACCGAGTCACGGGTAGGCCGCGTACCAATTCCATGACGAAATAGGGTCTGCCCCGTTCCGTCGCACCGGCATCCAGCACGCGTGCAATATTTGGATGCTCCATCATGGACAAAGCTTGACGTTCGGCCTCGAAGCGGGCGATGACTTGGCTGGTATCCATCCCGGCTTTGATGATCTTCAGAGCAACCTTGCGTACGACCGGTTCACGTTGCTGGGCCATGTAAACCGTGCCCATGCCGCCCGAACCAATCTTTTCGATTAACTGATAGGGACCAATCCAATCGCCAATCGCTTCCGAAAACCGAACGGTTTCCGATCGAGGCGCATCCGTATCACGACCGGGCTGAGTCAATTCAGGGTCAACCGCCGATTTCGGCACATCTGTGTCGATGGTTTGGTCAAGAAAATCTGCGTCCTCTTGATTCGTTGATTTGCCGACAGGTTTTTTCATTAGGGCTCAATGAACTGAAATTTATCCGCTGAAGTGTACCTACCAGCTTAGCACGCCACGGTACAGGCTGACCGATAGTTTGAATTTAGTACTGGATGTCGGGCAAACTAACAGAATGGTTAGTCTACTGAATCGTTTCTCGACAAAATGGTTTCCAAACAAAATGGTTTCCAAAGTACGGCAACGCTGGCCCGCGAATTCGCCACGCCGATGTGGCCCCAATTTGGCGTAAGCAACTATTCGTCTTTACTACGAAAATCTTTGCATACTGTTCCATCGTTTTTCATTGAATTCAAAATTGAATGCTCCTGTCGTCGTTTTCGATGATTTTGGATGACATGGCCCGAGGGCAATTTTAGTCCAATTGGTGTTCATTGATCGCTTCGATCATTTTGTTGCCGATCCCGTTTATTTTCTGCAGAGTGCCGTCTTGTGCCGCTTTTTTAAGGTCTGCCAAACTTGCCAGCTGATGTTCTTGGTACAGCATTTTCGCGGTCTTGGCGCCTAGCCTGGGCACCGTGGTCATTTCCAAAACACTTTTTGGTGGCGGTGTGAAGAATTCGTCACCTTGTTCCATTTTTCGACACGTTCCCGTTTCCAATAGTTCGGCGATAATTCCCGAGATGATTTTTGACACGCCTGGAATTTCTTCCAGTCGTTGCTGGCGTTTCAGCTCTAGCACTGATTCCGGGTAACGCGAGATGGCGTGAGCCAGGCGTGGATAGCGGGCGGCATGTGATTCGTCATAGTTTCCAATCACCAGGTACGCGTGCAATCGTTTTAGTTGCTCGCCCAACGCATCATTGCAATGCCAGCGTAATCGGCCTTTCTGGTCGGTGTAGGATTCCGCTTTGTTCTGTTTTGCCATTTCAAGATACTCGGTCGTTCGATTTGCTTTTCGCAATCAGTTGTTATTATGTTTGAGCGGACGCGAATCAAATTTTCATTTTGCCCTGTTGAACATGATCCCATACCTTCAAAAGACTTTTCAAGTGACCGACGCTCAGCTTGACGCCAACGGGCACGTCAACAATATCGAGTACGTCAAATGGATGCAGGATGTGGCGGTCCAACATGCCGACGAGTGCGGTTTGACGATGGATGTGTACCGGCGTTTGAGTGTCAGCTGGGTGGCTAGGACTCACCATATCGACTATCTGCAATCGGCTTTCCTGGACGATGCCGTTGTGGCTACCACTTGGTTGGCCAGTGCCAAAAGGGTCAGTTGCCTTCGCCGATACCGGTTTACTCGCAATCGCCCCGATGGAGATTTGTTGGCCACCGCCGAGACTCATTGGGTTTACGTTGACGCGACCAGCGGGCGTCCGAAGCGAGTCGATCGCCAGGTCATTGAAATGTTTCAAATGCTGGGTGATGAACCTGACTTCGTTTAGATGGTCGCCGTACCGAGCGGTTTTCTCGCTTAAAAATTTTCCTATCGGACAATTTTCTGGAATTTGCGTACTCAATCGTTGAATCAACAACAATTGGCTGGCCTGCCAGCATGGTCAGTCGGCAGCCCCATTGAGCTTCCGCTGGTCTTCCGCACAATGATGGCTTCTTTGGGACCCGGAAAGCCGTTTGAGTTTCGCGTGAAGTTCAATCCAAGATTTGGAGCGGCAAGGATCCTGAACACAATTTGTTAGGTAACCCATCGCGGTTGCCCTTCCGTCGCCCCCACCAGCGATGCAAGTTTTTTTCGTCTGCACCTGTAACCAGTTGCGGGTTTTGTTCAATGGATCAAAGTCCGGGTCAACTGAAAAGGAGTACCAAGGATGAGACAGCATTCACTGGCTTGTATCATGACTTTTATGACGATGTTCATTGGGTCTACGTTGATCGCACAAAATATAGTTTGCTCAGGAAATCCACCAACCTGTAGTAACGCGACAACGGTCTCTTTGCAAAACTTCAGTTCGCCCTACCAATATGTGACGTCGGCACCCACCTATGCCGCCGCCACGCCAACCAACTACTCGACACCGGTACCAAACGCTTACGCGCAGCCGGTTGTTTCGTCGCAGGTCGCCTACCAGGCACCTGGATCTAGTCCCGTTTATTCCAATGCCGTTCCGGTAAACAACGTGGTGTCCTACGGATACGCACCGGCATACCAGGCCAATACCATTCCATCAGGATGCGTCGGTTGCCAGCCGGTGAACAGTATTCCAATGACCAACTATCAAGCGGTCAGTCATCCATCGGCAAATTATCCGGTGGTAAACGCAATGCCGACACAAGTTTACCCGGCGCAATCGTATCCCGTTTATTCCACGCCAACCTATTCACCAAGCAACGCTACTTACACTTCCAGTAATCAAGTGGTGCAGGTGATGCCGCAAGGTCGCAACACGACGAGTAGTCAATATGTTTCGACGAGTCGGGTAGGTTCAGCCGGTGGTTTGGCGCAGCGCAAAGCTCAACAAGCAGCCAACTCAAACCTGAAAGGGCATGTTGGCGGCGGATTGGGCGGAGCCAAGTACGAGGGCGTTGGCTGGTCAACGATTTCGGCCGACAGTGCCGTTCAGGCTTGCTGTTACTGGGGGACTCGTCCAGTCGCAGAAATCGGTGTCGTTCGCGGCAGTGATGGTTGGTACGCCTGCGTGCTTTACAACTAGATAACGACGTTTACCTGTCGACAACGTTAATAACAGGCCCCAGGGACTTTCCTTCCTTGGGCCTTTTTTGTTGTTGTTTGTTCGGTGGCGGAAGGGCACCAAGTTCCAAGGATGAGATCTATCGCGGACGCGGCGTATCACCCAACCTGGTCGAAGCCGCCATCATCTCAATCGTCAACGCCGCCAACCGCGCGATGCTGCACGAGCGAGTTACCAACAGCGGTGCCGCCCTTGTTCTTCACCTTGGCCCAGCTGTCTTTCAGGGTCACCGTTCGGTTAGAGACCAGGGCGTCGGTGGCAAAATCGACTGAATCAAGACAGAAGTAGCCGAGACATTCAAATTGGTATCTTGTTCCAGTACGGGCCTCGGCAAACGATGGTTCAAGTTTACAACCGGTCAACGTGACAAACGAATTTGGATTGAGGTAATCTTTCCAGTCTTCCCCATCTGGAACGTCACTGCCGTGACTGTCGGTCAATCGCCCATCGTCCAGCAGCTGTAACAGTAGGTTGGAAACGTCGGCGTGCGCTTTTTCCATTTCGTCTAGCAGGATCACCGAATACGAGCGTCGGCGAATCGCTTCGGTTAGCTTAGCTTGCCTCCCTGGTCGTAACCGACGTATCCCGGAGGGGCACCAATCAGGCGGCTAACCGAATGGCGCTCCATGTATTCGCTCATGTCGATCCGCACCATCGCATTCTCGTCATCGAACATGACCTCAGCCAGCGCTTTGCACAATTCTGTTTTGCCAACACCTGTCGGGCCAAGGAACAGGAAGGAACCGATCGGCCGGTTTGGATCCTGTAACCCGCTGCGGCTGCGACGGACGGCATTGGAATTGGTGTCTAGGCGAATTGCAGCAACTCGTTTAACCACAGCAGAACATCTTGGCGTTCGGTGTTCGTGGCGTTTTGGTTGACCCATTTCCATTCGGCCGAGGTCAACAGGCTTTCCATGCCTTCTTCCGATCGATTGCGAGCGACCATTTGGAATCGGTGCAACAAATGATGCACCGTGGCGATAAACGTCTCGTCAGGCACCTGCAGAAGGCTCCGTTCGATCTGACAGACCAATTCGTAGTAAGGTCGCCAGGAAAGACCAATGCCGATCGGAACTTGCTGAAACACCTGGTAGTTGTCTTGCGAGCGGTTCATCTGAATAAACAGATCCAAGGCAGGGTGAATCAGATAGAAACTGGATTCAGGCAGCTGCAGATCCAAGTGATTGACTAGATCGGCGGGTCGTTTGAAGTGTTGTGACTTTTGCCCGTCATTGTCGCTAACGACAACTCCAAGAACGCCCGCCAGAAATAGTTCTCGAAAAGGTTGGTATAAACCTTCCATGTTTTCGTAGTGGTCGATCGCTTCTCGCGGAATGGCGTTAAAGTCAGCCGTCAGGTTCTTGACGTGATGTGGTTCCAGAATGTTGCATGGCAACGTCCCAAAAAATTTCAGTCGCGATTCACGTTCGCACAAGGCGTCCATAAACACACGCGTCTCGTCGAAGATCGAGGGCACAAGACCAGTGGCCGCGGTTTCTCGGATGATCGAACAAAACTTCTTTTCGTTCAGCGACGATTTGGAGGCTGACATTTCCGACGCGATGGCCACCAAATCGCGAGGCCTGCCAAAGGTGTAGCGCCGAACCAACTGAAAACTATCCTCTAAGAATGCTTGTCGAGGGCCGGCGACGACGTTCAATCCAACAAAGTCCTTGAACGAGTCCGCGCCTTCGTAACATTGACTCAGCCGATCCAACAACGCTTGCAACTCTTCCTCCGAGTACCGCAGTACCGTCACCGCGCCTCGCAGATTCGACTTGATGTCGGACTCGTAATTGGTAAAGGCCTCGTCACGTAAACTGGCAAAAACCTTAATGTGGCTGTTGCTGTTCATCAGATCCCAAGCGGCTTCGATCAAGCCCGCCTGCACGTTGATCCAAGCTGCCGAACCAAGATTGCGAATTGCTTGATCCACTTTATCAATGAAAAAGTAGATCGGCGTGTGTACTTGCCGTAGCTTCTGGTCCAGAAACCCTTCGGTCTCGTCGATCAGGCGATTGAAGTCACTGACCGTCAAACTGGTGAGTTCTTTGAACGCGATGGTTGGTTCGATTGGCGAGCCGTTTAGCCACAAACGAACTCGCTCAGAAAACGGTCGCAACTCGAACTGTTCCTCATCGGAAATGATCCCCGAGCAATAAGAGATCGCCGAAATTCGCAGTGCGGCGCTCCACAATCGTTTGGCGTTCGTCAGTTCGCTGAGCGGTGCTTCATACTTCTGCGAAAGAGATCGCATCTCGCTCATAAAGTCCAAGTAGGGTCGTCCGGTCGGAACCAGAGTGATCGGTGAACCAGAATTTTTGAACTCTTCCGTCAACAAGAAACGCTTATAGGTCAGAAGAAGCGTCTTTCCGAGCCCTTTCGTGGCGCAGATGAAATGTTTGTTTCTTAGCGTCAAGAATTTTTCTATGATCTCGTTTTGAAAAACGACACGTTTCAATTCGTTGATATCAATTTGGTACGCATCCGTTGCCCAAACGTGACCGCCCACTGGCAACATTTCGCTGTCGCCAGTCTTTCGATTGGCATTCATCGGCTGGATGCCCAACGCTTCGCAGGCCGCATGGACGCGTTCTGCCAAACTTTTCACACCATTCCTATCGGCCTCAATTTTGGCAATGGGCCCCAAAATAGTTCGCCAAACAGGTTTCAACGCTTCGAATTCTTGCAACGACAGATCCAACAACACGGGGACCAAGGCCGTGCCCACTCGATGCGCTTGTTGGATCTCGCGAGCAAAATCTGTCGACTCAATCGTCGAACGAGAAATCAAAATCAAGCAAACCGACGAGTGCCCAATCGCATCGTCCGTCTGAGCCAACAATGACAAACCCGGAATAGCGTCACGTTGGTAATACCAACTGGTGTAGCCAAATCGTTGTAACTCGCTGGCCAGTTGCCGTGCGAAAATGGAATCTTCGGACGAGTGACACACGTAACAGTTGGTGCGTTCACGGTCAGTGACCTCAGTTAACTTGCGAAAGAACACTTTCTCTTGATCGCAGCCCAACGCTTCTGCAAACTCTTGGCAACTGTCGAAACGATCGTCGGGGTCCTTCGACAACGCTCGCTGCAACGCCGCATCCACTTCGGCTGGGATGTCGCTGACCAGTTCTGACAGGTCACGTGGCGTATCGCTGATATGTTTTTCCAAAAGTTCCAGTTGGGACTCGCCGTAAAACAGAGGTTCGCCCGATACGAGTTCAAAAAACACGCAAGCCAACGAGTACTGGTCAGATCGTCCGTCGACGGTGCGCCCGGCCGCCTGTTCGGGCGCGGCATAAGCGGGGGTGCCGGCAAAGTCAGGACGCTGGTCCTCGGTAGCGAATTCACGGGCGATACCAAAATCCAATATTTTGTACTCGCCCGCTTTCGAACGACTGATGTTCTCGGGTTTCAAGTCGCGGTGAGCGATCCCTTGCCCATGCGCGAAGTCCAAAGCCCGAGCCAACCCAGCGATCACGTCACGTGCCTCGTCCAATGGAAACTGATCTTCCTGCAACATCAACGAACGCAAATTCTGTCCGTCAACATACTCGAACACGGTGTAAGACCGACCGGCATGGAAACCGAAATCGTGGACGGTTGCGATGCCGGGGTGGTTCAAGTTGGCACCCATTTTGGCTTCTCGCGCCAACATGGTCTCGTAAAAGTTCTGCTCGTCACGGATCCGACTTTTGGAAACTACCTTAATGGCGACCATGCGATCCAGACGCATATCGCGAGCCAAAAAGACTTGGCCCATGCCGCCCTGTCCAATGCACTCGATCAACTCGTACCGGCCACCTGGACAAACTCCAGGCGCAAACAGTTTGCTAATCTGCGAATTTTCTTCTTGATCAAGAACCGGTTGAATTTGACCGTCGACCGACGAAACACAAAACAACTGAGTCGTATAGGCTGAGTTCTTTTGTTTCATGGCGTGGAAGTTCGTGAATAATGGGCGTTCAGTAACTACTCTTAAAATAACAAAAAGTTTGCTTCTCGTTTAGTCGGCAAGCAAGCCAGATTGCGACCGTCACTCGCTTATCAATTGTTTACAATACAGAATGTGCACAACTGCTTATGCCAATTTAAACAGGCCTGTAAATGAATGACATGGTTGAGGTACAGTATTTGGTAGTACGCTGTGGCAAGTAGCCGTTCGGCATGATTGAAGCTCGCCAAGCAGCCACCCGTCTAAGAAAAGGTTTTCTGAATGCCACGAGTATTACGAAATTTCCTGATCGTTTATTTTCTGTTGCACATGATTGCTGCAGGCTTATTCGTGGTGCTGATTACTGGGTCGATCTCGAACCGGATGAAGGAAAATCACCGTGAGCAAATGCAGTCGATGGCGATCATGCTCAATCAGCATGTCTCAGGACTGGACCAGATGATCAATGATCCCACACTTCTTGAACACGTTGCGGAACTGGGAAGAAAGACAAACTTCCGCTTCACACTAATCGACGAAAACGGAACCGTTGTTGTCGATTCAGAAACGGGGAATCGCGATATCGGCTCGCACGCGGACAGGCCCGAGGTTCTTCAGGCAACGATAGAGAAGGCAGGATTCGCGACGCGATACAGCAGGACGCTCGAGACGCAAATGCAGTACCTTGCGATTCCACTAACTTCAGCGGAGCACCCTAACGGTCGAGGGCATGTCCGTGTCGCCGCCAAAGAATCCGAAAGCCGTTCCGCAATTCTTGCTGCACAAAACTACTTTTGGACGTTTGCGATCGGACTTGGATTGTTAACGGGCCTGCTGATGGTGATCTTTGCATCGCAGAGCATGAAACCGCTTGGCCAATTCGCCGACGCGGCTCACAAGATCGGCGTGGGTGACTACGAATCTTTTCCCTCTTTGCTCAATCGAAATGACGAGTGGCGTTCACTGTCGGACGCATTTCGATCGATGCAGACTGAGATGGAGGCTCGTGAGCAACGCATCGTCAGAGGGCGTGATCGGTTGCAGGCCGTTTTGAGCAGCATGATCGAAGGCGTCGTTGCGATTTCTCCAGTGGGAGAAATTCGGATCGCCAATCGTGCGGCTTGCAAAATGTTTGGCTTCGAAGAATCGGAATTGCGGACGAGAAAGTTCATCGAGGTCGTTCGCGATCCCAACTTGGCAGCGGCACTTACCAAAGCACAAACCGAAATGACCTTTGCCACTACTGAATTTCAAACTTCCGACGAAGACACTCGCAGGACGATCAGTGCTCGCGCCTCCGTTCTGCCCGTTCAAAACCCGGACGAAGATGAAACGCCGGGTGTCGTGGTGGTCTTGAACGACATCACCGATTTGCGCAACCTGGAATTGATGCGGCAAGATTTTGCAGCCAACGTTTCCCATGAACTGAAGACGCCCCTAGCCTCGATTCGTGCCTACGCCGAGACGCTGAAGATGGGGGCGATCAACGACAAGGGAAAAAATATTCAGTTTGTCACAGAGATCGAACGACAAGCAGACTTTTTGAACCAGCAAATTCAGGATCTGTTGCAAATTGCTCGCATCGAATCGGGCAACCATGTGTGGGATATCGAGTCGGTTGATCTGAACGAGGAAATTCAGCGTTGCGTTGACAAATTTGAGACGTTGGCCGCCAACGGCAAGGTGAGCCTGACCTTTGACCCCAGCCTGGAAAACCCACGGGCTCGCGCCGATATCGAAGGCATCCAGACGCTGCTGGGAAACCTTATCAGTAACGCGTTGAACCACACCCCGGCCGGCGGCGTTATCAACGTGTCCGCTCGGTATCAAGATGATTCGGCGGTGCTGGAAGTAAGCGACACCGGAATTGGAATCGCACCCGAACACCACGCGCGAATTTTCGAGCGGTTCTATCGCGTCGACAAAGCTCGCTCGCGCGACAAAGGTGGAACCGGTTTAGGGCTTTCTATCGTTAAACACCTGGCTCAATCGTTCGGCGGAAGCATCGAATTTGAAAGCGAGCCCGGCAAAGGCACCAGTTTTCGAATCAAACTGCCCAAGTTCGTCCAGTAGATTGTTAAACGTGTTTTCATAACCGTTTCGCAAAACCG
>CAZJBW010000118.1:0-12334 GCA_964543985.1 uncultured Pirellulaceae bacterium | reverse complement strand
TTCTATTGCGGCAGATGGATGGGCAGCTATTGCTTGCGATTCAAGAAAATTCGATTGGTGCCGTTTGAATTGGCAACTGCGATGTCGGTTCGCTGGTCGCCGTTCAAGTCGCCCAAGCTGACCCCGTAGGTTTGACTTTCAGGATCGCCAAAGGGTAACGCGTCGAAAGTACCACCTTGTCCATCGTTGAGATACAAGAAGTTTTGTTGGCCTGCATTGGCAACGACGACGTCCAGGTCTCCGTCGGTGTCGAAATCGGCGAGTGCGATGGCGTAGGTTCGGCCGAGTTTCTGGCCAAATGAGACTGACTCTTTGAAGCCAGCTTGGCCGTCACCGAAGAATACTCGATTCGGCTTTCCGATATTGCCGACCACGCAATCCAGATGGCCGTCACCGTTTAGGTCTCCCGTAGCGATCGACCGCGAGTCTTCCGTCGCTTGGCCGAACGTGATCGGTTCGCTGAACTGAAAATCACCCTGCCCCAAAACAATTTCGTTGGCTTGCCCGTCGCGATTGGCCAACACCAAGTCAAGTTGCTGGTCGTCGTTCAGATCGACTACCGCAACCGAGATGGTCGAGGCTTCCAACGAGCCGAACGTTGGCCCCAGCTCAAAATTGGCGTTGCCGTCATTCACGTGGATGCGATTCGGGCGACCTCGACTAGTGGTCAGTAGATCGATGTCACCGTCTAAATCGATGTCGGCGGTAGTCAGGCTGCGGACGCTGGAGACTTCGCCGTATTGCTGGTGCAGTTCGAAATTTCCTTTGCCATCATTCAGGAAGATCTTGCCCAGTGTCATGTCGTTTGCCGTGGCGATATCGAGGTCACCATCGCCGTCCAGGTCGGCCAATTCGCAGGCGTAGGTAGTGCGTCGGTCGTTGCCCAAAGGTGCCATGACGGGAAAGGTCGCTCGGCCACTGTTCAAGAATACGAAGTTTTGTTGAGGCCAATGTCTGCCGTTGGCTACCACGGTGTCCAAATCGCCATCGCCGTCCAGGTCGCCCATTCGAACCGAGGCCGACAGGTTGGATTCGGTACCCAGGACCAGTCGCCCATTGGCAACCAATCGGATCGTTTGAGCGGCCAGTTGACATTGAGGTGCATCAAAAAACGTAAACGCGGTCGCTACCGCTAAAAGAGGCAAGGCGTACCGCGTTAAGTGCATCGTTGGATCTACTGTAAGGATTGGCGAAGTGTTTGAATTGTTGACCAATACAATATAACGCCTGATCGCTACGCAGGTGAATTCTTGATTCGGAAACGGCTGAAGAAGCGTCAAAGCCAGTATCGTCACAGGCGATTCTGTCTTGGGCGCTGGGTTTGGCGGAGTCGCCGGTCTGTTGCCTTGGCTACCACGATGAACGCCACCGCCGCGACAAGATGCCATAAAAATCAGCAGAATGCCGACGGTCAATAGGGCCAATACTGGGCCGACCGTTGGTGGTCGATCACGACACACCGAATGTAGATCGTCGGTTATAATGCGACTCGATTGAAATGTAGTCGCGTTTATTTGTTGGCGGAATCATTGATGAGACGAAGCGGGATTTTTCTCTTTTCTATTTTGCTGTTCCAGTTGTGGGTGTCCGTTACAGGCTTCGGGCAGACTCTGACGGAGCAGTTACTGCGAGAAGACTCTGCCAAACTTGCCGAGCAGGCACGACGCGAAGGAGACATTATTCGCGGCGCGATTCTCTTTCACCAAGGCAATACCAATTGTGCCAAGTGTCATCGCCCTCAAGCCGAAACTGAACGGATCGGTCCGGATCTAAGTAAATTGGGGGCCGAAGTTACTGACCAGTATTTGATAGAAGCGATTCTGCAACCCTCCAAGGTTATCAAGCAGGGTTACGAGACGGTCTCGATTGTCGACTTGGATGGAAAAGTCTTCAACGGTTTGTTGGTGCGACAAGATGAACAGCAAGTCGTTATTCGCGACCGTCAAAACGTTGACAAAGTGATTGCGATTGCTCGTGACGACATTGAGGATATGCAACCAAGTGCCAAGTCCAGTATGCCGGATGGTTTGGCTGATCAGCTGAAGAACCGGAAGCAGTTTTTGGATTTGCTGCGATATGTTATCGACGTTAAGCAGCGAGGTCCTGACGGTAAGGTGGCTACGGAGCAATCGCAACGCCAGCTGGAACCAAGACTGCAAGGCTTAGTCGCTGTACAGAAAAATGGTTGTCAAACCTGTCACGTCTCGACCTCGTTGCCGCAAACGATTGCCGCCAAACAATCCCCAAATTTGCGATGGTCGATTGAGCATTTGAATCCAGACTATATCGAGACGTTTATCGCGGACCCTCATGGGACGAAACCTGGCACAACGATGCCTCAGGCTTTTGGAGACTTAGATGAAGCGGCGCGGCAGAATGCTGCCGGCGCGATCACGGCTTATTTGCTGAGTCTTTCGGAGCGGACTGAGATGGTCCTCGAAGGAGTCGAAGATGCTGAGGCCAAACAGCGTGGTCGCGACTTGTTTCACTCGATCGGTTGCGTCGCCTGTCATGCGACACGTGACGCCCAAGCGGTGGAACATCCTGCTTCGTCTGCTTCCGTGGATTCGATTGCCTTGGGGCCACTAAATTCCAAATACAACGTAGCTGGACTAGTCAGTTTCTTGGAGAACCCTTTGGCCGTTCGACCGTCGGGGCACATGCCGAACATGAAGTTAACTCGTCGCGAATCGACCGACATTGCCAGCTATTTATTACAAGGGATTGAGGGTCAAAGTAGTTGGCAGAGTCCTGACAGTCAGCAGGTTGACGAGGGGCAACGGCTGTTTGCTCGGTATCGTTGCGCGACATGCCACACCGGAATGATGGACCCTGTGGTTGAAACGAATTTGTCGCTCGAAAAATTAACGCCGCAAAAAGGTTGTATCTCTCAAGAAACAGGTGATTGGCCTCAGTTTGCGTTAACCGATTCTGAACTTACCGCGATCCAATCATTGCTGACTGACTTTCCACAAACGCTGACCGCCAATCAACAGATTGATGTCGCCCTAACGACATTGAATTGCGTGGCTTGTCATGATCGCGATCACCTGGGCGGCGTCTCCATTGAACGCAACCCACACTTTCAAACCACCAATTTGAACTTGGGTGATCAGGGGCGGATTCCACCAACCTTAACGGGCGTTGGTGCCAAATTGAAACCAAATTGGATGCGAGACGTAATGGTCAACGGTCGTTCGATCCGTCCTTATATGCAGACTCGGATGCCGCAATTCGGTGAACAGAATACGGCACATTTGAGAGAACTGTTTGCGGAAACAGACAAACTTGCCAAGGTCGCCTATGCCACGTTCGAAGACCAAAAGGAGACTCGCAAGTGGGGTTTGCAGTTGGCTGGCAATGAGGGTTTGAATTGCGTGGCTTGCCACACGTACAAGTACAAGTTGTCCGATACGATGCCGGCCGTCGATTTGACTGAGATGGCCGAGCGTTTACACAAGGATTGGTTTTACCAGTACATGCTGGACCCGCAAACGTTCAGTCCAAACACGGTGATGCCTTCGTTTTGGCCAGCAGGCAAGGCGATCCGCAACGACTTGCAGGGCACACCTGAAGATCAAGTCGAGGCGTTATGGCAATACTTGATTGACGGTCGCCAAGCAGGGACACCACGTGGTGTTGTTCGTGAACCATTGGAAGTTGTGGTTAAGGATGAGGCGCAGTTGTTGCGACGCAAGTATCCGACGATCGGCAAACGCGGTATCGGCGTCGGTTATCCGGGAGGACTCAATTTGGCCTACGACGCTGAACAGATGCGGTTGGGATTGTTGTGGAAAGGAAAGTTCGCAGATCCAGCCGGTGTTTGGACGGGACAGGGTTCAGGAGATGTTCGACCAATGGGGCGAACGATCGAGTTTCCCAAGGGGCCAGAACTGGACTATCAAAACGATGTTTGGGTCGTCGACGATGGGCGGCCGCCAAACCACCGTTTTCAAGGTTATCGATTGGACAAGAAAATGCGTCCAACGTTCCGTTATCAACTGGGCGATATCCAAGTAACGGACTTTTTCGAGGAAATGATTAGTGAAGATCCGTCGAAATCAAAATTGCAACGAACCATCACATTGCTTTCAGACGCTCCTCACGACCCGCTGCGATTTCGAGTTGCCAGTGCAGAAAAGATCGAGTCTTTGGAATCGGGTGGCTATTCGGTTGGCGATCGTTTGCAAGTCACCATCGTTAGTGAACAAACTGCGGAACTGTCGCAACAGGATGGTCAACTGTTGCAGATCGTGATGGAAGGTCAGCCAGGGAAACTGCAAACTCTGCAGATCAACTATCTTTGGGATCGTTAACGACATCGACTGTTGGCTTGGTCGGAATTCATTTTGTTTTTTGTTTGGTTGTGATTTTTGGGAAACACGAATGGTAGGAATCTCCAGTATCGTTTTGTTTTCGATGTTAGCCTTTCTTCCGCAACAGGAACCTTTGGGCGAATATTGGGGGACGGGTGAACGAGAAGCCAAGTATTACAAATTGGTCGATGTGCCGTTGCCCCAAGAGTTGGCCATCGAAGTGGGCAGCTTTGAGGTGATACCTGACCAGAATCAGTTGGCGATTGCCACACGGCGTGGCGACATATTTTTGGTGGATGGCGCGTTTGATGAACATCCGGAACCAACCTTTCGCAAATATGCCAGTGGCTTGGACGAAGTATTTGGGATGTCTTGGAAAGACGACTCGTTCTATATCACCCAGCAAACCGAAGTCACTAGGATTTTTGACGAAGACAAAGACGGTCGTGCGGATCGATTCGACACACTTAGTGACGCCTGGGGCTTTCGTCACTATCACGAATTTGCCTTCGGGTCCAAACTAGACGACGAAGGTAACATCTGGGTGACACTCTGTTTGTCCAAGTCCTATAACTCGGATGCCCCGTTTCGTGGCTGGTGTTTAAAGGTGACACCACAAGGCGAAACGATTCCGATTTGCAGTGGGATCCGTAGCCCGTGTGGCGTTGGACCCAATGAACATGGCGAAATGTTCTATTCGGAAAGTCAGGGCCCATGGAACGGTTCGTGTTCTCTGAAAGTGCTGCAACCAGGTGGCTTTATGGGGCATCCCGTAAGCTTCAATTGGTACGACTTAGCGCCAGAAATGGGGCCGACTCCCACAGTTCCTAATACTCCATCGCGAATGGAAATTGAGCGTCAGCGAGTCAAGCAGTTGGTGCCGTACGCCGTGGTGTTCCCCTACAAAAGAATGGGCCGTTCCATTTCAGGTTTTATGGTCGACAAGACGGGTGGGAAGTTTGGACCGTTTGAGAATCAAATTTTCGTAGCTGATTTCAGCCTGGGCGTGGTTATGCGAGCGACGACGGAAAAGGTGAATGGTGTTTGGCAAGGAGCCTGCTATCCATTTCGCGAAGGGTTTGGAACAGGATTGTTGGCCGTTCAGTTTGCCCCAGATGGAAACTTGATCGCTGGCGGGACGAATCGAGGTTGGCCTGTGCGAGGCCCCAAAGCCTATGCCATGCAACGATTGGATTGGACGGGATTGGTGCCCTTCGAAATCAAAGAAATCAAAGCTCGGTCAGACGGTTTTGAAATCGCATTTACTAAGCCGGTCAATCGTGAAATTGCCACTCGCCCGGGTACCTACCAACTGAAGACTTTTACTCATCTCTACCGCCAAGCGTACGGTAGCCCGGAAGTCGACCAAACCGTTCCGACAGTGACGGCGGCTGAAGTTTCCGAAGATGGTTTGCGAGTGACCATTCGGGTTGATGGACTCGTTCAAGGACACGTTCATGATTTTTACATGCCTGAAATGCGTTCGGATCAGGAGGACGAAAGTTTGGTGCACACGAGTGCCTACTACACGTTGAATGAGATCCCTAAGGCAACGGACCTGGATCCGTCGGAGAGTCAGTCGGATACGAAAGGGTCTAATTCTGACGAGTTGCGTCAGTCAGATTTTCAGTTCACTCGGCCGGATGACGCCTTGCAACTGGTGGGTCCGCAGGGGTCGCTGTTCATTCCCGAGCGTGATGATGTGGCAAGCGAGTGGATGTTTCAGGACGGCGTTTTGACCGCCTCGCCAAAATGGGATGGCGTTGTTACACCCGACAACTATCGCGATTTTCGAATGCACTTGGAATTCAATGTGAATGATGCGGGTGACGTTCCGCGAGAACGCAACGGCAACTCGGGGGTCTACATTCAACAACGATACGAGCTGCAAATTTTGAACTCGTTTGGCGTCCAACCGGCTGACTTTAAGTTTGACGATTGTGGTTGCTTATACGGGCTAAAAAAGCCAGACCAGCTGGTCTCGAAACCGGCCGGTCAGTGGCAGAGTTTTGATATTGAATTTCACGCAGCGCGGTTCGCAGGTCAACAAAAAATTGAAGATGCACGGATCACGGTCTATCACAATGGCCATCTAATCCATGACGCCGTTTCCATCAAGCGAAAAACGGGTGCGGGTAAGAATGAGGGGCCCGAGGCATTGCCGATCAAGTTGCAGGGACATCGGAACACGGTCCAGTTTCGAAATGTCTGGATACAAGAATTGGAAAGTTCAGCACAGGAATCGACCGACGAACGATGGTTGACGTTTAAGGGTGCCGAAAATCTACCCGGCAACGGAAAACATGTGGTGTTGATTGCCGCCGACCAAGAATATCGCAGTGAACAATCGATGCCCATGTTGGCCAAAGTGCTGGCCACACATCACGGATTTGATTGCACCGTGCTGTTTTCGGTGAACGAGCAGGGACTTGTGGATCCTACCCTGCCCGCTCCATTAAAAGACCCTGACAAACGACACAATATTCCGGGACTTCAGCAGCTTGCCAATGCCGACGCGCTGATACTGCTGTCTCGATTTATGCATTTGCCTGATTCCCAAATGCAGATGATTTATGACTACTTCGATGCGGGGAAACCGATACTGGCCTTGCGAACAGCCAATCACGGTTTTCAAAAAGTGACGCCGTATCAGGTCGATCACAAAAGTGTTCCTTTGGGTGAGTTGTTAGGTGGTCGGTTCATGGCACACCACGGAGGCTGGCATCGCGAATCGACTCGCGGTGTCATTGTCGAGCAGCAGTCGCGGCATCCAATTTTGACATCCGTTGGCGACATTTGGGGACCTTCCGATGTCTATCGTTGCCACAACGATAAGCAACCGTTTCCCGCAGACTGCACAGCGTTGGTCTTGGGGCAACCGTTGGTGGACCTGAATCCGAATTCCGAACCCAATTCGAAAAAGCAGCCACTGCCTATCGCTTGGACAAAAACGTGGCGAGGCAACAATGGACTGGATAGCCGAATCTTCCATTTCACAATGGGCTCGGCCAAAGACTTCGAAAACGAGGGCGTGCGTCGGTTAACGGTCAATGCGGTTTATTGGGGGCTTGGTATGGAGGACCAAATCACAGAGGAAGCTTCGGTTGAAATCGTCGGCGAGTACAAACCTTTGAAGTCTGGTTTCAACTACCAAAAGCTGGGAGTCCAACCACGCGAAGTGGACTACTATCGTTAATCACGCAAGATGGGCAGACCACGGGGCCAGCATTGAACAAGAAGATGGCGAATCTGCCGCACCGTTATTTTTCGCGAAGATGCCAGGCTAGAAAGCGCCAAGTTCGTGCCCACGAGTCGATTTGCACGGTCGTGTCTTTGCGTTTTAGAGTTTGCAAGTCAACTTGTCGATTTAGGTAGTGACCGCCGACCGGGTCTTCGTAAACGATCACCTCGGCAAGTTTAGGTTTCTTGGCACGCAACGCATTGACCAACATTTCGGCTTCCACGAAGTCCACATCGTCGTCATTGGTGGCGACTTGGACCATCAAAGGAATCTGCAAATTGTCGACGTGATACAAGGGCGAGCGATCCACGTAGATCTCTCTCTTTTCAAAGGGCAGCCCGCCGATTCGTTTCTGAGCGGTAAAAGTCTTTTGGTATTCCGGGCCCTTGTACGAGAGACGAAAAATCAAATTGGTCACTGGTACAAAGGCCACGGCGCAGGCAAAGTCATATTTCTCTCGCAGTACCGCCAATAAAGAAATGTAGCCTCCGTGGCTCCATCCGATCACTCCGATGCGGGTTGGGTCGACGTGGTCTAGAGTTTTTAAGTGATTGGCGGCGGCCAAGATATCGTTGACTTCGTATCCGCCGTAGTCGATCGCTTCGTAGAATTCTTTTCCGTAACCCGACGCTCCACGATATTCGGGAGCGATCACGACGTAGCCTTGTTCTGTTGCTTCTTTGATGAAGGGGAAGTAGTTGGTGCCAAAGTAATCGTGAATCCCGCCGTACACCCAAACCAGGGCTGGGTGTTTGCCATCACTGCGGATTTGTTGGGGCTGAAATACGTAAGCTGGAATTTTTAGATCATCGACTTGGCTGTCCAGCATGATCTTTTCCAATTGCATAACGTCTTTGGCAGCCTCAAAAAGCTTGACATCAGACAACCGGTTTCGTTCTCGATCCAATTCGTGTTGGTCCTGCCAAGCCACGATCAGGCAGGTGTTGGAAAACAGGAGCATCGCAAACGAGCAGATCAAACAGCGAACAACAAGTTGATATAGCACAGTCGCCCCTCGCGCGAAGTAGTTTTGTTCTATTGAAGATTCCGTCGACAACATTGCCGTGGACGTCGGTATTGTCGACCTTGGAAACGGTAGGTCAATCGTGTCCCACCCGTTTGACAACGCCGCCCTGTCTCAGACTATCTAGGTTCAGACGAGCCATTTGACCTTGGTGATAGCTATTTTCAAATCGCGACAGCGTTCGCGTTTTGAGATTTTCGAAGCGTCGTAGGTTTCGATTCAGAGGGAAAACACGCTGAAAAACGGTCGTAATTGTTTTGGCACGCAGATTGCGTATTCGTGTCAGTCTCGGGGGCGAGCGTGTTCTTGACGACCATCTCGCTGATTTACTTCACGCAGCTCGCTCCCGTTTTCGAACAAACCTCTGCCAGTCTCCGTACTGACCGAATGGTGTGCCAATACCCACCAAAGCCATTTCGACGAATGGCTTTGGAGGGGGAAGTTGTGTGCGCCGTTATCTACCTCGCCCGTCACGTAGCGTAAAACGGCGCCCAATTTGGAAACTCGAACGTCTCACCCGAGCGTAGACTGTCATTGATCCGGATACATCAAGCAGCGTGACTATCTTCACCGGCCGGTCCGGTCGATGCTGCCGATAAAGCTGTATCGGCACTCCACCGAAAACGTCCTAAAACTTCCTGGCTGTTCAACGATTATTCGAAAACTTGACATTATTTCCATTTTGTTTGGGCCAAAGTGGTTTCGTTTACGCATCTATATAGTGCCTAGAGAATTATTGGCGAAGGCTCGCCCGCCCTGTGTTTCCTGCTGAGCGTAGCTTGCGTTGCCCTATTGCCCCACAAGTTGTTGATGCAGCGTCGTGGTTTAAGCAGGCGACCTAGGTACAAAGCTGACCAGTGGGGAAAGTTTTCGGTGGCTCAGCGGGGCAAAATACAAACAACACAATCGATCGGAAAAATTTGTGAAAGATAAATCGATTGGTGACATCTTCCATATATCGAGTGACATTTAGTTGCAGCTTGTGGGATCAACGGGATCGATCGACGACCTTTTGACTCCTTCGCTTCCTGCTACTCAACAAACATACAAAGCAATAGGCCCCGTCGGCACTTCACGTCCCCCTTCAGCCGTCGGGGCCTTTGCATGCGCCCATCTTTTTGGATGGGTTTTTTTTGTGCTTGCTTCTGCTAGGTTTCCGTCTTGTGCAAAAGTGCAAAAATGTTGCTTTTTGCCTCAAAAAGCGGTTTCAGGGACCCGGGTTTCAAGGAACTCAAAAGTATTATTTGCGGTAAGCTGTTCGTAACAAATCTGAAACACCGTCTCATCGAACTAGGTAGATGGTTGCAGAGAGCACAAAAAAAGTGGCCGTCAATGAAGGGGAGATTCATGTCATCACGCTTCAATTCTAAAGTCCAAGCTGGGGCGACAAACATCAAAATAGGTTGGCTGTGGAGCGTTTGCTTGTTTGCTTGCTTCGCCGTCGAACTGCGAGCACAGTCTCCCAAGAATGTTGGGCCGATGATCTTTCCCGGTTCGACCGATTTCTACCTCCAAGTGCTCAGCCCGGACCATTTGATTGATGATTTATGGAATCACCCAGTCAAAGCCAAAATTGAAATGTTGGAACCGATTCAACAGGCATTGAAGAGTGAGGATATGAGAAGTGCCAAATTAGGTTTGGCGTTTTGGGAAGGTCAAGTTGGCGAGTCATGGTTACCGGCTTTGAAGAAGTTAACGAGTGAAGGATTGTTCGTGGGATTGGATGCAGATACTCAGTCCTTCGGTTTGGTTTTTGAATCGAGTGACGAAGCGTTTCTGAAGAAATCTGCCGGTGCCTTGCTGGGCATGGTCAAGTCGTTCGGTGGCGACGATCAGTTTGAAATTTCAGACTATCGCAACGGTAAAGTCGCCAAGTTCGAGAACTTGAGTATTGCGCGATTTGGTAGTTGGTTTATCGTTTCCAACAAGACGAAGTTCGCTAAAACGATTGCGGACAACTTGTTGGATGGGGTCATCGGCGAAAAGCAATTGACGGATACGTTGGCGGCCGGTCAGGTCTTTTCGAATGCTTACCAAACGATCGTCGGAGATCGCGATGCGTGGACTTTTTTGGACCTGTCGAAAATTCGTGAAAGCGGAATTGCTCCCGACCTGTTCGCTGGCACAACAGACAATCCTGCTGTTGAACTTTTGCTGGGAGGAGTCTTGGAAGCCTTTGAAGATGCCGATTTTTTGTCTGCCGAGTTGGAACTGAACGATCAACAATTGACCATCAAAACCGCATTGCCATTTCAGTCGACTGACTTCCGTTCGCAACGCGAGTTCTTTTTTGGCAACCAGGCGCTTGGGCGTGCCCCGGGATTGATGGAAATTCCAGATGCCATTGGTCAAATAGTCGCCTACAGAAACTTTTCAGGATGGTGGCAATCCAAGGAAGATCTGTTCCCAGAAAATGTGATCGCTGAATTGGCGGTTGTTGACAGTCAGTTATCAACGGTATTTGGCGGAACTGATTTTGGGGAAGACATTCTTGGCGAACTGCATCCTGGCGTGCGGCTAATCGTAAAGGAACAGACCTACAACGATGGAATCGACCCGGTGGTAAAAGTGCCAGCCTTCGCACTGGTGGGTCGTCTTCAAAATCCGGATCGCGCCAGGCAATTCAAAGTCTCGTTCAACAGCGTGATTGCGATTCTCAACTTATCCGATGAAAACAACTTGCCACAATTCGATGTCGAGTCGTTTCGCGAAGATGGATATCGGATTACGTCGGCCAACTATTACTTGGAAGACATCGAAGACAAGACTCTGCTGGCCTACAACTTTTCACCTGCCCTGGCGTTTCAAGATGACTACATTGTTATCTCCAGTTCCGAACAGTTGGCACGCGAGATCGCTGAGGCTACGAAGGGCTTGGACGAAGATTCCGAAACATCCTTGTCGCATTCTTTCGTAACGATCGATGCCGCCAAACTCAAAGACATCCTGGAAATGAATCGTGAAAGCATGGTGGCTCAATCGATGCTGGAAGGTGGCAAGTCACGAGAGCAGTCGGAGGCAGAAATTAAAATCGCTCTGGAGTTGTTGGAAAGCGTAGAGAAAAGCGAACTGGACTATCACATCCAAGACCAGTCGATGAATTTAGATTTTCGATTGGATTTTCGCTCGACGCAGCGATAACCGTTCGTTTTGACGGGCGATTCTTGCGATTGAGAATTCAAGCTTATAAGGACTCGACAGCTATGTCGTACAACGACATTGATGGAAAAACGGCTTGGCAGCCATGGCAGCCAAACGATCAGGAACCTTGGGACATCAAGCGTGCAGCTCATCTAGTGCGGCGATCCGGGTTTGGGGCCACGATGGATGAATTGCAGTCGATGGTTCGTGCAGGTGTCTCGCAATCCATCGATCAGTTGTTTTCTATGACTGATCGTCAAGCGTTTGACGAATCGCTAGCGCCAATGGAACGCGTTTTGGCCAGTTCGCAGGACCCTCGCCAATTGGGAACATGGTGGTTGTTGCGAATGTTGCAAACGCCTTGCCAGTTGCTCGAAAAAACGACTCTGTTTTGGCACGGGCATTTTGCGACGGGCGCGGAAAAAGTGGCAAATTCGCGAGCCATGTTGACTCAGAATCGTTTGCTTCGTCAGCACGCCTTGGGTTCTTTCAAGCCAATGGTTCACGGGATCTCGCAAGACGTGGCGATGTTGATTTACTTGGATTCCCAAGACAATCGAAAGACTCGGCCAAACGAGAACTATGCTCGTGAATTAATGGAGCTGTTTTGTC
>CAZJBW010000117.1:0-12370 GCA_964543985.1 uncultured Pirellulaceae bacterium | reverse complement strand
GTCTAAGGACCGAAGGCTTTGGTTAGTTGCCAAGCCATTTGATTTCGAGTTCTTCGTCGATTTGGTCGGACCAAGTTTCGCGGAATTCCTGCAAATCATTGCCGAACAAACGTTGTTGCCCAATGTTGCCTTGCGGGTCCCTTTGCAGCTGCAAGAAGAAAGCGTTTCGCAATTCTTCGTCTGAGCGGTTTTCGGTACCTGTGATCTGAATTAGGTAGACGTTGTCTCGGTTTCCATCGACTGCCGCACCTGCTTTATCAATCTCCAAACTAAAAGCGACATTCATGAATTCTTCGCCAGTTTGAATCTGCTCGTCTTGAGGGCGAGCAATGGGTTGTAGCAGCGGGTAAAGTCGTTCCGACGAGTGGTAGGTGAATTCACCGATATCCATCGTGTCTGCTGGGTACTTCTCGAGCAGATTCATACCGCTGGTGTTAATTTCATTGGCAGCTTGGGCAGCAGCCTGCTTGGCCAACTCAATGGCCTGCTGGTACTTCCAGAAGCGGATGATGTCGTCGCTTGCTTCGGCAAATGTGCGAACTTTTGGGTCCTTTTTTTCGGTAAACAGGACGACGTGTTGATTAGGTTTTTCGAATGAAGGCATGCCGACGCCTGGTTGGCGGTATTCGACGATCGTCTCGGGCGTGTACTCGTCCATCTGGTAGTACAGAGCGAATAGGTACGGGGCCAGTTCAGCATCGACGCGATAGGTTGTGCCGTCAAAGTAGGGTGGAACCTGAACAGGAATTTTACCGATCACCGTCTCGGACAACTCGTTACCGTTCATTAAGTCGGTTTGCACAAGTTTCAGTTTGTGACGACTGGCGACGTTTGCCAAATTGATCAGGTCGGGTTTTTCTTCACGCTCATCGCGAGGTAGATTTAGAGATGCCTCGTACGCTTCCAGGTCACCACTGTAATCGATGAGGTCACCCATAGCTTCGTTAATTGAGTTACCCATTTCGGCTTCGGCGATGTCGGTAGCAATTTCGCTACGTAGGCGATCAGCCAATTCCTCGTCCAACTCTTTCACTCGGCGTTCCCGTATACCTAAGTCATCAACCAATCCGGCGGTCGGATCGGCGTTGGGGTCCTGTGGAACCGTTTCGGGAACTGGAACGGCGTCGGGGAATTCTTGAGGTCCGACTTCACCAGCGACTTGCTCGGCCGGTTCTGAACTAGTGGCGTCAGAACCTTCTTGAGTCGCTTCGGATCCTTCAGACCCTTCGGAAGCTTCGTTGGTTTGGCTACCTTCTTGCTCTTCTTGTTGTCGGACATTGGCCAAAGAGGGGCCTCGGTTGGGTAAACCGTCTTCGTTTTCGTCCCCTTCGGAATTTTCGCCTTCGGCGGATTCACTGCCTTCGCTATTTGCTTCGGCACCTTCATTTTCTTCTGGCGTTCCGCCTTCCTCTTCCATGCCCGGTTCTCGCTCGGGCGAGACTGCCGGAGCGGCCTCAGGATCGCCCTCCAAATTCAATTCGGGGGCCGGGTCGTCGGGATTAGCATTTTCTGTTTCGGGAACGAATTCCATAACCGTCGGATCTTTTCGAGCGACCATTTGGTCGTACAGCTCTTTGATCTGTTCTTCGCGAACCAAAGCTTTCGCTGAGGTCAAGAAATCGTTGTAGTCAGCCGTCAACACGGCGACTCGCACGTTGCGCAACGATTTGAAACCGGGTTTTATGTGTGAAAGGTCAGGGTAATCGTATTCGCCTTTTGCAAACAACTCACGCATCTCGGCGTTGCTTGGGCTACCGGTAACTTTGTCGATGAATCGATCGATAGGGTACTTAACGACCGACGCTGTGCGTCGTTTTGTCAGCCTCAAATAATCTTCGTAGCCTTCGATCAAGCTGGGTGTTTGGGGCAAGCCAGTAAAGACAACGTTCGTCAGCTGCTCGATGGCGATTTCATCTTTGATTTGTCGATTCAGCATCACGAAGTCTGGATTACCTCGAAACAAATCAAAAGCAAATTGTTCCAAGTCAGATCGATTCAGGTCGTCGCCGCCCAGCCCTTTCAGGTAATCGAGAACGGCACCATCGCCAACGGTGATGCCCATTTCTGCGGCTTTGCGTTTTTGAATCACTCGCATCATCACGCGGCGATTTACTTGTTCGTCTGATCCCGAGGTGTCGATTGGATCGAACAGGCGAACGGTTGGTCGGTGCCCATTTTCGCTGCCACGGCGAGCCAGCTCGCTGCAAAACCGGTAAGCTTGGGCGTTTCTTGACCGGGCGTCACGGAATTCGCCGCGAGTAAATGCTCCGTCGCTATATTTCACGACTTGCTCGGCCATTTCTGAATTTCCACCACCAGTGGGTGTCATTGAGAAAAAGACACTGGGAAGTCCGAAAACAGCCATCAAAAGTACGCCGAAAACTATCAGCATGCCCTTTTGATTGCGACGAAACCAGTTCAGGGGGGTAGCCATCCGCAGGAGTCCTTAACGCTTATCTAAGTGAGCTGGGTTTTGCTTGCGTGGGGTTGACAAGCATTGGCCAGCAAGATTATCCAATTTTGCTAGTAGACGTTTCACAAGCGTACAAATCGCATCAATTCGTGACGTCTACCAAACCGTGATTTTAGAATTTGACGGCCTAAGTTCAATCCCAATCATCGATAACGTCAAATGCATTCTGATGATTTATTGATAATTTTGGCCAACCGGATACCTTGATACACGATTTCAGCCTCTGGCGACACCAATGTCGCCTCTGTGGCAAGTGAACTGAGTGAATCGAGTTTTGGGACCGAGCGTTCGGATTCCCATCGATCTTTCATTGAAAAAACGAACTTTTGTAAAACGAACGAAAAGAAAGAACTCATGTCAAAGTTCCTGGTGATTGCCGAAAAGCCAAGTGTGGCGACTGACTTGGCTCGTGTACTTGGCAAATTACCCGGTGTGGGCAAGTTCGAGAAAAAGAAAGACTACTTCGAAAATGACCAGGGCTTTGTCTCGTCCGCTGTGGGGCACTTGGTCGAATTGAAAATGCCGTTGACGCCCGAGGGCAAAAAACTGCCATGGGGTATGAAAAGCCTGCCGGTCATTCCAGAAAATTTTGAGCTCCAGCCAATTGAACGCAGTGAAGCACGGTACAAGTTGCTGGTCCGGCTGCTCAAGAAAAAAGACGTTTCCAGAGTCATTAACGCCTGCGATGCGGGGCGAGAAGGCGAGTTGATTTTTAGGTACGTCTTAAAGTTGGCGGACCTGAATAAAGACTTCGATATCCAACGGATGTGGATGCAGTCGATGACGGACAACGCCATCCAGGAAGCGTGGAAAAATCTGCGCAGCAATCAGGAGATGAACAATTTGGCCGACGCCGCGATGTGTCGCAGTGAAAGCGACTGGTTGGTTGGCTTGAATGGGACTCGGGCACTGACCGCATTCAACAGTCGTAATGGTGGTTTTAACGTCACGTCGGCAGGGCGAGTGCAAACGCCTACGTTGGTGATTTTGGCGGAACGCGAACAGAAAATTCGGGCCTTCAATCCTGAAGCCTATTGGGAGGTCAGCGGCGAGTTTGAAGCTAGTCGCGGCGTCTACGATGCTCGTTGGTTTCGTGAAGATTTTGAAAAGTCAGAAGAGTTCCCTCAGCGACGGGCTGAACGACTTTGGAGCAAGGAGGAGGCCGAGGCAGTTGTCGCCAGATGCGAAGGCAAAACCGGTACGATTCAAGAGACCAAGAAGCCTCAAAAACAAGCTCCACCACTGCTGTTCGACTTGACTAGTTTGCAACGCGAAGCGGGTAACAAACATGGTTTTAGTGCTCGGCAAACTCTGCAACTGGCTCAAGCTTGTTACGATCGACACAAGCTGTTGACTTACCCGCGTACTGATTCAAAGTACCTGCCAGAAGATTACGTTGATGAAGTCAAAGCGACGGTCATGAATATGGCCAGTCTGGGCGACGCGAAGACCAAAAAATCGTTGGACATGTCATACATGCAAACGGTCGCCGATTGCGCAAAATGGATCATGGAAAACGATCGAGTGCAGCCTAACAAACGGATTTTCAACACCAAAAAAGTTAGCGATCACTTCGCGATTATTCCCACCGGAAAATTGCCATCGGCCAAGTTAGATGAAGCCGCTTTGAAGATCTATTTGTTGGTTTTAAGACGGTTTTTGGCCATTTTTTATCCACATGCCGAGTTCGAATTGACCCGTCGAATCACTCGCATCGAACAGGACTCGTTTCTAACCACCGGTAAGATTTTGGTCTCGCCAGGTTACCTGGAAGTGTATGGTCGCAAGGCCGGAGTGGCCTCGGAGAAAGACGAGTTGGTGGGCTGTGATGACGGCGAACAGGCCAAGGTTCAGGAACTGTTTGTGAAAGAGGACCAAACGAAACCGCCCGCTCGCTACAACGACAGTACATTGCTGTCGGCGATGGAGACGGCTGGTAAACGTGTGGAAGACGAGGAGTTGAAAGAGGCCATGAGTGAACGTGGTTTGGGTACTCCTGCCACTCGCGCCGCAATTATTGAAAGATTGATCTCGCAAAAATACGTCTTCCGTCACCACCAACAGAAGCGAGATCTGGTTTGCTCGAACAAAGGTCTGGCACTCGTCGATCTGCTGCAAGATATCGGTTTGGATACTCTGGGTTCGCCTGAACTAACGGGTGAATGGGAATACAAGTTGAAGCAGATGGAGCAAGGAAATCTTGGTCGCCAAGCCTTTATGGAAGAGATCAAGGGGATGACGTGTAAAATCGTTAACCAGACCAAAGAATACACGGACGAGATTGTTAACCGGCCGTTCCCCGATCTGAACGCGCCGTGCCCCGAATGCGAAGGCATGATTCACAAACAGTCGGACGGTTTGTTCAGTTGCTATAACCCCGAATGTGCGTTCCGTTTGAAAAAACATATCGCCTCGCATGAACTGACCGAGGAAGAAGCGCGGATCCTAATGGCCGATCGTCGCGTCGGCCCTATTGAGGACTTCAAAAGTCGCTTTGGAAAACCTTTTTCGGCCGAGCTGACTCTGGAAAAGAAAAAGAAGTCATGGAAGGTCGAATTCGTCTTTGAAGGTGATGATCGTCTGGATGAGGAACTGAAAGAACTGACAGACGAAATGGTGATTTGCCAAGCGCCAGTCCTGGTCGATTCCACGGACATGGTCAAAGTCTATGAGAACGATCGGGCCTTCTTAGCTCCGGAAATGTCAAAGGCGAAACAAGATCGAGGCGTTCGAATCGCCAAGACGATTTTGGAAAAAGAGATTCCAACGGAACAGGCAATCAAGCTGTTTGTGGAAGGCAAAACGGATTTAATGCCCGGCTTTAAGTCCAAGAAAGGACGCTATTTCGCTGCTCACCTAACTTTGGACAAAGTCTCGGGCAAGCTGGGCTTCGAATTCGCGCCGCGTAAAAAGAAGAAGAAAAAAGGTGAAGAGGACGAGGACGGCAAAGAAAAAGACGCCGCTTCAACGGATTCTGATGCCGGTTCCGACGACGGTGGTAAGAAGCCAACTAAGAAGAAAGCCACCAAGAAAAAGGCTGCAAAAAAGAAGAAAGCCAGCCCAAAAAAGAAGAAGAAAAAGGACGATGAAGCCGTTGAGTCCTCAGACGCTTCTGCATCCGAATCAAGTTCCGACTAAAGTAGCTCGCCTCTCCGAGGCGTTATTAATTAAGTTTCGCCTCGGAGAGGCGAGCTACTTTGTTTGAGGCTACTTTGTTTGAGGCTACTTTGTTTGAGGCTACTTTGTTAAAAGGCTGCACCCTTCCGCGTACGGAAGGGTTTTGCCAGTCGTCTTTCTAATCGTCCAAACCTTCTAGGACTTTGACAATATCCTCTGGTTTTGGTCGATCAAAAAATGTCTCGCCACGCTTGGCGTAACGCAAGATTCCTTCTTTGTCGACAATGAATGTCGCCGGACGATTACTCCGCTCGACATGAATTCGCATTTGGAAAGCCACGCCATAAGTGGCGCTAACCGTTTGCGTGGGGTCCATCAACAACGGAAAGAACAGTTCGTCGGTGGACGATCCGGCATCCTTCAGCATGTACTTGGCTGACCAAGATTCGTGTGGGTCGATGGAAAATACTTTCGCACCGGTTGCTTCTAGTGATTTAATTGACGCTCGCAACTGACCTAGTTGCCTGTGACAAACCGGTCACGTATCGCCATATACGAATACCAGCACCACTGGGTTTTCACCTTGGAAGCTGCTCAGTTTAATCTGTTCGCCATCGACTGTGCTGAGTGTAAAGTCGGGTGCTTTTTCGCCGATCTTGGCTGTATCCATGCCGTCCAGATTCCACTGCGCCAGCTTTTCCACCAGGTCAGCAGGCACACCTTCGGCTTTGCGTTCCATCGCGTAGGCAATGTGTTTCTTGACGTCCCGATTCTGTTGGCCGCTCGAAACGTCATCCCAATCGATTTCAGGCCCTTTGCCTGACATGCCAAGGGCATCGACCGCGTACAATCGAACGCAGGAATCGGCATCTGTTTTGGCAACTTTGATCAGAGTATCCAGGTTGGCGTGTTCGGCCAGGTAACTGATCGTTTGAGCCGCCAAAATGCGAGTCTCGGTATCATCATTGAACAGGTGTTTTTCGAGTGCCGGGATGGAATCCTTGCCGGCCGAGACCAGTTCTCGCATGATCTGCATCCGGATTTTCCAGCCTGCATCACCAGTCGCGCGCATGTAGGTGCCGTTGCGGAATTCCTTCTCCCATTTGGCGTCTTCCCATTTTGCTGCGAAGCCAGCCAGTAGCGCCTCGGGGTCGACTTGTTCTTGTGGTTCGTCACCATCAGTGGTCGGAGCGCCCAAGAATTCCGTCATCGAAACCAGATTGATATCGGTTCGTTTGCGAAGTTGCTCTTTGATGTAATATTTGTGCCACGATCCGAAAGTGATTAGGAATCGTTTGCCTTCGCCTTTGCGTTCGTCCAATGCCTTTTCGATTAAAGCGTAGTGAGCCGCGTTGATGTTTTCCCACCCACCTTCGCCGATCATTTCATTAAAGTGACGATCGTAGGGTTCCATGCCCTCTTTGACGTAGGCGTCGTACTGATCCGTGTGAATCACGAGCGGGTCGTTGGAGTCACCCATTTTGCCAATGTTGACGGAGGCTTGGTTTTGAGCCTCATTCATTTCAGCCGTTTCGTCCGGGTGAGTCTCGCGGGCTTTGTTTAGCGTCTCGCGGCGGCTGTCGTTCATGGCCTTGGTCCATGCAGCACACGGAATGATCTCAAAGTCCATTTCTTTCGTCAGCGGGAACAACGCATCGGTGTACTCGGGGAACACTCGCACACGAGACTCGGTGATCGTGCCGGTTTCACGGTACTGCTTTGCCGCCTCGTCCAACCGATCAGGTGGAATCTCGGTTAATACGTAATCCGGATCAACTTGTTGGATCAGTTCCTTCAGTCGGTCCAAGCTATACACGTCACTCTGTCGGTGTTTGCTGTGGATCATACCCATCACAATCACCGTGTTTTTGCTGTTGTCTTGCCGCGCCTGGGCGTCGTCGCACAGCGAACCGCATAGGCCCAACCAGACAGCCAGCAACAGGCTTGTCAATTTGTTTCGCACGTCAAATTCTTTCTTTGAAGAAACGGGGCAGCAACGGCCAGTGCCGTTGTTTTATTTTGTTCGAGTTGCCGAGAAGCCCAAAGGGCCTGCACTTAAACTCGCATCCATGCCCGAAGTTTAACAAAGAATTGGGCCGGCCGTTTGCCTTGACCTCGAGTCGTTAGCTTGCCAACGGAAAAATGAGGTTGAGCGGCCATCGGCTGTGAGTAAAGGTTTGGGAAAATTTGAAATTGTTCTGTCACATTTCGATTCTGAGCCGGTATTGATCAGGAAACCAGTGAATTTGCCTCGTCAAACCAGCGCGAGCTTCTTCAACTACCCGAGGGTATATAGCCGAGGTTTTCGATGGCAGCCATTAAGTTCAGCCACGGAACGGCGACAGGTGGGCTGGACGGCAATGGACTGTCAACAACTGCCGTGGCTCCGCCACTATCGGTTTTAACCCGTGTGTCCAGATAACTCATTTCAAGATTCACTTTACAAGCGATCACTTGGCCGTTTTCATTCACATACTACGAACGTTGCTTTTGGTTGGCGTCGCTACCGCCAGCTTCCTGTTGTTCGCATTGTTCCCGAGCTATTGGCCGTTGCTGTTGAGTACCGTTCTGCTGATCGGAATAGTTTTTGGCTCGGCCAAATGGCATGCCTATTTCGCACCTATCGCAAAAACGATCAAAGTCTTTTCGTGGCAAGACGCGGGATCAGAAATGGAAACCGTGTTGGAGGTCGCGCAGGTCCATGCAGCGACCTATGGCGGAGCAAGTTCCATTCGGCAAGAGACCTGGCGAATCTCGATCTATGATCGAACACGTGGCAAGCGAAAGCGACGTATCATGATTGGGGATTCAGTCAAATATTTGGGGGACATCGGTGGATATTATTGGTTCTTTATTGAGGATCGTTTTTACTGTCCGGTTTCGGGGCTGACTGCGTTCGATCGACAACATGCAGATATTGCCTTTAATCGACCGCCAAGCGAGGGGGAATTTCTGGGACGCACTGGACATTCTCATGTGATCAAAATGCAGGTCGACGACCAAGAAATAGTGGTCGACTTAAAGGAATTAGCAAGCTCAGTCAAAACAAGTTAAGGAACAAGAAACTTGTTGACTTGTGGCCCGTGCATCCCCAACAATGAGAAGACACCCGTCTCGCGCAGCTTCCACAATCGATCGAAGTCAACTTTTTTCGGAGATGTCGTGGGCAATTCTCACCAACATCAACAGGTGTATCTTGTGTTCATGACCAGTGTGATCTTTCACTTGGTCTTGGTGCTCGTTTTAACGCTTTGGGGCCTGAGTAGCTGGAGTGACCATTCGGTTTTGTTGGAATTTGAAAGTGTGTCGTCGATGGAAGAACTGGACGACTTTCAGTTTGAATTGCCCGACGAAGTGGAAGTCAATGCTGAAGAGAACTCTTCGCTTTTTATTGAAGAGCTGGTCAGTGAGGTCGATTTGGATAGTTTCGATATTGGGCCTAATTTGCAGGACTTAAGTTCAACGGGCGTCGCGGGGTCTGGCGAGGTTGTTTCTGGCGCGACCAGCGCTGAGTTTGAAAGACTGGTTGCCAGCTTGAATGCGAATGGTCTGGATTTGGTCATCGTTTTTGACAGTACGTCCAGCATGGGTAGCGAAGTCTATGAATTAAAGGAAAAGATTCGATGGATGAGCTCGAAGTTGTTAACGGTTGTCGAGAATACTCGGATCGGCGTCGGATCGTACAAAGACATTGTTGACGACGCAATTCCAGGCAGCTTTGTGGTTAGCGGCGTCCCGCTTACCCATCGTCCAGAAGATCTATTCGGGTTTTTGAACAAGATTCGTCCGGTCGGAGGCGGATACGATATTCCAGAAGCGGTCGATCGGGGTATGCACTGGGCCACCACACGAAACACTTTTCGTCCAAACGCGTGCAAAGTCATCTTGCTGTTCAGGGACGCGCCTCCTTACGTCGAACAAACCGATGATTGTGTTCAGGCAGCTGCGAAATTCAAAAGCGAACGAAACGGTCGAGTCTCAACCGTTACTTGCAAGCGACCAACTGCGTTTGTCGAATTCAAGAAGATCGCCAAAGCAGGTGGTGGAGAAGCGTTGATTGTTACCGATGCCAAACTAGCCCTGATGACTGAGTTGCTAGTCTTGGTATTTGGAACCAATTATCGAGATTACGTTTTAAAGGCCACAGGTATCAACGACGAGTGACTGTTGGCATTTACCACGCTAAGCCCAACATACCTTCGGCCTGTTGGATCCAATACTCGGGTCCGCCTTTCATGTACCCAAGCTTGCCAAGCACATTTCCATCGGTATCGACAAACAATACCGTGGGATAGCTTTGAACGAGTTCGTTGTATTGGTTTTTCAGTTCTTCGTTTTGTTGAGCCAATTGTTCTGGCAAATCCGTTTGACGTGGAAAGTCAATCATTACGGGAACAATTTTGTCGGCATACCATTCATTGAAGGTCGTTGTGTGGAAGACTTCTTCTTCCAGCAGAGTGCAATATTTGCACCAATCGCTTCCGGTGAACCACAGCATGACGATCTTGTCCGATTCACTGGCTTCCTCAATCGCCCGGCGATGAGACGTTTCCCAAGCGATGGGCATTAGGTCGTCGACGGACTTTTTGTTCAGGCCGAGAAAGCGGTTGGTTGAACAAGCACATGTGATGACCGAAATCAGCAGTAGGCCAATGCAAACACCAATACGAGTTTGTAGATTGATTTTAGAATGAATCATCGCAACTTCCTTGTCATTGCAACCTGAAAAAATGGTTGTCGGGACAGTAGCAAATGACCATGGTCGCGGAAATAGCAAGCGATGCTTATGCTAGCCGTCAGATGCTGGCTGCAGCGAATTCGGTGTTAAGCGCAACTACCTTGAGCTTTGTGCATGCGGCCATCCGGGTGCTCGCCCGGCAGGTCTTGCGAGTACCATTTTTTGAGTGCGTTACGCCAATCTTCGGGCGTTTTGGCGCGAGCAAAATCCTTGCGTACATCGGCATGTTCGGGGTGCAAGATGGAGTACTTGATGCCGAACTTTCGCATGATCGGCCCCACTCGGTTTTCTCCATACAGTTGTTCGGCCAAGCGAAAGTGTTCCAGGATGATGTCGCGTTGTTCGAACAGTGACGGCGGATCGGGCATGGGTTGACCGGCGGCAATCGCACGCGTCTGCTGAAAGATCCACGGGTTGCCGATCGCACCTCGCGCCACGGTGACTCCGTCGACACCCGTTTCGGCCATCATTCGCAGGCAGTCTTGCGGCGTGAATAAGTCGCCACTACCCAAGATCACTCGATCTCCGGCATGCTGTTTAAGCTCTTTAAGGAACTGCCAACGACTAGGCCCGACGTAGCGTTGTTTAACGGTGCGTCCATGCACGGTGATAGCCGCGATTCCGATATCAAAAGCTCCGTCCAAAATTTCATAAAACTTGTCTCGGCTTTCGTCAGTATCGTCGATGCCACGTCGCATTTTTACAGTTACCGGTATTTCGTCAGGAACAATGTCTCGTGTCCTTCGAACGATCTCCAAAGCGATATCTGGTTGGCTCAAATGAAAACCACCTCGACATCGTCCCAGCACTTTTTTCACTGGGCAACCGAAGTTGATATCGATGACATCGAAACCAGCTTGAACCAACTTTTCTGCTCCCAAAGCAAACTGTTCGGGTTCGGCCCCCATCAATTGACCAGCGACTGGATGTTCCTCGTCACTAATATGCAGAAAATGGCTGGTCCGTTTGCGTTCCTTTAGCTCGACCAGGAACTTGTCCAGCATGACTTCGCACAGCGTGTATGGGGCGCCCAGTCGTTTAGCGATGACCCTCATTGGCCAATCGCTGTACCCCGAAAGCGCAGCCTGAACGACTGGAAAATCAATGACCAAGTCACCGATTCTCAGAGGTGCCAAATTCGTTTTTTCAGGGCTGCTGGATTGGATCATAAAGATGCTTTCGTTGTCGTATCCCAATTTTACAAGCCTGGTCGCAATCAGCCAGAGCAAACTGTGATCTTTCAACTGCCCTGGCCGACCAGTCGATTCGTGTCGTAAATCGGCCTGTCAACGCGATCCGCATTGCTTGGCAAGGCATGATCGGATTTAATCGGATCTTGCCTACGTTCGTGAGTTTGACCTGGTGAACCGTATGTTGGATCTTTTTTGGCTACTGTGGCCCGTCTTATTGGTGGCCGGAATGATCTACGCGGCAATGACGCTGTTGCAGCAACTGGGCGGTCGTTCGGCAACTCCGTACACCAGTCGCCCGAAACTGGTGACGAACACGGAATTGCATTTCTATCATGTCTTGAAGGAGGCCGTTGATGATGACTGGGCAATCTTCGCAATGGTTCGTATCGCAGATATTTTGCGAGTCCCCAAAGGGATTAAGAACCGTCGGTCTTGGCTAAATAAAATTCTGTCCAAGCACATCGATTTTGTATTGTGCGATCACGAGACTCTGGAATTCGTAGCGGCGATTGAATTAGATGATCCATCACATGAACGGTTGGATCGAATCCAACGGGACCAGTTCGTTAACGCCGCGTTCCACGACGCGGATCTGCCGCTGCTAAGGATCCCGACAGATGACGAATACGATGCCCACGATATTCGAAAAATGATCGAGCGAGCCATTTGAAGGTTCGCTTAATTAATCTCGCATTAAACGTGCGCCAGTCGATGATTTCTGGTTCTTCACCGAAACAAAACATCGCTACACAGACGGGCCGCTGAATTTCTCAAGGAATTTGGCTTGCTCGACCTTCAATTCTTCCGCGTAGCCGGGATCGGTGGTTGAGAAGAATTCGATGGCGTCAG
>CAZJBW010000116.1:10947-12373 GCA_964543985.1 uncultured Pirellulaceae bacterium | reverse complement strand
CGGCTGAACAGATGGTCGCCAGGACGACTGCCGTGTTGATATGATTCATGAAATCTTACCCTTTAGTCCGATAACGTCCGTGATCACCGAGCCGGAACGGTACAGAATTGAGAGTGCAGTTCGCGAGCAATTGCCAACACTTGGAAAGTCTAACCATCGAAATAAACGTAGTCAAAAACCGATGATCCACCAAAGCTAATGAACAAGCTGAGCAGAGTTTTAGTCGAAAACGAATACGGAAGGACGACGTCGAAACTGCAATTTTTTTGAAAAGTCACTGTCTGTTTCACAATGCGGGAATTCCCAAGCGATTTGAGCTCGGTTACAATCGTTTCTACGGCCTTTTGGTAGATGGGTGGGGGATACCGATCAATTCTGCAAATACCAATTTCGATCTAAGCACCGTCAGTTTGCTGATTCCGCAATGCAAGGATGGCGATACCGGTGCGCGGGATCAGTTGCTTAACGAGATGCAAGGCTTCTTGCAGCTGGTCGCAAATCAAAACATGGATGCCAAGTTGCGACAAAAGATTGGGACCTCCGACATTGTTCAGAATTCTTTAATCAAGCTGGTCGAGCGGTTTGAACAATTCCAAGGTGAATCGTCGATCGAGTTCCGAGGTTGGCTGAAACGGATCGTCGTTAATGAGATCAACTCCAAGCGCCGGGCGTTTTTAACTAAGAAGCGGAACACCAGTCGGGAAATCACTATCGAGGCTCAAGGGACCGGTCAGTTTCATGCACACCCGAGTGACGACCAATTAACGCCTTCCAGTCAGGCAATGGCTCAGGAACGAATCGATCGCTTTCACATAGTTTTGGAACAACTTTCTGAAGACCATGCCCAAGTCATTCGGCTTCGAAATATCGAGCGACTATCGTTCAAAGAAATTGGTGAAAAGATGGATCGCTCAGAAGACGCGGTTTCTAAACTCTGGTACCGAGCCATCTTGAACTTCGAGGAAAAGTTCAAATCGAGCGATGAAAATGATGTATAAGAATTTCAAAAATGTGAGTCTGATTGAGTCTGGCTTTGGCGTCTGTGCTTTACAGCCTGTTTAGCGAAATACTGCTCAATCCACAGAGAGAGATTGCGAGTAACACAAGACCGGCGCGCAAGCACGTTCGTAGTACCGCCTTTAGGCGGAAGATAATCAGGCCGGCTAAAGCCGGTACCACGAACAAGTTGTACGAATAATATAGGCCCGTTGCGCGAGGGCTTGTGCTTTCCATTGAGCGGTATTGAATATTTGCGAGTCCAATTTGGAAACATGTGAATGACATCCGAACGGAAGAAACATGGATCTCTCGGCAGAGAGCCGAACGATGAGCTTCTGGCACTGGCGCAGCAATATGATCAGAAGTCAAAGCCCAACACGTCAGACGAAGGCCACAACGTCGACGAAAAATTTAACACTGACGAAAA
>CAZJBW010000116.1:8369-10847 GCA_964543985.1 uncultured Pirellulaceae bacterium | reverse complement strand
GACGAAAAATTTAACACTGACGAAAATTTCCAGGCTGAAGGACAATTTAGTGCTGCCCAACAACAGGAACTTGCACGGGTTCAGGACGCATTGGGATTTCTGAATGCGGTCAAATCCGATATCGACTTCCTTGAGCATGAAGCGTTGTTGGATACACCGCAAGCAGGCGAAACGCTCAACCACGATGCTGGAACGACCACGCGTACTCTACCAGCCCGTATAGGTCGTTTTAGAATCGAAGATTTGTTGGGACAGGGTGGATACGCGAAAGTCTTTCTGGCATACGATCCCAATCTGGATCGAAAAGTCGCAATTAAAGTACCGAAGGCCTCGAATGCCTTCTCGTCAGATGCCCGAGCTCGATTCGAACGCGAGGCCAAAGCGGCCGCGGTCCTGAGCCATCCAAATATCATTCCGGTTTTCGAAACCGGGACAGTCGATTCTGATCAATTCATCGTCTCGGAATACTGCCGCGGCATCAATCTAGAGGATTGGTTTCAGCAGCAAAACGATCAGGTTGATGCAAAAGTTGCAGCGACGATTGTGGCAACCGTTGCCGATGCAGTCGCTCATGCTCACCAGCGAGACATCATGCATCGCGACTTAAAACTTGCGAACCTAATGCTTGATCAGAGTGAATTGCGATTGGATTCGCAAGCGGCACTGACCGAAGATATGTTCGTTGATCGCGTTCGGGTGACGGACTTTGGTTTGGCCAAGCCGATGCAGGGCAGCGATATCCTGGAAACGACCGAGGGAGCAATTGTAGGTACTCCGGCATATATGTCGCCTGAGCAGGCTTCCGGATCGTCCGATGTTACTCCCGCTACCGACATCTATTCGATGGGCGTTATTCTCTACAAGTTGCTTACCGGGCAACTGCCGATCGTCGGTCAATCGCACATTGAAACATTGATCGCGGTCAAACGAGACGAGCCCCAACCTCTGCGGCGGTTGAATCCAAATGTGCCGTTGGATTTGCAAGCGATCTGCATGAAGTGCTTGAACAAACAGCCCCAGGCCCGTTACGCATCAGCGTATGAGTTGGCCGAAGATTTACGCAATTGGTTGACTGGTCGACCAGTCAAAGCGCGACACGTTACGGTATTCGAAAAACTGGGCAAATGGTGCCGACGCAACCCTGCACTGACAGCCGCTTTACTAGCGATGACGGCCGGTTTGATCGGAACGATTTTCCAATGGAGAAATGCGGTCGCCCAAAATGAACGCGCCGATCGCCACGTTCAGATGTCCCAGAAAGTCATTGATGAAATGGTGAATCAGGTCGCTTTGGATCCCAACTTGCCAGATGATTTGCGACTCTCGATGGCACAGCGGTCGGTCGAATTGCAGGAGTTGCTGCTGGAATCGGAACCAGACGACAGGGATGTGATCCGACTGACGACCCGCGCGAATACCCGTTTGGCTCGTGTACTTAACGATTTAGGTCGTCACGAAGACGCCATTCTGTTTCTGGATCGGGGCGCGGAGATTATCGGACCCTTTCGAGAAGAACCTGAACTCGTCGTGTGGGCCGCGGAAGTGGACAGTAATCGCGCGGGTACGCTTAGACTTCTGGGCCGCGAAGAAGAGGCCAGGAAAGAGATTGACCGAATGGAGCAATCCGCCGATAAGAACCCAATGATAATGGTCCAGGCCAAATTTCAACAAGGAATGTTAAATCTTCAGAACGAACAATACGATGCCGCGATTGAAGTACTGGAACAGTCTGCACAAATCTACAGAGACCACGGCAACAAATATACAGGCTTCGAACATGCTCGAACCTTATTCTTCATTGGAAACGCTGCGCTTCTGTCGGACGACTTTGATCTCGCCAAGACTCGCACCACCGAAGCACTGGAAATGTTGCTTGAACTAATAAATGTTTATAATATTCGAAAGCCAATTGTATTCGAGGACATCGGTCGTTGCCGCATCCAACTAGCGCAGTTGACGCTCGTTGACTTGCGAAAAATGGGTCTTCCCGTCGATCCGGAACATCCATTGCTCAAACAATGCCGCCAGCAATTCGCCGAGTCCATTGACGCGCTCGACGAATGTATCGCAGCCCAACCAACAAATGCAGTCCCCCATAGCCTCTCATCAATGGCCCACGAGATTTGGGTTACGATGGAAGTGGAGCAGAATTCCGTCGACCTTGGCCGGACAGTCGCAGACGACTTTTTCGAACTCTTCAGAGCTGTCGAAAAGCCAACTCCACTTCGCCCCATGATTGGCTATACCGCAGCAGAAGCACGACTGAAGATCGCCAAGGCATTGATTGCTCGTGATGAGATCAACGAAGCGTTGGTTCAGTTGAACTTAAGCCACAAGCTGCTTGACGAGCTACTGCCCGAGTATCCCGAAGTGGAAAAGATCAAGATCTTTAGTGACGAATGCAATGCTCTGTTGGATCAGTACTCGAACTGAGCCATTTGCTCATATTGAATCTGCAACAAATACAATAGATCTCAA
>CAZJBW010000116.1:0-8269 GCA_964543985.1 uncultured Pirellulaceae bacterium | reverse complement strand
CAAGTTCCCGAAGCTCAGAGGATGTCGCGCCAGGGTTGAATTTGTTGACTGCTCCAAGCGATTGGCGAAACAAAGGTGAAGATCATCAGAGCAATGAGTAGCTTGCGATTCATAAAGCCAGATAATCTCCAAAATCACTGGGTTGCCGCCAGCGACGTTGATTTCAAATTCGGCCTGCGTTACAGGTTTTCGATTCGCACGGCGCAAACTTTGTATTCACCGGTTTGAGTGACCGCATCGCCGGCGTCGTTCGTCAGCATATTGGCGCGGGATTCGGCAAAGTGCATTGGCATCCAGGTGCAGCCTGGACGAACGCGCGGCGAAACCCATACTTCGCATTCCACTTCGCCACGACGCGAAACGACTTTCACCATCTGCCCATGCTTGATCCCAAGTTGCTTGGCATCGTAACGGTGGACCTCGATAAAGTTTTGTCGCTGCTTAGCGACCGGGCCGGGGTCGCGGCGAGTTTGCGTGGCAGCGTTGTAGTGGTACAACGTGCGCCCGGTAGAAAGCACCAATGGATATTCTGGGTCAGGCAATTCGGCACTCGGACGATAGGAAACGCCTTGGAATTGAACTTTGCCAATCAAGGGACCGTCGGTGTGCAGCGTTGGTGAACCGGGATGATTTTCGTCCAGGCAAGGCCAGTGCAACCCTTCGACATTCTGTTCCAATCGTTTGTGTGAAATACCGGCGACTTTGGGAGTTAGCGAAGCCATCTCGTCGTAAATTTCGGCTGGCCCAGAGTAGTCTGGCATGTCGTAACCTGAGACTTGCGCGAAGTCGCATAGGATCTGCCAATCCGCCCGAGCGTTACCTGGCGGATCGACCGCCTTGCGAACTCGTTGAACACGTCGATCGCTGTTGGTAAACACACCGTCTTTTTCAGCGAAGCAGGCGGCGGGGAACACGACGTCTGCAAAGCTGGTCGTCACGTTGTGGAAAATTTCCTGGCAGATCAGGAAGTCGCAATGCTCGTTGAGTCCCTGTTCGACTTTGCCAACATTTGGTTCGGAGATCACAATGTCTTCGCCCATTACATATAGGCCTCGCATCGTGCCTTTCTGAATCGCCTTCATCATCACATTCAGATTCAAGCCGTCGTTTGGTGACAGAGAAACACCCCAAGCCTTTTCAAACTTTTGTCGAACTTCGTTATCCGTGACGGGTTGGTAACCTGGATAGTAGATCGGCGTGGCTCCGGCGTCGTTGGCGCCCTGCACATTATTTTGACCTCGCAACGGATTCATACCGGCCGAACGTTTGCCCAAGTGCCCAGTCATCGCGACCAAGTTAGCCAGACAGTAAACGTTGTCGGTGCCGTGCGTGTGTTCCGTGATTCCCAGCGTGTAGTAGATTCCTGCTTTGTCGGTCGTTGCGTACAAGCGAGCGACGTCAACAATATCCTGGGCCGGCACACCGGTAACTTTCTCGGCTTCTTCCGGCGTGTAGTCCTTCACGGCATCAATCACGTCCTGAAAATTTTCACAGTGATTGTTGATGAAGTCGTGATCGATCAAGTCTTCTTTGATGATCACATGAGCCATTGCGTTTAGCAGCCAGACATCGGTTCCTGGTTTTAGCTGCAAATGCTTTTCGGCAATTTCGGCCATCCAGATTTCGCGAGGATCGGCCACAACCAGTCGTGATCCGTTCTTGACGGCTCGTTTCATTTCCATGGCGATGATGGGATGAGCTTCACTGGTGTTCGACCCAATCACAAACATCATTTCGGTGTCACGAATCTCGTCGATTGAGTTCGTCATGGCACCGGCACCAAACATTGTCACCAGACCGGCGACGGTAGGAGCATGTCACGTTGCGGCACACTGGTGAATGTTGTTGGTCCCAAAGGCAGCGCGGGACAGCTTTTGCATCAAGTAATTTTCTTCACCGGTGCAGCGGCTCGAGCTGATGAAGCCGAGTGCGTCGGCACCGTGTTCTTCCTTGACCTTCATCAAGCCTTCCGAAGCGACCTTCAATGCGTTTTCCCAGGTGGTGGGGTGCAACTGGCCATCTTCGCCGCGTACCAACGGTTCGGTAATGCGATCTTCGTGATGGATAAAGTCGTAGGCGAAGCGACCTTTGACACACAAGTTCCCGTCGTTCAGCGTTTCACCCGGATCGGGGCTGGTCACTTTCACAACCTTGCCGTTTTGAGTGTGCAGGTTCAGTTGGCAACCCACACCACAAAAGTTGCAAGTCGAACGAGTCGTCTCGACCGGACTGGTTTGCAGTTGCACCAGTGGAGGTGCTTTCTTTTCGATCAAGGCACCCGTTGGGCAGGTATCAATACATCCACCACACAGTTCGCAACTGGTATCCAACAGACCGCGTTCGCCGGCGGTAGATATCGTGGTCTCGCCGCCACGCCAAGCCAAAGTGATTGCGCTGACCGCTTCGACCTCGTCACAGTACCGCGTGCAGCGAGCACACAAGATGCACAGGTCCGCATTAAATTGAATGTACGGATTCACATCGTGATCGCGACCACGACGCGGGGCGTGCACGGGTTCCAATTGCACGACATCTGTTTTTTCACAAAGCGTCCGTAATTGATTCTCGTTAGGCGAGGCTACCGGGACTCCGTTTTCGTCCAGCTTGTGATCGGCTTGGTACAAACCGTACAGCACTTCGCGGTGACGTTGGATGCGTTCCGATTCCGTCGTAATCTTCATCCCATCGGACACTCGCCAAGCGCAACCTGGTTGCATCCGTCGCTGGCCCTCGACTTCGACCAGACAAACGCGGCACGCGCCGGCGGGGTCCAATCGCGGGTCGTGACAGAGTGTTGGAATATCGATCCCTTCCCGTTGTGCTACTTCCACAACGGTCTCGCCGATTCTAGCTACGACTTTCTTGCCATTGAGTTCGATTTCGAAAGTGCCAGTTCCGATTATTTCGTTCATGCTTTCCTCAAATAAATCAGGGCCAGTGCGCTGGTCTTGTTGTATTTTTTAATTGCCGTTGCGTTTTTGAAAGGCGTCCGGGAAATGTTCTTTGGCGGTTTCCAGTGGCTTGAAGGCGACCATGCCCAATCCGCAAATGGATCCCTCTTCCATTTCCCAGCTGACGTCGTCTGTCATTTTCAAGTCGGCAGTGGCGCCGGTATCCAGGAATTTGTGGACTTGGCGTCGCAGGTACTGAGTCCCGATACGACAGGGCGCACATTGGCCGCAACTTTCGCGTTCGAAGAACTCGAGTTGCCAAGCGACGGCCTGGGCCATATCGATCGTGTCATTTAACACAACCACACCTGAACTTCCCAGCATCGATCCGACATCTGCCAGACTCTTATAGTCTAGCGGCAAGTCCCGATATTTCATCGGCAGAAAACCACTGGAAGCACCACCAGGGCTGAAGGAAAGCGGATTTCCGTCGTATCCCCCAGCGACCTCAACCAATTCGTCCAAAGTGACACCCAGTGGCAGCTCGTAGACACCCGGTTTATTGACGTGTCCCGAAATACAATACAGTTTGCTGCCAGCTTCGGTTTTGCCAAGTTCTTTAAACCACTGGCCACCGTGGCGGACGATCGATGGGACGCAAGCAATCGTTTCGACGTTGTGCATCAGAGTCGGTTTGTTGCGAAAACCGGATTCGGTCGGGTAGGGCGGTTTCAGACGCGGCATCCCCCGCTTACCTTCCAAGGCCTCCAACAAGGCAGTCTCTTCACCGCAAATGTAGGCACCGTGACCATGCGCCACGTGGACGGTGATATCGCCGAGTGCTTCCTGGGCTTCCTCGATCGCCGTTTCCAGAGCGCGTACGGCGTTGACGTATTCGCCACGAATGTAAACAAAAATGTCTTTGGAGTTCACGCAGAAGGCAGCGATCGCCAACCCTTCCAGCATCAAATGGCAGCGACGCAAAATCACTTCGCGATCTTTGAACGTGCCCGGTTCGCTTTCGTCAGCGTTGCAGACAACGTATCGTTCTTGATCGACTTGGTTGCGAACCGAGGTCCATTTAAAGTGAGCAGGAAAGCCGGCACCACCACGTCCTTGCAGTCCCGCCGCCTTCAATTGTTCGATGACCTTTTCCGGACCCATCTGGCGAGCTTTTTCCAACATGGCGTACGACTTGTCGTCAGCGCCGCCCAAGTTCATGGGCAGATTGGGATCGTCGGCGGTGACGAAGTAGGGTCGCCCCTCGTAGGTCACCAACTTCATGTCCTCGTCCAACGTAGCCGGGGCGCGATCGCATTGGCCCAGGCAACTGACTCGCTCGACCTCTTTACCTTCAGCAGTCAGTTTTTCCGCCATCTGGTCGGCGCCCATCATTTGGCAAGTCAGTCCATCGCAAATGCGAACCCGCTTGCCCGGTTTATTGATGAGCGTGTAGAACATTCCAGCGCCCCAAATGTCGGCTTCCGGGACGCCCGTCTGTTGATGGACTCGGCGAACCGCTTCCTCGGTGACTCCGCCCTCGTGGTCAAGGAGCTCAAAGATCTTTTCTCGATCTGCACCAAATCTCTTCATCGACTCGCTCTCTATTTTTGCGTCGAACGCTGTTATCAAAGGTTGGGGTTATTGAGGGGACGGTTTACTGTCGGTCAGCCGATCGCAGGCTATTCCTTGACGACTCGGTGACCACCTGCATAAACGTTAAATCGATCTGCTGATGCAAATCCGATCAGGGTAATGTTGTATTCAATGGCCATATCGATCGCCAAACTGGAAGGCGCGCCGACGGCAACGACCACGGGAAGGCCAGCCACCAATGCCTTCTGCATGATTTCAAAGCTGACCCGACCGCTGACTATCATAGCGTATTTGGTCAACGGAGTATGCGAGTTCAGGAACATGCGACCGATCAATTTGTCGACAGCATTGTGTCGCCCGACATCTTCGCGAGCCAATTTAAGGTGACCTTGCGAATCGGCTAAACCGGCTCCGTGCAGGCCACCGGTTTGATGGAATGTTTCTTGCTGCTGCTTCAGTGAACTAGGCAGACTGCGGATGGCGGCCCAATTGATCTGGAATCCGTCATCAGTGATCGGTTTCAAACCTTGGATGGCCAAAGCTTCCAACGAGGCTTTGCCACAGACGCCGCAACTGCTAGTTGTAAAAAAGTGCCGCTGCAGACGGCCCAATTCCAAAGTGAAGTTCGGCACCAGTTCCACTCGCACAATATTGCCAGTCGATTTGCCCTGGGAATCGACACCGCGAACCTGGATAGCATCGATTTGCTGGGCGGTCTGCAAAATGCTTTCGCTGGCCAAGAACCCAGCAGCCAATTCTTTATCGTGGCCGGGTGTTCGCATCGTTATCGAGATGTTTCGCATCGTGCGTTTTTCTGAGGGCCCGAATAAGATCCTGATTTCCAGAGGCTCTTCGGTAACAACGAGGTCGGCCTTCTGTTGGGCGGAATCTTTGGACACGCCCAGTACGGAGTAGTTTTTGGTTGGGTTTTCGGGCTGCTCGTCGCTCATGCGGAAATCTTAGCTTTAAGAGATCGCCAAGACCACGCCAGCTAAACGGTCTCAAACCGTCTCAAAACTAGCTTTTCGTCTCAAAGTGATTCAATTCGACGATCGAGAAAGGCTATTTTGAGTGGATTCACGACCAAAACAGGGGAATTTGGTAAACTTTGACTTTTGGCACGGTGCTTGCTTATTATGGTAATCGTGAGCGGGAAAATGGCCCTCATATCTTCTCTCCTATCCGCCGTCTGAGGCCGCCGCTCACACTTTTCAACAATGACAAGAGCGTTCAGGACATCTCATCCTGAACGCTCTTTTTTTGTCAGTGTTTTGAATGGTTGGTGCTGAAGTCGCACGCACAAGGACGTTAGACGATTTCCTGAGTGGTGACAGAACCATCCGTTGTGGCTTGCATCCATTTCACGAACTCGGCACTGGGCATTGGCCTGGCGTAAAAGAACCCTTGATGATGATTGCATTCTAGTTGAATCAGTTTGTTGGCCTGAGCTTCCGTTTCGACCCCTTCTGCCAACACTTCAATGTTTAACTCTTTGGCCAAAGTGATCAGGGTCCGTGTAACGGTTTCGCCCGGTCCCACTCTTTCGATTTCTCGGATCAAGTTACGATCCAACTTGATGCGATCGACGGGCAGATCCAGCAAGCTGGTAATGGCCGTGTGCCCGGTACCAAAATCGTCCAGTTCGATTGTGAACCCAGCCTTGCCTAGTGCTACAACGTTGGCGACGGCAATCCGGTTGTCGGCATCAAAGAACACAGACTCAAGAATTTCGATACTGACTTCTGTCGGTTGCAGCCCCAGTCCACAAACCGTGGTCAGCAAATTGGGGACAAAGTCGGCGTCGTCAATTTCACGCATTGAAAAGTTCAGGCTGATTCGAGGAATTTTCAATCCCAGCTTCTTCCACTCGTTGAACGATTTCAGGGAAAGTTCCAGGATTTGCTCGTCGATCTCTTTCAGCAGGCCAATGTTGTCGGCGATGGAAATGAATTCAGCGTTCTTTCCTAGCTCCCCGTCGGCGCGACGCCAACGAGCGAGTGCCTCGACACCCTCGATTTGTCCGGTCAGTGTATTAATTTGCGGTTGAAAGAACGGAAGGAACTCGCGATTTTCAATCGCCTCGCGAATTTCTTTGGCCAAAGCCTCGCGATCCTCAAAGCCGCCACGCAACTTATCAGTGATTCGCTTGTATTGCCCTCGGCCGTTGTTCTTGGCCTCGTACAACGCGATATCGGCATCCATTAGAACCCGTTCGAAATCCTGTTCGTTAGGGCGTGATATTGCTAAACCGATCGAACAACCAACGTTGCAATTTTGATCGTTGTACAGGATGGGTTCCGACAACTTGGTGATCAATCGTTTCGAAGGCCCAACCATATCTTCGTAATCGGTAATGTTAGGGAACAGCACTGCGAATTCGTCACCACCGATTCGAGCAATTAGCTGATTCGTACGCAGGTTTTGTTTCAATCGAGCCGCCACTTGTCGCAGCACCTCGTCACCGGCACCGTGCCCAAGCGTATCGTTGACAGCCTTGAACGAATCCAAATCGATGTGCATAAAGCCAATACTGGCGTCGTTGCTATGAGCTTTGCTCAAAGCCTTTTCAGCCTCAATCTTCAACATTCGACGATTGGGCAACTCCGTTAAGGGATCGTGGTTGGCGGCCCAGTCGGTTGTTTCGTTGGCTCGCAAAATTGGCTGGAAAATGTAGATCGCTTCAAAAACCAAAACGATCAGTGTGATTACGAATAGCAAAGACGCCAATTGCAGCGAATCTTGGATCCGCTCGTTGGAGTGGGTCACGATGCTTTGGGTAGCGTAGTCAAGAGAACCCAGCAAATCGTCGTTTACGACCGATTTGATTTCTTGCGTACCCAGCGATGGGTTGGCCATGTAACGGCCGACGGCTTCGGAAACGCGTTCGCTCAAAAAACACCAACCTTGGTGGTCGGCGATATCGTCAGTCAACCAACTAGCGTCCTGAAAGTGCTTTTGGCACTCGTGGACCAAGAATCGATATTGACTGTCAAATTCTGCGGACGTCGTAGACAAGTCTTGTTCAATGTCGGCGATCTGTTGCTTGTCGTTTGCCTGATCAATCGCATAAGTTAATTGCAGAATGCGTTGACTAAGCATGCGTTGGCGACCGCTGATATTGACCAAGTCGGCTGTCCCCTTTTGTTCGGTGAACATCGAATGGATCGACAGAAACGTCGTCACAACGCAGACAGCGATAACACCAAAAGCGGTGATATAAGACACGGCAACGCGGCGATGCGAATTTCTCTGGAAATTCTTCATGGAATGTTTTGGCCGCGTTCTACTTGATGAGGTCGTAAATCTGGTTGCCTTTACCGGACAGCACGATTCTTTGTCGCACTGAACCACAAAGGTCCGTCGCAGAAACCTACGTCAGACGAGTGCACCCTGAGAAAAGGTTTGGTAACGAATGCAAGATTCATAGAACTTGCAATCCCTACATCCGACACCTGACTCGAAGCTGCAACGACTGTATCGATTGCAAGGATTTATTAGACGCGGACGTGGATTGCCTTATGTTGCGCTGGCAACCGCAGGCGGCCTTCGGGCCTCGTCACGCCTTGTATATCGCAACACATTTACGCCGTTGATTCAAAAATGGATCGACACCCCCTTCATTCCGCTTTCTGTGTGATAAAAATAGCTGCTGACCAAAATTGGAATCGCAAACAACAAACGACTTGGGAACCCGGTTTATGAGCATTCAAAAAACGACACTTGTATCTAAACGACATCTATTCGTCTGCCTGGCCTGCTTGGTGTTTGCCGTTCCAACTTTC
>CAZJBW010000115.1:0-12639 GCA_964543985.1 uncultured Pirellulaceae bacterium | reverse complement strand
TTGTCCGTGTAGTACGTTTGTGTGGTCGAGCCATCGGGGTAAACGGTTTCAGCCATACGATTCAAACTATCACGGTTGTAGCTGGTAACTTGATCATTCTCGTCGGTCATCTGGAAGACTTCACCAGCAGCCCAGGCGTACTGAACTTCTGAACGCGTTGACTGACCTTCGGCCAGTGGCTTGGTGACTTTGACTAATTGGTTGGAGCCGTTGTAAGCGTAGTCGGTACGCTGGTTGACTGGTGCATCGTTAACTGGTCCCGATGAGTAGGCACCAGTGTGCATCCATTTCAGCAGACCGGCATTGGCGTGACTATCTGCGTAGTAGCCATAAGTGGTTTGAGTCGCTTCGGGACTGGCTGTGGCGCTACCGTCTCCGTCCAAGTCCACGTGACCTTGGCTTGTGCGTACGACGAGCCCACGAGCATTGCGCTCGGTCAAAGTGACGAAGCCTGCGCGATCGCGATAGTAACGCAATCGGTTCTTGTCGTCGTACAGAAACTGTTCATAGCCACCGCCAAGATTATGGGTCTTGCGGTACAGGTTGCCAGCGTCGTCGTACTGGGCCGTATAAGACTGGCCGGTTTCGTCCACCATTTGTGGTGGACGGCCCATACTGATTTGCTCGTCAGTGATCCCAGGATGATGCGCGTAGGTAGATTCCAGGTTCCCGGTGTAGCTATCGAAACCTCCGTTACCATTGGCAGACCAGGTTTCGTAGTACCGCATCGATTGGCCGATTTGCCACTCGATCAAACGGCCTCGATACTGGATGTGATACAAGCCATCAGTCGTTTCGCTGCCTGAAATTGACATGTAACGATAGCCAGTGCCATCGGCGCGACCAATTAGGACATCAGCAAACTGGTTTACCAACTCGCCATCCCACAGCAAGTAGTCGCTGGCCAAGTAGATGGTGTCTCGTTTTTCAGCGTTGTTCCACATCCGCTCGTACCAACTAATGTAGGCAGCGTCCCACTGAGTGTCCGCGCCGTAATTGTACGTCGAGACTGTTTCTTTACTTCCGGTTGGTCCCATTGTTTTGTCGACCGATGCCAGGTGTCCATCAGCGTTGTACTGGTAGTCGAGCGTGACCATATCGCCATTGATCTTGATTTGCGAGATCGCCCAGCGACTGGCCTGTTGATCGGCATGGTAGGTAAAGGTGGCTACGTTGCCAGATGGGTCAGTGACCGTGTCAATTTGAGTCTGAATTTCAGGTGAAGAGTTAACAATTGCGGGACTGAACGATTTGTAAGTAAACGTCTTGGCGAACCCTTCAGGACTGGTAATCGTCTTAATGCGACCTCGATAGTGGTCCGTGCCGATTGGCACATCGACCATTTCAAATTCGTACTGCCAGCCATCACGTGTTTCGACCATGGCCGTGCGAACATCAGCAGTCACACCGGTCGCGTTACCCTGGGCATCCAGAGTTTGGATGTCTCGGTATCTGGGATCATTAGATTGGAAGTTGCCGCTGCTCTGATCGTCTGTCTGCTTAATCACTTGTTCGCACACGGGATCAAAGAACAGGATCGCGTTGCCTTGGGTACCGAGCGCGTACAGATCAAGACGAAGGTCGAAATCCAGAAAGAACATCCCTGGGCTACTGTTGCCGTAGGTCACTTGGTTGGCTGGAATTAGTTTCCGAGCAACTGTCATCCGGTTGGGGACATTCGAACCGCCAGCCGCGCCGCCACCGCAACTGCCGCTGGAGCATCCTGAATCGGCTGGGTGAGTACTGATTGAATGGTCATTTCGGACAGAATTACTACGAGCTTGGGGCAAAGAACAAAAAGCCGACGCACCGCCGGCATCGCAATCGCGATTCGTAGTCGGTCACGTAGGGCACGTGTTTGGTGGAAATTCTATCGGCGATGTGCAGACACCTGGGTTTTCAGCAGGTGGTATGTTGCAGAAATAGCGGGCTGTCGATTTCAGGTACTCGCTACCAAGGCCATTGTTGCATTCAACAACTATTGAGAACTCTCGTTGATTCGAGTTTGAGCTTGATAAAAGGGTATCGGTTGAGAAATTAAAAGGTCGCTCGAACTCCAAAGTTATCGACTGGCCGACGGCAAAAGGTTCTTGATTGACAAAAAACCAATCAACGCCTTGAACCGGACTACCCACATTGTCTGTTGATGAGCTAGAGAGCTTCAAAATGCAGGTTGGCAGTTCGTTAGGGCCCAGATTCTTTACGATCGCGGTGGCTTTGAAATTCTCACCGTCTACCAATGTTGTCTTGTCAACCGAAAGAGAGACTTCAAAATTCGTCAGGATAGGGCCTCCGCTACCGCCAGGACCACCTGCACCGCCGCCACCATCCGCGCCGGTAGCACCACCCACGTAGTAACAAACACCATTGCGGGTCGCTGGAAACGCGGTCGATGTTTCAGTGTTTGGAGGGTTGATAAACGGTGGGGCGTAACCAATCCAAGGAGTTGGCAACCCACCTTGCCATTGGAAGTGTTCCATAGCCACTTCGTCCAACACCACTTCTTGATCGTTGCAACAATCGTCTGTCTCGTTGGCACCTATCGATGCTGGCAACAACCAACAAAGCAGAACTACAAAAACGAAACATTGAAATAGTCTTAGAATTTGATTGGTAGTTGCGTCAGGCATCGCTTGGGTCTTGGTATTCATGATGGCCTTAGTTTCCGTGGTATCTTTGTTTTGCGTTGTTTTGGTTTTGTGCTGACTGGAACTGCGTTGCTGCTTTCGCGGGAGCGAAAGACAGCAATGGGCTTACTGTCCAGCCTGAGACTCGGGCAGTTCCACGATGACGCGGAATTGCAGTTGTCCAGAATGCACTGGTGATGCAGCCAGGACGTCGGTCAGTCCTTGGGAACCTGGTCCGGCGCGGTAGGCCGCCGTGGCGATCCCCTCCTCGTCGGCGACCACGGTGATCGAACTGAGCAAGTTGTCGAAGGTGCCAACCTGCGGAGTGTAGAAAGCGACTGGCATACCCGGGTCCGCCTTGACGCGGAAGTTGATCTGCTCGCCCTGCAAGATCGATTGAAATGGCGTGGTCAGTGCCTCCAGCGGAGTCACGTCAGGACCCGGTTGTGCAGGATCATAAACGCGTGCTGGTCGAATCCTTTGAACGTAGGTATCGGGATCGGACAGGAACTGCTCGCGATTGAATGGTTCGGGCTTAACTCGCGTGCTGGTTACTCGGGCCCGCGCCGCTTCATCCTGGCCTTGCAATTCGGCCATCAAACCAGCCACTTGAGCGTTCTCGTCACCCTTTAACGCGCCGGCAACACCCGCTTTGCGCCGACCTCGGACCTCGTCAACACTCGGCGCTTTCGCTTGACCTTCAGCTTTTTCACCAAACGCCACATCGCGTTTGTGTCTCCACACACCACCGACCAGCACAAGCTCCTCTTCGGGAGTGCCCAGCGCTTTGGAAGCTGCCTGTTTATCGGTCAGCTGTTTGGCTTCCAGTTCGGCCAACCGCTCTTTTTCACGCTCGGCTTCTCGTTGCTCAAGCAGAGTTGGATCGTCATTGCCTTGAAACCAGTTCTGGTTGACGGCCAGCAGTAAGCCAGCGCCACCCAAAACCAGAATCAGACAAACCCAAACAAATGATGTTCGTCTTGTTGCCAAAATTTTCTCCCCAAGAAAATGTTGCCATTGGAATATGCTTCCAAGCGAGTTGTGTTTCCTAACGATAAAAAAGATATCGAAAGGGAATGACAACTCTGGTCACTTACGTGACGCATAGTTAGTCCGCACACGATTTCTATCAATCACAATTTCTTTTTCAAGCAACTTTTTGTGAATTTTGGTTGCACGAAGTTTGCAGAAAATTCGAAGCGCGCGTTTTCAATTCTGGGGAAACCTAGTCGCAACTCTTTGCGTCGATTACATGTTAGCGTTTCGTTCCCCAGACAATTTCGATGCAGAGAATTGATCGTTTAGAGAACGAAGAAAACTTTTTACTTTTTCAATGGCAAATGCAATTGAAAACAGGTAGCACTACTGAATTAAAGGCGTAAATCGACGGACTTGCAGACCAGTTTTTGGTTGGAAACCTCGTCTTTTTAGGAATCTCCGCTTGAGTGCAGGACTGCAAGCTTACCTTATCGCGAAAAGCGAATTCCAAACACGATGTCGTGAGAGTCGACGGTGAAATCGCCAAGGTTGGTGCCTGCCGTTTGGTTGATCAATTGCAGGTTATCCGCTTGCAGAAAGCGGTACTCGGCGAATAGTTCCGAGCGTAAAGAAACTCGATAGGATGCGCCTAAAATGACCTGCCATGCGAACGAACTATCTTCAACTTCAAACAGGTCCGTGGAAGACTGGAAATCACCGTTTGCGTACAAAACACCAGCGCCTATCCCAGCGTATGCACCAAAGTAAATTGGTTTTTCTATAAGATCGAAGGTAATGTTAGCCATGCCCGAGTACGCCTCTAGCTGACCGTTCACAGGATCAGAAAAGGTGGTCTGCAGAAACCCTCCAATGGACGTTTGCTGGAACCAGTCTTCTGCGGAGTAACGTCGGTAGTTAAATTCCAATTCCGTACGAATTCGATCATTCCAGCGTATCCCCGCCGATCCTCCGTACAGCCCGCCTTCTAGTAAAGAAACCCCCGAGCGATCGAAAGGCAAGCCTGCCTGCTCGCGAGCAAAATCCTCGGGGAAAGTCACTCCGGCAAAGATGCCGAAATAGGGCGAACGAGTGTCGCATGGATTGCAAAAATCTTTGTACTCGGGCCTACCACGCGTGAAATACTGGCAGTTACCCAGTTGTTGAGTATCAATTCCAATATTTTCTGAGCAGTCACAACTTATCAGAGAATGATCGCATTGACCTAGCGACTCGCCAGTTATCATTAGCGTAGCGAAAGCCAACAGAATACAAATTCTATTCACGGTGAATGCGCCTAAAATAAACAGACCTGCTGTTGAAAAAGTCGGCAATACCGGAAGACTTTATCCAGATTTACTGTGCTTTTTGTTATTTAGTTACTTTGATTCGCTAGCAATATTTTACTTCGCCCCGTTTCGTTTCCTTTATGCCCGTGTTTGCTTACAAAGCGACAGCCGCCGACACGAAAGTGATGCGTGGAACGATTGCAAGCAACTCGCCACGAGAAGCGCGAGAGATGTTACGGCAACGAGGTTGGCAAGTGTTGGAGATTGCTCGGCAAGAGGCGAAGCCCCAAAAAAGCCCGCTGCGTTTGCTGCCAGAACGGCCCAAGCACGTTAAAGAGGTCGCATCGTTTACAGGCGAAATGGGTACATTGTTGTCAGTTGGTGTGCCGCTGTTGGAAGCAATGGATACGTTAATCAAGCAATATGATGGCGGCTTCCGTCAAGTGATGATTCATCTACGAGACGAGGTTTCATCGGGCGCATCATTTGCCGAGGCAATGCAAAGTCACCCACGCGTTTTTGATTCTTTGTGCGTCAGTATGGCCGAGGTTGGCGAAAACACAGGCAACCTGGATGGAGTGTTGACCCAGCTTTCCGATTTTAAGACTCGATCACTAGACTTTCAGGATCGAGTTCTAAGCTCGATGATGTACCCGATGATTGTGTTGGGTGTGGCGCTATTTGTTACGACGTTTTTGATGCTGTTCGTTGTGCCGATGTTACTGCAAAATCTGATTGATGCAGGGCGACAGTTGCCATGGCCTACGCTGATCCTGAAGTCAATCAGTGACTTGCTCTTGGGCTACTTCAACTGGATAGCTGGTGGTTTGCTGCTGGGTCTGGTAATGGCAACGACCTTTTTTAATACGAGCAAGGGTCGTTGGTGTTGGTATTGGTTGATCTCCAAAGTACCTGTGCTTGGTGATTTGTCTCGAAAGCAAGAGATCGCACGCGTGTCGTTGGTAATTGCGACTATGACCCAAAGTGGAGTCGAGTTTTTGCGGGCGTTGGAAATCGCTACCAAAACAACGCGAAACCAACTTTTGCAGGACGCGCTTCATGAGTGCCAGCGCTCGATCCGATCTGGCGGGAACATTGGGGACGCCATGGCCCGCCAGCAGTATCTGCCGCCAATGGTAGCGCAGATATTTGCGGTTGGGCAAAATTCGGGTCAGCTGGAAGAAATGTTATTTCGCTTGGCTAGTGATTATGACCGTCAAGTGCAAACGGCGGCCAATCGTGTACAATCAGTTTTGGAACCAATTCTAATTATTGGACTCTCCGTTTTTGTAGGGTTCATTCTTTTTGCAACTTTGTTGCCAATTTTGGAGGCAGGAAATGCACTCAACCGAAACAACTAGACGGACCAAACGGCGGGCTGGATTTTCGCTGATTGAGTTGATGGCCGTGATTCTAATCATTGGGCTGTTAGCTGGATTAGTAGCGTACAACGTTGGCGGCATATTCGCTCAGTCAAATGTGGACGTGGCCAAGTTACAAATCCAAAAGCTAACCGACAATATGGAACTGTTTATTAAGCGCAATGGTGGCTTGCCGTCTACCGAACAAGGCTTGGCGGCATTAACAGCACCTTCGGAGGAAACCGGAGAAGCGATTCTTGCTGAAAGTCAAATCATTGATCCATGGAACAATCCATTTGTTTTCCTGCCAAGTAGTGATGGTACTCGGTCATTCGAAATCATTTCACTAGGCGCGGATGGAAAAGAAGGTGGTGTGGGTGAGGCTCAGGATATATCGAGTGCTGACATTGATGGGTAGTGCGAACGGTGAGGACCGGTTATTGGAACGCTGTCGCCGCAGTGCGTTTACGTTGATAGAAGCGCTGATGGCTATGACCATCCTTGGTTTACTAGTAACGGCGTTTTCCATTCAGTATATGACGCCTTGGCGTTTGGCAGAGATTGACAGAGACCTTAATCAACTGGCTTTGCTGGACCTGCAAGCTAGACGAATTGCCAAACAGGATCGAAAAACACTCCAGGTTCGATTCGATTTGGAAGAAGAACTGGTTTCGGGGTCGATTGTCGATGCCCAGTCCCAGACTATTTTGAAACGAATTCAATTGTCTCCCAATACTCAGATTCGCAAGTTCCAATTGCTGGATGGACAAAGTATTCAATCCAGCCCGACGGGATCATTAGCCAATACAAACGGCTTCTATGTTTCTCCAACCGGAATGTCGGCCAGTTACCAATTGGAAATCAAGACTGGAGAGAAGATTCGAACGTGGGTTTTCGTTGGTGGCACAGGTCAACTAATCAAAGAGACGGTTAGAAACTGAAATGCACTCGCGACACAACATGACGAAGTTTCGCAAGGGAATGACTCTAGTAGAGGTCGTTGCTGCCATTATGTTGTTGACGGTGTTGATGGTCGGTATTGTCTCTGCGTTTTCCACTCACCGAGACCAAATTGAGTTGGCTCAAGAAACTGTAGCGGCCATTCAAGTGGCGGATATTGTATTGGACGAATGGTACAACAATGCCGAGCCAATCCCACTCAACCAATCTGGTCGGTTGGACAGTTACCCCAATTTGGCTTGGCAAACATCAGTGACTCAACAAGCTGTTTTGGCGGGAGTCGATGTGTTCCATGTAGAATTCCAAGTTTACTCGCAAATTAGGCAGCGTCCTCTGATCACTGTGAACCTGGTGGAGTCCGCACCTAAACCGCAGGAGGTGTCGCAGTGAAACGTTGTCATGCCTTTACGCTGATCGAACTGATGGCTGCAATGACGTTGGCTGGGATGGTCATGATCGTCACGATGGGACTGCTTGTACAGATCAATGAGTCGGCCGAGGATATTCAATCGTCGGTTGAATCGGCGACATGGTTGAACAACCTTCGCGACCAATTCCAACAAGATTTTGCGAATTGTCGATCAGTGTTACTCGATCGAAATGAGGTGCGAATAGATGGTTACTCGCAGTTTGAATCATCGACAGCGAGTGTTCGTCATTTGCCAGTCTTGATTAAATACCGCATACAAGGTGAGTGGCTGATACGGGAAGAACAACGGTCGACTGGCAACATCAACGACTACTCATCCCGGCAATTGATGGGCCGGGGAATATTGAACATTCAGGATCTTTCCAACCTAGACATTGACGTTCCACCAGGCAGATGGCGTCTAAAGGTGACCTATCTCGACCAAACCAACACTGGGTCAGCCGACCGCGCGGACAACTCAAAGACCAGATCTGTCGTTTGGACTCTGTTTCGTCATGGCGGAGGTGTTCAGTGAAGAGAGTTCAGTGTGCCAAGCTGCGTCGGCAGAGAAAAGGCTTTTTGCTTTTGGGAGTCATTGTGCTGATCGCCGTCGCCACAATGATTCTGGCTAGTGTCGCGAACTTTAGTTTCAATCATGCACATTCCACCATCCAAGCCCAACAGGAATGCCAACTGCGCTGGACTGCCGCCAGTTCCCAACGTCTACTGCTTCACTTATTAAAAGAGGAACCGGATCGTATATTGCAAGGGATCGAACAAAATGGAGTAGGTACGCCACTATCACTCTCGCTAGGTGATGTAAGTCTTCAAATCCTTGTCGGTGACGAGTCGGCAAAACTGGATTTGAATTTGGTTCACGCCGAGAGGAAAAACGAAACGGCTTCCATTGTGAAGAGGTTTTGCGAACAAGGGGTCGCGGTCGAATTGCAACCGAAGGTGCGCAACCGAGATGCCAAGGACAACGCGTTTGTATCGTGGGGGCAAGTTTTCGCGCCGACAAACTACGGGGCAACCCCTATAGATCTAGTGGTACAAACGAAGCAGATTACTTGCTGGGGAAAGCGAGTTAACATTAATTCTGCGGCAGACGAAGTCTTAGGCGAAACTTGTAGCTTGGTTGTTGGAGATATTATCGCCAATCGAATCGTCCGTCTGCGGAATGAAGAAGCATCGCGTAGCGTCGGCCAGATTCTCTCACTTTTGGAAATCACTGCCGAACAACGACAAAAACTGCAACGAGTTTTGACAGATCAGAGCGTTAGTCAAACAATTTGGATCAATGCCTCTCACAATAAGGGAAGCTTCGAATCATACTGGTTGACGGTACGCGAAGGGTTTCCCACATCCTCTAATCGCCGAACCAGTATTTGGCGAATCCAGACGTTTTCATGGTAGTGCCGTGACGCCACGACTCAAAAAACAACTTGCAAATCTGTTTTGCCTTATTTCGCTTGTGGTCGGCGCTGGATTCGTCGCGTGGCCCTACATAAATCCGTTACAGTACCCTTTAGATCCTTTTCAGCCGGATATCAGTGACCAGCAGCCAAAGCTGACTCAAGTCGAGTTCGGCAGCCTTTACGAAAAATCACTCCAAAACCCAGTCCCAGAACCACCAGATACACAACCAGAACCCAAGGTGACTGCTCCAGAGCCAATAGTAATTGAGCCACCTCCGATCAAAGTGCTGGCGATTGTTGGTACGGACGTGAATAGGATTGTACGAGTCCGCAACAATCGAAACGAAACCGATTCAGCGTTTGTTGGTGAAACGGCATTTGGCTGTAAAGTTGAGCAGATCGATGTGCAGCAAGACCGAGTACTCGTCAGTTACAAAGGCAATAATCACTGGTTGAATTTGAATGAACCGAGTGATCAATAAGTCGCCACTTGATTAATCTCAGAGCAACAGTCCGTGCATATTTACGTCTCCCATAATCAACTGCAAGTATTTTCACATTTGCTAAACGACGATGACCGCGAAATCATCGATCGAGACTCCGAACACGCGCTGGCCAAGGAATTGAAGAACCATGTCGCAGGAAGTAAGGGGCCAGTTTGGGTTCTATTGAGTGGCTGCTACGGGTTCTCTCAAAAGTTCGCTGGAGATAACCGACTGCTCGGGCAACCAACTGCACTAGCTTTTGCGGTCGAGGAATTCGTCCCGGCGAATGCGGAGGCAATGTCGGTATCGGCGTACGCTAAATCAGACCTAGTTTTCGCATCGCCTCACGGGCCTGTTATGCAGACGTTGGCAGAATTGGGAGGTGACACAAAGATCCTACTCGCGGTGCGACCAGCTTTGGTCACTCAATGGTTGATACAGCGTAGAAAACTCCCGAGGCAAGGGCGACTGATTATCAAAAACGACACCTGTTGTGATCTGGTGACTGTTGAAAACGGAGTCGTTACAGATTGGCGGTGGTACCCGAATGCTGAAGAACTAGGTCATGACTTGACCAACGAATTCAATGACGTGCCGTTGTTTCTAGTGGGCGATGGCAATGTTGATGTACCAGACATCACTCGTCTTGATGAGACGGCATCCATCCATTCGATGGCTTATTTGATGACCGAACAGATTCACCACGGAAAAATGAACTCAATTCTGGATCTAGAGGTCGCAAATTCAAACAAGTCCAATTCGGACTCGTGGATACTAAAGCTTACTGTGGCAGTTTCAATACTCTTGCTAAGCGTGTCGTGGTTCTTACATGTGAGAACCCAACAGATGAATCGAATTGCTGGAAAGCTTGATCAACAGGTCGATAATATTGTTCAACAGCTTTCAGGATCGGAAAATATCCCATTGGCCAAAAGATGGCTTGAAAACGAAGTTGGCTCGCTCACCAGTTTGAATGACTACTTGGTTGAAAGACCGTTTGAATTAGGCGCTCTGCAGACTCGACTAAAGAACACTCTGGAGGCCTTGCCTCAATCGAATCAATTCACGATCGATAGAATCGATGCGACTGCGAGCAGCTGCTCAGTATCCGGCAGCTATTTTGAAAATGAGTCATTTCCGCAATTCCAAAACCGTTTGCGGCAGTTTGGTTTTTTGCTTCAAGGTCGCCCTGTCTTGTCGAACGGAGCAATGAAGTTCGTGTTCGTAAATTCCAGAAACGAAGGAGCTTCCAGATGAACCCAAAATACATTGCGGCGATCCTCCTGTGCATGGCAATGTTGATTGTGTCATGGCAATGGCGAGATTTTGGAATTGCGAAACAATCGATCAATACTAGTAAAGATCGTAATACAACATGCCTTAGAATAGCAGATCAGATTCTGGCCCAAAAACAGAGCCTACGGCGGTCACCTCTATCTGAAGAACAAGCAGATTCCATTCACCGCTTGACGGCCGATTTTGCGAATTCACAAGTTGGTATTACGAAGGATTCATCTGTCCCAAGCACCGGATATCAAGTTGCCAAATTGAATCTGCCCGCTGTAAACAATTGTTCGTTCCGAACTCTTGTCGAAACTATTCAGAACATTGAAACTGCTGGTGGATTCGTTGAGAGTGTTTCAATTGCAAGTGATGCAGCTGGGGAAGCCAATCGCTCGAATCAGGACGCCTGGGTTTTGCAAGATTTAGAAGTGTTCTACCTACAGATCGCTAGCGAAAACTAGACGTAATTCATAGTGAAATTGACAGGGTTTCTGCCCGTTGCTACAAGCTTTGGGAAAAGTCCTCCTTACCAATTGCTATCTGTGCGCTATAAATCACTCCATCAGGGTCCATTTGTGATCGCAGTCATGGTTTCATGGTTGTTGATGCCTGGGTGTCAGCGCTTTCAGAAAAGCAACTCGTTGGGCTACAAGAGTTATTTCGAGTCTACATCAAAGGACTTCGAGCGAGCCAAACGAAAACACGAGTTGGCGATCGAGCGACTTTGCGAAAATGACGAATGCCTAGCGGAGCAGTTGTTAAGAGAGGCATTGATTTGCGACTCATCATTCGGACCGGCTCACAACACGCTGGGCAAACTGTATTTCGATCAACGTAAATACTACTTGGCCGCATGGGAATTCGAGCAAGCATCTCAAATAATGCCTGAACGCCTTGAGCCGATTAACAACTTGGGACTCGTGTTTGAGGCCGTAGGAAAATACGATGAGGCCATTGAGCAGTTCGAAATCGCATGGGGTCAGCAACCCGACAACGCGCATTTTCTGGGCAACCTTTTGCGAGTCAGAATTCGCAATGAACATCCAATCGAAGAACTCGAGGGTTTGCTACGCCAACTGATTGAGATCGACGATCGCACCGAGTGGGTGGATTGGGCTAGAGGGCAACTAACGCTTAACCGAAACACAACAAGCGACGATCCGGTTTATCAGCAGCCATCTCACCGGTCGAATCTGTTTGAAGAACTGCCACCAGTCGACTCACCAGGCGAAAGCCAAATTTGGGCTGTCCCTGCATTCGAGCAAACGGACAACTCTGAAACTGACAATCAGTAAAGTTTGAATGAGCGGTCGACTAGCTTCGTCGAACCAGTGAAAGCTTGCGACCAAGGTTGGATTCATTTCGATCGAAACCTAGGAGTATGTTGGGGTATTTCGAAACAGGCAAATGGCAGCGTAAAAACCAAATCTTCAATTTACCAAGTGTTTCTTAATTTCAAGAAATGAGGCTGCCGGTTTAGCACCCGTGGTCTTTTCAACTTTTGCCTGAAACTCGAGACCAAACCTGAATAGTTGAAGTTGATTGGGAGTAGCCGCCTCATCCACGCGGAATCGCCTTAGGCGGACTTGGCCGCGCCGTTTCTTTAATGCGAGAAGTTTCATGGTTAGCCACAGAACCCATTTTTTACTGGGGCGACTTTGACGTGGAGGGCTTCGAGATGCTCGGCCAGATTCGAGCTTTCTTTCGCAAACAAAAAGTTTGTTGATGGATCAGCAGACGTTTGACAACTCTTCACATCTCGCAATCCAATGGCCCAATCGACTCCGCTCAACTCCGCACTTCCTGACATCCGCCGAGCAAAAGATCTTCC
>CAZJBW010000114.1:0-12837 GCA_964543985.1 uncultured Pirellulaceae bacterium | reverse complement strand
CCTGCGAATGTGCGCAACACAATGGACTACACGTTTTCGAAGACATGTTTGTCGTGGAAGTCGTCGACTCTCAGGGCGAGCCAGTGGCTGATGGAGAACGTGGCTGGATTCTGATTACTGACTTGATGAACAGGGCCATGCCGTTGATTCGATATCGCATCGGCGATGTTGGCTATCTGGATTCAACACCTTGTTCGTGCGGACACTCCGCTCCACGCTTGACCGTTGAAGGGCGTGCCCATGATGTACTGGTTACCAATTCAGGTAGCTGGCGAACGCACGATGACGTGGTTGATTTCTGCGAATCATTTCCCGGTGTCGACAGTTGTGTTGTCGAGTGCCGGGCCAACGATCGATTCAATTTGACGGTTGTCGAGAGCCAACATGCGCCCTTTGAAAAGACTGCGTTTACCAATGCGTTCCGCGAATGGTTGGGCATGCCGGCTCGAATCTCACTCAAAACAGCGACAACGATTCCTGCCGAAGCCGGCGGGAAATTTCGCTTTGTCAAAGGTAACTTAATTAAGACACGAGGCGCCGCATGAACTCTTTAGCCCATTTCGATTGTGCACGAACTACCCCATCGTTGACCGACGCCTGCCGCAATGATTTTGCTGTACTGAATTGCGGCGACGAACGTTCACCCGCCTACCTGGATAGTGGAGCGACCACCTTGCGTCCCAAAGTTGTCGTTGATGCGATGCGGTGGTATTTGGAACAAGGAACGGCTGCGATCCATCGCGGAGTTCACCAGCAAGCGATCGACGCAACCGATCGGTTTGAAGAGACACGCTCGTTGTTGGCTGGTTGGCTGGGCGCTGATTCCGACGAGATCATTTTCACCAGCGGCACGACGGCGGGAATCAACCTCGTCCGACAAGGATTGCAAGGTCTTCGACGCGTCGCGGTGACCGTCATGGAGCACCATAGTAATCTGGTTCCGTGGATGGATTTGGAAACTTGCAAATTCATTCCGGTCGACGATCAGGGACAGATCGACATGGAGGCATTGGAAGCAGCGCTCAAAGACGGCGTTGACCTGTTGGCCGTTACCCATGTCAGCAATGTGCTCGGTTGCGTAACACCAATCGAGTCGTTGATTGAAATGGCCCATCAATATGGCGCAAAGGTACTTGTCGATGCGGCTCAGTCGGCATCACATCATCCGATTGACGTTCGCCGTCTCGAAGTTGACTTTCTTGTTTGCAGCTCACACAAGATGCTGGGGCCGAGCGGCGTTGGCGCTTTGTTTGCCAGCCGGGCGATGCATGACCAGCTGCAACCTGTTGCAAAAGGCGGACAGATGGTGGACGACGTTAGCCTGGAAGGGTGGACGCTTCAACCGGCGCCGTACTGCTATGAAGCAGGATCGCCGGCAGCCGAAAGCGTAATCGGTTGGGGCGCGGCGATACAGTATCTCGATGATTTTGGCGTGGAAGCGATTGGTCAACGTCTCAAAGATTTGTCAGACAAACTGGTGACGCGATTGCAAGAAGTTCCTGGCATTCGAATCCTCGGACCGGAACCAGGAAGCCAACGCGGTCCCATGGCGACGTTCACGATGGAGGGACTGGAAGCACACGCAGTCGCCAAAATTTTGAGCCAGCGTGAACGGGTGCTTGTTCGATCAGGATTCCACTGCGCCAAACCGTTGCACAGGCACTTGGGGCTTGGGCCAACCGTTCGCGCGAGCCTGCAAATCTACAACAACGACGACGATATCGATCGGTTAGTCCGAACATTGTGCAGACTGACCAAACTGCAACTGATGTAGATCGTGCATTAACGTCCACAAACAAAGACTATTAGGCTTTGTCCCTAGAGTCGCATTTCGCTCCCAAGCAGTGATTTTATTAGCCGCGCCGTTCGTAGTACCGGCTTTAGCCGGAATCGTTGCCATTTCAGGTAGTTCATGTCCGCCTAAAGGCGGTACTACAAACAAAGAATCACAGCCTCTCCGCGAAAGTCGACTATGGCAGTTTTGCGACAAAGCCTGGTTCAAACAATCAAGGAAGATCTCATGAGCCAACTCACCAAGCCAAAGCCGAATACTAAATCAATCGTTGAACCAACTCCCGTTTCGCCCAAATCGCTCATGTCGCTGGAAGTCGTCACGCCGTATGATGTCGCGCGCGGCCCCGAGCCCATTCGTCAAGGCTTTCCGTTGGCAAAAGGATTGCTGAGCGACGCAAGCGAAGTTGGATTGGTCAATGAAAGTGGCCACGAGGTTGCGGTACAAAGCCGTGTACTTTCTCGTTGGGCAGACGAATCGATTCAATGGCTGTTGCTGGATTTCTTGCATCTTGTTGATACCGAGTCGAATGAATTCGGCGACAAGACTTCGACGACTTATCACGTTCAGACTGGTCGACAGACAACCGTCGAAGGCAAGCGTCTGCGAAACGTAACAGACGTTTCCGATGCTTCAATTGTCGCGGTCGAAACGGCTTGGGGCGAGGTACAGATCGGTCCACTTGGCGGTTCGGACTTTCTACTGATCAAAAATCAACGGAAGTGTCGCCTCAGAGTTCGCTTGATCGATGGTCGCGAGTTAACACTTCGAATCGGCAAAGCGGAAATGCTTGAGTCGGGTCCGATCCGCACGGTGGTCGTGGCTAGCGGCGACATGATCGATGACGGTGAACAAAACGTCTTAGAGTGCCGAGTCGAAATTCATCTGTTCGCCGATGTTCGCTTGATGCGATGCACATTGACTTTGACCAATCCCGCGGCGGCAACTCATCCCGGCGGGATTTGGGAACTCGGCGATCCGAACTCGGTTGAGATCGCAGAAGCCGCTGTTGTGATCGAGCCATTGGCTGCTCAACAGTATCATGAACCGGAGCGTATCCGCTGGTCGATTGACGGCACATCAAAACTGGAATCTGGTTCCTTGCCGTGGTCTCTGTATCAGGATTCAAGCGGGGGAGAAAACTGGAACTGCGACAACCATGTCGACCGCCACGGCAAAGTTCCGTTTCAATTTTGTGGTTATCGATTGACCACAAGCGAACAAACACTCGAAGGCCATCGTGCGAATCCGTTCGTTGAATGCCAATCCAATGACGGCAGCTCCTTGGCAGTTTCCTATCCTCAGTTTTGGCAAAACTTTCCGAAGTCGCTTTCTCTTTCGGCATCAGAACTACGCGTCGGATTGTTTCCCGCCGAATCAAATCGCCCGCATGAACTGCAACCTGGCGAGCAAAAGACACACCAGTTTTGGATTGGCGGTGAGCTGGACGCCTCACAAAAAAGCGACTCTCAGGCTTCCTCCGCCGTTTTAGCAGTGCACCAACCATCGTTTGTTGAGCTTCAATTCGACGCTGTCGCCCAAAGCGGAACAATTCCATGGCTGACTCCCAAGTCCTCGGATCTTGACTCTTCCTACAACTCACTTGTTGACGCCGCGATTGAAGGGGACGACACATTTTTTCAGAAACGCGAAACGATCGACCAATACGGCTGGCGTCACTTTGGTGATGTCTACGGTGATCATGAAGCCGCATTTAGTGACGCTCAACCGCCACTGATTTCCCACTTCAACAATCAATACGATCAGGTTCTGGGGTTTGGCATTCAATACCTTCGCGGCGGAGACCCGCGCTGGATCGAAATGATGCGCGATCTTGCGTGGCATGTCGTTGATATCGATATCTATCACGCGACGACTGACAAAAAAGCTTACAACGGCGGACAGTTTTGGCACACGTGTCACTACATCGGTGCCGGCAAGGCAACTCATCGCAGCTATCCGACTGGAAGTTGTGGTGGTGGCCCGGCGTCAGAACAAGGCTACGCACGCGGGCTGGGGTTGTATTATTTTCTCACTGGCGAGGTGATGATGCGGCAAACCGTCGGTCGTATGGGCCAATGGATCATTGCGGCGGACGATGGATCAGCAACTCCATTTCGCTGGCTTTCGAAACAATGGACCGGGCTGACCAGCGCCAGTGGAACCATTGACTATCAAGGTCCCGGACGAGGGCCAGGAAATGCGATCGAAGTTTCAGTTGCTGCTTTCGAAACGACTGGACGTCAGGAGTTTCTTGACGAAGCGGAGAAACTGATTCGTCGTGTTATCCATCCGCAAGACGATATCGAATCTCGAAACCTGTTGGATGCGGAACGGCGTTGGTACTACACGCTTTTCCTGCAATCACTTGGGCGATATTTGTGGGTCAAGCACCAGCATGGACAACACGATTACATGTACGGTTACGGGCGAGCATGTTTGCTGCACTACGCAGCCTGGATGTGCGAAAACGAGTATCCCTATTTGACGAAGCCAGAAATTCTGGAGTATCCGACCGAGACATGGGCGGCTCAGGACATGCGGAAATGCGAAGTCTTTCAATGGGCGAGCTTACACGCGACCGGCGAACCAAGAGCGAAGATGCTGGAGCGGGCGAAGTTCTTTTTCGACTACTCGACGAAGACGCTTTCAAAGATGGAAACCAGAACTTTCTGCCGCCCCGTCGCTTTGCTTCTTTCCAATGGATATTCAAGAGCCCGGTTTTTGGAGGAAGAGTCCATTCCGTGTTTGCCTCCGGTTGATTCGGGTATAAGCCAGGACTTTGGCCAACCAACGAAATTTGTGCCACAGAAAATCCAGGCAATCAAGCGCGCGAAACTGATCGCAGCCATTGGAGCTGCCATTTCATTGGTGGCGGTTGGATCACTCGCTTGGCAACTGCTTTCTTAACCGCCATTTTCCGTTCTTGTTGAAACAAAGCTCAAGATGAAGATTCTATTTATTAGCGAACGGTTCCCGTGGCCGCTGGAAGACGGCGGCAATTTGAGGACGTTTCATGTTTTGAATGCGATCTGCAAGGAACACGAAGTCACGCTCCTAAGTCATACTCCGAAAGAAAACGTCATTGAGGCCATTCGTGAGTTGGAGAAGATCTGTCACGTTCGAACTGTTGCAGCGCCAAGCCTGCTGAAAACAGCTGCGCAAGTCCTGATGCAGCCTTGGAGGTGGAAGGAGCCTTTGTTTGTGTTGAAAAACTGGTCCTCCGCTCTGTTTAAGGAGAGTCAGAAACTGCTAAAGACGAAAACGTTCGATGTGGTGCACTTCAATCATCTCGACACCGCGGCTTTTTCCGAAGACTTAAATTGCTCCACGTCGGTATTCGATTCTCACAATTGCATTTCGGCAATGGCGGATCAGCTTGCCAGTAACCGCTCCAGTGGCTTGCGGAAACTGCTTTACCGACGTGAGTCAAAAGCGCTCGCAGCGAAAGAGAAGGAGGTATGCGATCGTTGCGACATTGTGCTTGCCTGTTCTCAGCAGGATCGCGATTCGTTTTTGCGTCTGTCGCCAGCCGCGAAAATCCATGTCGTTCCCAATGGCGCGGTCATCGGGACCGCACGTTCCAATTTTTTGGAAACATCAGATCGCAACACGAAGGTTTCGAAAATCGTATTTGTCGGCGCGATGGACTACTCGCCAAATGTAGTTGGCGCCGAGTGGTTTTGTAATCAAGTGTTGCCCATCATTCGGCAACGTCACTCCCGCGTTTTGTTTCAAATCGTCGGTCGAAACCCGACGAATCGAGTTCTTGGTCTTCACGATGTTTCGGGTTCAGCCGGCGAGCAAGTCGGCGTCGAAGTCACGGGGCGCGTCGGATCGGTCACCTCATATCTCGACAACGCTGCAGTGGTGGTTGTGCCATTGCTTGACGGAGGTGGTACGCGATTGAAGATTCTGGAAGCATTCGCGGCCCGGCGGCCTGTTGTATCAACAGCAAAGGGTGCAGAGGGAATCGATGCCCAGCACGAACGGGAGATCTTGATTGCAGATGAGCCAACTGAGTTTGCAGTCTCAGTGCTTCGCTTACTAAGCAGTCCCGCAGAAGCGATGCGAATCGGCAACGCAGGTTACCGGCTGGCAAAACAGCGCTACGACTGGAGCAGCATCCAACATCAAATTCTAAATCTCTATGAGACTCTTGATTCGACGCAGCGCCAAAAGGCGATAGCGCCAAGAATCTTATCCATTTCCAAAACCGCGAAAACTCAAACGGTGACCAATTGACGACAACAAACTCGGACTCTGGTTTGAAGCAAGCTGACGCACCTCTTATTGTGCCGGGTCAGCTGGTACCGCCAAACCAGCCGCTCCCCGGTCAAACTAGCGAGCAATACGAATCCTGGCCAAGATCGCAGCCGTTGGTTTTGCATGCGCGCGTGGTCAGCGGAAACGGCGGCGGGCCAGACAAGACGATCCTCAACTCGCCTCGACATCTGAAACGACTTGGGTTTCGCTCGGCTTGTCTGTATTTGCGTGACCCGAACGACTCAGGTTTCGAAGTTCTGCGTCAGCGAGCCAACGAAAGCAAAGCAAGGCTCGTCGAGGTCGATGACTTTGGAATCCTGGACTGGAAGATCGTCAGTCGCGCTCGTGAACAAGTCCGGCGTCTCAAACCCGACATCTGGCACGGGCACGACTATAAAAGCAACTTGCTTGGCTTGCTCTTGTGTCGAGAACATCCAATGAAACTGGTCACGACGGTTCATGGTTGGGTGCAAAAAACCTGGAAGACACCACTCTATTACGCGATCGATCGTCGTTGCTTGCCACGCTACGATCAAGTCATTTGCGTTTCTCAGGATCTGTTTTCTGACTGTCAACGATTGGGGGTTGCGCCAGAAAAGCTTTCTCTGATTGACAACGCGATTGCGCTGGAAGATTACGCGCCGACTTTACAGACAGCCGCAGCAAAGCGGGAACTTGGCTTTGCGACTGATCGCTCGCTGCTGGTGGGAGTCGGCAGGCTTTCCGCCGAAAAGGGATTTGATTTATTGATCAAATCTGTAGCAAATTTGAATCGCGCGGGCAAAGATGTTGCATTGGCGATCGCTGGTGATGGCGACGCACGAGAGCCGCTGCAAGAGTTAATTTCCCAGCTTGATTGTGGCGACAAAATCAAACTATTGGGATTTGTGAAAGACACACAACTCGTCTACCAAGCTGCCGACATGTTTGTGCTGAGCAGCTACCGCGAAGGATTGCCCAACGTCGTCCTGGAAGCCATGGCGTCAGGTGTTCCTGTGCTTTCGACCAACATTGCCGGAATGCCGACGCTGATTGAAGACGGTGTCAATGGAAAACTGATTGAGCCCGGTTCGGTTGAAGCATTACAAAATTCAATCGACGAATTACTGGATGACGAGCCACAAAAAAAGCGATTTGCCGAGGCTGCCTACAAGACGATTCAGGAACGCTTCGACTTTGGCAAGCGGATGGAAAAGGTACTCAAGATATATCAGCGTCTTGGCGATTGGTCGAAACCGGAAGCGATTGATCCCGTTTCAACGATTGATTCACTCATTGAAGAAATTGAATCGGCTAACGAGCCTGATCAAACCATTCAGGTCCAGGTTGAAACGGGGTTTGGTGAACTTCCTGAATCCGTCGACGCGGAATTGCCAAGGCTTCTCGGGCACCAGGCAGCCTGGGTCGATGCAATTTCCAAAGGGCTTGGTCATAAAACATTTCTCATTCATGCCAGATCGGCGGGACGCGTTGTTGGCGTGCTGCCATTGAGCCTGGTTGCTGGGCCAATTTTCGGAAAGTTCCTTGTAAGTTTGCCCTATATAAATACTGGTGGTGTTTGGGCTCGTGATGAGCGTGTTGCTAGGAAGTTAATTGATGCAGCATGCAAGTTGGCGGATAAGTTGGATGTTAAACACCTTGAAGTGCGTCACGAATTGCCCGTCTCCCATCCGAAACTCAATTTCGAGCGAACTGACAAGGTTCACTTGCGGCTAACACTTCCTGAATCAACCAACCTGTTGATGTCATCCTTAAAATCGAAGGTTCGAAGCCAGGTTAAGAAATCGCAGAAAGCAGAACTAACCGTTCATTTTGGCGGCGTTGAATGGCTAGGCGATTTCTACCGTGTGTTTGCGACAAATATGCGAGACCTGGGGACGCCAGTGTTTTCAAAGAAACTGTTTGCCGAAGTCTTACAAGCTTTTGGTGCCAACGCAGAACTGTGCGTCGTACGCAATAACGGCCGCGCGGTTGCGGGTGGGTTACTGGTTCACGCAGAGGGAATCACCGAAGTGCCAAGTGCGAGTTGTCTGCGATCATTCAACCACTTGAACGCAAACATGTTTATGTACTGGCACCTGTTGGCCCGGGCGATCGAGCGAGACAGTCGCACGTTTGATTTTGGACGCAGCAGCAAAGATAGCGGCACATTCAAATTCAAAACTCAGTGGGGCGCCCAGGCGTATCCAGCCCATTGGCAATACTACGTTCGCAAAGGCAATCCGACCGCTTTGCGTGTTGATTCGAAGCACAATCAACGCATAACAAAAATTTGGAAGCGGCTACCAACGTGCGTAACAAATTTCGTTGGCCCGACAATCGTTCGCGGCATCCCGTAGCAGTCACACGAAGATTGTTTTTCGATTTCGAAGTTGACTAGCGTTTCCAAAGTTGGCTAGACTTTCCGAAGTCCGAAGTTCACAACTGAAGAAAGTCACTTTTTAAATTGCTTTCCGAAACTGTGGATTCTTCCAACCCAACGCATGGAAAATGCCTTTGAGTCAGTTAGCATCAACATCGGAGTCTGCGGCACAGAAGGCAGACTCATCTTCCGGATCAACGGACCAGTCGAATGTTGACCGCTGGCGAGTATGGAAGCGACGATGTTGCTGGTTGGTCGTGGTGTGGATCCTTTCCACTGTTCTGATGTCGATTCCATTTGTACGCGGACTGGTTGCCTTGCCGTTGTACGTTCATCATCCTGATGCAACGGGGCAAGCCGCCTACGTAATGGCCGACGGTCATGCGTATTGGGAGCGGCTACGTGCGGCCTCTGATCTGTTTCATCGCAAACAAGTCGCGCAAATCATAATTCTGGATGAAGCCGAACCGGCCGGTTTCAATTTCGAGCGAGAACAGATTGATACTCGCACACAGCGTGCCATCGATTACCTGGCTCTCTTTGGTGTCCCAAACGAATGCGTTGAGACTATCCCGATTCAATCTTCGGCTTTCGGTTCGCTAAGCGAGGCTCGCGGTTTCGCCAAGCAGTACCCAGGAATAAACAGGGTTGTTGTGGTAACATCAGCTCCACACACACGGCGAAGCCTGCTCTCATTTCGGCGATCGCTTTCTGATTCAGTCAGCGTTGAAGTCTATTCTGCTTCATCACCAGCCAATAGCGCAGAAATTTCTGTGCCGCTTTGGCAGGAGTACGCAAAACTGATCGTCTACTTCTTCGTTGCAGGCTAAAGGGCCCTTCGAAAACAAAGTAGCAAGACTTTCCGAGTCGTTTGGCACGGCAATAGACGACTCGGATAGGCTGTGATTCTTTGTTTGTAGTACCGCCTTTAGGCGGAAATAAACTACCTGAAACGGCAACGATTCCGGCTAAAGCCGGTACTACGAACGGCGTTTGCATTGCAACAGCGTATGAGACTACTTCTTCTTGTCTTCTCGACGCAAACAACCGAGACGCAAACAACCGACACACAAACAACCGGACAACACAGAAACGAGTCCGGATCGGGCTCGTTCCTGCATGCCTGAAAACTCCCTTACCTATCGTTGACGGCGTCGAAAACATATTGCTGAGCCCAATGCTAGAAACGCGAACGCTGAAGGCTCGGGAACAGCAGTACCGGCAAATCCAATGAACGCTGTGTTAGAGCCAATGGTATGACCAACCCAGAAAAAATCAAGGCCAGTGATACCACCGTGAATGGACTCATCGAAGGAAATGATTGCCGAGCCTTGCTCTTCACTAAAGGCGGACTGACTATCGTCGGTAAGATAGAAGCCCAATGGCGCATCGTTGCCAGGTTCGAAGCCTGACCCAGACCTGCTGAGCAAGTTGGAACCATCGAAATCATCGGCCAGCCCCGTTGGCTGAACGGTATCATTATCGAAATCGATTTCAAAAGGCGAATCATCAAAAATGGATCGCACCAACGGAGTAGCATTTTCGATAACTGTTCCGTCGGCATAAGAAACAGTGAATCTACCGATGTAATTTTGGTTGCCATCGGCCGAATGCCAGACATTGTGAACAAGCACGTCAAAATTTCTGAGTACTTGATCAGTGCTGAATGTTAACCTCGTTAACGGTGCATCGTTTTCAAAAAACGGTGCAAGCTCATCGTTGGTTACGTTGCCGGTGGTTCTGAAAAAATCATCGTTGCCTGCCGACAAACTTACGTTGGCAATTGTTGAGCCAGAACCAATTGTTGCAGCAAGCGTGTTACCAATGACGGAACCGGAAGTGCCAAAAGCGCCATCGGTGGGACCGGCAGTTCCCGTAGTCCAGACGTCAGACACAATACTGGCATGTGTTTCGCTACATGAGAAAATCAAAAATAGCGCGATGGTTGCAATTTGGTGGATTTTCATTTGTTTCAATTCCTTTAAGTAAAGATGGTTGGAGGTGCAGTCCTTCGTCAGGGTTTACACCTCCAGGTCGTAGCTGAACTGTCGTAGCTGAACTATCGAAGTTGAACTGTCGAGGTTTTTTTGCTCGATCAGGTCGGCCTCTTCAAATTCTTGATTCCGGCTGGCAATTTTCCTGGCTGGAGAACCGACAGCAATTGTGCGATTTGAAATTGGTTTAGTGACTGTGGAGTTGGCACCGACAATTGCTTGCGAGCCAACGTCCGCCAGGACAACACACGCAGCACCAATCCAACTGTCTGCTCCGATCGTGACTCGCCGAAGCTTGCCAGGCTGATTGCGAATTGGAATGTCCAGGGAGTCGGCTGTGTGAATGTGACCTCCGCTGAGAATTTGCACTGCGGGCCCCAGCAACACATCTCTTTCCAGCGTGACCCAACCCAACATGCAGCGAGGGCCGACGTAAACATTCTTGCCAAGGCGGGCGGATGTCTTGGAAATCAATACACCAAAGCAAATCGTTGCCGTCGGATCGCAGTGTTCCAGCGTCAATCGGTAAAAGGCGTTGCGAAGCAAGTTGCCAATCTTTCCGGGGATGAGTGAAACCCATTGCGAATACGTTTCCAGTGCATCATTGGCTGACGTCAACCAACGCGTAATCACGTAAAAAATGTAAATTGGTGTCACGATCGCAATCGCCAGTGTTCTTGCAATTCGCTTAATTGTTGAATTCAAGATCCGCTCCCAGTCTGTTTGGCATGCGTTGAAAGCTGACAGAAACTGGACATGAAGTCAGAGTTGATGATGACTGGCGGCTCGCGATGAATTTTCTCGGGTGTACGATTGGCCAATTTTTGATAGTACGATGCGTAGCTTGCCACAGCGGTATCGAGTGAAAATCGGTCGATCACATTTTGCCGTGCCGCAGCGCCGAACTTTGACCTGAGATCCTTGTTCAAAAGCAATTTAAATAAACTCAAACCCACGCTTGAGTCATCACCGCGTGGAACAAGGAATCCATCTATTCCATGGCGCAGGTGTTCTGCATTCCCGCCGACATCAGTGACGACGGACGCACAGCCACTCGCCATCGCTTCAAGGAGCGTCAACGAAGCGGCTTCACTGACGCTGGTCAGTGCAAAAACATCAATAGCGTTGAGAATGTCCGAGACATCATTTCGAACACCCCAGAATTCAACGCTATGGGCAAGCCCCGCCTGGGCGACTTGCTTCTCAAGACTCTCACGCTCTTCACCGTCGCCGATGAGCAGCAAGCGGGCGTCTGAAAAATTGGGCTGAACCAATTCCCAACTGCGAATTAACGTCGCGTGGTCCTTGATCGCATGCATACGAGCAACACAACCAACGTATTTCAATTCGGGCTTCAACCCTAATTGTTTTCGCAGTAACCGCACGCTGCCCTCACTACGTTTGGCCGCGAATTTATCGATGTCGACACCGTTTCGCAAAGTAAACGCATTTGGGAATCGATCTTTTTGGCGCAGCGCTTCGGTACTGAAATCACAGCACGCCGTCGTGACGTCTGAATAGTGACGAAGGAGCCATTGATTAACCAATCGCCGTTTGCGGGAAACAATGTCAGGGTAATGCCGACCATGTTCGGTAAACATGATTTTTGCATTGACCTGATACCGCATCCGAGCGAGTGCTGAATAGAAGAATGGTGTGTATTGATGTGCGTGGATGACTTCGATGTTGCGCGAGTTTAACTCTGCGGCCAAGTCGCGAGCTACTTTCCAATTGAATCCTGGCTGCCGTTTGAGATTGACGACAGTCGTTCCCGCTAACATTAGTTGCTGCCCCAATTCGCCGACATCGTCAAGGCAAATAACGGTCGCCTCAATCAGGTCACGCAGGCTCTCAATGATTCGTTTCACCAACACTTCTGCGCCAGCAACCTGCATTTTGTGCATGACGAACGCGACTCGAATACGTGATTTGGAATCAGACATTAACGAGCTCCTGTTTGGTCGCACGAAGCAACTGCATCATTGGTTTCAGGCGGGCAGACCAGGAAAATTCATCGACGACCAATCGCCGAGCTGCCAACGCGATTTCCCGCCGATAGTCTGGATCGCCAGCCAACCTCTTTAACGATGTGCACCATTGGCTCTCTGAATCCGCGATCAGGTAGTGAACGCCATGTGCATCGGAAATGCCTTGAGCCGATGGCGTGGTGCAGACAACCGGACATTTCATCGCCATTGCCTCGAGAACTTTGTTTTGAATTCCTCGAGCGAGTTTCAGCGGCGAAATCGCGATATCTGCTTCTTCCAGATAGGGCCGAACGTCAGGAACTGGACCGACGACCTCAACACCAGGTCTCTGTTGCAACGCCATCACTCTTGCATTGGGTGAGCGTCCAACAATCTTCAACGCAACCTTCAGTTCCTTTTGCAGTTCAGGCAGTACTTTGCGACAGAACCAATCCA
>CAZJBW010000113.1:0-13430 GCA_964543985.1 uncultured Pirellulaceae bacterium | reverse complement strand
AGTGGAGGCGGCGGGGATCGAACCCGCGTCCCGCGATAATTCCGCGTTGGCATCTACGTGTGTAGTCGTCTATTTAAATTTCGCTCACGATGACGCCTGTCGACCGGCTGCACTGTGAACTAGTTGAGAACAAAATTTAACGGTTGGCGTGCTCAACATGACTCGCCGCGATCCAGATTTGGCAACGGATTTTCAGACCTCTCTGGCTAAAGTCATCAATCCGGGCAACGTGTTACGCAGCCAATGCAAAGTTATCGTTTGCAATTAAGGTTTAGTCAGATTTTTACGTGGCCTTCTGACCAACCACGACACGCCACCAAGGTTTCCTGTATCCGGTCGAATCCAATTCGCCCCCGAAGATGTTAATCCTTGATTATTGGTTACTTGTTCTTCGTCCGTTACCGTTCAGCCACGCCACAACTAGAGTTCAGGAATTCACTGTTTCGAGTTCCGTGCGAGTTCGTTGAGTTCCGTTTTGTGCAGGCCATCCGTTTTGTGCAGGCCAACAAGCCAATTCAACATGGACGATATTCGACCAGGCGAGGTTCAGCTGCTGTGCTATCGAGCATTCGTTTTGGCCATTTTTTGTGGCCATATGGTGGGCAATCGGTTAAGGCCCTTGCCAACTTTGAGGACTCGGTAGCTTGTCGCCAATTGCCTTTTACGTATTGCCCTTTGCCTACTGCGTATTGACCTGACACGGGAATTGACACGGTTTTCACCGAGAATTCCTAAACGGGCACTGCACTCTGTAAATCTAGGGACATCGGTTGGCCCCTAAAAGTTAGGTTCAGGGAGCCTGAAGTCACCATCAGTGCTGGCAGCGTCACGTCGGGTCAGTGGACCTGTTTCGAGGCGTGATCGTCGGCAGGTGCCGAACGAAGTTTCGTAACCGTAGCTATGGTACGAGCAAGGGCCGCAAAAAGCCAGATTAGTGCCAGGTTATTCCTGGGGATGTCGGTGAATTGGCACTTTGAAAAAACGGGGTTTTCTTGCATAATTACGCCTTCTTTGAATCTCAATTTCTATCCCGGCCCTCGTACGCAAGCAGCATGCTGCCGTCGCGGTCATTTGTAGATTTCGATTTCGGCCCCAGTTCGTTTGGGTGTTTGAGGTTAGGCGGCGTGTGTAGTTCAGGTGCGGCTCGTTCCAGGTCGCCGTGACAGTCTGTCGGTCGGGTTATATCAATATGGAACATTACAGGAGTCTGCCATGTACAAGAGTCTTTGCACTGACGGCCTAGGCGTATCCATTCCTCAGAACGAGTTGATCGAGTTGGCGTTGACCTTTGGTTACAAAGGGATCGAAATCGATATGGACGATATGGTGGGTCGAGCGGAAACGATTTCCGACGAGTTCGCCGTGCAGTTTGTCAACGCAGCCAAAGTGGATATCAGTACTTTCGAATTGCCGATCGATTTTGGTGCGAGTGATGCTGACTTCGACGCGCAAGGCGGCAAACTAGATAAAATTTGCCAGTTGGCCGAATCGATCGGAGCCAAGCACTGCTACATCCGCATCTCGCCGACTCACCCAAGCCTGCCCTACCAAGAGAACTTTGAAAAGCACCGCGCTCGTATTTCTCAGATCGCCGAGCGGTTGGCTGCGATTGGCACGAAAACGGGTCTGCAGTTTGTTGCTGGCGGAACGGCTGGTGACGATTTGCGTTTCATCCACAAGCCTGACGAGATCATTGCGTTGATGAAGTCGATTAACAATGACAATGTTGGTTTCGTTCTTGATACTTGGAATTGGCAAGTCGCCGGAGGCACTTTTTCGGAGCTTAAAGAACTGGATTTGTCCAAAGTCTTCGAGGTCCGTTTGGGCGATCCAGAAGATGGATTTAATCCTGAAACGATCGATCGTATGAAGCGATCCGAGCCGGGACAGAACTCCAGCAGTTTGTGCCAGAAGACCTTGGATTGGCTGGTTGAATCGAATTACGAAGGCCCGGTCGCTTTGACCGCTCACGTGCCAAAACAAACAGGCAATGTTGGTGATCTGTTGTTCCAACGAATCTCGAAGGTTCTAGAGCAGATGCTGGATGGGACTCACGGTCAAGATCCAAGCGAAGTTGCAGCGGCTACCGAAGAAGGTGCTGAAGCGGCGGCCGAAGGTGAGAAACCTGAAGATGGCGAGGCTAAAAAAGCCGAAGCCGAGGTGGCCGCTAACTAGTGCATTGCCAGATTTAGATTTGGGGTTAGCGCCAGACTTCGGTTTTTTGCGACAGGCCTGAATTCTGGCGAAGCCAGCTACTTAGTGAATTTCTGAGACCCGTATTGATTTTCAATACGGGTTTTTTGCTGCGCGCGTTTGGGGCTTGGATAGGACCGGTAGCGGTTGCTAGCCCCTGGAAAACCCTAGATGTCAAACTTTGCGGGTTGGTCAAAATTGTTCGTTTGACCGGATTGTAATCATTGACTTTTCCGGCTGTATCGATTGTGCGCGTGAAAGCAAAGCGTAGCCGCTGTGAGCATTCGGAAATGCCGTTAATTTCAGTGCACTACGGTCGATAAGAACATCTGTTACGGAACGTAGAAGCGGCGCGATCTGTGCGACTGCAGTCATTCAGTAGGGGAGTTCGGGAAGATGAAGTCATTGGCCAAAGCAGCAGTTTGCCTGATTGCAATCGTGATTGGCGTTTGGTGTTGTACCCAAATCTTCGTGATTGAGGATCCCAATTCAGAATTGACCAAAGGTTGGGAGTGGGTCGCAGAAGAACCGAGTAGTGTGTTGCCGGAACAGGCGAGTCCGCTTGAGGATTTGTTGGCGATTGACAGTCCATTTGAGATCTCGGGCCAATCCCATACTCAATCTCAATTTGATTCGCAAACGGCCCCTGCGGTTGCCCAACAGTTGCAACAGGCGTCTCAGTTGCCACCGTCCGATTTTTCAAGTGAGTTTCAAGTCAACGACTTGCCTGCCTTGGATGCGGAGATGGAAGTTCCGCCAATGCAACAACAAGACAGTCATCAACCGTTGATGACCATCGCGGAAGAAAACGTTGTTCCAAGTTCACCATCGATCACTCGTTTGCCCGATGTCGAAGAATTCGTTCCGGAAACACAACAGGCCTTTAACAGTCAATCTGATGGTTATATAGCCAATCCTTACAGTCCATCGTTGGATCAATCGCCGGCTGTCACGCCACCGCAAATTCCGCAGTTGGATTTCAGTGAAACGGCGCCGCCTGCAACTTCAACGGATGACCCGATGGCTTTGCAACCGTCGCAAGACGTTAGTGCCAGTCAGCCTTTTCGTCCCAGCCAATCGATGCCGCCAGCGGAAGCTGTTTTGCAACGCAACGAGTTGCCAGTAGAACCTGCTAAGGAAATCTCTCAACGATTGCCATCCTTACCTGTCTCGACAGTTGTTGAGAATCGGGCTAAGGAGCACATCACCTACGGCAAGTCACTGGCCCGTCGCGGGTCGGTTTATTCGGCTCGACAGGAATTCCTGCAAGCTATTCGATTGATTGCGGATTCAAATGACGCTACCAGCCAGTCACGATCGTACAGCACTAAGCTTACCAACGGCTTGCGAGCCTTGGAGGAGTCGGAAGATTTCGTCAAAGCGGGAGGTCAGTCGTTGGGTGTCGACATGCAGTCGATCATCGAAACGCACGCGACCAGTTTGATTCCCGCCGAGAGACTGTCGACCATTTCTCCGATTCAGGCGATGCAAACCTATTACGCTTACGCGACCTCGGAATTGTCTCAGGCGATTGGAAATTCGACAGTCGCCAGTGAAGCCTTTCACGCCATGGGCAAGTTGACCACCTCGTCAACTCAGTTAGGTGCATCGGGCAAGTCGACGGATCGAGCGATGGCGATTGTGATGCATGCTGCGGCATTGTCGGCTGATGGCGACAACTATCGCAGTTCCAACGAGTTGGGCGTATTGATGGCCAACAACGGACGTTGGGCTCAAGCTAAGGATTTCTTTATGCAGAGTTTACAAGCTCGTCAAATGTCAGCGACTTGGCGAAACTTGGCTCGCACTCATGAAAAACTTGGCGAGCGTGAATTGGCTCGACTGGCTTGGCAGGAGCATCAATTGGTGGCCAGGCGTGAAGCTGGGGTCAACATGAATTTACCAACTCAATGGACCGCTCAAACCGAATTCGATCAACGGGCAGCCATGCCTGAGGTCGAAGGCTTTCCGCAGGTTGCCACCGTACCGCCGCAAGCGGTTCCCGTGGCTCCGAAGAAAGAGACGATCATGGAAAAAGTCAAAGGCTGGTTCTAGAAACGTCGCGCGTAGCGAACCTTTTCAAACACGTGTAGCAATGAAATTATTTCAGCGAGAAAATTGGATGTGTCACCAACTTGCCAACAGCGGATTGCTTTTGATTTTCGTTTTGACGGTGGGAACCGCCACGACCGTTTCGGCTCAGGACGAGTGGCCCACTATTAATGCTGCGAGCCAATCGGTTTTGCAGCAAAGCGGCGTTGTCCAGGGTTATCAGGAAGTGGGCGCACCGCACGGCGCGCCACCCGTGCCACAACACGTCCCGTCATTTCAGCAGCCGCGAGTGATTCAGCCGGGACACGGCAATCCAGGTTTTCAGCACGCAACGTCTGGCTGTCAGCAATGCGACGGCCAGTGTGGCGGACAGTGCGGAGGTCGGGGCGCTGGCCAGGTTAAGTATTTTAATGGTGTGGATGAAGGCAGTCGCCGTTTTCTTGGCGAAGAACCGTCGTGGAAAAATACCCGTATGATTCCATGGGAAGCGTTCGCTTATGGCGAGTACGTGGGCCCGCACCGCACACCTCATGTTCCACAATACCGAGTGCGGCCTGCTGACCAATTGGAGTTTGTCTTTCAGTTGACTCGCGAACAGTCCTTTCAAGCCTATCGCTTGGAAGTAGGTGACCGCATTCAAATCAGTTCTGCCACGGACCCAGATTTGAATCAAGGTGAAGGGCAACAGGATGACGGAATCTTGATTCTGTCAGACGGTTCGATTTCATTGCGATTGGTTGGCCGAGTCATGGCAGCACGAAAGACCATTCAGGAGCTACAGGACGAACTAAACGAACGGTACACCGAGTTCTTTGCAGAAGGAACGGATCCGTCGATCGTGGTTAGCGGGGTCAGCACTGATACTCGTTTGCAAGACTTGATCAATGCCGTGGACGCTCGGTTCGGGAACGGTGGCCAATCTCGTTTAGCAACCGTTTCTCCAGACGGAACCATACAATTGCCAATGATCGGTTCGGTGCCCGCCATCGGTTTGTCTCTGGATGAACTGGGACGTGAAATCAATATGCGTTATCGAAGTCAGATTCAAGGATTAGCTGTCACCGCAGTACTAGTCGAACGCGCGCCAACGTTCGTTTATGTGCTGGGCGAGGTCGATGAGCCGGGTGAATTCGAATTCACCGGCCCGACCTCGGCAATGCAAGCGATTGCATTAGCCGGTGGCTGGAACCCGGGTGGAAACTTGCGACAAATTGTTGTGTTTCGACGGGACCAAAACTGGAAGTTGATGGCGGTTCGTCTGGATCTGTCCGGCGGCTTGCACGGCCAACAGCCATTGCCATCGGACGAGATCTGGCTGCGAGACCAAGACATTGTGCTTGTGCCGAAACAACCCATTCAACGGATCGTGGATGCGATCGATCTGTACTTCACGCAAGGTCTGTACTCGATCTTCCCTGCGGAATTCGGTGTCTTTGATGGACAGGCTGAATTTAACTAACGCAAATTCGATCACTGGTTAGCCAATTCGGTCAACATCGAACTGAACTGGTTGAACGGTGGGTTGATGCGAATGACTTGGCCCTGCCCGTCCAGCACAACCATGTGGGGCAGCGTTTCATTGCCAATCGTTTGCGATAGTTCAGCGATCGTCTGTTGTGGAGTGACCTTTGCCGTGTGAGCAGGGAAGTCAATGTCCAGGCTGGCATGCAGTTTCTGATCGGTGCAATTGACGGCGACTAGTTTTAATTTGCCGTTCACGCGACTGACCTGCTGCAGGACTTCTCGCAAAACCGGTACGGCGTTTTGATCCCAAAACAGGACTAACGTCGGCCGATTTTCTTGGAACGTTGTCAGGTCAAACGGTTGTCCTCTTTCATCCAGCGTGGCAATCGAAAACGGTTGCCCGATGGAAGCCAAGCGAATGATACGCTGGTCGCAATTCCGTTGCAGTTGCTCGCGGTACGCGCCTTGAGCCATGGCAATGCTGGCCGCTTGCACGACTCGATTGGCTTCCATTGCTGTTTCCGAAGAGGTGGCGTTTTCCAGCCAGCGTAGTGAACCGATGATGGTATCCACCATGCTGGTTTCCAAGTTGGGGTCATTCAGGACTTGATTGACAACTTCGCGGTATTGATCGAAGGCGCCCGGTGTCTGTTCTTTGATCTGGTTTACAATCACGTCCAGGTTGGAATCGGCGACCCGCAGGCGGGATGCTAAATGACGAGCGAATCCTTGAGCTTGTTGGTTGCTCGAATTCTGATAGACCTCGACAAGAATCGAGCTGATCTTCTTCCAGTTTTCGCGGTCGCCTTGTTGCAGCAATCGATCACCGATGTTGGAAATCTCTTTACAGACATCGAAGCTTTCTGGATGACTGTTGGCGACTTCTCGCGAGGCCACTAGAAGTGGTTGTAGATTGGGCGAGTCGGCAATTTCCTGTGTGTATAGCTCGTTGACCAAACCGGCTACTGCGACCGCTTCGACCACTCGCTTGTCGCCATGCTTGGCCTTCTTGCCGAAGAATTCAGGTAGCTCGACACCGGCCTTGATATCTCGCATCAAGACAAGTTTTAGCAAAGAATCCAATCGGATCTTTACCGCTTCGAAGTGTTGCTCATTGTTTAAAGTATGAGTCAGCAGTTTGGCGGACGCATCGGCGCGTCGTCGCTGAATTTGATACATCTGTTTGATGTCTTTGGCGTTGGCTTCACTAGTCCGCAAACGAGCAAGGAACTCCATCAAGTCTTCAGGCGAATCGGGAATTGGAACCGCTGCTTCGCCAACATCTTCTATACCAGCACTGCCCAGGATCGACTCAGCAATTCCCCCAGATTCGGAAGGCTTGTCTTGGGTTGTTTGTGAGGTCTGTAGCGATGGTTGATCGGATTCACATCCGGCCAGAGCGACAAGCAATACCAGCAAGATCAGGCGATAAGACATACAGCACCGTCGAAGAAAGATGGACATTGGTCTCACCAATTTACTCTTCTGGGAAAGGGCAGTGCCAGATCAGTTTCGTTCCCCCGCCAATGACAGGGTATAAAATCCCATAAATGCCGGGGCAATTCCAACACTACGGCAATTCGAGCCTCTTAGGGCAATTCGATCGAAGAAGGGGCTTGTTCGGTGGCAGCGGTTGGAATTGAGTCCGGGCAGGCCACAAACAGCATTCTTATCTGGTGTAGTGTCTCGGAGATCAGTCCCGCTTCGTCCTCGGTCAAATTGCCTTGGGTTTTTTCTTCCAGCATTGCCAGCAAGTCGATGAAGTGCTTGGCGGCAGGTTTTTGAATGACGGATTTGCCTTGAATGGGGTCGGGGATTTGGCCCATAAATGTCAAAGCTTGGGACGTTAGTGTGGTGACCAGCATTTCAAAAGTGGCAGGTGGCATTTGCATGCCGGTTGCCTGTGCTGTTTCAGCAGCTTGATCATCAGCCGCTTTTTGTGCCGCTGCTTTTTCCTGTTGAACTCGTTGTTTGTAATCGTCATCGACAACGATTTTCGATTCGTCCTGGCTAGATCCGTCGCTCATGTTATGGCACTTTTCAGTTTGAGGATTTACTGGTGGCAAGATCGGCATCGACGTTTTCGCGTCGCAAAGCAGCTTGAATGAAACCAGAAAATAGAGGGTGTGATTTGGTCAGCTTCGATTTGAATTCTGGGTGGAACTGGACAGCCACAAACCAGGGGTGGTCAGCGATCTCGATGATTTCGACCAGTTGGTTGTTATCGCTGGTGCCTGCAAAGATCATTCCGTGGGCTTCGAAGCGTTGGCGATAGACGTTGTTGAATTCGAAACGGTGGCGATGGCGTTCGCTGATGGTATCGGCGGCATACCATTTTCTTGAAAGGCAATTTTCTGCCAGTTGTGACGTCTGAGCACCCAGACGCATGGTGCCACCTTTTTTAGTAATGTTTTTTTGCTCGTCCAGCAAGCAGATGACTGGGTCGGCGGTGTCCTTGTCGAACTCGGTCGAATTTGCGTTCTCTAGTCCCACCACATTTCGAGCAAATTCGATGGCGGCACATTGCATTCCAAGGCAAATGCCCAGGAATGGGATTTTACGTTCACGAGCAAATCGGATGGTGTCGATTTTGCCTTCGGTACCTCGTTCACCGAAACCGCCTGGCACCAAAATGCCGTCGTAGCCCGCCAGCAATCGTTCGGGCCCTTCCCGTTCGATCTCTTCGCTTTCAATGCGGCCAACGCGGATTTGGGCGTGATGTTCGACGCCCGCATGGTCGATTGATTCGTAAATGGATTTATAGGCGTCTTTGTGTCTGGCGTATTTACCAACCACGGCGATGCTGATTTCTGCTTTCGGATTACGCAGTCGATGAATCAGTTCGCGCCAATCGTCCAGGTTTAGGGCATCTGTTTTCAAGCTGAGTCGTTGCACGACGAGTGTGTCTAGGCCGTGATCGACAAGGCTGAGCGGCACCTCGTAGATGGAAAAGTCTTTGTCTCGTTCTTCAATCACTGCCTCGACTGGAATATTGCAAAACAGAGCTATCTTTTCTCGGTCTTCGGATTCGATGCTGCGTTCGCACCGACATATCAAGATATCTGGTTGGATGCCGATTTGTCGTAACTGGCCGACCGAGTGTTGAGTTGGTTTGGTTTTTAGTTCGCCTGCGGCTTTCAGGTAGGGCACCAACGTCAAGTGAATGTACAGACAGTTGTCTTTGCCAACGTCCAATGAAAACTGTCGGATCGCTTCCAGAAAGGGTTGGCTTTCGATGTCGCCAACGGTGCCACCGATTTCTGTAATCACTACGTCGACGTCGTCGTCACCCAATCGGCGAATGCAGTCTTTGATTTCATTGGTGATATGGGGGATGACTTGAACGGTCTTGCCCAGGAACTCGCCACGCCGTTCCTTTTCGATAACGGCCTGATAGATTTGACCGGTGGTGTAGTTGGAATGTCGAGTCAACGGGCTGTGGGTGAACCGTTCGTAGTGCCCCAGGTCCAGGTCGGTTTCGCTACCGTCATCCAGGACGTAGACCTCGCCGTGCTGAAAAGGGCTCATCGTGCCGGGGTCAACATTGATGTACGGGTCCAGTTTTTGCATCCGCACGCTAAGGCCACGCTGTTCCAGAAGCATGCCTAACGAGGCGCTGGTAAGTCCCTTGCCCAGCGAGCTGACAACGCCCCCAGTTACAAAGATGTACTTGGTCATCTGGTCTCCCCTCCTTGAGCTATTTGAATGTCGCTCATCGCCAGAAATCACACATAATTCGCTGTTCTAATATCAATCAAACCGAGGGATTCTAGCAATTTGCCTGTCGGCTGACAAACGCTTGATAATCCTCGCTTGTATCGATGCCGCGACTGCTATTTTCGGTGATTCCAACCCGAATCGTCTTACCTAGATCCAGTGCCCGCAATTGCTCCAGAGACTCGGCGACTTCGCACCCAGACCGTGGGGTACGCGTCAGTTCCAAAAGAGTGTTTCGCCGGTAAACGTACAGTCCGACATGCTGAAAGTATAGATAGCCTTGGGTCGCGGCCATGCTACTGTCAAAACCGTCTCGCGGGAACGGAATCGGGCTGCGGCTGAAGTACATCGCCCTGCCCTGCTGGTCAAAAACGACTTTCACACATGCTGGGTCGGTGATGCGTTGCACGTCGGAAATTGGCACCGCCAAAGTGGACATGTGGGAATCCGCGGCGTGCTGCGTCAGCAATTGGATGGCCAAGTCAATGTCTTGCCAGTCAATTTCGGGTTCGTCGCCTTGGACGTTCACAAAGATGTCGACGTCGGGATGCCTGAGTGCGATTTCTGCCAAGCGGTCGGTGCCGCTGGCGTGTTCTCGGTCGGTCAACTCGACCTTTCCGCCAAAGCCCTGTACGGTTTGCACAATTTCCGGATCGTCGGCAGCTACCAACAGGTCGTCAGCCAGTTTGGATTGTTGAGCCGCTTCGTAGGTGTGCTGAATTAGCGGTTTGCCGGTCTCGTTTAACAGCAGCTTTTTGGGCAGGCGTGTCGACGCGAGCCGAGCCGGAATAACAATGAGCGTTTTCACGAGCGACCGGGGAAAGGATGTAGTGGGCAAACGGTGATCGAAGTCTTTTTGAAAGACTCAGAATTCTTAGCGGCTAAGTTTAGCCGAACACCCTACTTAAACCCAACGTCGTTTGCTTAGGACGCTGGTTGGTCGTCTGCCGGACAGGTTTCGTCGTCGGTTTGATCCGACAGCGGAATGAGGCGAGTGGCTTGCTGGATCGAGTTGGTCGCTGATTCGGCCAGCAGTTCGCCAAACAACCAGCTGCCCAAGCCTGCTGCGGCGCCGACCGGGCCGCCTAGCATCAGACCAACGCCGGATGAGGCTAGGGCTCCTGACCGCCGTCCCAACTCTTTGGTTGTTTGGTGGTCCAGTCCTTTTCGTATCGCCACCATTTCGGCAGAAAATTGAACGGCGTCTCCAGCCAATGCGGCGGGCAGAGCAAACCGACCGGCGACCTTGGCGGCAACGTCTTTCAAGACGAATCGGCTGGTGACTTTCGGTAGCGCGATCTTGGCAATCGTCGCAGTGCCTCGCCGACAGACAGTTTCCACAACGTTGACTTGTTGGCTGTTGGCGACGCCCAGGCGACACCAATTGACGAAGTGTTCGCAGTTGTTGTCAAAAACGTCGTAGGCGTTTTCGTTTAGTCGACCGGTCGCTCGTTGAATGATCTCGTCCGCGGAATAAGGCGATGCCGATTCGAAAAGTTCGATGGGTTTGCCATGACTGAACACTTCGCGTGTCACAATCTCGACACGAGCGTTGATTTTGTTGTGAAGGCCTCGGCCGTAATGGATCACTCGCCCATCACCCATGTCGATCCCGTGGTGGGTGTAGTTGCCAAAATGAACTACTAGATGATCGCCTTTTTTCATTGTGTCACTCAAGGGAAGGATTTCGTTAGTTGGGTGATGTGAGCAGTTGGTTTGGTTTCGGCCAAGGCGTTACTGAATTCTATGCTCGGACGCCTTTGCCAGCTGGAAAAAACTTCTGGGGCAGAACGGGTGCTTTCCAAGTATTCGTCCTCAGGGGGCCAATCTTCGCGATTTTCAGGGCAAAAATCTTTGAAATTGGTGGCGGAACAGCGGGTTTGCACTGTGTGGACAGTCAAATATCGCTGAGCAATGTAGCGAGGAGACCACGAGTCCTTTTCCGTTTTGTTTCGGTTTTGTTTCCGTTTTGCGAGGGCTTGAGTGCCGGTTGTTGTGCGGTTTAAGTAAACCTTGCCAGCTAGCAACTTGCTTTTTCGATTCTAACGATTTGTTTGGTCGATGCCATGAGAAGGTGTCGTGAGCGGATTCAAGCTGACGAGGGTGTTCGGTTGGTCGCCGCACATGTTGAACTGCTCAACGAGACACCGAACTTCTCTGAGGTATCGCATGCAGAAAACACTGGAACAGATTCGGTCGCAACTGGGCAATTGGGTAAAGACTCACGCCAGCCGAGAAATGAATCGGGAATGCAAAGAATCTATCTTGCTGAAGAGCAGTTGTTTGCATGGTTATCGATTTTGCATCGGTTCTGTCCAAGCAATCTGGCTGGTGGGTGACAAAACGATTGAAATTCGACGGGATGGTCGATTGGCAGATACGTTGGCAATCGCCGATGGTGCAACTGCAATCGCCGATGATGCCGCCAACACGACGGGCCAATTCAATCAAGCAAATCGCGCTGCCTAGTTTGCGGTCCGTCATTCATAAAGAGCGCAATAAAAAAGCCCGACAGTTGTCGGGCTCTTTCGTGTGATTGCTTAAAAGCTCTTTAGTGATCTTACGTGGCATCCGCGGCTACAGCGGTTTCGCCATCCTCGTCTGCGTCTGCCTGCTTCACTTTCTTTTTCTTCTTCAACGAGATTTTTTGAACTCGTACTTTCGGCAAGCCGTAGATGGAATCGCCTTCTTGCCAGCGATCCGTCTCGATTAATTTCACGAGACGTTCGGCGCGAGTCAAAACGTTGCGTTGTTTTGTGCCGCCCGCGGCGATTTTCAAGCTTTTATCAATAGTCATGGTCTGGTTCCTGCGAATGTTCACCGCAGTGGTGTTTTCTGGTATTTTCTGGAACGAAGAGTATAGAAACAGGGCTGTTCAACGACAAGCCTTAAAAATTGGGGCTTTTTGCCTGTGCATCATCAATCGGCTGGGCTGGTCATCAAACATCGGTCGAGTCCGAAGAAACGGATGAAAAAAAGATGAAAATCGGCGTTTTCTGCAGTGGTGGCGATGCTCCGGGGATGAATGCTTGTGCCCGAGCGGTCGTCAGAACGGCTCTTTCAAACGGCCATCAGGTCGTGGGGATCCAGCGGGGGTACCAAGGATTACTGGAGGAGCAATTCTACCAAAATTCCAGCAACAAGCCCTCGATGACGATGCGGTGTGTGTCGGGTTGGGGAAAGTTTGGCGGAGCTTTTTTGCGGTCCAGTCGTAGCGAAGAATTTCGTCAGCCTGAAGGTCAGATCAAGGCCGCAGAAATTTTACGTCGACACAGCATCGATGCTTTGGTGCCCATCGGAGGTGACGGAACGTTCACCGGTGCGGTTGCCTTGGCCAAGGTTTGGGACGGTCAGATCGTGGGCTGTCCGGGGACCATCGACAACGACTTGATCGGCACCGACTATACGATCGGTTTTTCTACTGCAGTTCAGACGGCTGTCGAAGCGGTCGACAAGATTCGCGATACCGCGTACAGCCACGATCGAATGTTTCTGATCGAAGTGATGGGGCGACACAGCGGATACATTGCTACTTACACAGCTATCGCCTCGGGGGCCGAGATCGCGGCGATACCGGAAACGCCTACGGACTTTCCGGCCATCGTTGCCAAGCTGCAGGAACTGAAGACTCGCGGCAAAAGCTCCATCATGATGATCGTGGCCGAAGGTGATGAAGAGGGAGGTGCTGAGGTGTTGAACCAGCAGCTCAAAAAACACGGCTGTCCATTCAGTACGCGAGTCGTTGTATTGGGTCACTTGCAAAGAGGTGGCACGCCGACCCCCGAGGACCGTCGCCGGGCATCGCAAATGGGATACGGAGCGGTCCACGAATTAATGAAAGGGCGAACCGGCATCATGATCGGAACGCAGAACGATGAATGCGTCAGCACTCCGTTTACAGAAACGATTGCCGGCCATCGACCTATCCCGCAACACTTGCTGGACCTGCTAGAGACTTTGGCGTCGTAAGTGGGAGTCGGACGCAATATAGCCACCCTCCCTTG
>CAZJBW010000112.1:0-13514 GCA_964543985.1 uncultured Pirellulaceae bacterium | reverse complement strand
TCGGTGATTCATCGAGCGAACTGGCGTCGGAGCCTCGATCCGGAGGTTTGCAATCGGTAATGGATCAACCCATCAATCAAAACGCTGCAGCACCAAGCAGTCGACGATCCGATTGGGATGTCCAGCCACCTCAAAGTTCGCGAAGAACACAGCCTTCGTCAAGTTCATCCATTCCACGATGGGAACCAAATCGCACTCCGGCTCCCAACGCGAATATTACTCAGCTGCAACAGACGATCGAGCAGCAGCAACGACAGATCGAGTTGCTGCAACAACAGCTTCGCAATCAACAGCAAGGATCATCCAGCAGAGGAAGCGACATTGATTCTCTTTTGGATTTTCAAAAACGTTAAGCGGTGGTCCAAGTAGCTGGCGAACCAACTGCTTCGCTAACGATCCAATGGCTGTACTGGATTCCGAATCCCGTGCAGCCTTTTTCTTGCTAGCGTAGCAGTTCGTTTTTTGAACAAGTTGATCTAGACCGAGCGTTTTTGATTCTGCTATCTGCTACACGTTCGCATCCCCATTCAGACGGCTAGCATGCGATGTTCGTCTTTGGCGAACGGATACAAAACAAACCTCGTCTTTCCCCTGACGGATGTTCGCATCCGGTCAGAAATTAAATGTCTGCTGCGCACGACCATCATCAACCACACAACCATTTGAGCTCGTCTGACGAGTTGGTGTTAGTGGTGCATGGTGTAGGTGACCCGCAGCCGGGAGCGACGTTAAGTCTATTTGCCAGAAGTGTTGCCGATGCTCGACATCCACTGACGGAACAGCAAGAGACGCTATGGTTAGAGGACTCCGACGCGCGGCCTCGCGATGTAAAAACGTTTGCGGCGCACGTTCGTCATTTGTCCTTTGAAGGAAACTGTTCGACACTCGCCGAAGTCTATTGGGGCGATCTGTCGCGAGTCAATCGTGGCTTGATGGGCGTGCTTTCCGGACTGTTGCAAATCCTGTTCGGATTGCGATACGTGGCCTTTGTCGCCAGCCATCAAAAAGGAGCAGCCGCGAAGCTACTACAGTCACTGGGGCTGATCTGTTCCCGTTTACTGCATGGCCCGGTATTAGCGGTCAATTTTGTATTAGGCGCTTTAATGTTGGCGGTCGTCGGCACGGAAACGTTGTGGCCGGGATCTTCGCTAGTTGGCCGCTGGGCCAGCTTCATCATCTTAGGCGTGGCCGGCATCTGTTTGTTGGCCAGTTTCATCGGTTCGCGATTGACACGAAACAGTGCGGCTCATCGATTTTGGTTCTGGGTAATGATCTCGTCGTTGTTTTTGGACGGCGTGATGTTGTTGAATTTGTTTCTTCAATTTCAAATGCCGTTGGTGGGATACTGCGCCGCCATGGTAACGATGTTGGGCATACAATGGATCGTCTTGGTGGTCGCTTTGTTGATCATGAATGTGTTTTGGTTTTTTGCTCGCACACAACCCAACGTTCATAGGAAAGCGTTAAATGTGGCCTTAATCCTGCCCGCTTTGACGGTCGGAATTTGGGGTCTGTTCATTCCACTGTTGTGGGTTTCCGGGTCCACATCGATCTTGAAAGCGCTGCCGAAAGCACCATCGGTAGCCGCAGCCGCGGCGAGACCGGCCGGTCGCTCGAAGGAAACGCGTGTGCATGCCCACGACGGGGATACCCATTCTCATAGCCATAATCACGCTGCGGCCGAGAAGCGACGCCAGGTAGCGGCGGCTCGACAGACCATTCGCAATCAATTTGCCACGATGTTCGAAAAGGCGGCTCCGCTAATCGGCGTGCAATTCATCATGTTCTTGTTGGTCGGAATTGTGGCTGTCGTTCAGCTGGCGCGTTACCTGCGTTGGTCGGAAAGCAAAAAAATTGTGGACTACCGCAAAGGTAGCCGGGCGCCCCGCTTAATCGTCAATGGGTTACTGCAAGTGGTGGTGGCTGCGTGCGCGGTGGTGGGCATGGGCCTGGTGTTGTACGTCAGCATGCACGAGTACTCAGGGAACAGTCACGACGATGATTATCTGTGCTGTTTGTTGGTCGAGGCTAACAAGTATGCGATTGGCTTCCTGGTCCCTGTCGCCGGTATCCTGTTGCTATCGATGCACTTGATGCGACCTGTGTTGGATATCATTTTGGACGTCACCAATCACTTTTATTTTCGCAGTGCTACGACGTTTGATCGAGTACGTGACGTGAGCGACGATTACGATATTGACGAGGTGACATTCGACGGCGGTGAACTGTACTACTCGCGACGAGATACGATCCATCGTCGCTTCAAACGCATTTTGGACTACTACCGCGAGAACCTGCCAGGCAATCCGACGTTGACCATCGTCAGTCACTCGCAAGGCTCAATGATCGCCATTGAAGTCTTAAATGACGACGAACTGAGTTGGGTCAATCAAAAGTTCAAACAAGTCAACCTGATCACGATGGGGTCGCCCTTCCATCACATTTACCAAGAGTACTTCCAACACTTCTATCCACCGTTGGATGATGAACAGTGGAAGAATCTGCGAACTCGAGTTGGTCGATGGTTAAACATTTTTCGGATCGACGATTTTGTCGGCACGGATATCGAGTTTCCTAAAACGCTGCCGCAGTCGGCTGACGGCATGTACACAAACCACCCAGTAGAATGTCGCGGCCACATGCTGTACTGGTCGGACCGACAGGTGCTATCCATTATTCGGCAGCACGATATTTGCCGCTCGCTATCATCGACCAGCCGCTTGCCCAGTCGAAGGTCTGAGGCCGCGTAGCGATAAACGGAATTCTGACACCGCTATCACTCAAATGAACCGTCGGATTTGCATAACTGGATTCGCCAGAATTCGGGCCAGTCGCAAAAACCGAAGTCTGGCGAACTCTGGCCAAGCCAGTTGCCCTGCCATCAAAAGGTTCGGCTTGACCCACATACGGATGATTTGCTACTTAACCACCCAGTTTTCGCAAACCAAGTAGTATCGGTCCGTTCGCACATCGATGATTAGCCAAAAATCCAAAATTCAAAAGGTTTTATGCCTGAGCATTTTTTGGGTGCTGGTCTGCGCGTTGTTCGACTGCGAGCAAACCGCCTGGGGGCAACAACGAGTTCGCTTGGGTGACACGATCGTTATCCCAAACGGCCAAATGACTGCGCCACTGATCGGCAACACCAGTCCACCACGATCGAACCTACCGCCGGCACAAATCCTAATTCCTCAGCAGCCAGTGATTCAGCAGCCACAGATACTGCAACAGGGATTCCCAACGACACTACCGCAAGGTGTGATTCAGCAGCCGACGCTACCGCAATTGCAGAATCCATTCCCGATTCAAACACCACAGCAGTTTCCTCAGCAGATTCAGCAACCGCAAGTGATCCCTGGCACGATTCCTGGGACGGCACCCGTCGTCATACAACAACCCGGCTTCGATCCATTTGCTGTTCAGAATCAGCAGATTATCGGTGGTGGCGGCGGACCATTGAGCGTACCCATTTTGAATGTGCCCGGCGGAACCACTCAATCAACGACGCCACCACCGTTCATTTACCCGCCACCGGCCGGACCAATCACATTGCCTCAACCCAGTTTGCCGCCGTTACCCAACGCAGCCTTTCCAGGTGGTCAATTCAATGGTCAGTTTCCAGGCGGTCAGTTTCCAGGCGGTCAATTCAATGGTCAGTTTCCCAATGCGGGACTCGGGTTCCCGGGCGTCGGTAACTACAACATTGGCAGCCCAGGTTTTGGTGACGGATCTTGGGCCAGTAGCGCCTTGGCATGGCCGAGTCAATTTTGGGCTCGATTGCGATCATCGAACGTATACCGCCTGTTAGAGCGGCCGCGTTGGCGACACACCTATCTGGCTCCCGATGTATCGTCTGGTTCGCGAGGCTTGGGGTTAAACGAGACTGAAATTGCGACCACGTTAAGTGTTCCAAACTTTTTATTCTCCAACCAACCGATCCGGATCTCGCCAGGCTTTGCTTTCCATTTTTGGGACGGTCCAAATACGCCTGCAACCGGTGCGGACCTGCCCGGTCAAACCTACAGCGCCTACCTGGCGAACGATTTCACAACACCTTGGAACCGACCGTTCGGTGCCGAGGTCAATCTGACGGTAGGCGTCTACACCGATTTTGACGAAGTTACCTCGGATAGCATCCGGATCACGGGTCTAGGCCTGGGTTGGTTCCGTCTAAACAACACGACCACTTTCAAAGTTGGCGTCGAGTACTTGGACCGAGTGCGGGTCAAATTGTTACCTGCCATCGGTTTCTTCATCTACCCGACACCCGATTTGAAACTAGATATTTATTTCCCTCGGCCCAAGCTGGCTCAGCGTTTGCCCAATCTGGGTAACAGCGAAGTTTGGGGATACATCGGCGGTGAATATGGTGGCGGTTCTTGGACCGTCGAGCGGATTACGGGCGTGGGCGACCAAGTTGACGTCAACGATATCCGCGCGTTCATTGGCGTCGAGTGGCTTAGTCGCCGACATATCACCGGCTTCTTAGAAGCGGGCTATGTCTTTGATCGCGAGATCGTTTATCGATCAGCACCCAATTCAGAAATCGACATTGACGACACATTTATGTTTCGTGCGGGACTCGCTTTCTAAGCAGTCTCAACCGACAACGAATCACATTTTTCAAAGAAAGAAAAGAATGAAATCCTTCCTGGCGACAATCGCACTTCTATCATTTGTGGTAATTGGTTTTTCCGGCTGCCGCGGGGCCGCTTGCAACGGATGCGGATTCGGCGGCAACGGCGTCGCCTATCCACAAGGATGTTCCAGCTGTTTCCAACAACAGCAAGGCTTCGCGCCTCAACAGAACTTCGTTGCGCCAGCAGGCACGTTCACTCAACCGAACACAACGTTCACTCAACCAAGCATTGGCCAACCAGGCGTGTTGATTCCACAACAACCGAACGTTCAATTCCAAACTCAACCCGGCAGTGTTATTGGCGGCGGCAGTGGCAGTCGCTAATCACAGGTCAATTGCGCAACCAAGTTGGATGCGCTTCAACCACAGTTTGCTCGAAAACAAGAGGCACTTGTCATGAATCTTCGTGTCGCAGGAACACTGGTCGGATATTGGGAACAGGGTTGGGAAGGGCGTATTGAGTACGCATTTCAACCCGATGACTCAGATGACACCAACAACTCCGTGCCAATGATTCTGAAGAATGGTCACGAGTTGAGAATATTCGACGAAGACGGCGAAACAGTCTGGCAAGGCGTGATCGATTTAAAGAAACGGGGTTGGAAGGACCGACCCAGTGGCGAAAACAAAGTTTGGAACGATTCGATGCAGAAAGGTGTCACCTACCAACAGTGGCTGGGCTGGTTTTGTCACCAACCGGCATTGAAGGCCGAACTGCTGCTAAGTGTTACCAAAGTTTCTGTTTAGCGAGCGAATAGAACGGGAACGGCTTAAGCCGATTCCGTGTTAGCCCGATGCGGCTGGAACGTTTGAGGACCCGCAGCGGCTTCCTCTTTCAATTCACGCGCTAGCGTAAACAAATGCTGTTGGCTGCGGTGAGGCGTTTCGGTGCCGGTCGGTTGGCGTCGTTCGTATTCACCATTGGCCTGTAACGCGTAGGAATTCATATTGTCGTCAAAGTAAGACTTCAAAGTCTGATTGACCCGTTTGGCACAATGTTGATCGGTGATCGGAACCATTAACTCGATCCGTCGATCCAGGTTCCGTCCCATCCAATCGGCACTGGCGATAAAGACACGATGATCGCCGCCATGCAAGAAGTAGAAAATCCGAGCGTGTTCCAAGAACCGGTCGATGATACTGACGACGCGAATATTTTCGCTTAACCCAGGCACGCCAGGAATCAGAGAGCAGATGCCTCGCACGTTCAGTTCGATGCGCACGCCTGCCTGCGACGCTTCGTAAAGCTTGTTGATAATCTTCCGGTCGAACAGGGAATTGAATTTGGCACGGATCATGGCGGGACGGCCAGCTTGGGCACTCGCAATTTCCACATCGATCAGATCCATCGTTTTGGATCGCAATTCTAGCGGAGCTGCCACTAACTTGCTCATCGGTCGTGGAATCGACTGACCGGTGATCGAGTTGAAAAGATTGACGGAATCCAACCCTAATTCCGAATCGCAAGTGAAGTAGCTGATGTCGCTGTAGATCTTAGCGGTCGATTCGTTGTAGTTACCAGTTCCAAAGTGAATGTAACGCCGCACGCCATCAGTTTCCCGTCGCACGACCAAGCAGATTTTGGCATGCGTTTTCAGGCCTCGCACGCCATAAATAACGTCAACCCCCGATTGTTCCAATTTACGAGCCCAAGTGATGTTCCGCTGCTCGTCAAAGCGGGCTTTCAATTCCACAATCACGGTGACGTGTTTACCCGATTCGGCGGCAGACCTTAGGGCCTCGACCACCTCGCTTTCACGGCTAGTGCGGTACAGCGTCTGCTTGATAGCGATGACGCTAGGATCACTGGCCGCCGCCATAATGAAATCAACAACCGGTTGATAACTTTGGTAGGGGTGAACCAGCACGCGATCACGTGCAGCGATCATTGAGAAGATGTTTTCGTCAGGATGGAAATCCGGCGAGCCTTGAGTTGGCCAACTTTCAAATTTCAATTCGCGATAACCGTGAACGGACCCTAGACTCATCAACGCCGCCAAGTCCAATGGACCGGGGATCAAGTAAATCAAATGAACGTTCAGTTCCAGGCACTTTTTCAAGAACGCAATCATCTGCGGACTGGCCGTGGCGCTCAGTTCCAATTTGGCACAGTCGCTGGTTTTACGCTGCAACAACATGGCCTCCATACCGACCAACAGGTCAGCTGCCTCCTCATCGACCGAAACATCGGCATTGCGAATCGTGCGAAACGGAACTCGCTCAAGAATTTCTTGTTGAGGAAAAAATCGCTCGGCGAAGATCGACAGAATGTCTTCCAGCAAAACGAAATGCACACCTGATTCCGATGGCACCGTCCACACTCGTTTTAAGCCGCGACGGACTGGCAGCACCGCGTGTCGTGTCACCGGTTTATCGTCGTCGGCGCCCAACATGGGTCCTTTCATGCGGACACACAAACCGAGTGTCGTTCCGATCATGGCCGGGAAATTGTGTTCGTCGGCAACCGCGATCGGGCTGATCACTGGCTCGATTTCGTCTTCGAATATTCGCTGTAGATGACTTCGTTGTTGAGTGCTCAAGTCGTTTTGAGACAACAAGCGGATCCCATGTTCTGCCAATCCCGCAAAGACTTTTTCGAAGCACGAGTATTGGTCGTCGACCATCGTTAGCAGTCGCTGCCGAATCGCCGCAAGCTGTTCAGACGGACTCATGCCTGCGATATCGATTTTCTCAGGCGACTTCTCTTGCTGAATCAATAGTCCACCAACGCGAACCATGAAGAATTCGTCCAGGTTGGAACCGGTGATCGCCAAAAATTTGACTCGTTCCAACAACGGCGTATTGGTGTCCTCAGCTTGATCCAGAACTCGCTGATTGAATTCCAACCAGCTAAGTTCGCGATTAATATATTTGGCAATCGTCATGATTATCGAACGTCTTGCGAAGATTCAGTTAGCGGTACGACCGACAGTTCGGGACGCATCCCAAATATATTCTCAAATAGGACGCGTTCACGACGCAATTCCAATTGTTCCAAAGAAAGATCGGTCATTCCAGCTACGGACAGCCGCAATTTCCCATTCTTCGCCTGAACCTGAATATCGGGCACTCGTTGATTCCGTGACGCATCCAACGCTTTGCAGACTCGCAGGATGGCGGATAGTTTCGAAATGCTTGCTCGTTGGTCGCGATTCAAGTTCGAGTAGGCGACGTGTCTTAGCTGAGGCAACGCGCGACGATGGTACCGGGCAATCAAGGCCACCAATTCCAGGTCTCGCGAGCTGAATCCGAACAGAGACGAATTCCGGATGATGTACATCGAATGTTTATGATAACTTCGCTGCCCAATCGCCAACCCGACCTCGTGAAGCAGAGCAGCGACACGCAGGAACAGTCTCCAACGATCGCCCAGTTGGTGCATCGATGTCATCTGCTGGAACATGGAATTCACCAAGTGGTCCACGTGCTTGGCATGGTCGATATCAAAATTGAATTTTTGTCCCAGCGCCACCGCGCTTTGCAGGATCTGCTCGTCCGCGCGCCCGATCCAATCGTTGCCGGCCAACAGTTCTTTGATCAAACCTTCTCGTAAGTTAACACTCGCCACAATGAACTGGTCCACGTCCAGCGATTTGGCCAGTTGCAGATTGGCCATCAGTGCAGGGGCAAATGAAGTGGCGTCGCCGATGGGCATTTGAAATTCGCTAACCAGAGTTTCCGGGGGCGTGTCGATGATCGAGTCAGTGAACTTGGCAAGCGCGTCCACGGAAAACCGAGTCACCAACTTGGCGTCGAAGGCCGAATCGATTTTTGAGGCGGCAAGTCGCATGTCGCCGCCCATGACAACCAACTTGCGGTTTTCCGATTGGCCCAGCGAGATGCGAATTTGGTGAGCGATCTTGTTGATCTGCGATTCGACCAATCCTCGCGATTGATTCAGCGGAGTCTTGAAAGCCTCCAGTGTTTTGATCAATCGCAACGATCCCAATCGATAGGTGTTGGCAAAGGTGACTTTCGAATTAGTGAGCGCCAGAATTTCGGTGGTCCCACCGCCAACTTCACACACGACGGTTTGCCCAGATTGCAGTTCGGGGCACTGGTCCAGTATCGGTTTGATGCCGATGTAGGTTGTGCGATGCAAACTGGCTTCGTCAAAAGGCTCGATGGCGAACCCCGTCGCAATGTAAATGCGATCTTGAAAGGCCAAACGATTATCGGCCTCGCGCACCGCACTCGTCGCGACGACTCGCACGTCCTCCGGCCGATCGATACTGTACTCGCGAAGCTTCTGGCGATAGATTCGCAAAACCTGAACGCAGTCCTCGATCGTCTCGCGACGAATCTCGCCTCGCATAAACGAATCTCTACCCAGCGAGACCGTTTGTGACAGCGATTCCAATTCTTCGGTCGTTTGATCGGGCAGAATCTGAGCGATCAGCATGCGTACCGACGAGGCTCCGATGTCGATGACCGCCACGATCCGCGTTGAGTTCTGTTCTTCCGTTTTCGAATTGGTTGCCATAAGTGTTTAGCGTTTGTCGGAATTGCGGCCAGCGTTTGCAGGTTTGCTGCCTTGAATTGAAAGTCCCATATTAGCAATGCTGACTGCTGCGGCAACAAAATAGCTTGCGATTGCAGCCGTGTTTATTTAAGTCGATTTTGAAATGTTCTTTTTCGCCCAAGCCGCCGCCCCCATGACTCCCGCATCGTCGCCCAGTTCTGCGGCGACCACTTTGAAAACGTCACGGTAGGCAGGCAGGACTCGCTGGCGAGCAGCTTTCTCGACCGCGTCCACAAACAGTTTTGGCATCGCTTCCACCAATCCGCCACCCAGCACGATGACATCGGGAGCCAACAGCAAGACCATCGTGACGACGCCTTGCGCCAGGTGGCCCGCAGCATGCTGAACGATTTGTTTGACGGCTTCGTCGCCTTGCTCGATCGACTTGCAGATCGCACCACTACGAATATCGGAGATGTCGGTCCCTTCGGCCTCCATCAGTGCCGGGGCGTGACCGCGATAGGCTGCGGCGGCAGCAGAACTGGAGATCGCCAATCGGCTGGCCAAAGATTCCAGAGTTCCCGCATTACCGGCGCCGTCTAATGGCCCGTCGGTCATGATCGGAATGTGGCCGATTTCCATCGCCGTGCAGTTGCGACCTTGGATTAATTGTCCTTGGTAAACGCAACCTCCCCCGATCCCCGTCCCCGGAAAAATGCCAACGACGCAGTGGGCACCCTTGCCTGCCCCGAATTGGTATTCGCCGTAGACGCCGACATCGACATCATTGCCGACCACCGCCGTGCATCCAAAGGCGGTTTCCAAAGTTGTTTTGACTGGAACGTTCTTCCAACCCAGATTCGGGGCCTCGAGGATCACACCGGTCTTGATATCTAGCGGACCGGGACAACCGATGCCGATCCCGGCCAGTGAATCGGGTTCCACCGAGGCGTCCTCCAGAGCCGATCGAATGGTGGTGACGATCCGTTCCAACCCAGCTTTTTTGCCTTCGAAACCCTTTGTTTTCTTGCGAGCATGACCTAGACGATTGAAATCCTCGTCATAGACAACGGCCAGCATTTTCGTACCGCCTAAATCGAATCCTACCCAATGCCTCTTTTGCGATTTTCCCATGACGTCTCCGACGTTCTTTACTTGCTTGTCTATCTTAATGGTGCGTCAGTGGACGGGCAGAAATCCAGATGGTTTCGGTTGCGTCCGTCTAAACGGCCAGTGGTTGGCGGGTCGTACCCCAACCGCTCGCTTGACCGCCACTAAACGATGCCGATATAGTAACGTATCGAAACAACTTGTCAGGACGCGTAACGAATGGCACCTGCCGTAATTGATCTGAAAACCGCGGAGGATCCGCGAGATGCTGTGCAGCAGGCCGTCGCCGCATTGGCCGAAGGCAAGCTGGTGGCCGTGCCAACCGAAACGGTTTACGGGATTGCCGCGAGTGCCCTTTCCGAATCGGCCGTCCAAAAACTGATCGACGTCAAAAACCGCGATGGCAAGCCATTGGCTTTGGCCATCAAAAGTTCCGATGACGCATTGGATTATGTGCCCGGCATGTCCCCCCTGGCGCAACGCCTGTCGCGAAGATGTTGGCCCGGTCCGGTGACTCTGGTCTTAAAAGACAACCACCCGGACAGCGTACTGACCCGCCTTCCCGCCGCCGTGCAATCCGCGGTTACCCAACAGGGAAATGTGGGTCTGCGAGTGCCAGCCAACGAACATACGCTTAACCTGTTACGTTTGTCAGCCGGCCCCTTGGTGCTAAGCAGCGCAAATCTTGGCGGACACCCGCCAGCTACCACTGCCGAACAAGTCGTCGAACAACTTGGCGACTCGGTCGATTTGATCCTGGACGATGGGCCTAGCCGATTCGGTCAGGCCTCGACGGTCGTGCAGGTGACGGACGAGACGTTCGAGGTTCTACGCGAAGGTGTGGTCAGCGCGGAAACGCTCGCTCAACTTACATTCTATCTGGCGTTGGTGGTTTGCACCGGCAACACTTGTCGCAGCCCAATGGGTGAAGGCATTTTACGCGACATGCTGGCCCAGAAAATCGGCTGCGATGCGGCGGCTTTGCCAGACCGTGGCATTAGCGTTCGTTCAGCCGGTATCGCGGCGATGCCTGGTGGGCAGCCGGCGTTGCAAGCGGTCGACGTGATGAACGATATGCGGATCGATATCACCAACCATGCCAGCCAACCCGTCACCGACCAACTGGCCAAACACGCCGACTTGATCTTGACGATGACCAACGGGCATCGCAATGCATTGGTGGCACAGTGGCCTGAACTGGCCGTGCGAACTCACTTGTTTTCCAATGGGAACACAGACATCTCGGATCCAATCGGACAACCCAAACCGATCTACGCCGGCTGTGCGGACCAACTTAAAACATTCGCGTCACATTGGGTGGACGTCATAGTCAACCAAGCTCTTCCAGGAAACAGCTAATGAACATCTCAATTGGAAGCGATCATCGTGGCGTCGATTGCAAGTCACGAGTGACCTCGATTCTGGAAGCAGATGGCAACACGATCCAAGACTGCGGAGCCTACTCGGCTGACAGCTGCGACTACCCCGATATTGCTCATGCAGTTGCCGAAACGATCGCCAACGGGACCAGCCAGCGAGGGATCTTGATCTGCGGTAGCGGTATCGGCATGTCGATCGCCGCCAACAAAACCATGGAAGTGCGAGCCGCACTGTGCCACGATTCGCAGGCGGCTGAAATGAGCCGCCGGCACAATAATGCCAACGTCCTGTGTCTGTCCGCGGACGTGTTGGATGAACTGTCCGACGCCGAACTGCAAGCCATGATTCAATGCTGGATGAATACCGAGTTCGAAGGTGGGCGACACCAACGCCGCGTCGACAAGATCACGTCCGGCGTCAATTCTTCCTGCCATGAATAATGCAAACCTCGAAATCAAGATTGGCATCTTGACGGTCTCCGACCGCGCCAGTCGTGGCGAATACGAAGATCGTGGTGGACCGGCGATCCGCGACTATTTCAACCGAGTGCTCAACGAGACCTGGACCGAATGCTACCGGGTGATCCATGATGATCAGGCCACGATTGAAGACACGCTTCGTGAACTGTGCGATGACCAGGGCTGTTGCTTGGTCGTGACCACCGGCGGGACCGGCCCAGCCATTCGGGATGTGACCCCCGAGGCCACTGAGGCTGTCGCGGATAAACTAATGCCCGGCTTCGGCGAATTAATGCGGCAGGTCTCTTTGCAATATGTGCCGACGGCGATCTTGTCTCGGCAAACGGCTTGTATCCGCAAGAACACTCTGATCATTAACTTGCCTGGCAAACCAAAAGCTATCGATCAGTGCCTGGACGCTGTGATGCCCGCCGTCCCGTATTGTATCGACTTGATCGAAGGCCCATTCTTAACCACCAACCCAGATCACGTGGTGGCGTTCCGGCCAAAACAGGGTTGAACAGAAAACAGGGTTGAACAAAAATTACAAACGTTGGTCCGTGGCCAACTAGTGGTTTGTCAGAGCTGAGTTGACGTGTTCGTAGTACCGGCTTCAGCCGGAATTCCGCCTAAAGGCGGTACTACAAACTATTCACTTCAGGTTTGACGGACCACTAGTTTGCAGAGGCCTCGGCGGCACGTTTTTGGTAGATCATTGGCTAATCAGTATCAGGTTGCAATAAATCAATGTCCGTTGAAGCTAGTTTTATCGAGCTAATCGCTTTACTGCCCAAATATGTTCGCCAGTCGTTTTTACCAGTGGCCACTCCCGAGCAAATCGCTAACGCTACAAACGTTTTGTCGTCAAAGTTGCCAGATGTCCAGCTGCCAAGCAGTATTGTCGCACTTTATAAAACCTGCGGAGGTCAGCCAAGGCAAACGGCATTTGAGGATCATCTCTTCCCCGGTTTTAGATTGATCTCAATTGAAACAGCAATCAAGGAATATAAAGAACGCTGCAACCTTTGGGACGTCTATTTAGCAGACGAAGTGGATACGGAATTCCCCAACAAGTGGTTCGATTACCGATTGTTTCCATTTGGCTGGGCAAATGGAACAGTTTATTGTGTCGATGTACTGGCGGGAAAAATCTATTACCATTATTGCGATGGCGGAATCGCAACAACTGAACACGAGTCAGTTTTGGATTTGATCGAAGCGTCAATCACGTATCATCAAAAAGAATTCAGCAGATAAGGATTGATGGCGTAGCCGGAGAGGCCTGTTGATTCTGCGGCATTCAACAAGGTGACGAACAACCTAAATCTTGCGACCGACCATCAAGCAACTAGTGAGTTTGCTTAGTCTGCTTTCAATCCGTTGGTGGTGTGGACAAATAACATGATCAAAAGTTTCAACAACAAGCTGCTTGCCAGGTTCCTGTCCGGTCTGATTGGCGTCGCGA
>CAZJBW010000111.1:11031-13553 GCA_964543985.1 uncultured Pirellulaceae bacterium | reverse complement strand
CTGGGGTGATTTGCGCCTGGTGTTCGAACTACTTGAAACGTACCTGTAAATACCTCGTTTGGATTGGGTTGATGCACTGAGAATTTCGGTTTGCCATCCATGTCGTCGTACATATCCACTGTGATCATGGATGTTTTTCCAGATCGAGAGAAGTAGTGAGGTCTTTACCCAAAGCCATAGATTACTGAATTGCTGCGATTCCATCGAAACATCAAATCATCGAAGGAGTGATTCATGCCCAACAAACGTTCTCCGGATTGGGAGGTTGTGGTTTCGGCATACTCAGACCATTGACTTGGAACGAAGTGACTTTCAGGCGTCCAAATATTTTGGTAACAAGCCAATCCGCCAAGACAGCAAGCAGATATCAATACAAAAAATACACGTGTCATTGTTGTGTTCCCCTCTATTCTCGATTGGTATTCTGAACAAATTGATATCGGCTTGTTAGCCAATCATCAAAATGTTGCCATTCATTGTTCACAAAGATGCTGGCCGTACAGTCTTCACGTTCAATCAGTAACGGAAGCTTTTCTTCTTGATAGTTCGTTTTGAAATCACGCAAACTCAAGTCGCCAACAACCAGGTTTGAAGCGTTCGTGAATTGATCTTCAGCTAAGGTTAATTCGGCAGTGTTTTTGGGCTCATTTTCGTCAAAGCGAACCACTCTCGAAAAGACTCGATTTTCGTATGGTGGGTTGGCAATTTTGTCAAATCGCTCTAACAGCTGAAGCCTTATCGGTTCCCACTGCGATCGGTTGAATTCGACTGGCGAAATGGTAATCGGGGTGGAGACCAGCGTTTTCCCTTCTAAACGAGCTTGCTTATTGTGTCCATCAAAACTGCACCAAGCCGCAAAGCTGACCAATGCTGTAATTGCGGGAATTGTTAACCATCGATTCATCTTCTTCTCCTGTTACTTTTCAAATTGCTTTTGGTTGTCTTATCATTTGGAATTTGCCAGCCATTCGTTGTAGTCACGCCAACCGTCAACATAGATCTTGATCTTTGCTGTTTTGCGATCGACAACCGTTGGAAGATGGTTGCGAACTGATTTCGCTTGGTACCTTGGTGAGTAGTCGGGTGCCAAAACACCAAGAGTTCCAATAAACAGTTCATCTGGATTGGGTTGGTGAAGATCGAACGAGATGATGGCGTCTGTCTTTTTGCCACCTGTTCTTACTCCCAAAAAACTACCCGAACGTGAGAACCGAGGTTCTTGGAATTCGCCTTGTTTGTGGGCATCCCATCGCGACATAAACTCATCCTTTAATCGATTCATGCCAAACAAGCGTTGTCCAGAATCGTCGATTTCCGTATCAGCATACGCCAGCCATTTCGCTGGGACCGATTGATGCTTCTTTGCTCCGAAATGGTGATTCCAGGTAAAGCCAGCGATGCATGCGGTGGCAGCTAATAAAGTGATCGTACGCATAAGGTTCTCCGGTAAAAATCAGTTTTGGATGACTATTTAATTCTTTCAAACTTAAGTTGCTTCAGAGTTTGAGGTTTTGTCCTTAGGGTTGGAAATCAGGTGACATGTATGACCTGTTTTGGTTGTTGGAGCTTTCCAAGTTGAAGTTTCTTGCGATGAACAGTTCAGCCAATAAGGCATTGATCAATAGACTCAACCAAATAGACAGGACGTAGTTTCCTATGGGGTCCATTTGGATCAAATCAAAAGCCACGTGAAGAATTCGGAATGAGACTGCCGACAGCGAAAGGCACCAGGACCGTACCATCCATTGGATATGCTTGTTGACTTGGCGATCACGAATGGCTGTGTAGCCACGCCATGTACAAAACCACCAGAATATGCCAGTCAGTAGGAAGCCAGTCGCACCCATTAATCCACCTTTGGCGAAAGGTGCCAGGATCAATCCTGATGGTGCGGCAAACCAAAGCACTCCATTGAAGTAAATGTAGCCCAGCCAGCGGTGCAATTTTCGGTATTTCAAAAGTGTTGGAAAGAAAAGCGGGAAACCCACTAGCAACACCATGCACGAACTAACGATGTGAAAATAAAATGCTCCTCGCCATAGAGTCCAGTCGGCGAGTGCTCCTTTTTCTAACAAGAACATGACCTGAACGTTGGGATAAAAATACAACAACGTGTTGTTGATCAACAACAGTGCCAACATGAACGTCAGCAACGTCCACAAAAAAGCAAACTTAATGTTCTTGAACAAATACATGATGACTCCTTTTGGCGGTTCAATGGAATCATAGCTAAGTTCTGGACCAACTTGCGCAACATGTTAGTAACGACATGTGAAGGGTGCGAATTTTCGAAAGCTCTAGAATGGCGGACCCGTTAGGCTCACGAGTCTTCGATATGAAACTAATCCTCAGTGAAGAATTGAGAATCGTTTTGAAGAAATTAGTGGTAAACGACGAAGGGCACACGCCGTTTAATCTCGTTCTTTGTTTCCTCTAGTCTTCCCACTTCCTAGATCAAACGAAAATGCTGGTTCGAGATCGCTGCCTTCAAACGGACTCTGAAATGGAATCATTGAGCCATG
>CAZJBW010000111.1:0-10931 GCA_964543985.1 uncultured Pirellulaceae bacterium | reverse complement strand
CTGGTTCGAGATCGCTGCCTTCAAACGGACTCTGAAATGGAATCATTGAGCCATGTGAATCGTGATAAACCCACTTGGTCGCCTCGACTTTCGTCCGAGGTCGAGTCTCGCAGTCTAAAGCCCCGAAGGTGGCGACAGCAAACGGGCAAGCTTGCCTGTCCTTGTTTATCGAGGTGTCGATTAATCAAATGGAAGACTATCTATTCTTCACAAATTGATCCAGTTTCAGTCTGGCCCGATGGATCGTCTGCTGTCGCCCCTGCGGGGCTGCGGATCTCTTTTTGATGTTGAGTCCTTGGGCTAACGCCCAAGGCTAAGTGCTGACGCTCCTCCGGAGCTATTTCGTCGAAAGACGATATTGGCGGAGCCACGACAGGCGGTAGCCTCGGACTCTAGTCCGAGGTCGAGTGCACACCAGATTCAATAGTGGCGAAGCCGCGACAGGCGTTTTGGCAGTTCGAGGTATTCCTCGAACGTGGTAATTGTCGGCATCTAGCGTCTCCGCTTCACACTTGTGTCTTTGAGTAAAAATTATCGTCAAGTTGATGTGCAAAATTGCCAAATTTGTCCAAGAATTCAAGGTGCGAACAAAGAAGGCAGACTGAATACTCCTCGGTCAAAAATACGTGATTAAATACGCAAATGACAACGATGATTAGCCTTGCGCTGCTGAACATGCTGCTCGCGCCCATGGCACGCCAGTCGGTCGTTTCGAACGGTACGAAAAAGCTACCTTCGACTGGTCGCACACGATAAAATCAAACGGTAACCAATTCACAGTCATTAGCGAGGGTTGTCTCGATGAATATTCAATGTAAATCGATACGCATGTCAAGGATGTTCCTGGTCCTCGCGTTTGCGTTCACGCCAGCTGTTGACCCGTTGGCTGGTCAATCCAAAGAAGAAGATCATCCAGACAGTTTTGCGGAAGAGGTGATTGGCACGAACTTTGAAAAATCTGCTGAGCCGATGAGAAATTTCATCCGCATGATTGAGGTCGATGGCCAAATTCAGTTGTTGGACAACTGGGAGAAATCAGATGCCCGTGCAGCACGTGACAACAAACCCGATCCGGAATTCGAAGCTGAAGTCAATGAATTGATGGATGGCGGGATGGATCGAGAGAGAGCAGAACGGTTTGCAGGTATGAGGCGCGGTAACAGCAAGGGTATGTTGGCCGAATTTGTAAAAATTCGGTCTGCTTTTGGGCTCAGTGGTGGTGGCAGTGGCGGAAGTCAGGGCGACAAGGAATGGGATTATCGAATTAGGACAGGCCAGTTTGGTGGGCACACACGCAAAGACAAACGGTCTACCAGAATTCAATTTTACGATTATGAAAATGATATTGATTTCTTCATCAATAAAAAATCAGAGGATGTAGGGTTTCAATTTCGATTCTTCTCAGCGCATGGATTTATCGAACTATGGCAATCCGAAGATGAAATTCGATTGATTGTGATACAGGCAGGCATTCCGGAGGTCATTTCGGCAGACAACTTTCGGGAATTGATGGAGGAGAGCCCACAACTGCTGCGTGAACAGCTATTGCCGTTGTGGAAAGCACTGGGCATTCGAGTACCGATGAATCTTGCAGACAAGCGAGTGATCGATGCCGCCTTGCAGAAGATTGATGCATTTAATAACGATGAAATGCGTGTTCAGGGACTGCTGCAGGATTTGACCGGCGACAGCATGAGTGATCGCAACGACGCGTACGAAGAACTGCTGGAAGGCTATTTCAACTGGCGAGAATTAATCGATAAATTGAAGAGTGATCTGGAATTGGACGAAGTTTCGCGACCCAAGTTAAATTTGATCACGACGGCCGCTCCTGGAACGATGGAACAGGATTACCTTGATCAACTGGATTTTCTCAATAACAAAAGCGCGCTGCAGGAATTATTGAAGCACACTCCCGAAGGACAAAAGAAACTGGTGTCCGAACACATCAAGTTCCTTGAAGAAAACGAAGAGTAGCGCCAAAGCAGAGTTTCAGGCCATCTGACAATTTAAACGCAACTAAACGAAATCTTGAGGCTTGGCTTGCAGGTTCTGCCGTTGGCTATCGGTGATTGGGATGGCAAAACTGAAAGACGCCATAGACAAAGGTCGCCAATCCGATCATGGCCACGATGCCCACAAACCTGACTGCGGTATATCGATTGACCAGGCAGATGTACATGCCGATCAAGCTGCCAATGAACAGCCATAGACCAGACAACAAAATCAACACCGCGACAAATCGTTGGCGTTTGACAAGCGAGCCGATCGCCTTCTGCAGAATCTGCTCGCTTTGGTGAGGCTGGATCCCCTGGCCTTGAAGATGCAGGTCCACCATCCCGGGAGTCGCCCCATCGTTCAGCATCTCTTTCGCTTGTTCGATTTCTTCTGAAAAGATGGGGTGCGCCATTAGTCCGCTCCGAAATTCAATAGGTTGTTTTGACGACGCAGACGTTCATTGCGAAATCGAGTCTAAAGAAAATTCATTGGCCCGTTGCACCACCGTACCACATTCTTTGCAAGTACGAACTTCTTCTGGTCCGTTCCAAAAGTTATCCATGATGCGATGCAAATCACGGTCGATGTGCTTCAATTGGAACTCGGCTTCGTGCACCAAATGCTCGTCGTTATTGCAGTACCAACGTAGGTGTTCGACCGTCGGTCTGGGAAACTCAACAATCAATCCCAGAGTTCCTGCGGGTCGTTGGGGTCGGTGGGGCACGTTGCGTGGGCATAACCACATTTCGCCTTCGCGAATGACGACCTCGTGAGGTGGCGTGTCATCAAGTGGTCGGATTCGCACCGCGATGTCGCCTTTCAACTGATAAAATAACTCTTCCGTCGGGTTCACATGGTAGTCATTTCGAGTATTCGGGCCCATCGAAACGAACACAATCACGTCATTCGCTTCGACGTAGAACTGCTTATTCATCACCGGCATCTGGAACTGGTCTTCGTTTTCGGCGATCCATTGCATCAGATTAAACGGTTTGGAAATTGACATTTTCGGGCTCCGATTGGTTAGTTGCTGCAAAGTCAATTAGAATTGGTCTGGTGGAACAATTCAACTGACCCGTCCGGAATTGGGTTCGAATGGGGTAGGGTGCGGAATGCAAGACAATCTTGCAACAGCCTAAACCGTCGAATTGTGTGCGATCAGAAATCAAAACGACTCACTCGAAATCAATCATGATGCAAATTTGCAGAAACAAATCAGCTACATTCTATTCGGCCAAGCATTCAATATTGATGAGTATGCTGGTGGTCTTGATGTGGGGGTATGGCACGCCGTTTAGCTTGAATGCACAAGAGGCGCCGGCCGTCGAGAACCTTGAGCTTGACGAGTGGCGAGGCGCTTCGTTGGGCATTCGCATCGAAACAAAAGAGGGCCAAGTTTTTGTCGAGGAGGTGCACGAGCACGTCGCTGAAAGCTGCCCGTTGTTGCAGGACGATTTGCTGGTCTCAGTCGGCGGTGAAAAAGTTACCGCTGATTCACTCGATCAACTTGGCGTTTTCTTGGCAACCACCATGCCAGACACTTTCGTCCAAGCGGAGATCGAACGGGACGGTGAAACGAAATCCATCCAGTTGCCAACTTATCGCCGCGAGTTGGTCGACATTCCAGCCATCGTCAACCAACTACGACAAAACCGAGTCATCCAGCAACACTTGAACGCCACGGATCGAGAAGAGTACATGGACCAACTGTTCGACAGGATGGTTGCTGCAGTCACCGCCAGTGAAAGTCCACGGCACGCTGCGGAAGGCATTAACGCCATTATTGACGAGATCGATGTTTCGCATACTGCGTTGTTGCCTCGTCAGTCCTATGCTCAATTGACCGGCGGCACAGCGGGAGACTTGGGCCTGACTTTGCAACGCCATCAGATTGACGGAACCAATCGGTACTTTGTGATTGACCGTATGCCAGGTTCCATTGGCTACGAATCCGATATTGTATTGGGCGACGAGATCACAGGTGTGAACGGTGTCTCGATCGAGCAATCGCGACGATTGATTCTTAGCGGCCAAGAGCATCGTCGTCGAGTGTTCTTTTTGGCCGTCGATGTGGACGAGCAAGTAAACGTCGAGTATCGCAGGCGGCAAAACTCGGAAGCCAAAACGATCATGTTGAAAGCCCGAGACGCAGTTCCGGCCGAAGATGTGGTCAAGCTTAGTTCGCGAGTCATCACCAGTGGCAACCACCAGTACGGGTATATTCGATTCTGGAATCTGATGTCGATGAACACTTCGCGAGACGCCCAGCAGCTATTCGATGAAAAGTTCGCCGATTGCGACATGCTGATCCTGGACTTGCGAGGGCGTGGCGGGTTGATCCCGGCAGTCTTGGCACTCGCCCGCGTTATCAAAGACTCGGACATACCCGTGATCGCAATCACCGACGATTTGACTCGCAGCGCCAAAGAGATGCTGTCGCAGCTAATTAAACAGTACGACCACGTCACCGTCATTGGGCAACGCACGGCGGGGGCGGTTACTGGAGCGACGATGATGCGGTTGCCGTCGGGCAACGGATTGATGTTTCCTGTCGTTTCCAGCGAATCTTTGAAACGATTCACGGGCGATGTGATCTTGGAACGTGTGGGTGTGGCACCCGATATCGAATTTGATTTCCAACTGCCTTGGTGCGGTGGCAACGACCGACTTTTAGAGGCCGCCATCGAAACCGCAGACAAGCAGATTCGTGAATTCCTGGACTCGATCATCTTTAGATAGTCGAACTTTTTTGCAAGTGAAAGGGCGAGGGACCATTGGCGGACTTTGAAATTGCATACGGCGAAACGGAGCTGTTCGAAGGCGGCTACGTCAACGACCCTGACGACAAGGGTGGCGAGACCCATCGCGGCGTTGCCAGACGCTTTCACCAGGATTGGCCAGGTTGGGAAATCATTGATCGGATCAAGGACCAGCACCCCGAAGACTTTCGGCGGCGGATCAATGACAACGAAGAACTGGTACAACTGTCCAAGCAACTGTACAAGGAAAAATATTGGCAACCGATCTTGGGTGATCAGATTCCAGACCAACAGGTCGCCAACAAGGTTTTTGACACGGGCGTGAACCAGGGCGTCGCCACCAGTGTGAAGTACTTGCAGCAAGGGCTGAACCTGCTGAACCGTGATCAGCAGAACTACGAAGACGTTGAAATTGATGGCAAAATGGGCGCCGCAACTCTGGCTGCACTGCGGGCATTCTTGAAATTGGAAGAAAACCGGCCCGATTACTTGCTGAAGCTAATCAACATCATGCAGGCGGCCAAATATGTCGAGATAATGAAACGGGACTCGACTCAGGAAAAGTTCGCTCGGGGCTGGTTAAACCGTGTCAATCTACGTTAGATGGCTGGACAGCGGAAACGGGTGAAAAGAGGGGCTGAAATGCCAAATTGCGTTGCCTCGGTCCTGTCAGTCTGCTATCGTTAGCTACCGTGTTGGTCGCGACCTTCTTGTAATAGGGACGCGTTCAACTTTTATTTGTTACTCATGACACTTTGCCCCTGGCTTCTTTTGCCGGGACCAGCGAGTGCAACCACAAGGTTTGGCCAATTCTGGTCAATATTCAACACTATGGTAGATCGCAACCTCATCCACACTCTGGAAGACGAAAGCATCGAGCAAATGCTCCTGGACATGGTTCCAGAAGAATGGCTGCCGCCAGACGAAGACGATACAGTTGCCTACGAAATCAACAACATCATTGACGGGAAAATCATTCGCGTCGATTCCGACACCGTGCTTATCGATGTCGGTTACAAGAGCGAGGGAACTCTCTCGCGAAATGAATGGAAAGAGCACGATGATCCACCCGAGGTGGGCCAGACCGTCAAGGTTCTGATTCAGGACCTGGAAGATGACATGGGTGCCGCGGATGACCCTCACGGTCAGATCGCTATCAGTAAAGAAAAAGCAGATATCATTCTGCACTGGCAACACGTCATTTCGAATGTCACCGAAGGCGACATCGTTACCGGAACTTGTACTCGAAAAATCAAAGGTGGTTTGCTGGTCGACATCGGCGTCCCAGTATTCCTGCCGGCCTCGCAAGTGGACATTCGCCGCCCTGGCGACATCGCTGACTTCATCGGTCGCGTCGTGCAGTGCGAAGTGTTGAAGATCGATGAACAACGCCGCAATATTGTTGTTAGCCGTCGTTCGTTGATCGAAAAAGAACGCCAGTACGCTCAGAAGAAACTGCTGGAAGATTTGGAAATTGGCCAAATCCGTTCTGGTGTCGTCAAGAACATCGCCGATTTCGGTGCGTTCGTCGACTTGGGCGGAATCGATGGTCTGTTGCACATCACCGATATGTCGCACTCGCGAATCCAACACCCATCGGACATGGTCTCAATCGACGAATCGATCGAGGTCAAAGTTCTGAACATCGACCGCGAAAAGATCAAGATTGCACTTGGCATCAAGCAAATGCAGTCGAATCCGTGGGACGATGTCATGGAGAAGTATCCTGTTGGCACCGTCCACAAGGGCGAAGTTGTCAATGTGATGAGCTACGGTGCGTTCGTGAAATTGGAAGCCGGGATCGAAGGCTTGGTTCACATCTCCGAAATGTCTTGGGTCAAACGGATCAACCATCCATCGGAGTTGGTGCAAATTGGCGACGAGATCGATGTGGCCGTTCTGGGCATCGACCAACAGGGCGAGCAAATGTCTCTTGGTATCAAGCAGACTCAAGCCAACCCATGGGACGACGTGCAAGATCGCTACCCAACGGACAAGATGGTCAAAGGTCGCGTCCGCAATCTGACCAACTACGGTGCGTTTATCGAACTGGAAGAAGGGATCGACGGTCTGCTTCACGTTTCCGACATGTCTTGGACTCGCAAGATCAGTCACCCCAGCGAAATGCTGGAAAAGGGACAGGAACTGGAATGCAAGATCCTGGCTGTCGACATCGAACGTCGTCGAATCGCTTTGGGCCTGAAGCAATTGGCCAACGACCCATGGGCAACCGATATCCCATCCAAGTACCAACCTGGGCAAGTCATCCACGGTAAGGTCACAAAGATCACCAACTTCGGTGTCTTCGTTGGCCTGGAAGACGGACTTGAAGGTTTGCTGCACATCTCGGAATTGTCCGACCAAAAAGTCGACAACCCGGAAGATGTTGTCAACGTGGGTGACGAGCTAGAAGTGAAGATCCTGAGAGTCGACACGGAAGAGCGCAAGATCGGACTGTCACGTCGACGCGTCGAATGGAACGACGAAAAAGAGGCAGCCGAACAAGCCAAAGAAGCTGCCACCCAAGTCGCCAAGATGGACCAAGCCGACCTGAAGGGCGGCCTCGGTTCTTCCGGCCCACTGATTTCGCCTTCCATGGCCGCTGACGAAGCGGGTGGTGGCGATGCAGCAGCGGTTGCCGACACAGCCGAAGCTGGCGGCGACGACGCAGCGCCCGAGTAACCAACGTTATATCGTTGGAACCAAAACGAACCCAAAGCACCCTCTATCAACTAGATCGAGGGTGTTTTTTTGTTTTTATCGCAAATATCGCCGCCCAGCGTTGAAAATCTGTAAGCTTCACCGCACAGTCCCCACTACTGTATGTTCGCTCTTCAAACACAAATTCAATCGATGAAAGCAGGCCGATAACGGACCGATGATCAAGCGACTCTTAATCACAATGGTCGGGCTTTCTGCTTGGGGTGCTTCACTGTTTGGAGCCATCAGCCTGCAAAACGTCGATTCCTTAGGCGCCAATTCGTTTTGCAATCCGTTGTGGGGGTGTGCCCCGCCAATGAAGGAACTGATTTGTTGGCACACCGTCATGTTCGTCGCCATGTTGCTGCCCACGGTTTTGGTGTTCACCTATTTGAAACCCACGGTGACACGTCACTTGTTTAAGTGGGCGTTTTGGATCGGAATGCTGGGCCTTATCGGATTCGTGTTAGTCGATTCTGGCGGTTGGCTTGTGCAGCAAGAATTTCAGAATGCAAATTTGTTACCTCAACGAATTGGCTTTGGAATCTCTCGGCAAGTTGACTTTCCAATTATTCAGTTCACCGTTCTGATGTTCAGTGGCTGGATGGCTACCAGGCTGTTCCGCACTCGTCACAACCAACCCATCGTCGAGTCACCAGCAACGTCGAACCCAGACGTAGTCGAGCCACAACCAGTTTCTTAACTGGCCTGCCTTAATTAATCCCCGCTCTGCATCACCGTTTGCCTTTTTGGGCGAGCCGTCATCGCGGCCAGTCGCAACAATTGACGCCGTTGGTTGCCTGTATTAATACTGAATATTGATGGTTGCTAAAATGCTGAGTGTTAAAATCGCTTGGGGGTGTTGGGATGAACCGATGGTAGGCATAAGTGAATATTGAACTGACCGGAAACGCCGGTGACTTTTCAAGGATCGCACTAAAGCGTGCTGCAGCAGGTGACTTGAATGCCGTCAAGTCAGTCTTGAAACAGCGTCCCGATTGGATCAACCGAATTGGGCCTCACGGAAGAACGATGTTGTGGGAGGCCTGTCATAAAGGGCGAACACGGTTGGTTCGCTATCTCATTGAACGGGGCGCGGATATCAATTCGGCGGGTACCTATTACACGCCGTACTTTTTAGAGCTCACTTGTTATTGCATCGCTCGCCATAAAGGTCATCAACAAGTTTGTGATCTCTTGAGTCAACGGGGTGCTAAGACAGGCATTCACACCTACGCATTTCTTGGCGACCTGGCTTCTGTCAAACGTTGCGTTAAACGGAATCGGAAATTGGTATCGGTTGGCTTCCCACAAACGGTCATGGCGGAAAAAGGGCAACCCGTCGATTACGTTATTGTCGAAAACGATTGGGCAACTCCTTTGTGCTATGCCTTGAAGGGAGGATGTTTGGCGACCTGTCAATTTTTGATCGACCAAGGGTCACCAATTCAAGGTTTGGAGGAGACGTTGTTTGACGCAGCGGATAGAAACGTTGCTTTGTACAAGTTATTGCTGCAGGCGGGTGCGGATGCTGGTAAGGCACCCAAAGTTACAGCAGACGATGGGGAACTTTACGACCTGTTGATCACGCATGCAGCCCAACCCGCTTCGCCGACGGAATTGAGTGACCAGTTGGTTTATCTTTGTCGAGGTGACCGGGGCGGCAATGTCGAACAAGTTGCCAGATTGTTAAGCTTGGGGGCCAGGATCGATCATCAGGATCATAAAGGCAAAACGGCTCTGCACCGCGCCGCAAAAGCGGGATTTGTGGAGACGCTGCAGGTGCTCTTTCGACACGGTGCCGACCCCAACATCGTCGACACAAAGGGCGAATCCGCATTATTTGATGCAGTTCGATCGACCATCAAAGACGCCACCAAACAACAGCACGCCGTTCGGACGTTGCTTCGCAAGGGGGCCAATCCCAGGCTGCAGAACCGAATGGGTCGATCCGTAGTCGATGTCGCTAAGGAAATGTCTACCGAACGAGCTGCCCAGCTTGTGAAACTTTTGACATCACAACCCCGTCGGCATCGCTAGTTTCGAAAAATAGCCATAGAGTCTTTGAAGTTCTGCCGCCCAATTCGTACCATTGACGGATCGCAAAAGACTTGCCCGACGGTGGCAACTATCAAATGCTGGCTGGCTTAGGCACTATAGACGCTCGATGACGAGCTTGATTTTGTATCGGAGAACTACTTTGAAATTTGTTTCCATGACTTTTCTGTTGTCGTCCCTGCTAATGCTTAGTGCATTAACGGCGCAACAGCGATCCACGACAGACGAACCGTCCGTGCGACATTTCCAACTGATGTACTCGGGCACCATTAAAAACTTGCCTGCCGATTCCAAAGTTCGCGTTTGGATCCCGTTGGCTCAGGACACGAAGCACCAAGAAGTGATTCAGATGAAGTCGCAACTGCCCATTGATGCCGTTGAGCATCAGGAGTCGGTGCACGGTAACAAGATGTTGTACTACGAATTCGCGCCAGAAAAGAATACCGACTTGCCCTTCTTGGTCAGCTACGACATCCGACGATCCGAGGTCAATTCGTTGGCGAATGATGATTCGCAAGTCGATCCATTAACGACGGTCCAACGCAGCAACTACCTGCAAGCGAATCGATTGGTGCCGATCGACGGTCGGCCGATCACACTGTTGGATGGACTGACAGTGGCGGAAGGACCAATGGAAGCTGCTCGCGATCTTTACGACCACGTCGATGACTATATGACCTATGACAAGTCTCAACCTGGCTACGGGAACGGCGATGTGCTTTGGGCTTGCGACAGCAAGACGGGCAACTGCACTGACTTCCACAGCCTGTTCATCTCTTTCGCGCGAAACCGCGGCATCCCTGCTCACTTTGAAATCGGATTCCCGTTACCTCCCGAACGCGGTGAAGGCAAGATTGGTGGCTATCACTGCTGGGCGAATTTCTTCATTGAAGGAAAGGGCTGGGTTCCCGTTGATATCTCCGAAGCCGACAAACACCCAGAACTCAAAGAATACTACTTTGGGAACCTGACGGAAGATCGAGTCGCCTTTTCGAAAGGACGCGATATTACTCTGTCACCCAAACAAGCAGGCCCACCATTGAACTACTTCGTGTTTCCATACGTCGAGGTCGATGGCAAGCCTATGAGTAAAGATAATTTTGAAATGAGTTTCGACTTCAAGGATGTGAAAGAGTAATAGCTTTTTCTGCTCTCCTGAATCAACTTCGGACACGATACCCTCCCGCAGTAAGTTAACTTCCGATACAGATACCCTCCCTTGGGAGGGTGACATTCGTCGTAAACATCCGGCGTAGACATTCGTTGCAAGCAAGCTCCAAAAGCAAACGGAAACATCCGGCGCAAAACGCTCACTCTCCTGGTGGAGTGGTAGCTTCTGACACTGACTCCCACCCGCAGTAAGTTAACTTCCGATACAGATACCCTCCCTTGGGAGGGTCGCGAGGCACGAGCGGG
>CAZJBW010000110.1:0-13639 GCA_964543985.1 uncultured Pirellulaceae bacterium | reverse complement strand
TCGGTTGAATATCGGTCCGCGAAATCGCCAGTGGATGCACCACCACCTTTTGCACATGTCCCAATTCGTGCACAGCCATAAAACCCAACCAACAGAAGGGCAAGAACGAACCGATTAAGATCACTTGGTTTTTGTTTTTCATCGATTGTAAACTGCTACCGTTACACTCTCGTTACACCCTTGTTACCAACTCGCGGTTATTCGTGTCGATACGGACAGTACAATTAAATTTTCATGTAGTGGATCAGGCGCCCACTCGCCCGCTAACTATTTTACCACAGATTGAGGTCAGACATGTTCAAACGCTTCGGCCCAACCCTATCACTTTGCATCCTAGTATGGCACGGTTCAATGTTCGCACAACAAACAGAGACTGACTTGCAAACCGCTCAAACGGTATTTGCCAAAGCTCTGGAAACATCTAACACCATTGCCAATGACCCTGACTTTCAACTGTTAAAAGGCAAGTGGAAAGTAGCGTCGATCGAATCAGATGGTACATTCATGCCAGCTCAGTTTGGACAAGCCGTCGACGACGTTATCACGATAATGGTCAACCAATTTCTCCAACCCATTTTCTCATGAGTTGTCCGTTTCGATCGCGCCGTTGGCGTGACAAAACTGACGAATCTCGATTCCTCGAAAACACCAAAACAAATCGGCTTTACCTATCCGTCACCACAGAACATGGCAGAGCAGATTAACGTACACGGCATCTACAAAGTCGAGGCCGGTTCCTTAACATACTGCCTGGTTGCCGCCGACAAACCCCGACCAACCGAGTTCAAAACAACCGCCGGCACTGGACACGTTTTGATCCGATTGGAATATTTCCATAGCAACGAGAATGAAATTGCCCAACAGCTTCAGGACGCCAATGTTCACTTTGAAAAAAACGATGTTGGAAAAATCGCAAAAATCGTAGTCGAAAAGGGACAGAACGCCCGCGAGATCTTTCCGTTGGCCGCACAGTTGACTCAGTTGGAATCCATTCAAGCCGACGGTATCGACGATAAAACTTTCGCCCTCCTTGAAGGCTTGGAACACCTTCACGAAGTCAAACTATACGGCGACGAACTCACCAACAAAGGACTGGCCGTTATCCTCAACTTGCCTGTTCTGACCAATATTGAGATTGGCAGTCGGTCGATTACAGATGAAGGGTTGGAAATTTTTGCCGACTTTCCGCGACACATTTCGCTGTCATTGCCGAACGCAAACTTGACCGCTGCTGGACTGAATAGCATTCCAAGCAACTGCTTTTTCGCCTTGAAGCTTCATCGAATCGATTTCTCGGAACAACAGTTCCGCACCTTCATATCCAAACACTATCCACTTCCTAGTTTATCGTTGATCGATTGCGGCATCCCTGCCAAGACTTTTCCGCTATTGGCCAAACTGACCAGCTTGCATTCACTCGATCTTTCCGGATACGACTTTGACGAGAAATCGATTCAGCAGATCGCCAGCCTTTCTACTCTACAAAGCCTTCACTTGAACGACACTGACATTACGGATGAGGACGTGCAACTGCTGGTCGACAGTCTACCCAGCCTTCGACAACTGTCACTAAAACGCTGTCCAAAATTGACAGCAACCAGCTTGGAAATCGTTCGACAGAATGAGCGACTAAATCAGCTGTGGATCGCACCAGGAGACTTTTCAGAAGAAGAACTGGAGTCCTTTAACCAGAACAACAATTCGAAAATTCATATCCGCGACTGATTCATTTTTGTGCACCGTGCCTAAAAACAAACCCGTCCGCTGATCACGTTCACGGTCACCGCCCGGGCGGCCGCTCCCGACAAATCCGTTCGTGTTATGACAGTGACAGAAGCAACAAAAAACCTCGACCGATATACCGGTCGAGGTTTATTTTTTACAGCTACTAAAGTTCTGACTAGCGACGCATGCGACCGCGTTGCAATTGCTCAAACTCCTCGCGTTGTTGGTCGATTGTACCGGGCAACGCTACAACGTACTTGCGATCGTATTCCACGGTGAATGTGTAATCGACGGCGTACGCATCTTTGGCAGCTGAGTTTGCAGGAATATCGACGTCCCATCGCAAAATACCATTGGGACGTTCCAGCCGCAGATACAGTTCGTCGTCGGACAGTTTTGCCGAGAAATCGTTGCTGGTGATTCGCATGTTACCGTTGGCCAACGAAGTAGGCATCCGGTCGAGCAAGCGAATCTTCGCATCCGAATCTTTGAAATTCTCGACGACCAATCGGTACTCGAAAGTCAGCTCGCGGTTACCACCATTAATATCATCAGCGCGATCGACCATTTCACGACGAGTCCTCAATTGAGGATCCGCACCAAAACCAACCACAAATTTTTGCCCACGAGCCACGCTTTGAATTTCGCCACGTCCCACGAATTTACTGTCCAGGTAAACCGTAATCGGTCCACCTAAAAAGTCTTCCGAGCTATTGTTAGTGACTTCCGCTTCGCGGTATACGTAGCTCGCTAGAACTGGTGTGGCCACGTGATAGAACGAACTTGGCAAATCCGTCGAAACGATCCGCACCATCTGGCGACTGTTGCGACTGGTGACGGTGACCCCCGAGGATAACTGGTAAGCCAAACTGGGTTCCTCCGATTTCAAATTCAATTCGGAGCGCATGTTTTGTACGGTCGTCGAGTCGCCAACAATCTCGACACAGGCCAGTTCGTCGGCCGCTGCATTGATCGTCCAGTTAGAATCCGTCAATTCTTGAAAGTTAATCGCATTGCGATTGTCCAAAAGCGCCTTTTGTTGTCGCGAAACAATCGCCCCAAGTTCCACCTTGTTCGTTTGTGCGAATTGGTTTTGACTTGGATCATTAACGGGCACCAAGGTCATCCGCAGCGGAGCCAACCCGGGCCCCGAAGCGCTAAGTGCGGGCGAAGCGGTCGATAGAGTCAACGCGATGTCGGTCCAGTCCTCGCCGCTCATTTGGTAAATCAAACCGTTGTAGTCCAGTTTGGCCGTGGTCAGTTCGCCCTCTGCACGAATGGAATATGTTGGTGACCAACCGCAATTAGAAACCAAGTAGTTCAGACGAATTTGCTGAGTCGACTCGTCATTCTTGCCAATGTACAACACGGCTTCACGAACAGTCTTGGTCGACCCGTTCGTCAGCTCCGCAAGCTGCCGATTCAACAAACCAATTTGATCGTTTAGATCACGAGTCTCTTTCGCCAATTCAATTTGTCGCGGAGCGATCAATTCACGTTGCTCGAACAAAAACAACGTCATCCGTTCCAGATCAGTGGCCTCAAGGTTGCTTTCCGAGGCGTCCTCAGGAGCCACCGTCTTTTCCAACTGATCCAGGTAGGTGACTTTGCGATTGGCGATCTCGACGTTCTTGCGATTCAGATTCAATTGATCCTGCAGCACCACTAACTTGTCCTGCAAATCACGAACCTCCTCGCGAGGCGATTGGCCAACGGCACGAGTCCGAAACTGGACCGCTCGCACCTCGACGCCATCGGAACCTTCCGCAAACAGGCTATCGGGCAACACGTTTTCCGGTAGATCGGTGACCACCAATTCACCAGTGCCGGCACCCGCGTCCACGTCGATGGTGCGAGTGACCAAGGCTTGATTGCGATAGAGAGTAACCTCGGACACTCGCCCGTTTTGATCGGCGACTACGACACCGGACGTCGGCAGGGCTACCATGCCCATCACAGCTAGTGCCACGGCTGGGAAACAAAAGTTGGTTGACATCAATTGAGCTCCTTGATGTTTGATAAATTTTTAACCAACTTGATGGTACCGTCCGCACACCTTTCGATTCGTAACAATTTTGTAAGTCGATAATTTTTCGATCAATTTGCTATCAAGCATCTCGTCATACCGCCGACCAATGCCAACGAGAGTCATCGTTTCTAAGGCATTTCCAAGCCAATCGGCCACACTTATTGCCGCTCTCTAGTACTCAGCCGGTACGTGCGGAATGGTGAACGAGTCGTTCGATAGACTGCCGGTCGGGAAATGCGGCTTCTTCAGGCGACTTTTGATCTGATTATTGATCAACGGCAACTCGAACAACGCCTTGTCGATCAACTCCATCAGGCCCGCTGGATCCAGAGGCTTCTTGATGTGATAGGCCACACCCGTTTCGTGATTGCGAGAGATGATGTCCGGCAACTGCCGCTCGGACATATACATGATCGGAACGTCGTAACGCTCGGGAACACTCCGCAACTCGCTGATCAGGTCTTCGCCCTTGGTCGCATCAATTTCCTCGTCGCAGATGATCAAGTCCAAGGACAACTGCGTGGCCCCCTTCAGTGCGGCCTCGCGATCGCGAGCACAAAAGACTTTGAACTGGGCACTATCCAGCATGGCTGCGATGGCGGTCAATGTAAGAGGATCAGGGTCGATGACTAAAACGACTGGCTTACTGAAAGCGTTCATGGACTGGTTCCTTGGAGGGGAAGTTTCCGGCCAATCCATCAGCCTAAAATATCCTGACAAGGTACCCATCGTCATTGCTGGCCACTAAAGTTCGCCGAAATTCTCAAGCCAACCTAACCAGTACGAACGGTTCAATCAAAACACTCGCATTGCAATCAACTTGAACCCACCGGCGCGCAGCAAAAAAGGCGTCGTAGATTCGACGCCTTTTTACATTTAATTCGTGCTGTCGGATGGTCGCTTAAAAGCGGATTAACGATCCGAATACAAGTCCGTGCGATACGGCAGTGGTCGACGTGTTCAGCGAGACCGGTGGACTGACCGACTCCAGCAACTGAGTAGGGCCCAGACCAACACCGTCGAGCCAAATGGCTTCGTAACCGGCATACAGTGACACAGTTCCCGGAGCAATATCCCAGTGCAAACGTCCACCGACTTCACCAATCCCAGCCACGTTGGTTGCCGTGTCCTCAAAGATCAATGCGTTGACCGTCGGTCCTGCAGCTCCGCCGACAACCGGCGTGCCGTTAGTCTCGGTGCGAGTCGAAGCGAAGTTGGCCAAAACAGCTCCGCGAATGTTCCCGACAAAGAACAGGTCCCGTAACAACGGACGACGGAATTCCAAACCGATACCCAAACCCGGCAAGCGGTTAGTGGTTCGAGTAATCGATTCTAGATCGAATTGAAACACAGCCGGTGGAATCGGCGGTGAATTGAACGTACTGTCGATCACAACGTCCTCGTTCAGGTAGGCGAAACGAGGGCCGATGTAGGCGGTGATACCCGGTCGGATCGAGGTTCGATAGTTCAGCTCTAAACTAAACAACTCAGACTCATATAGGTAGTCGAAGGTACTCGGAAACGAACCGGCTGGTAACGCTGCGGGTGTAAACGCTGGAGCGCTCAAGGTGCCAAAACGGCTCTCGAAATTGTCCCAGTTGTTAAAGAACCCGCGGATCTCCCAAGCCGTCCCGTAGTCTGTCGATTTCAAGAATCGAAAGTCCACACCGGCTGAAAAATCCAAGTCCGACGCGTCTTCGCCATCGAACGCGGTCACTAACGTCGGCTCCAGAGTGACCAACGGAAATGCGTTGTCAGTTCCGGGACGTTCCATCAGCCGAGTTCCGACCTCGACCTCCCAGCCTATCGGATTCCCGTAGGTGTTGTTGGGCCATTGGGCTTGGGCAGTGCCACAGCAAATCATCATTGCGATTGCCAGTGTGGCCAACATTTTGGATTTCACGATTTTTCCTCCAGCGGGATTCCGCGCACAATTCCTTTGCCTTAATGCATCGACCCGCATTGCTATAACAATTAGCAGCAACCGCAATGCCGGTAAACTTCCGTGATCCAACGCAGACCACCAAAACCACCCAAACACCTACTAATGACCAACCACCAACTAAAAACCCCCGCAAAATCAGCCAATGCCAACCGCAAGTTACACGCCTAAACGCCAAAATCTATTTTCAAAATTCCGAATATGCTGGCACCCAGTGGCATAGGCTTCCAGCCTGTGATCATGCATTTCGCAAGCCCGTTCCCACAGCACACCAGCCAGTTCACCAGAAATCACGCTACCGGAAAGTTCCATCTCTCGGGAAGATCGGCCCCGCACAGATCACAAACGAACCAACCATCCTTGACGATGTTGCGCTCGTTGCAGCCCGGACATAAGCGGAAGATAACGTGTGTTGTGAAATCATCTGGTCGGTCGACAGGAATCGCATCCAACGCGGCAGCGACCATCGACCACGATTCGGGTTCGGGGCAAAAGCCAGTCGATTGGTTGGTGACTTCGGATACTTCGCCGTCAATAGAAAACGTGATTTCGCCAGCGGAAAGCACCGGGCCACCATCAGCACAGGCGACGTGTTCGGAACGACGTGGCGCAAGCAAAAGAGTGCGGTCAGCGTCCACGGTAAACGTTGCAATCAGTCTGCCGTCCGGCTCGGTGTCAGAGGAACGAGACGCGATCCAATCCGACAGATCATCAACCGATCGGATCGGTGTACCGGTGGGTGAAGCAGCGAGCGCAGAATCACGAATATCAGCTGGTCCAACGTATTGATATTGCCGAACAGCCATTCAATCACCCAGTGGCATAGGCTTCCAGCCTGTGATCATACAAACTTCCAGCCTTGTGATCATACAATTCACAGAACGAGTCAGGAAACCGGTTCGTTGAAGTAATAGCACAGCCCATCCGGTGCCACCACGAAAAACACGTTAAATTTTTCCCCATCACGCTCATCAACACGAGCATTTGCGACAGCGATACCGTTGGACTCCAATTGAGCCTTAACGCCATCAATGTCGGCGACACGAATCGCCGCGCCCTCTTGCGCCGGATCGCCGCCGTTTATGGCAAACCCAATTCGCACACCATCACGTTCAAGAATCACAGCCGGATAAGGCGACTCACATCGTTCAACCTCGATCATGCCAAAGTGCTTGCAGTACCATTCAGAAGTGGCGTCGAGATCAGTAACAGGCAGCGCAAGCACATCATCTTTGTATGGCGAAGCAGATTGAAACGCGGGTGCGGACATAAGGAGTTTTCTGTCTGGGAGAAACTTGGCCCAACACCGAAACGACCAATGCTGGAACTAGGTCGCCATCGAGAAGTCTAGGGGCGGCTAACGGAAGGTTTTTACGACACCGCCACTCACAGCAGACAACAAGCATCGCAACACCAAACAGCTTACCAAAAAGAAGTCACTACTCCGACATAAACACAAACCATTATCCTCATTTATGAATTTTTTGCAGACTTACGAATCATGAATCCAATTCCAGAAATGGCTGCGGCGCCGATGATCAGCCATAACCACAAATAGCTCTCATATCACCTGTTAAATCATGCTGTTGCAAAAGGTAGTGCTGATCCGTATTCAAGTGACTCCTCCTAGTTGCCGGACTCGATCAATCGCATCGGCAATTCGGGCTCGTGCGATCTGACTTACTCTTCCGACACCAGCTTTGCGAGCAAGAAAAACGACAGGGTCATCCGATTCGTTCATCTTCGCAAGGTTCACGTGCACCAAGCCGCATAGCTCTGCGATCGAAATCTCTGCGATGCTTCGATTTTCTTTGGGATCAATGCCTCCGATTGAGAATCGAAACGGGATGATCGCCTCAATAGGATGATCCCATGACCACAGAAATCGGCCACTACTTTCGTCCGTAGAAGGGCAGTCTTTGATCTGCGCAAGAATATGATCGCGAATCTTGGCCCCCGTTCGTTTGAAGCCATGCGACCTGGCGATCTGACTAGCAAGTAGATCTTCTCGGATCGGACCTTGTGCACTGAGAATTTTTTGAGACATCAACTGGAGAGTCTCACGATAGTCGTCATCATGGAATCGGCTTGACGCAGCTGAGCAGTCGCCAAGATCCAAAATCACATAAGTCGCTGAAGAAAGTTTCGTTGTTTGCATTTCCTGTGTCAGTTCAGGCTTTGCTAGTGCGGCATTTCCAGCGACTAGGCTCTCTTCTCTATCACTAGAATCCCGCGTCCCCTTCTCACTCTGTGGAGACGCGTTTAACTCTTCTGCAAATGGCAAAGCTAAATCTTCATCAGGTTCCAACTCCTCATTGTATTCTTCGCTGTCCGAATCAACCTCATTTGTTTCCGCGCGGTCGATCTCAAGGAGTTCGTTCAACAGCATGTCTAGCTTGTTCACGACCTCATCCTTGGCGTACCACCAGTCAGGCGACCATACTCTAAGGATACTCCAGCCGAGTCCTTCCAGTACAAGCTGCCTTGTTTTGTCACGGTCTCTTGCGACTGCACTTCTATGGTACGTCGCTCCATCGCACTCGACCCCGGCGAGATAGGCTCCAGGTTTGTCCGGGTGACGTACTCCTAAATCAATCCGGAATCCGGAAACTCCAATCTGTGGGAGCACCTGCCAGCCTCGCAGCTCTAGCGCTTCGGAAACGGACTGCTCAAACGGCGAATCAAATCCACCCACACTGTCTTCAGTTTGACCACCGAGCGGCTTCTCACCACCTGACTCGGCAAAGTCGAGAAATTGCTTTAGGTGATTCAGTCCCACTGACCTGGAGCGAGAAGCATCCAGCTGGTCTGCTGTGAAACTACTATAGACAAGCATCTGTTGACGTGCGCGGGTAACGGCGACATTAAGTCGCCGCTCACCTCCGTCCCGATTCAATGCTCCAAAGTTCAAGCTGATCTTCGGATTGGTCGCTGTCGGGCCGAAAGTTATCGAAAAGTACATCACATCGCGTTCGTCGCCTTGGACGTTTTCGAGATTCTTAACCACAGTAGGCTCAATCCGAGAATCGTTGAAGAACCACTCGATTTCGGGCGACTTTCTGCGGGCCGCGTCGAACAAGTCTTGAATCAGCGATTGCTGCTGGATGTTGAAAGTGATTACACCAAAAGTCAATCGCTCTGCACTCGGGCGTGTCAGATTGGACTTCATGCGCACAACGGCATCGTCGACAATCGCTTGTGCTTCCAGTTGATTGGTACGGCTCTTCCCCATGTCATACAAAGCATCCGGTACCTTGACCAAAAACAGCCCTTTTTCGGCATTTTCTGCAGATGGGAAAGTGATGAGTTCATTCCGATAGTACTTGTAATTAGAAAATGCGATCAGAGACTCATGGCGACTTCGATAATGCCAATTGAGCGTGAGCTCAGGAAGTCCAGATGCCAATGCTTCATCGAGAATACTTTCAAGATCTTTCTCGTGATCTTCAAGTTCATCTTCGAATTCATCGTCATCGTTTTTGCCGAAGAAGTTTGTCGGTGGAAGCTGTTTCGGATCACCAACAATTACGGTTTGCTTCCCACGAGCAATGGCTCCAATCGCATCCCAGGTTGGAATCTGCGACGCTTCGTCAAAGATGACAACGTCGAAGGGTTCTTGGATTGCCGGCAAGTATTGGGCGATCGAAAGCGGCGACATGAGTAGACATGGTGCCAGTTTGCGAAACGAATCTGGCATATTAACGACGACGTCACGGATGGATTTGCTGGGTCGCTTCAACTGCATTTGGTGACGCAACGTTCCTAGTTCCGACTTTTTTGCGACCGCTTCTTGAGACGGCAAGTCGTGTACAATCCCTCGTCGCGATTGTTGTGAGGCAAGCTGCCGGGCCTGCCGATCAAGCTCTTTGAACTCTTCGATCGCGTTCTCGTGGGATGTTGTTTCAAACTTTCGCAGTATCGGGGTTCGATCGACCAATCGCGGAATAAACCAGTCTGCGTAGCCAGCGACGAATCGCTTTTCCGCCTCACTGGACGGAAAGCTCCTCGCTTCAAGTAGCTTCACCAATGGGCTAAGACCTAGCGTTTTCGCCTTTTCCCTTGCTCCACACCACATCGTCCAACGCTTCAGAAATGTTCTGTTTTCGAGAATCCCCTTTGCAGTTTCCTGAGTTGATCTACAGACATTTGCAGTTTCCTTGCCCACCGGCATGGATCCGCCGACCTTGGCAAATGCTTTTACGGCACTGTAAAAGCTACTCAATTTGACAAGATACTCAGTAGCATTTCTGAATAGCTCAGCATCGCTGGATTTTCCGTTGATAAACGGATGTATTGCCTGAGAAATTGATTTGGTAGTGTCGTTTGCGGCTCCCGCTTGTCTTATTGAAGCCCGTAGTTTTTGCGCCAGCTCAATTTGCCGACCAAGACTCGGGAGATCGGATTCAATGCCGCCCCAATGTTCGGATTCGCCTTTCAAAAGGTTTTGCTCCAAGGAGATATGCGATTCACGAAGCTGGCGGATCGCCTTCAGTTCTGACTTTGCCTCGACAGCCGGCGGGTTTCCATCTGAATAGCTCTTTAACAATCGCTGAACCTTTCTTTTTGCAAACCACGAAAGAGGCCAGAACTTTGCGTTCGCCTCCCGCCACTGCAGGTCAAGTTCATCGACAGGGATTTCGTTTAGGTTTTCCTCGTAGCTGCCTTGCAATGTCTCGCGAGCTGAAGCGATTGTTGCTACTGTCGATTTGAGCGACTCCAGCGATTTGGGGAAATGAGAAAACTGCTTGCGGAACAAGAGCCGGACGTCTTCGCTGGCAGACTCGACCAGTGCTTTGGCGAGCAGCTTCATATTGTCGAGCTGAGCAACGGAAGTATCATTTAAATCTGCAGCACCAACAGAGCTCCCGAATTTTTTCAACGATGACTGCAACTGTTCTGAAGTTGATTGCAGGTTTTCAGTTGCCGAGACAAGCTCGCCCTCCCATTTCAATGACCACTCTGTTGCTTTGACGACAGGCAGGGTCTTGGAGTCGCCAACTGCTTCAATACTTACTCCCAGTTCTTTCACCGTACCAACCAACTTTTCATAAGCTGCCTTGTCATGGCGCACTGATTCGGGCCAGTCGAACTTTGGATTTACTTCATCAGTTGAAAGCGAAGCGACCCCAAACGCTTGAAATGCCGTCCAGCCGTTCGGTTGAACTGCGTGAATGGCAGCGACGTACTCGTTCAACGCATCACGATGAACTTTTAGCCGGTCGCTAACCGACACCCAATCGTTGCTCTTAACTCGACGATTATTCTTCCAACTTTGCTCAAGCTGGGAAAGGAATTTCTTTCTTTCGGCTTTGTTGCTGTGCAACTCGACACAGCAATCCCCAAGCCCGTTATGGCAAAGGCGTCTGTGAACCACATCAAGTGCAGCCGTCTTCTCCGCCACAAATAGAACTGTTTTCCCATTGGCCAAGCATTGAGCGATCATGTTCGCGATCGTCTGACTTTTCCCTGTGCCTGGAGGCCCAATCAATACGAGATCTTTTCCCTCAGCCACAGCCATGACCGCAGCAAGTTGCGACGAGTCCGCATCCAGCGGGTGATAGATTTCGCTTGGGTGGTAACGGTGGTCGATATCTCTGGGACGAGGCAAGGCCCCACCTTCGGAATCAAAGCCTTTGTCCGGATTGTCCAAGAGATGCTTGACGACCCGATTGTTTTTTAGCTGATCCGTCCGGTCAACAAGGTCTCGCCAGAGCAGATATTTTGCGAATGAGAATCGGCCCAAAGCACATTCATCGACAACTTCGAAACCTGTCATGTCCCGTACGTGCGTCCGGACTTGAGAGAGAATCAACGGCACATCGACGCCACTATCATCGGTTGGCAGGTTCGTCTCGAAGACCGAAAGGTCTTTCCCAAAATCCTGCTTCAAAAGTTGCAGTAGAGTTGCATTAAAACGAGTTTCGTCTTCGTGCATCCGAAGGTAGAACGGTGATTGGCTACTCTTGCGAGTCAACTTGACCGGAATTAGCAGAAGCGGGGCTCGATATGTTTTCTTGTCGCTTGCTTTTTGACGCCAGCGTAAAAAGCCGACGGCAAGAAAAAGGGTGTTGGATCCGCCTTCTGCAAGATCGTTTCTTACCGCCCGGTATATTTTCGTTAACCGTTTGTCTAGTTGATCAGTCGAAAGAACGCATGCGATCTCTTTTCGAGCCAAGGCCTGGCTTGCAAATTCGATGTTGATATCGCGGTTGGTCTTCTGCCGATGCAGCTCCGGATCTCGATCACCAATTGGATTCTGATCGGGCAGCGAAATCAAACGCAAGCGTTTTTCAGCTGACAACAGGTCTTCCAGCTGCGCGATGTCATCACAAACGATTGGGATCGACTGTTGAGTTGGTCGGAAGTTCAACAATCTGTTTCGCAGCGTCAAATCCAGAAGCTTGCGTTGCCAACGATCAATTCGTCCTTTCGACGATTTCGGTTTTTCGTCGACAACAGTCCCGGGCAACTGGCGCAGTTCCGGCGGAGCCGCAAAGGGTAAAAATTCTGCATTGACGGCGATCGAGGCTTCCGCTGATTCGTTGGGATCTTTCGCGCGATGCGATGCAAGCGGAACAATCTGTGCCATCCGGGCACGCGCGATGTCAATTGCTGCAACAAATTCGCCTTCCCTTGATTCCTGCGTCACTGCGTTTGCAGTTTGAACTGCACTTTGGAAGCTGGCTGGAGACGTCTGGGTTACAAGAGTGGTTTCGAAAGCAACCAACTCATTACCAGCAATTGCTTTCCGAAGCTCACTGGACTCGGATTCAACAACCTGACTCAGCGTCTTCTCAACTAACCAAGCGCCTGCAAAACAATGCCCATCGTTCATGATAATAACTGGGTTCAGACCTGCGGCTTCAATCGCAGCCGAGAACAATAACGTCGAGTCAAGGCAAGTTGCCAAACCCTGATCAACGACGGAATGAGGAGTTCGAGTTTTCTGCCCAACTCTCTCGAAGCTTTTGGGAGGATTTGCGTACGTCAGCTTCAAGCTGCTGATCGCGTTCCAGATGGCCATCACTAGCATATAAGCCCGCTTGGGGTCTCTGGATTGGTATCCATCCAGAGCCGACGAATGACCATGTCTTTCAAGAATCTTCGCAGATGTTTTTAGGATCTTTGCGATGGCTGGATCGTTTGGCATCACAAACGCTGCGATTAATTCTCCGCCCTGGTTGATCCCTCCCCATTCTTCACGAGCTAACACTCGGACATCGGTTTTTGCCGTCGCGAGTACTTCGTCGTTCAACGTGAGTTCGAACATGAGCTGGCTTTTTTCAGCTTCGTTGAGTCCGCCCAGGTGCCCAGGATCCAAATCCACTTGGCAATCGCTTATTTGCAATTCGTCACCAGCGAGAAGTCTGTCAATCCTCCATGTTTTTGATTTTAAAAAACCGGATGATGTCGTCAGCTTTAACTCAAGACCGCTTACCGGTTCTGGAGAACCGCTCTTTACTCTGATATCTGCGATCAGAGGAACGGAGTTCTGCCAAGCTGCATAACTAATTGAAGGCGCAACGTCCGGAACAATCTGGAAATTTTGGATCACAGTCGACAATCCAAGGTTAATGGATAGATTCACAATGTAAATCTTAACCTATTGCCGTGCACTATATATATGTTTCTTTGCAACTAAAACTCACTGTGCAGAGTCGTGTTGTGATAAGTTTCCGTGTGACAAATAAAGAATGACACACCTCCACGCTCTTCATGTGTAATGCAAACGAGTGTTGAAAGGCAAATTCGTCAAAATTATGGACCCAACCGCAAGCTTCCATAACGATTAGCTTTCGGTTTGCAGAGCTGAAATCGCTGTTCTTTAGTTTCTGAGATGTAAATGCAAGCCATTGAGTTGAATTTACCAACATCAATTGCAAGAATGTTCTTCATCACGAAAGCGATTGTTGAAACTTTCGACGAAGCCGTTCTGCCATCAG
>CAZJBW010000109.1:0-14227 GCA_964543985.1 uncultured Pirellulaceae bacterium | reverse complement strand
AAATGGCTTGCAGGTTTTTGCCAATGCGACTAGCTATTATCGGCTGGTTACAAAACAGGGTGAGGGCTTGCAAGCCATTTGTTTTTGCGCGTGGACGTAACACTCTTCTAACCAACAAGCAAGAAAGGGTCACACGGACATATTCTGTCCGTGTTGTAGCCCTATAGATTCGGCCGCAGAATTGTTTCCAGCACTGTTACGTTTAGTTGCCGTCTTGCGACTCGTCCTTTTTCTTTTTCAAAAATGGCACTGGTCGCAGTTCTACCTCTTTGACCGTTTGCAGGTAATCCAAAACGGGCTTGGCGGCCTCTTGGCCAACTTGAGCATGGAAGTGTAGCGAGAATCCGTGAGGACCTTTGGCGTTAATCAATTCCGGTTCGATGGTTAGCAGTTGTTTGACCGTTTCCAGCATGCCCAGCATGGTGCAGCAGAACAAGTCGGGTCGTGCGCCCTTGCTCAGTAGAAACTTGACGATGTCATGGCGACCCATGTGCGAGGCACCGCCTAGTGCGGTTTCCCAATCGCCCCCGCCCCAGTCTAGCGTCGCGTTCAACAGGCCAGGTTCTCGATCGTACAGCATTTTGACTTTGTCCAAATCACTGTGAGCGTAGATCACGAAATCCGCGGCCATCGTGCGGTTGATTTGAGGGTTTTTCCACGAGGGTTTGAAACCGGGCGCGTCGTAATCACGCTCGAACTCGGCCTCGACCGGGCCTCGAACTTCTTCCTGATTTCCTTCCTCTTGTATTGTTCCAGCACCAGCTGACAGCAGTTGATGCCCACTTGCTAATAGGGCACCACTGGCGGCTGCAAAAGATCGGCGTGTTAGCTTTTTCATCACAATGGACTCCGTGTATGTCAGTTGTTTTTCAGGATCAATTTTGATGCGGACGATCGAGTTGGTTATGCGGATTGATAGTCTGACAAGTCGCTAGTGCTGTCGGCGAATTCAGTTAGCTCTAAGCCCATTTGTTTCCCTAGCGTTAGCCAAAGATTGGCGAGTGGAGTCCCATCAGGGCAATTGATCTGTCGACCCGTTTCCACACCCAAGTTGCGGCCGCCCGCAATCACCATTGGAAGTTTAAGGTACGAGTGCGAATTGCCATCACCAAGGCCCGAACCTAAAACGAAGTACGTGTTATCCAGCAAGCTGCCATCACCCTCCGGGATACTCTTCATCCGGTTGATCAGATACAGGTACTGTTGGACATGGAAGCGATCGATCAATGCGACATCTTCGTCAAAGACATCGTCGTGAGTCATCTGGTGATGCTGCACTGGATTCTCGAAAACCTTGTCGTATAGCTGCGGCGTTTCCCAACGTTCTGGACCAACCATAAACGAGGCGACTCGCGTCTGATCTGTTTGGAAGGCCAAAACCATCAAGTCACCCATCAAGCGAATATAGTCACCGCGATTGGTAGGTGGCTGGTCCGGCATCGTATAGGGAACGTCGTGAGCGCTCATGCGAGACGAATCTTGTTTGTCGATGCGGACTTCAATCGATCGTACCGATTCCAGGTACTCTTCAATCTTTCTGCGGTCTTCCTTGCCGACTTGTCGCTTAATGTGTCTGGCTTCGTCCAAGACGGTGTCCAGAACACTGCGGTTGAAATCGGATTCGCCATACATGCGGCGAAAGACTTGGAACGGATCGTTGGACGAGCGAGCGTCATGGCTGGGCCCGTACCAGGAGATCGCATCGAATAATTTTGGTTCCATGTTGTCTGTGAAACTGTTGCAGCTTAGTTCCAATGACGGAAATGGAGTGGCCTGCCCTGCCTTGCTTGCGATCGCTTGATCCAACGTTGTGTTGATTGCCGTGGTGCCATCCAGTCGATCGTAGGGTCGCGAACTGGTCATCCAGCATGAAGCAGCTTGCGAATGCGGTTCACCAGCCACGTACTCGCGATTTAATCCATTGATTACGACGATGTCATCGCGAACCGCACGCAGCGGCTGTAGGGACTTGGGGTCCAGCCAGTCGGTGTGTTCGGGCTGTGGAAACCAGTGCTGACCAATGACGCCATTGGGGATGTACATAAAGGCGATACGTTTCGCCTGGTCGGCGGCCTGTTTCGTCACTTGAGTTGTTGCCACGGTCGAGGCTAACGAAGCGACCGGTCGCATGGCGTTTAGCATCGGTAAAGCGATAGAAACGCAGGCGCCTTTCAGAGCAGTTCTTCGAGAGAGGCGTTTGGCCATGTCGTTATTTCCCAGTTGGCGTAACAGGAGGTCGGCGGAAAAGATCGCTTAGCACCACTTCTTCAACAACGGTAGAGAAACGCTTTCCGTCTTTGATGATTTTGTCGACGACCGTTTCGATTTCCACTTGATCAGTGATTTCAAGCTTTCTGCCTAAGGCATATTTTAACATGTGTTCAGTGAATCCCTGAGTAAAAGCTCGCTCGTTTTTCAAAATGGCTGCTTTGAATTTGGCCGCTCCAACGAATGGTTTCCCAAACAACTGACCAGCGGTATCGACCGGATTTCCATCGCGATACGTCTTGCGAGTTCGACCAATGGCGTCGAAAAGTTCCAACGCGAAGCCAGCGGAATCAATGCGGTCGTGACAAACCGCACAGTTAATATCCTGGCGGTGTCTGGCCAAACGGTCTCGCACGTTCAGTGGTTGTTCGCCCTGTTGTGGCACATCCTCCAGTGCCGGAACATCGGCCGGCGGTGGCGGTGGTGGGCGGTTGAAAATGACATCTAACACCCAAGCACCTCGATAGACCGGGCTGGAGCGAGTGGTTGCTGATGTGCCCAACAGAGTGGCGCCAGATGTGATGGCACCCCCGCGATGTCTATTCGGCCAGCGGACTCGGAAAAAGTCTTCAGTGATCGTGGTGTCGTGTTCGAACCCAATCGCCTTTACGACATCCAGCCCGTACCAATCCATAAGTTGGCGATTGACATAAGTCCATTCTGCTTGAATGAACTCGTCGATATTTCGATTTTCGACCATGATGGTCTCGAACAGAAGTAGTTGCTCGACCATCATCGCAACGCCAGGCGGTTGTAATCGAAACTGGTAGTAACTGGGGTACAGCTTCCGATCGGGTCTGGCCGAGGCGACGCTGGTGACTTGCAACCACTGCATGCCAAAGTCAGTAGCCAGTGACTTGATCTTTTTATCTTTCATCATGCGACGTACTTCATTGCGAAGTCCAGTGGCGTTGGACAGACGTCCTTCACGAGCTGCCTGAAACAGAGCGTCATCGGGCATTGATGCCCATAAGAAGTAGGACAGTCGGCTGGCCAATGCAAAGGAGTCGACTTGCTGTTGGTCAAAGCTGTCCGCAGAAAAGTCTCGCCGAAACAGGAAGGAAGGCGAGACCAAAATCGCTGTCACGGTGGTCTTCATCGCTTCCGTGTAGGGAGCCTGTTGAATTTGATCCTGAAACAAATCGACATAGCGTTGCAGTTCTTGTGGCGTCACAGGTCGCCGGAATGCTCGTGGTAGAAATGCTGCTAATCGTGACTTGGCCGACTCGACGAATTGCGGTTGAGTGGTAGCAATTTCCGGTGCCACGAATAACGAATCCCACAATCGGCTGGTGTAGGGAAACTCATTGCTGTTAAGGATTAGATTCGCAAGTTCAATGTATCTTTCGGCTTGTAACGGTGAAAAACTAAGTGCTTGGTGATTGTTGCTGTAGCCATGTTCGACGGGTGGGTCGGTTGGTACTTCCGGTAGTCCCTTCAGGACTGGTGGTTGTTTGGATAGATAATTGAAGTACGGCATGACCAGCACATGTTCTGCCATATTGCCGGTCGCCGGTTCGAAGTAGTCCCGATTCAAAACGATTTCACTGGAATCGATAAACACTCGGCGACTCATTCTTAGCAGATCGCAAATTGTGTTTTGGTACTCGGTGCGATTCAGGCGACGCATTGCCGGGACTGTTGGTTGAACTTGCCCAGTGTTTACCAACGTCTTGATGTACCAAGATTTTAACGAGCGAGTTTCTTGGGCGTCTGGCTGCGTTTCGTCAGACGGAGGCATGTATTGATCATCGATCGCTTCGATGACTTGTTCCCAGACCGATAAGTTGGCATTCACTTGTTCTTGAGTGCTGAAAATGGACAGGTCCAAGTCGTTTTCAGCTTCGTCACCCGTGTGGCATTGCAGGCAGTGTTTTTGCAAGAATGGCAAAGCAACGGTCTGGAATTCATCCGTCACGACCTCTTGAATTGGTTGCGGCCGGGCATGCGAGGTGGTCGGCTGGATGGTTAAGTTCGCAATCGATAAACCCAAAATGGTCGAGCTGATCATTAGCAGAGCCGTTTGAAGCTTGATGTTCATCGATCCTCCTGTTTTTTCGGCGCTTGCGGTGTAGTGCTCGATTCAGTTGTGTTGGCCGGTGGGCTGACTGACGGTATTGACTCGTCTTTCTTTGGAGTGGTTTCTTGGTTGGCACGACGCTCGTTCATTTCATTGCGTAGTACAAGGTCGGCCTTGAAGCGTGCGCGTTGTTCTTTTGTGAATATCTTGCGTACGATCCCTTGGCGAATTTCACGCGACAACAATGCCGTTTCGATACGATTGTTCCGCAGAAGTATCTCAATGTCTGGGTTGTCGTGCCCCGACAACAGAAGTTGCGACCGTTGTTCACGCAATTTTGCATAATCAGGTTCGAACGAATCAGTAAACAGTTTGACCGTTTGACGTTGTTCGTCGTTGAGGTACCTGGCGTAGGAGAACAGGAAGTAATGGCGGCGTGCGAATGAGTCGGCGCCCAACATGAACAGCGTATGATCTTTGCCCAGTTGCAGTTCTGTGAAAGAGTCGGTTTTGGGATGCGGTTGAACGCGGCTGACAGGCGACTCTTGCTCAGTTGGCGAGTCCGCCGGCTTGGTTAGTTCTGATGCAATTTCTTCCGACGGAGTATTTGATTCCAGCTGGTCTTCCTGTTCCTGTGCTTGTTCCGGTGCTTGTTCCGGTGCTTGTTCCGGTGCTTGTGCTTGTGCTTGTTCCTTTTCCTGTGCGGACTCGACAGCAGTTTCGTGACTGGCGTCGGTGTTTACAGACTCTTCTGTCGGTGATGCTTTTTCAGCTTCCTCCGTCAAGTCATCCGTTGCATCGGTTATCGGTTCTGGTTCCGTCGGTTGATCGGTGCTAGGAATCAACTCGCGACTCGATTCGTGCGTGGGTTTAGGCTCAAGCAAGGACCGATTGTTTTGCGACGATTGTTCTGCCCGATTGCATCCGCCAAGCGTCAAGTAAATGCTCAAGCCAAAACAAACGACGACCGTCCTGCTTTGCTTTTGAAAACAGAGCCACCGTTTGCGTCTTTTGAATTTAAATGAAGGGCCGTTCACGATTGAAACGCTTGATCAAACTCAGGTACATTCGTTTTTCGTATAACCACAGCGTAACGAGAATTGAACCATGCTCGAATACTGAACGTTCAAAATCGCTCGTCAGAATGCTCCGAATTAGTGGATTTGTCAAAATATTGCTGTTTTGTACACGGTTCACTGCATGTCTCGGCACGGAGGCGGATTTTTCGCCGCCTTGGATTGGTTAAGCTAGTATGCTGAAATTGGTAACTGAGTAAGACTAATCGGTGTCAAAAACCAATGGTTGATCGAATTGAGTGTGAAAGAATGACGATGTTTCGTTTGCGATATTTAGCTGCTGGTTTGTTCCTGATTTCTTCACTGTTGTTTGCGTCTTGCAACCGTTCCAGAACGATCGCCGAAGACGACTCAACGACGATTGAGTCAACCGGTAAAGACTTGCAGTTTGACTGGCCCAATTTCCGTGGCGCCGACTTTTTGTCGACCGTTGATTCGGATTTGCCGTTGGAATGGAATCAAGACAACGGCATCCGGTGGCGCAGCCAGTTGCCTGGTCGCGGAGCGTCAAGTCCAGTAGTGATTGGATCGAACGTCTTCTTGACGGCCTACGATGGATTCGGAATCGACGCGGCCAACGCCGGCGACTTTCAAGACCTGCGACATCACTTGATCTGCTTGGATCGTGACAGTGGGCAATTGAAATGGCATCGCATCATTCCTGGTACGTCTCTGTTGCAAAAAATGAACCCCGAGTTAGGTCGTCACGGCTTCGCCTCGTCGACTGTTGCAACGGACGGCGAGACGGTTTTTGCCTATTTCGGTGTGACTGGTTTGTTCGCGTTCGATGTCCAGGGGCAATTGCTGTGGCAACGCAACTTAGGATTGGATACTCATTACTTCGGCAGCAGTGCCTCGCCGATCGTTTACAAAAACCTGGTGATTGTAAATGCCAGCATCGAAAATCGTACGGTGTATGCGTTTGACAAAAAAACAGGAGCGGGCGTTTGGCAGATCAACAAAGTCCGCGAGTGTTGGTCGATGCCTGTCGTTGGCAAATCCAATTCGGGCAATGATGAACTGATCATTTCCAGCAAGGATCGTATCGCGGCATACGACCCGTTGACGGGCCAGTCGCTATGGCACTGTCAGGGTATCGCCGATTATGTCGTTTCCGTGCCAATCGTTGTCGATGGTGTGTGCTATTTTTCGGGTGGCAAAGAGAAACAGATGATGGCCGTGCGGTTGGGTGGTCAGGGCGACGTTCAGGAGACTCACAAGTTGTGGGAGATCAAGAGAATTGGCTCGAATGTTTCTTCGCCCGTGTACCGTGATGGCAAACTTTATATCGTACACGACAACGGGATCATGCAGATCGTGAATGCCGAAAATGGCGAGTTGATTCATCGTGCACGTTCAGCAACCACAAGTCGTCCATTCGCTTCGCCGTTGTTGGCTGGCGACTTTCTATACATGCCGTTTCAAGACGTTGGAGTGGCCGTTTTTCGAGCTGACGAGACCGCCGAACAGGTGGCGCTTAACGATTTCGAGGACGGCCAATCGTTGATGGCATCGGTGACGCCCTGCGGCGCGAACCTGCTAATTCGCAACGACAAATATCTATATTGTGTTGGCAGCGGAAAGCAAACGGAACAGATAGTTTGGGACGAATCTCAGAGTCAAGAAATCGAGACAGTCGAAGCTTACAATTTGAATCCAGAAAAGCATTGGTCACGTCGCTACTTAGGGTTCGTGACTGGTGGCTACGCCCAAACGATCAATTTCTTGTTAATCCCATATAACTCGGTGATCACGGACCAACAAACCGAACAGTCGCACGAGATTATTCGTGGCGAGAAACCAAAATATGATGCTCTGCGACAACGATTTGTGGAACTGCAAGGCCAACATTTCCGAGCCCCGGCTAACGATGGCCCTTCGTTTGATCAGCAGTATGCGGAATTGGAAAAGGACGTCAAGCAACTGAATTCACAGACTCGGGTCCTGGTCAAAAACCTATTCCCCAAAGAACAACTGGAACAACACTTGGCCGATGCCAAAGCTCGCATCGCCCACATCAAACCGGAAGACCAGAAACAAAACGAAAACCAGCAGCAAGACGACGACAAGAAACAAGACGATTAAGCTCCGATATTTGAGAACGGAGTTGGGCATTCAGGACAACCAACTTTACATTCGACGATCGGTCTGGCTTGGCGACAGAAAGATTCCAGAAATTGCTCAACCGAGATCTAGCGGTCCCTGCAGACGAAGCCTAGCGACGGTCAATCTCGCCCTGCAAAACTAGGGCGCAAGTTTTTTGAGTTTTCTTTGTAGAGTGCGTCGTGGGATGTCCAGGACGCGAGCGGCTTCGGAGATGTTTCCGTTGCATTCGGCTAAGACGCGTTGGATGTGTTCCCATTGAGCCGTGGCAAGTGACGGAGCGGCGAAGTCGTCGGTTTGGTCGGTTTCCAGTTCGTCCAGTGCGGCCAGCACTTCGTCGGCATCGGCTGGTTTGGTGACGTAGTTCATAGCGCCCAGTTTGATGGCCTCGACGGCGTTCGTGATGCTGCCGTAGCCGGTCAAAATAACGGCTTTGGTGTCGGGAGAGATCTCTTTCAGTGCCGACAATAAATCGAGTCCCGACTTGCCTGGCATTTTCAAGTCCAGCACGGCCAAGTGAGGTTGTCGCTGTTGTGCGACCTGCAATGCCTCGTCGTAGTCCGCGGCGCAACAGACGTTATAGCCGCGACGTGTCAGTGACTTTTCCATGCGGCCGCGTAACGTGTCGTCGTCGTCGACTACAAGAAAAACTTTGGGAGTGTTGGCTGAATCGTTCATTGGGCACCTTGTTCCTGTGAGTCGTTTGCGGCCAAGCAAGGCAGTGTCACAGTTACTTTTGTTCCTGTGTTGCCAGGTTGTCCGCCTCGCGATTGAAATTCTACGTGACCATCCAAGCGTTCGATGACATTTCGTGCCAGAAAAACGCCCAGTCCCATACCTTTGCCAGGTTCCTTGGTCGTAAAAAACGGTTCACTAACACGACGCAAAACCTCTTGGGTCATGCCGCAACCTTGATCGGTGATGACCCAAACCATGTTTTCATCCTGGGCGTGAATGTGGACACTGATCGGTTGGTCTGGTTCGCTGGCGTCCAAAGCGTTCTGGACTAAACCTCGAATGGCCTGCGATAAAGCGTCGATGGGGACCTGAACCATGCGATCATGACAGTCGTGCGAGGGTTCCTGCTCCTCCGCATAAAACTGCACATTGATTCGGGTGTCGCACTGCACCAGACCATCGCTGACGTCTTCATAAAGAGTCTTGATGTCGATGCGTTGCGTCATTTCGCCAACCGTTTCTCCGGCGTGGCTGGCCATACGGTCCAGGATCGATTTGCAGCGGTCCAGTTGCTGGCGAATCAGTCCCACGTCATCTATCAAATCGTCGTCAGCTGCGACAGTGCCACTTTGCGAGCGTAGAGATTGCTCGACGTCTTTGGCGACCAGGGCGATGGTGGTCAACGGAGTAGCCAGTTCGTGGGCTGCGCCGGCGGACAGAGTTCCCAAGGCTTCCAGTTTTTCGTTTTGCGAGCGACTGGCTAGTGCCTGACGCAGACTGAGTTCCTGTTTGCGAAGTTCGCTACTGACACGAGTCATAAAGTAAACGATCACGCTGCTACACGTGGCATAGGCTGCCAACAATCCGATCTGCGACAGCGACCAATCTTGTTTTTCGCCAACTGGCAAGAACGCCAACCCCATTTCTAGCTCGTCGACCGGAACGTGCCACACCAGAAGACCTGCGAAACACACGATCGACAGGACGTTGAGGGCCCAGGCCCATTCTTGGGACAACACCAAAGCCGAAAGGCTAAGGTTCACAAAAAAGAACAGGCAAAACGGATTCGTGGGCCCTCCCGTAGCGAACAACAACGTCGCCAATGACAGCAAGTCCATCGTCATCACCAAGCCCATTGTGTTGTCGAACGACGATTGCGAGTGCGGCGTTTTGGCCAAGGTTTCCTGTTGAAACCAGTAAATCAACACCAGGTTTGACACCACCGTCAGCCCAATCACAACCATCAGCGGCCATACCAGCAAATCGATGCCCAGTAGGAGTGTCGCACCGCCGATGGTCAGCATTTGCCCGACAACCGCTACCCAGCGCAGCTTGATCAGCCAGCTTAGGTTGACGGTCGCTCTTTCCTTGGTTTCGGGCACAGCAGTTAATCCGGTTTAGAAATGGCAGTTAGGGCGTTGGAATGGTCGCCAACGAGCGGCGAAGTACCGCTCGACAATAACCGCTCAAAAGTGTCCATCTTAACCAACCCCGTAACCTGGCGGTTTAGGTGCTGGCGTCAAGTTTGTTTCTGAAACTGACTGGCGAAACTGGCAATGTCACTTAGAATACCTGTTCAGGAAAACTCCCGAAAGTGTCAGCAAACTTGATGTTCGAAATGGAAAAAAACGGGGCAATCTTTGACGGTCGACAGCGGCCGATGTCCAGCATGATGGCGGCAGCGCCCAGCCTTTCCAGACGGGGTTTGACGTCGTTGCTGGTGTTGATGTGCATTGTCCCGATCGGCACTGTGACGGTTTTGCAGATTACCATGCCGCCGGTGAAGCCGAACACGTTAACGGCCCAGGTCTCGATGGTCGACGTACCGCCGCCCATCTATTACGAGCGAGATTTGGAGGATCGTCTTATATTCCCCGATGCTACGCTGGTGGTCAAAAATATGGGCCAGCAAGCGTGGACTCACTTGAATATCCGCATCAACGGTGGGCACTACCAGGTCTACGAGCACGCAGCGCCATTGGAACCAGGTCATGAGCGAAGTTATCTGCTAAATCGGTTCGTAAACCGTTCGGGAGCTGTTTTTCAGGTAGGAATCACTCGCCCCGATTCCGTCGAAATCTACGCTCGCCTGCCTGACAAAAGCCGAGGGACCTACGAAGGCGACTTGAACTAGAGAGGCTGTGGAATACGGCATTCGCAGGCCCTCTGCACCCATCGGACGCCACCGTTGGCTCAATTTTTTGGGACTTCACTCGGCAAAATACTGGACCATTTCTCTGGCGGTATCCTATAATTTGCAACGCTTCGCTCGCCTCCAAATCTGTTGTACCCTCTGAACACGTCAATGACGAATATATTGGTTGTCGATGACAATCCGGTTGATCGCATGTTGATCAGCAAGATTCTGCAGAAAAATACCGGATGGTCGGTGGCTACTGCCAATGACGGGAAACAGGCGGTCCAGTATCTCGAGAATCACTCGCCCAGTTTGGTAGTCACGGATTTGCAAATGCCCGTGATGGATGGACTGACATTGGTCCGCGAACTTCGGCGTGACGCGCGTCACATCCCTGTTGTGCTAGTGACGGCCTTTGGCAGCGAAAAGGAATCGGTGGCGGCGTTACAAGCCGGTGCGGCCAACTTCTCTCACAAGACACGCCTGAAGACAGATCTAGTGCCCACGGTTCGCAATGTCTTGGATTGGTCGTTGGCTGTTCGAAGGACCGATGATTCCCGAAGTGGCAGTATGCTGCAACGGAAACTGGCTTTCGTCTTGGACAACAACGTCGGACAAATTCGAACGTTGATCGAAACACTGGACGCGAATTTACCCGAATGGGCTGAGGACGACAGCGTACGCATCTCGATGGCCTTGGAAGAAGCCTTAAGCAACGCCATTTGCCACGGAAATCTGGAGGTCGATTCTCGACTTAAAGACGACTCGGAAAATTGCAGTGCGTTCGAAGACACGATCAGTCAACGAAAAGATTGCGAGCCGTTTTGTGGTCGACGAGTGCGGGTGCGGGCCGAGTTCTCGGATAACAAGATTAAATTCGAAATTGCCGACGATGGACCCGGTTTTGATCCGGCTAGTTTGCCTGACCCCACGGCACCCGAAAATATTCGCAAACCGTCCGGGCGAGGGTTGTTGTTGATTCGCAGCTTCATGGACGAGGTCATGCACAATCGAAGTGGCAATCGCATCACGTTGGTCAAAGTCCGACACTCAATCTAAATCCGTGATTTTGAAACGCGGATTGTCTGACTGCGAAGGTCAACTTTTTTTGGTGTTGGACTCTGGTTTGCCGATTCGATTAGCGGCTGCTCGTCCAAACTTAGCCAACTCTTCTGGAGTCGTTGGCAGTTGTTTAGCATTCTCGTCATCATGACGAATGTGCAGTGTGCGTGTCGGGAATGCGAATTGCACTTTTAAGTCTTCAGCCAATCGCAAAATATCACGCAGCAGACAGTGGCGTTCTCTCAATTCGGTTTCGTAGCTTGAGGTTTCGATCCCGACGTTGACCAATAAGTTAATTGCACTCTCAGCGAAATCCTGAAGGTACACATAGGTCGTTTCATTTTTCATGTAGGGATTGTTCTGCACGATTTGACGGATCCCTGCACAAAACGCCTCGATTTGGTCTACCGTGGTGTGATAGTCGACCTGCAAAACGGTACTGAATCGGCGTGCCGTGCGGCGCCCCAAGTTGTCGACGATAGCAGTGGTTAACAGGCTGTTGGGTACGACCACTTCGCTACTGTTAGCAGTGCGAATTCGACTCGATCGCATCCCAACCGTCTCGACCGTGCCCGTTACTTTGCCGTCAATGCTAACTAGGTCACCAATCTCGAACGGGCGATCCGTGAGTACCGTGATCGAGCCCAAAAAGTTACTGAGCACTTCCTTTGAGGCCAACGCCAACGCAATACCGCCGACTCCGAATCCACCAATGACTGTCTTCCAGTCCAGTTGAAACACGTCGATGAACAAAATCAGTCCAACCAAAACGGCTGCCACTTTCAGCAGGTTTCGCAGGATTGGAACGATCGAATCGTCGTAGCGACTGGCAGTCGCTGAAGCTCGGCGTTGCAAGAAGCTTGCCAATAGGTTGATGAACCGAAAGGCTGTCCAAACCGCGATCACAATTGAAAAGAACTTAAGACCGACTAAAAGGACGCCCAAGAATCCAGCCGGCAGGTCGATCAATTTTGCACCGTAGTACCAAGTCAACGCGTTAATCAACAGGCTGACGGGTTGCCACAATTTGAGACGTGGCTGGTCATCGACTTGAGCGTGAACGATGCGGAACCACAGCGCCGTAACCCAATCCAAAATGATTCGTGATAACCTGCCGATCAGAAATCCGCAGACGGTCAGCAGCAGTAGACAAATCCACTGATAGTCTTTCAGTAAGAAGTGTGTCTCTTGCAGGGACTTGGGAAACTGGTTGGCCAGCCAAACAGGCGCAGACAACGCGGTAACTTCCAGCCCATCGTCGCCGGATACTTCTTGCCATTTTGACCACAGTTTTTCTTCGACAACTTCCAGAGTTGGCCGCGTAAAACGCCACATGCCTTTGGCGTTCTTGGCCATTTGGATCAAGTCTGCGTCAGCTTGCTTTTGTGGCTCGAACTCGTTGGGCAGTAGGTCCGACAGTTGAAACGGAGACGGATGGTCAGGGTTGCCTGACATATTGTAGGTGCGGCGATCCCAAATTCGCGTGAGGACAAAAAATAGTTTGTCGGCATAGACGCCACCTTTGACGTCACTAGTCTCTTTGTCCAACCACTCCAGATCGAGACATTTCACTGCCTGTTCCAGATCTCCGGATTCCATTGCCGACAAAAATGTCCGCATGGTTTCACGCGGGTCCTCAAGCAACGGTTTCAGCGCTAATTCTTCGTCGGTCAGCTGAGGTGCAGGTGCCGGCGCCGGATCTTCTTGAGCCAAAAGACTGCAAGCGACGTTTAGGTTCAGCAGGACCAGCAGCGTACAAGCACGCAGCAGTATTGATACTTTACAGTCATTAAGCATTGTTGAATCCGCCAAGATTTGGGTCTTCGGACAGTTCAACAAAGATCGAGTGTTTGCTCAATGCTGATTGAGCCACTTTTCGGTGTTCCGTCTACAAATAGTACAGTAGCAGGCAGAGCCCAAGGATTAACGTGGCCCAAATTGCCATCGATCCTGTTTCCCAAGTGCGGCCCAAAACACCTTTTTCGTTGAATGTCTTTTTACAACGCTGGGTCACTCCTGATATCGTGCCCAGGAACTGTTTGCGAATGCTGGAATCGATGAAAGCGATTGCAACTCCAATACCGCCCAACATCCAAGGGATGACTTTTCGGTAAAGCCACTCGACGTCCAGATTCACCGATTTTAGCTCAGGCGGATAGAGTCCGTTCAGGTTTAGCCAAACGAAAGCACCTGCTGAAAAGAACAGCAATTGAAGCTGAGTCAGGATGTGAGTTCCATCGTAAGGGTGGTAGTCGATGTCAAACGGCAGTAATCCGTAAAGCACACCTGGAAAGCAACCAATGCCAATGCAAAGCAACGCAGCAATGGTCATGGCGATCAGCATGTTCGTGGGAGGTTCCGTGGTGCGAATTCCCGAATCGTGAGCAAAGAATGCGAAAAAGGGGATCTTGATGCCCGCGTGGTGGAAAACACCGGCCGCGGAAAACAGCATCAACAACCACACAACGTTGTAGTGCTCGTGTAGCAAGGCCGACATCACCATCGCCTTACTGACGAAACCACTGAATAGTGGGAATGCCGAAATGGATGCGGCACCGATAATACAAAGGATCGTCGTCTTCGGCATACTCTTATAAAGGCCGCCTAGTTCCGAGCCATTTATCTTGCCAGTTTGATGTAGCACGGCACCCATCGACATCATCAATAGGCCTTTGAATATCACATCGTTGAATGCGTGAGCGACCGCTCCGTTGATTCCCAATTCGGTACCGATCCCAATCCCACAAACCATAAATCCGATCTGGTTGATCATGCTGTACGCCAAGACTCGCCGCAGGTCGTTTTCGATGACTGCAAAAAAGATAGGGAACACAGCCATTGTGCAGCCGACGTAGACCAGAAATTCAGTGCCTGCAAAACCAC
>CAZJBW010000108.1:0-14420 GCA_964543985.1 uncultured Pirellulaceae bacterium | reverse complement strand
ATGCCATCCATTACAAGTTTCCCAGCGCAATGATTCACGCTCACTATGCCAGAGGCTGCACACTGGGCGAAGCCTTTTATCAGTCCATTCACGGTCCGTTTCAAATGCTGATTGTTGGCGATCCTTTGTGCCGCCCGTTTGCGTCTTTGCCACAGTTCGAAGTCCGTGGCATCAAACCGAATGATACGGTTAGCGGACCGTTCGAATTGAAGATCAACCAATCGAGCGGACCGGAAATCGCCTCCGTCGAATTATTCATGGACGGACGCAAATTTGCGACAATAGAACCAGGCGAATCATATGAAGTTCCCGTTCGGTTTCTTTCGGCAGGCCATCACGAATTGCGTGTCGTGGCGATCGAAAAATCGTTGATTGGTACGCGAGCAAGCCAACGTTTTGGGTTTCAGGTCAGGCGAGGCAACAAACGCGTCGTGCTGAAGGTCGCCGATGGTGGCACATTCAAGTTGTCGGATGAAGTGGTGGTAAATGCAACTACGACCGTGGGCCGACAAATCAACCTGTTTCAGAACTCTCGCCAGGTCGGGCAAGTCAGTGGCAAGTCGGGACAGGTACGAATCCCGGCCAAATTGTTGGGCCGCGGCAAGACGACACTCTACGGAGTCGTTGCCGATGGCTCAAAAAACATCGCAAGCCAACCGTTGGAAATTGAGATCACACCATAAACAATTTCGAATAGGTACGCCGCGATTGATCAAAATCGATATTCCAGGCTTCCAGCCTGTGATGATGTGTTCGACCACAGGCTAGAAGCCTATGCCACTCTCTATCTCGGTCATTCGATCTCTTGACGGGTGGCGATGGGCACGAAACCGATCTCGAGTCCTGCGGGTGGTACGATGAGCAGACCGGGGTCGAATTCGGCTAACTGAATACCGTCGGGTTCTGGCAAATAGTTTTGGTCCGGTTTCCAGTGCCGGTGAAGTAGTTCGACGCGTCGTTGTAATTCCGTTCGCTGTCGGTCTGTTAGATCCGCTTTCAGGATGGCAGGTTGTTCGTTGAATTTGTACCAGTAATAGGTTAGCGTGCTGCCGTCGCCCAATTTCGTTTGAAAAGGTCCGGCGGTTGGGCCAGGCGTTTTCCAAACGGTGTAAGTGTCATCTGGAGTTGTCCAAGGTGCGTCGTTGTTTTTTCCAGTATGGAAGTCTGCGGGCTTCAATTCGTGCAAGCCTGTTTCGATGGGCACGTCTTCAGCGGTTCTCGGGACCCATTTAGCAGCGGATTCAGTGGTGAAAACCAACTCGTAGAACTCGGGCAACGTTACTCGACCTTTTTCGGGTTCGTGCTTGGTCAACCGAGGATCGAATTCAAAAGTCAGAGTCTTATCGTCAATGAATGCTCGTTTGGCAAACGCTTTCCAATCGATGGGAAACTTTGCTCGTTCACCATCAACTCTTGTGAAAAACTTCCAATTGTTGTTATTGGCTCGCAATACATTAGTCGTAAATGAATTGGAAACGTCAATTTGTCCGGACGCGACAGGCCCGCCCTCAAACCAAGTTTGCACTGAATCCCACAGAGCCGATTTGTTGTAACAGGTGTTGTGAGTGAAGACGTGCGACAGCCCCGCTTGGTCCAGAGGGAAGGTAATACGAGTAACACGGGCAAATGTTCTTCCCGCTTCGTCCTTCGCTTGGATCGCTGCGATGTGTTGAGTTTCCATTTGAATCCGGCGATCCGGTTTGTTGGGGCTATGATCGAAATACTTTCCATGCAGGTGTGGGTATTCGACCGTATGACGCGCCCAAAAATGAGGAGTGAAAAATGCGACCGGCCCTTTGAAAGTTCTGCTGTTGAAAAACAGAGTCCATGACTGGTCGCCCGTCGGAACCTGTTGACCGGATGTTTGATCCTTCTTAGACGTCAGTGGCAATGGTAGGTATCCGTAGCCAATGCTTTTGCCGAACGTCCCTTGTTTGTAATTCAAGCCGTCCAGTGGAAATATCAGATGAGGGCTAAGTTGGGCTACACCATAGCGACCTTGGTCTTTGGTCCAATCGCGACCTTTGCCGAACCCAGGTCCGTTGGCGATTCCTTCAAAACTGAGTGCCACGCCACCCATCTGGAACTTTGGAGTGATCGTTGGAAACCGGTTGTGTCGCCAAACGCCAGAGCCTCCCTCGATCGAAGTGTAGCCGAGTCCACCAGTTTTCTCGGAGCCAATTTTACCGTCCATTGGCGTGTCCAGTTTGACCTTCATCCACGTCCCGAACAAACCGGATTGGTGTTTTTTGCCGGGATGAGTCTCCACGAGTGACCAGATCGTGGGATACATCGAAAACCCAGCATCAAAAGTGTCAGGTGCTTTCTGGTGAGGAAGCAAGGTGAATCCACCCACGTTGATCGGTGGCATTTCCTGGGCACTAACTGTCAGCGTTGCACAACAACACAGCGTCAAAAATATCAGGCTTTGTAGTATTTGAGTTGTCATTGAGTAATCACACCGTTTAATGAGTTTAATTCCTGGCTACAGCATTCAGGCTCTAATTGGACGAGCCGGCAGATTCAAGTGGCTCGGGTCGTTTCCACTTAGCCGTTCGATCTCGTTTTTGCAGATCCTGACGTAAGAACTTTCCAGGTCGGGCCGGCACATGCGATTTCTTGGCCACACTCATTAGCTCGGACAACAACTCGGGGTGCTGTCCCGAGACGTCGGTCGATTCGTTGACGTCGGTGTTCAAGTCGTACAGTTCCCAGGCAGCATCTTTGCCTGGCTTGATGGCTTTCCAGTCACCTTTGCGAACCGCCACTTGGTTCAGGTATTCCCAGTACATGTATCGATGCTGTTGTTGAGCGTGCCCAGTTACGTCTTCGCCCAACAGAGTCGGCAGGAACGAGATGCCGTCCGTTTTTGTTGGCAGTTTGGTTTCTGTCAGTTCAGCCAATGTAGCCATGACATCAACTTGGTACATCAAGTGATCGCTGACTTGTGCGGCAGCGATTTTCTGAGGCCAGCGAACGAGGTAGGGGATTCGCAGGGCGCCTTCGTACAGGCTTCGTTTTTGACCTCGAAATTGGATTCCGGTCGTGGGGCTTACGTTGGGTTCGAAGAACCCGCGAGGATACTCGTCGGAAGCAAACCGATCCTGGCCTCCGTTGTCGCCGGTGAAAAAAACGATGGTGTTCTCGTCCAGTGATAACTCGGTCAATAAATCCAAAACTCGTTTCAGATCGTTGTCGATCATCGAAACCATCGCGGCGTAGTTCTTGGCATCTTGAGGAACATTTGGATCGCTCATCCAGGGATCGTTTTGATAGAGTTCAAACGCTGGATCCGTTGCCGGAATGTCGTACATGCCGTGTGGCGGAGTGATCGGCAAGTAACAAAAGAACGGTTCGTCTTTGTGGTCACGAATGAATTGTAGGCCCTCGTTCATGATCTCGTAGTGCGAATAGGATTCGCCTTGGCGACCGCCAGTATTGTTTGCCAACGGCACCTCAACACTGTTGCGGACCAGGTGGGGTGTATAGAACGAGTGAGCGTGAACTTGATCGTAGTAGCCAAAGAAGACGTCGAAGCCGTGGTTTTCGGGAACGCCGGTCGTTCCACGAGCACCAATCCCCCACTTTCCAAACCCGCCAGTGGCGTAGCCGCGTTGCTGCAACATGTCCGCCAGAGTGAATTCGTTGGCACGAATTGGCGTACCCCCGCCGTTGGTTCGCATCGATGCGTGTCCCATGTGCAGGCCGGTCATCATGCAACAACGAGTCGGGCCGCAAACGGGTGCCGCCGATAGGGCTCGCGTGAAACGAATCCCCTGTTCGGCCATCCGATCAATATTAGGCGTGTGCAGTTTTTTGTTGCCCATGTGAGACAGTTCGAAGTAAGCCAACTCGTCGGACATGATGTAAACGATATTGGGCAGTCGTTCGCCGCTGAAGTTGGATTGTTTGGGCAGCTGCGGTTTCACCTTTTCTTCGTCCCGCCACGAGTCCGTGCGGAATGATGAAGCGGGCAGGCCGTCCTTGTTCATCAAATTCGGTTCGTCGGAATTGCCCCAGGCGTAGCGGACGGCCACAGGTGCAGCGACGGCATCGCTACGCACAACGATCGAATCGCCATCAATCTGGGCAGTGGCTGGATAAAAAACTCTGTCCTGACCGGCGATTGTAAAGTGAGTCAACGGTTGTTCGTCGCGACTGGCCAAGCCTTGGCCCACGTGCTGAAAATTCAATCGAACATGACCATCTTCGACCTGGTGTGAAGTGTATTGAGGGCCTGAGTAAACCAAGTCGTCTCGACCATAGTCCTTGGCCAACGCCAACATGGCCAGTCGCTGACCCACTGGCTTCTTTTGCTTTGGATGAATATTTGCGGGATTGCCAATATCCATGGTCACGACCATTCCGGTATTGGCGACCTGCAACGTTTGCAATTGAGCCTCGCGAAGCAGAGCGGCTGGTTGCTTCTTGTTGCGATAGTGATAGGGCGCGATTTGCACGTAGTAAAACGGAAAGTCGCCCTGATTCCACTCCTGACGCCAACTCTCAATCATCTTGGGAAACATTTTTCCATATAGGTAAGGCTCGTCGACATTGGATTCTCCCTGGTACCAGATGACGCCGCGAATAGCGAACGGAGCCAGCGGGTGAATCATGTTGTTGTAAAGAACCGATGGCAGGCTGTGGTGGATCGGTTTGGGCATGTCGCGACCACGACGATGTTTCACGCCATGTTTTTCGATCAGTTCCGGATAGCTGGCATAGCTTTCTTGAAACGTGTCAAAATCGGCAAGTGCCTGTTCACTGAGCCAGGACTCTACGGGCGACCCGCCCCAACTGGTCGAGATCAAACCGATGGGTACATCCAATTCGCGCCGCAACATTTCACCGAAGAAGTAGGCCGTGGCGCTAAATTCCAGGGCGGTCACCGGCGTGCATTCGGTCCACCGGGTCTTAACGTCGTCCTGAGCCTGCAATGAAAGGACTTGCGGAACGGTGCAAAAGCGAATGGTGGGGTGCTTGGCCTTTTCAACGTCCTCTTTGAAGAAATCGACGCCGAATCCACGCATCTTCCACTGCATGTTCGATTGTCCCGAGCAAATCCAAACCTCGCCACTAAGCACGTTGGTTAGCTCGATCGTTTCATCTTGAGTCTGCACTGTGATTTCGAAAGGACCACCAGCGGCCGGAGTTCCAATAGTGGTCGACCAACGCCCTTGTTCGTCGGCGGTCGCGGTGGCGACTTGATCGGTCCATGACGGCTTCACCGACACCGCTGCACCAGCCTTGGCAACTCCCCAAATGGCGGCGTCGGTTTGTTGTTGCAGCACCATGTCGCTGGCAAACACGCCTGCCAATTTCAGTTTTTTCTGAGACGCCTTTTGCTGAGCCAAAACGGATTCCGTCTGGCTGCAGCACAATAGGCAAGCCACCAACAGCAAACGAACAACGATTCGAAAACTGTTGGAAAATGTTGTTGGAACAAAAGCTTGCAACGGGGCGTTGCCGCAGAAATGGATGTGAGTTGGCATGCGACTTATCAATCAACTGAAAACCACTGAATCGAAGACAGACTCATAAGTTAGTCTGCACCTGTAAAATGATCCAGCAGCCAGTTGCCGTACGTTGAACGAAAGTCCATCTTCGCAGGCCAACTCAACGATATTTTCCATTAACTTTTAATCGCCATCGGTTTCGTTTTCTTCGTCATCCGAATTTGTGGTTATCTTGATTCTGATCGCGGACATTTTCCACTTGGAATCTTCCTGAATAAACCGGTAGCGAAAGTCAACGACCGGATCTGCGGGAAAGTGGCCCTCGATTGCTAAGACACCCAATCCCGAGATCGTTGGCTTTGAATCGAGCACTGGATCGACACCACGTACCCAAGACAAATCTGCATCCTGATCAATAAAGCTCTGGAAAGTCCTCGTGAAATTTTCCAAGTTCAGTTCACTTCTGAATGCGCTGTGGAACTGTCCATGTAAATCAGTAAAGTCTTTTTTGGTTACGCCGTTGCAAAACTCGTCAGTCCAATGTCTGACCATTTTGATCACTTCAATATTCGGTGGGATCTTCAATTCGTGCGCTTTAACGTTGAGATTGACGGCGACTAGCTCCCAATTGTCAACACGACGCAAGAATTCATAGTCAAAAACAACTTTCGGCTGAACCGGGTAATAGCCTTGCAAACGCAGGAATCCGTCTGCAGTTATTGAAGGCTCAGGATCAATGACCGGCTGTTGTCCTCCAATCCATTTCAAATCCAAGTTCTGTTCAAGAAATTGCGAAAAGGCACTGCTGAACTCGTCCAGTGAGACAGAAGCTTGAAATTCTCGTGAAGTCTTTTCTCTAAATTCGGAGAAATCGTTTGCGGATACCGCTTCGCCAAATTCCGTCGTCCATTCATCGACCAACTTGATGGCTTCTTCTTTTTTGGGAATGTCGTTGACAGTCAATTCGCCGAAACCGACTTCTTCAAAAAAGGCAATTTTCCAAGCGCTGTTCTCTCTAACGAATCTCAGACTGACCGGGACCTTTCCGCCTGTTTTAGTCGTCATGTTTCCGTCCAATTCGCCTGTGCCGTTGTTAACCGCACGGCTATTCCAAAAGACTGACTCATATTCCGTCCAGTTGTTTTGCTCGGACATAGTTCGTAGCTGCTCGACCGAAACATCTTTTTGAAGGCTCTTGCTAAGAAATCCATGTGCTTTAACGTAGTTTTCGTTGGCAACTTCGGTGAAGAACCCGTCCGCGGAAGACACGATCCCCGACGTAGCGTAGGCCACGATAAATACGAGTATCGCGATTCCCAAGAATCCAATGCCCAATAGCCCAAGACAACCCTTTTTCATCCGTTTCTCCTGTTTCAATATTGCCGCGAACCCGCCGATCCCATTCATTGGCTTTGCTTCCAAATCAGCAGCCGCGTCTTCTCTCACTTAGAGTATTTTTAAGGTCTGAACCGGACGAAAAATCGGACAAATCCAGTTCAGTATCAGAATTTTCGGACATGCAATCACTCGTGTTGGTGTAGTTCTTGGAAATGGCATTTCGTCGCGTATCGTGTCCACTGGCCTCTTCTTGGACCATTCCGTTGCTTAAGCGTGTGTTTGTGTTGCCTAATTGAATTATTTAGAATTTGACTACGGTAAACAGTTCTATTCTTTAGGGAGTTCAATGGTGGTTAAGTCTCTACATGTCGTAGGCGTGGTTTTGGCGTTGTGTTTCTTTGGTGCGCTGCAAGCTCAAGAAGGAAGCGACGCGAAGTCAGAAGCCAAGCTTGAAGCAAAACAAATTGTCGGCCAGTGGGTTGTCGAAAGTGGGGTTCGTGGTGGTGCTCAAGTCGGACAGGATCGACTGGGAACTGTCTCTATCTCAGAGAAGGCGTTCACTATTCCGTTGGGTGAAGGAATGGAGAGCTTTGTCATGGAATTTGAAATCGACAATTCTCAGTCTCCTGCTCACATCGACATGGACATCGTGGCGGGTCCAGCGCCGCCAAGTCCTGCCAAGGGGATCATCAGTTACGAAGACGGTAAAGTGAAACTGTGTTATCACCCGATGGGCGGTGATCGTCCGGATGCTTTTGAATCGACAGAAGACAATGAGTGTCACTATTTCGTGTTGACCCGAAAGCCATTGGAGCCCAAAGACTTGGTTGGGACGTGGAACTACGTTTCTGGTCAACGTGCAGGTGTGGACGTATCGGACACCTCGCTGCTTGGCGATGTCGTATTTACGGAAGAGCAGGTAACGATGCCGTCTGGTGAAGAAGGAGCCAGCTTTGTGATCGCCTACAAACTGGATGCAGAAGAGTCACCTGTGGCTATCGACCTGGAGATCAAAGAGGGCCCAATTCCGTCCGGCAAAGTCAAGGGAATCATTAAGATGGAGGCCGGGCATGTTGTCTTTTGTTATCAGCCGATGGGTGGTGACCGGCCTAAAGACTTCGAGACCAGTGAAGACAACGGTTGCTACATGTTCAAGTTGAAGTTGAAAGAAGAAGACTAGTGGGTTGCCAAGACATGAAATTCGGGGCAACGGTCGTAACCGGAGTCGCCAGACATCGGGTTTTTTGTCTGACGTGTTTGGCCTGAATTCTGGCGAATTCCGCTACGTTAAAATTTCAATCGTCAGACTTTAAACAAAACAAAACCTGACTCGATGGCGAGTCAGGTTTTTTGTTTTTGATTCGTTGAATCGCTCGTGTGTTTTGGCTCGCCGACCGGCGAACTGGCTTTGCCTAGCTTCAACTCGTTCTTCAGCCTCCGCCGCCCGTCGATTCTTCTGAACAGTCGACTGGCGATTCGTTTTCTGGCGGGGCCGGTTGGTCATCGATGCTTTTTCGAGCATCAAGAAACGGCAGGACAAAGAACATAAAGGCACATGCACCCGTGGTCAGGGCAATGGCAATCATAACTTCAGTCATGGAACTTCTTCGGGCTAGTTGAATCGACTTATCTACTACTCAATTTAATCAAAAGCCACAATTTTGCCAACGGGCAACTTGGAAACTGCCTAGCTGGTGCCAGATTCTGCGGTGGTTCGTGCCAATGCCCGTTTGGCCAACAAACCGATCAGGAAGAGACTGATGATCACGCAGGTCAAAAATACGATGAACATTTTTGGTTGGTCAAGTTGTTGCACCAAATACGAATACGCCATCCCAGCCGGGATCTGTCCTAGCAATGTGGCCAGAAAGAAAGACCAAAACGGCATCCGCACCATACCAGCCACATAGCTAATCGGATCAAAAGGTACGAACGGCATTAGCCTGGCGATCAAGACGGTCAGGCCACCATGATTCCGAAAAAACAATTCGTACTTTGCCACCGCGTCTTGTGGGATCAGCCGATCCGTAAGGACCGTGCCATACCCGCGGCCCAGCCCGTAACAAATTGCCGCTGCTAGATTGGCTGTGAATATCGAGTACAGTCCTCCCCAAAACGGGCCAATTAGAAAACTGTTGGCGGCCGTGATCATGACTGCGGGAATCGGCGCTGCGATCCCTTGGACGATCATCAAGACGCCCGTTATGACCAAAGCCCAAGGGCCCAGTTCGGTGGCCCACGATTTCACACCCTGCACATCCGCTTTCCACAGGTGACCCAACCCTTCGTTTAGGGATTCCCGAACACCAGGTATGACGGCCCACACCAGTACCAAAGCGACCAATGGGGCTAACGATGCCACGCGAATCATCAAAATGAGTCGATCGGCGGTCTGATTTTCTGTTGTTTGTTTTTCCATGGCACTTTAGCCGCTGATTCTAACCAACCCAATCGATATAGTAGAAGGGCTACTTTGAGTCCCTGGAACCAGACCATCATAAAATGTTTGAACGTCGTTCTTTAAAATTCCCGATTACGCTGGGCGTCTCGATGATCGTCGTCCTGGTCGTGCTGATCGTGGGCTGGGTGTTGCTGGCCGTCTTTGGGGCCATGAATGCAAACGACAATGCCAACGTCTACTGGGCAGTTCTGACGATCGGGTCGTCGCTGTTCGTGCTGTTGTTGGCTGGCGTCATCGTTTACCTGGTCTTTGCTATCAAGAGCGTCAATTTGAATCGTCGGCAATCGAACTTTGTCGACAGTGTCACCCATGAACTGAAGAGCCCGATTGCCTCGTTGAAACTTTATCTGCAGACCCTGAAGCGACAACAAGTCAGCGAAGAAGAACGTGGAAACTTTGTAAAGTACATGCTCGAGGACGTGGAACGCCTGGACACTCTGATCACTCACTTGTTGGCAGTCGGCAATATTGACCAGAGTTCCGCGACAAAAGACTTGGAAGCGATCCAGTTTGACGAGATGGTTCGCTCAGTCGTCGAATCCGTTTGCTCGCGGCATCGATTGGATTCTGCAAACCTCAATTTGAACCTTCAGTCCTGCGTTGTGCAGTCCAACCGAGTCGACTTGGACATGATCATCAGCAATCTTATTGACAATGCGATCAAGTATGCGAACGATAATCCGAAGGTCGCAGTTCAGTTAAAATCGACACCCATGGAGGCTGTCTTGCGAGTATCCGACAATGGCCCGGGCGTCCCCAGGCACCTGCGTCGAAAAATATTTGGACGCTTCGTGCGTTTGGGTTCGGAACTGGAACGCGAAAAACCTGGTACGGGTCTGGGACTGTACATCGTGACGACGCTTGTAAAGAGTATGGGTGGTAGGATCGATGTTACCGATTCGAATCTGGGCGGTGCGTTGTTTACCGTCAAGTTGCCACTCAGTCCTCACGTCTCGTCAAACGAAACGCCTCAAAACAATCCAGCTGGCGAACCGCAACTGAACACCTCCACATCCTCGTAACATGATGAAACCAGAAGCCGACAAAAAATCGATCTTGGTCGTTGAAGACGAGCACCATCTGGCGATCGGGATCAAGTACAACCTGGAAGCAGAAGGGTATCGAGTTTCGGTGGCCGAAGACGGCAAGCAGGCGCTAGAGTTAATCTCGCAAACACCAGACGGATTCGATTTGATGATCCTGGACGTGATGTTGCCTGGCATGAATGGCTACACGCTGTGTCAAACCTTGCGAGACGACGGCTTTGCATTTCCCATTCTGATTCTAAGCGCTCGAACTCTGTCCGAAGACAAGACGCGAGGGTTCGATGCCGGTGCGAACCAATATTTGGTCAAGCCTTTCGAGTTGGATGAACTGTTAAGTCGCGTCAAAAATCTACTGATCACCACTGGCAGCCATTACTCGAAGAAAGCAGACACCGAAACCAATGACGCGGCGGAAGCGGAAAACAAGCTGGCCGACACTTTCGAATTCTGCGACTGTCGAATTAACTTCGACACCTACGAGGCCAACATACGTGGCGATTCGGCCAAGCTGACTGCTTTGCAGATGAAGCTGTTGAAATACTTCATTGCCAACGAGGGCCGTGTTATTCCGCGATCAGAGTTGTTGGAGCAAGTCTGGGATATGCCCGGCAACATGCAAACTCGCGCCCCAGATCAATTTCTTAGCATCCTGCGAAAGATGTTCGAGTTAGATCCGTCCAACCCTCTTCACTTCCTGACAATTCGCGATGCTGGCTATCGATTTGTCGCGGAACCAAACCTTTAGCAGTACATTGCTGGGATTAGACGACACCTTGCATCGCGGCGATCTTGCGAATCTGTTTGCGATGGATCCGCATATGAAACGCCGCCAGACAATGCCACTGGTGAGCGTCCAGGTCGCCAAACCAAGGATGGGCAAAACGTACATGCAGGTGCGGCTGCTTCAGCGGCTTCAGGCGATTGACCTGCGAGTTATACGTTTTCACCATTAACTGAAACTCGTCAATCGATTCGGCACCAGCGTTGACATCGGGTTTGAAATCACCAATATCGATGATGCCTCGTGGTTGCACGCCCGATCCCAAAACATCCAGCAACTTCAAAATGGTCTGGTTCACGATGCATAGGTGTTCCAGGACCATAAACATGGACCAATTGCGACTGGAATCCTCCATGCCTTGGTATCTGGGAACCATGACTTGTTGGCCTGCAAAGTCGTAATCGACATCATCGATAATGTCGTAGATGGTTTCGGCCTCCACATTGAACATCTTCAACGCTCGGGCATCCGAAAGAAACTTAACACCGACTGTTAAGGCAAGTTTCATTGCCGAACGTTCGAAAGTCGGAATCCCGGAACCGGGTCGTTGTTCATCCATGTTTGACATTGGAACGCTGCCGTGCCAGCATTTCAAGAGGGTCCAAGTTTGACGAACGGCACGGCTATTAAGCAGCGCGTGTCGTGATCCGATTATCGTTCATTCGCCAGCTGCCATGAGTCCGGTGACGGAAGAAGCGGCGGGCAGTCTTGCGCGGCACCAGTACGACATCGTCGTATTTTTCCACGACTTGGTGATAGACTTCGCTGATGATATCGGGGCCCGTTGTATAGATCACATCGTAATCGTATTGAATGGGCAATTGCTTTCGCTGCTCGATCAAAGCGATAACATCGTCCCAAAACGGGTGACCGGCTACTGAGGCCATCCAAAAATTTCCAACTCGCAGTCGCAATTCTGGATTACCTTGCCGAATCGAGAAACGCTTGCCTCGTCGAATTGAGCTGGCCTTTGTCAAAGTCACTTCTTCGATCAGCAACACGTTGGCGTGAGGAAACAGCGAATACAACCAATCCATATCTCGAAACGGTTCGACATCCAAATCGGTGTAAATGCCACCGTGCTGTTGCAACAATATTGGTCGAGCCAAATCGCAACGCTGAATGGGGGTCTTCAGCTTTTCGTAAAGGGAGCGTGTCGATTGGCCCGGAATGATCTCGTCAATTGAATTGGGAGTCTGAATCGTCGACTTCCAATCCGGGTTTAATTCATGCCAGCGGCGGTAGTTGTCCAATTCGCGTGGCGGCAAATCTGCTCCGTCTCCCAGGAATTGCCACAGAAAGTGCATATGGCGTGGAATGGCGCAGCCAGCAGCCTTGTCGCGATTCGGTCGGTCAGGACGCCACAGGAACGGCATTGAGGGAGGCTCCGGATTTAATATTTGCGAGAAATTTTCTGGGTTGGATTTGTGCTAAGTACAGAAAATCTGACGGTGAGTCAAACGCAGCAGGCAGAATCTGCACGATGCCATCACGATTCTGCCAGCAAAACAGTCTGCTATTGGGAAGATTTTCCATTCAATACGGCCAATGTTAAGCGAGGAAAGAAAAACCGGCTGGACCCGTCACGGTACAGGCTGGGTCCGGTTGTGTCGAAAAATCCAGCAGTAACATTCTGTAGGATTGATCAGGTTTTGCCTGCTGTACCCCGATGAGGTTTGTCGTGTTCAAACAGTCACTCGTGTATTTTTGTTTGTCGCTGTTGATGACAACTGTGGCCTGGGCTCAATGCAATTGTGCCGACTGTTCCTCTGGCGAAACCATTTCCGGGGACGGTGTTTATCACAACGTCGTCGGTGGTGAGGTAACCGGCTCGTCGGATGGTGGTAGCACGGATGACTGGGACCACGAATTCTACAGCTGCAGTCGTAAGACGCTGTTCAACACCGAAATTTGTGACTCCTGCTGCCAGCGACCGTATATCAGCGTGTTTGGTGCAGCGACCACCGTCGAGAACTTTTTTCGCGATTTGCAAGTTGGTCCCGCCAACGAAGAATTCGGGGCCAACCTACTGGACGGCTACAGTGTCGGTGGAGCGTTAGGTTTACGGATCCATCAACAGGCGCGGGTCGAAATCGAATACAGCTATCGCTTTAACCGAGTCGAGAACCTGTTCACGACCACCGACATCATGGGTACGCCACCCACAACTGTGATCACACCAGGGTTTGGCCGAGTCTACAGTCATGCGGGCATGTTCAACACGATTTACGATTTCTCGCGACGCCGCGTGCGTTGCCCGAATCTGTACATCGGTGGTGGTATCGGTGTGTTAACCATCGATGCGATCTTCTCAGACGGTGTCAACACTTTCACGTCGGACGATTCGCAGTTCGCCTTCCAGTTTATTGGTGGTGTCAACTATGTCGTTTCCGAAAAAGTGGAACTGTTCGGCGAGTACCGTTTTCTGGGTGCAAATGACCTAGACGTCTTCGATGTCACGGCCGGGGCACCAGAAGGCGATTTCGATTATCACTCGCACAACTTCTTCTTCGGATTGCGTTACCAACTGTAATTGGAATCGTCGATGCGGCGGATAGCGTCGGGTTGTGATTGCTGCAATCTACGAGACGCTTAATTCATCGGCGATGCGTTCCAATTCTTCTTGCAATTCGCAATTTGGAGCGCCTTTGCCAGCCTTCGAGTACCAATAGTTGGCGTTCGAAAGATCTCCCGCTTGCCGGTGTAGCCAAGCGTGAATCCAACAGGAAAAAGGATCGCGACCCGACTGCACTAGTTCGTGAGGCTTGGTCCCATTGCAGCTTGGTCTTATTGCCCTGGTTGGATCAACTGGATGGCTCTGTGCGTGACCGTGTTGCCATCTTGCCGCTGCAAAAGGTGCCAAGAGCTTTTTTGGTAAATCCATTGAAAAGATGTAATCTATGCCACGGTCTTTGACGGTGATGACTATACTAAAAAGCTACTGGCTTAAAACATGCTCAACGCAGTTTTGCTTTTTCCCCACACTAAGATTGCTCGGTCTACTTGTGTTGTTTTCGGTCCATTCGGTACTGCCCAAACAGCTTGGACAGCAACCTAAACTCGATGGATGACTTTAGCTAACGTTTTCGAAGACACATTCTTGCAAGACAGGTAGAAGAATGCCGCGCAAAAATTGCAGAGGTCAACAGGAAACTTACGACTCTATTTTTATCTTACCAAAAGAATGACCGCCAATAACACAACATTTTGCAAACCTTCTTTAGGTGAGCCGTATATTTCTAGTCCGAAATCGCTGACGGATGCTCTTGAGATATGCTTTGAACAGTTCGGAAGCAGCATTGCGATTGATGCACCAGACTTCAAGATGACCTACTCCG
>CAZJBW010000107.1:0-14437 GCA_964543985.1 uncultured Pirellulaceae bacterium | reverse complement strand
GCTTCGGCTTCCAAGCGTTCTTGTTCAAGTCGTTCGACTTGCAGACGCTCTTCGTTTTCCAGGTATTCGCGATTCAAACTTGTCAGGCCTTCGAACCAAACTTTAGCCGATTGAGCGACTTGGTTTTCTGGTTCCAGAGTTAAGGCTTTTTCGACGGCAGTCAAAGATTCTTCGAGTGTTTCGCACGACCAAGCTCGCAACATAAACGCCAGTGCCGAGTCTTCCGCTTCAGCTAGATACGATTCGACGTATCCGCGAGTGTCTACGCGGTTGTCTGCGATGACTGATTCGGCAGCATTAAATAGGAATTGCTTCGCGTTGGTTTGGTTCCAACTTGATTCACTCATTTGATTGATCCTTCGACTACGAACGCCCGCTTGGTACTTCGAGTGGGCTTTGAAAAGGTGTTTCTTGAGATGAAACCTACGTTTCCACTAAGAAACGACACCTTGGAATTTGGAAATCCATGGATTGGGGTTAGGTAAAACTTGCAGGCGGCTGTTAGGATCGCTGCGACCGCTACAAAGCGACGAATATTCACAACGGGGAAGCTGGTTGTGCCACGCCAACGGATCGCTGCAGTGGATTTTCGATAACGCAAAACGGGTAACCGCTGGAGTTGAAGAGGCCAGAAAGCCAAGAGTGTTAGCGGTTGTAGTGATTGTCGTGCCGCTGAAATTCAGTCCGCGCAAAGAAAAAGAGGCCAACTAGGGAGGGCCTCTCACTGCTACATCAAAGAAAAAGAGGCCAACTAGGGCCTCTCATTGCTAACATCAGGTCTTCGATATTCTCGAATATATTTGGTCTTATGATTCAGCGGGCGGGGGTTCCGTGGCATCGGGTTCTGGCCCACCAAGGTTGTTAAGATCCAATTCGGGAACGTTGCTGAAATCGGGAGCGTCGTCGATGACTTGCACGTTGTCTGACATGTCCAGGCGAATCTTGCCAAGGTTGATTTCCTGCAACACGATTTCCATTTTATCCGTTGCTGTTGTGTCGATCAGCGGATTGGCACCTTGGTTTAGTTGCACCAGGCGTTTTTGAATCAATGTGGACAGTTTAAATCGCCCACCAACCAGATTTACGATTTCTTCTTCTTTCAATGCGTCGTACATGATTTTTGTTCTCCGGATTGGGTAAGCAGGCCACAAATTTGTTGGGCGGTTGCCTTGATGTCAGTGTTTTTAACAATGTGTTGGTATTGAGGGGCGACTTGTAGTTCGTCGGCCGCTACAGCCAGTCGTCTTCTTAGTTGTTCTTCGTCTTCCGTATTTCGACGGCGCAATCGTTTTTCTAGTTCTTCCACGCTGCCCGGGTGGATAAAAATCGAAATGGCACTTGGGAATCGCTTGAACACCATCAAGGCTCCCTGCACATCAATTTCTAAAATCACCCAACGGCCCTTTTGGACGCGTTCCATGACTGGCTGTTCCAAGGTTCCGTACCAGTGTCCGATGCCAAAAACTTCGGCACATTCTAGGAAGGCGCTCTGTCTGCGTTTTTCCTGGAAAGCTTCATCTGTCAAAAAGTAATAGTGGGTCCCCTCGATCTCGCCGGGTCTGGCCGACCGAGTGGTCGCCGAGACGCTTAATTCCAGCGGCAGTTCGCAAAAATTCAGCAATTCACGAACGACGGTGGACTTACCGACCCCGGATGGTCCCGAGATGACAATCAATTTCCCGTGTTCGCTGGAAGCCATTTTCCTTCTCTGTAGGGTTTCGCTTAACTAACTACTCGACATTTTGTGTCATTTCACGAATGCGTTCGATCGCTGTTTTTATATCAACCACCGACTTGGCAATTTGAGCGTCGTTAGCCTTTGAACCGATGGTGTTGGTCTCACGCAACATTTCCTGGGATAGGAATTCTAGTTTGCGACCATCGCTATGACCAGAGTTAACGATATTTCGGAACTGCTGAATGTGGGCCGCCAGTCGTACTGTTTCTTCGGAAATATCGCACTTGTCCGCGAAAATGCCTACTTCTCGTACGACATCAGCGGCATCGATGGAAACCTCGTGTTCCGCCAGCATCTTATTGATCCGCTCGGTCAGGCGGTTGGCGTAGTCTCGCGACACCAAGGGAGCTCGTGTTTCAATGTCAGCCAATAAGTCAGCGATTTGTTGGCAGTTTTCCAGCATGTCTTTGGCAGCCGAGGCCCCTTCCTGCAGTCGCATCACAACCAGGTTCTGCAGAGCTTGATCGACGGCTGATTCGATACTGGTCCATAAATTTGGGTCAACCGAGTTGTCTGATCGTTTGCCAGAGATTTCTTGAATAATACCCGGCACCGTCAGTAGCGATTCGGCTTTGGCGTCTTTATCCACCTCCAGCAGTTGTTGATGCAGAGACCGCAGTAAGTCCGTATCCAGTCGATATTGAATCGAAGGCTGTTCGCGTTGCAATTCCAAATTGACATGCACCGAACCACGGCGAATGTGTTGTTGGACCAACGATTTGATTTTGGGTTCCAATTCGGCGATGCGTTCGGAACTGCTGACGGTCAGCTTTAGATAGCGATTGTTAACGGCGCGGACTTCCGCCCAGACCGACAACCCGTCTGATTGCAGTTGAGCCTGACCGTGTCCAGTCATGCTTTGTAATCGGCAGGATTGCTGAGTGTATTTGTCGTTATCAGCAATGGGGGATGATGGCGAGTTAGTCAACGTCGCCTTCTTCGTTTTCTTCGTTTTCGTCACCTTCGTTTGCATCACCCTGGTTTTCGTCACCCGATTCGACTGGATCTTCCGGCGGCGCGTCGCTGTTTCCATCGTCGGTGCCAGACCCTTCTTGATTGGCAGCGTCGGCTTCGGAATCACTGTCTGAATCACCAGCGATTCCCTCGTCCATGCCTTCCAACCAGTCTTGGTCATCCTGGCTAAGGCCGTCTTCGTCTGGCGTATCGGAAGGCACCAGTTCGCCATCGAATTCGCCTCCACCGCCTGGTGATTCATCAGCGCCGATGGAAGGTTCGTTATTCTCTTCCGTCTTTTGTAGTGGCGGGTTGTAAATCTTGATCGTCAGCATCGCCAACAGGATCCAGATAATGGTGGTGATGACTGTGATCCTAGTGAACGCATCACCGGCCTTGGCACCGAAGGCACTTTGACCGCCCATTCCGCCTAAGGCGCCCGTCAAACCACCACCACGACCGCGTTGTACCAACACGATCAGGATGATGAACACGCTGAGCAGGAGCAGCAACAATCCGAAAATAAACTGTAACATCGATATTACTTTCCAGAACGAAACGTTCGAGTCTGTTTGAGGGGGTGTGACTATATAGTTAACGCCCAGTCATGGAAATCATCGCAATGACTTGGGTGGCGTTTTTGTGTACCAATCAACTGGCCGCAAGTTTGACAGCGTGATCAATGATCCCTTGGAAGCTATCCGCTTTCAGCGAGGCTCCGCCCACGAGTGCTCCGTCGACGTTGGGATTGGACAGCAGTTCGACCGCATTGTCTGGTTTGACGCTGCCGCCGTAGAGGATCTGGACTTCGTTTGCGACCTCCAGATTGTAACGATTTGTCAGCAATTTGCGAAGGTCAGCGTGAACTTCTTCCGCCTGCTGCGGAGTGGCTACTTTCCCCGTTCCGATCGCCCAAACGGGCTCGTAAGCGATTACCAGCGACTGAATTTGGGCCTCGTCCAGCTCGGCCAGTGAGTTTTCAAACTGACCACCGACGATCTCCATCGTCTTCCCAGCTTCGCGTTGCTGCAGCGATTCCCCCACACAAACAATGGGTGTCAGGCCGGCTTCCAAGGCAGCCAAGGTCTTCTGATTTACCAGTGCGTCGGATTCGTCCATCAACGCGCGACGTTCGCTATGCCCCAAAATGACGTAGTGGCATCCAAGGTCCAGCAACATCGACGTACTCAGTTCGCCCGTAAAAGCCCCATTTCCTTGATGGTACACATTCTGACCACCCAGGCGTACGGCTGTATTCTTGAGCTCGTTCCACACGACATCCAGGTAGACCGACGGTGGACAGACAGCAATCTCGACACCTGCCGGGTCCGCAGGGTTTTGGTTGCCCAAGATGCTACTAAGCTCTTTGCACTGGTCGCGATTCAGATTCATTTTCCAATTTCCGGCGATCAACAAGTTTCGGCTCATAACAGACTCGTGGGCAAAGGGGTGGGTTAGTGAGGGCGGAACGAACGTTCCAGCTGGCGGCAGTCCTGGAACCGATTGTTGGCGTCAGCGACGTGGGTCCCATTGGTAATCCAAGAGAATACAAAGCGAGCGGCCCCATGGCGAGTTCCAAAACCTGAAAACATCGGAATCTGGAATAATCGTTACGCTCGCCAAATCCCATGCGGCAATCGCAACCCGTTTTGGGCTTCCCGCCTGCCGGAATCGAATTCACTTGACCGAGCCGCGTCAGGTTCTACTTATTAGAGACTCCATTTTTGGAACGTTCGACGTCTTGATCGGTCGAACACACCGTCCCGGCTATCCCCACTTAGCGACTGATATGACACGAACCTTTGGTCTGTTTATAGCTCTGCTTGCCTTCTCGGTGCTGTTTGCGCTGCCGGCATTCAGGTCGAAGCAAACGCGTAAATGGGACCCGCGTCAGTTGCGTGCTGCAGATATGGACTTGTCCGTCGACTACAGCAACATCTTGCCGGCCGACTATGTGGGCCCGCAAACTTGTGCCGAGTGCCACGAAGAACAGTACGACTTGTGGCATGCTCATCCCCACAGCCGTATGAACCGCAACGTTGGCGAAGATTCAGTCCAAGCCGACTTTAATAATGCCGTTTTGAAACTGCCGACTGGCGAGGCTCATTTTGTGACGCACGATGGCCAGTATTTCATGGACGTCTTCAAAGACGGCAAACGACGGCGACGATACCAAGTCACCAAGACCGTGGGGTCTCGCTACATGCAGGCCTTTATCGGAAAGCAGATCGCAGGACCCGAACCAGCTAACCATGACATTTATAAAGAACACCGATTGCCTTTCGGTTTTTGGTTTAAGTTGAATCGTTGGGTGCCTCGAGTGTTCATGAACGCCTACGGTGACGAAAAGTTAGTTAACGGCGTTCCGGCTGACGAAGCCATCGACGGTTCACCACGGATCGATCTGTACGCCGAAAACTGCATGAATTGTCACAACACTTTTCCATACGCCTATCGAATCTTTCACGAGTTCATGGTTGGTTTTCCAGACGCCACTGTTTCTGCAAACGTGCATGGGTTGGCTGACGAGATTTCCAAGACGATCGAGGTCGGTCCAACGATCAAAGATTTTGTCTACCTTAATGAACGATTGAACCCTGAGGAGCATTTAGTAACGATGGGTGTCAGCTGTGAAAGTTGTCACTTCGGCGGTCGCGAACATGCGGTCCGTGAACGAGAAATCAAGTTTTTGCCGACCAGCAAGTTGACTCGCATCAGCGCTGACGATCCTCATCATGTTCCCACTGGCGGCCGCGAAAATGCCTATACGACTCGTGGCATTTGCACTCAGTGTCACTCGGGCGCAGCGGATCTGTTTCCCAACGGAGCAGGCAAAGGTAATTCGCGTGAAGGGTTGGACCTGTTTGCTGGTCACTGTGCTTCCCAGCTAAGTTGTATCGATTGCCACGAACCGCATACCGGTACGCGGAAAGAAGACACGGGCATCGATCTGAAAAAACACATTGATAGTTGCGCCAGTTGCCACACCGAGTACCTGGACCAGACCGTTGCTCGGGCCCATGCAGGTCCTGGGCACGAAGCGGTTAATTGCTTGGACTGTCACATGCCTAAGTTTACTCGCGGTGTCGATCACCTAATCCGGACGCATCGTATTAGTATGCCGGTTGAAGAAAACATGGTAGCCGCCGGGATGGCGAACGCTTGCAACGCATGCCACTTGGATAAGACGGTGCGTTGGACTCTGGATCAAACGGAACGAATCTGGGGCCAGGCTCCGCAACCTTCGCAAAAATGGGCCGCGTTTGAAACGCTGGATGAAGTCGCTGGCGACATGTGGTTGCACAGCAAGGATAGTCACATGCGATACTTGGCAACTCAATGGCTAGCAGGGTCTCGGTTCGCCGTGGATCAATTTGCCGGAATTGCCAATTCGTTGAACGATCCCGAGCCCGTCAATCGTGTCTTCGCCATCTTCGCGGTTAGCAAACTGCTGGGCCAAAAACCCAGCGAGCCTTTGCCTGTCGATATCTCCGACGCACCACGCGAACGTCAAAAACAAATTCGCGAACTCATCCAGCTCTACGAATCGAAGCGTCGGGCAGAGTAGCCGAAACAATATTTCGGACAGCAAGTACAGGTGCGTTGCCGAGTTCTTACGCGTAGCGAGTCAGACCACAAGTCCTTTTGGGTTCGTACCTTTTGGGTTAGCATGTTCGAAAGGATCTGGCAAAGATCCAAACCGTTGGTGTTGCAGTATCCGTCTAGAACCGCGCAAGTTTACACATCATGAAGAAACACGAATGGCGTGAAAAAACCGAAGAGGGCGAGACTCGTTTGGTTACCGCAATGCGACACGGCGGCAAGTGGCAACTTCGTTCGCGTCTAAAGACGGAATCAGAATGGACTACCTTTCCTGTCATCGAACTTGATGATTTAGAGACGCTGCACGATATCATCTTGAGGAAGTATCAACGCAATCGAGTCCCCCACAGCCATATTCTGGAAATCGAAGCTTTGATTGCCGCTGCAAAAACGTAGCAGCAAAAACCTGCGGAGTTTCAATTTGAGTCTTGGCCATGTTGTTGAAATAGGTGAATGGCTAACAGACATCGCGACTGTGAATTTTCTTGCATTAATCAAAAATCCTTGGTGATTTTGCAAATTCAAAATAAAATAGAATTTACAACATGAGCTTTATATTTTTGATTGGATGAAATTGATGCACTTACTGAACCAAAGGCTGACAAACAGTATCGTCTGGCAATATTTGAAATTTGGTGCGGCTGGTGCGGTGTTACTACTTGTTTTTTGTTGTAGCACTCAAAGTTATGCTGACATTGTTACGCTGGATGCAAGTCAAGACACCACCATTTATTCCAACCTGGTCAACAACAACGGTGGTGGTCACAACTTTGGAATTTCAGGCTTTGCCAACAATGGAAATGAACGCAGGTTTTTGGTTGAGTTTGATTTGGCTTCGATTGCACCTGGTTCAATTGTCAACAGCGTCAGCTTGGGCTTGAACGTTATTCAAGCGACCAGCGGTGGTGGAAATTTTCAGCTTTTTCGCGTTGACACGGACTGGGGTGAGGGAGCCGGTGTTGGTAACCAGGGATCAGGTGCAGCGGCTGGTGATGCAACATGGAACGAATCCCAGTTTGGATTGGCTGGTTGGACGGGTGGTGTTGCTGGCGGCAGTTTCTTTACACCTTTGTTAGATGAAATCACAATCGATTCCGTAGGGGTTGCAACATTCAATTCATCTTCGAATTTTGTCAATGCTGTTCAGGATATTGTTGATAATCCTTCGCAGAATTTCGGGTTTATCATTGTTGGAACCGACGCTGGAAGTGCATTGCGATTTGGTTCCATTGAAGGTGGTAGCGCTTCGAGCTTGTCTGTTGATTTTACAGCAATTCCAGAGCCAGGCTCGCTCGGAATTCTTGGAGTTCTGGGGGCGGTTGTCATGCTGCGACGTCGCAGAGGCTAGAAATCGATGTTTGTTTGCCGCTGCAAACACCGTTGTAAAACGTAGCAGCAAAAACCAATCTAGCGGTTGATGAAATGAATGTGTTCAAGGCAACAAGTCCCACTCTTTGAGAACACACAAAAAAAGAAGCCGGGTCGCACGTTAGCGAACCCGGCTGTTCCTGCGGAGTTTCAATATTACGTCTTGGTCGACAATGCTAAGGCTTGGCCAATTTAGCGAACGAACGACTGATCGCGTGACTCGGAAAAGTTGCTCGTCGTTGGAATAGCTTGTTGTCGTTTCTTGCAAGTGCGAATGCTGGATATGCCGGGGTTCCCTTGCACGACGGAATCTTCGGGGATGTCATCGCAAACGAATGCGAACGCACCGATTATCGAGTTCTCGCCGATCACAACGTCGCCACCCACGAAGCAACTGGTGTACAGGCTGACGCCTTGGCTAATCGTGGGGTGCCGTTTGCAGATCTCGCCAGAATCTTCGGCGACTTTCTTGCGAGGCTTGCCGCTGGTTCCTAAAACGACGCCGTTGTACAGGCTAACGTTAGCTTCAATCACGGCGGTGCAGCCGATCGCAATTCCAGTTCCATGATCGATAAACAGGCCAGGAGCGATCGTTGTACCCGGATGAATGTCGACACCCGTTCGCGAATGAGCAATTCCTGAAACGGTTCGTGGGATGATAGGAGCCTTCAGTTTCAATAGTGCATTGGCAATTCGGTAGGCTACGGTCGCCCAGTACCCGTTGCTGGCATAAAAAACTTCCTCCAAGCATTCTAAGGCTGGGTCGCAAATGGGATATCGCTGTGCGTCAATCCAACAATCTTCAACGATCTCAGGGATCTTCGCAGCGAATTGGCTGGAAATGGTTTCGATGTTAACCGAGGTGCGACTGGCAAACGGGATCAACAAGTCATGCAACGAGTCACGAATTTGTTTTTCGTAAATATGCGGGCGGTACTGGCCAGATTCTTTCTGGGTCAGTTGTTGCAAAATCAGTCCAACGGTGTCGTCGACAAACGATTCAATTTGATGGCGATGAGAAAGATAATTGGCAATCATTACAATGAAACCTTGGCAGTTTGACGAGTTGATTTTGACAAAGCGAACTTGGCGAGACCGTCTCGCAGTCTTTTCAAGCCCTCCTGCATCACCTGTTCTGGATGGCTGAAGCACATCCGGAAATATCCAGGAGTCGAACAATAGAAACCGTTGCCGGGACTTAGCTGAACGCGATGTTCTTCCAATAAGAAACGGTACAGTTGCAGTTGTCCTGCTTCACTTTCCTCCTTGAGGTGTTTTCTTAAGTCCAGCCAAACGACCAATCCAGCTTCGGTCGCAACGACTGGGACATCCATGCTTTGTAAGGCAGCATTTGAGTACTGGAACGCGGCGGTCAATTGATTTCGATTTTTCTCCAACATGTCAGGAACTTGCGGCAATTCCAAAATCGACTGCATCGCTGATTGAATGGGTGCTGGTAGACGGAAGTAATGCGATTGTTTTCGCATCGCTGCCAGGACGGGTTGGTTGGTGGTGTGCATCCAGCCAGTGGCATATCCGGCGATACCGAAATCTTTGGACATGCCACCGAGTACAAAGACGCGGTCCGAAGGTACTGAGGCAGCACTGTAGAATTCAGCGTCGTCAAAACAACTGGAGGCGTAAATTTCGTCGACGATTAAGGTGCAATCAAAAGCATCAGCGACTTGAACAAAGGCTTCGATTTCTGATTTCGTAAATACTTGACCGATCGGATTGCCGGGCGAACAGATCAAGATGGCTCGCACGGATCTTTCGGCGTCACGATTGTTAAGTAACGCTAATTCGATTTCGTGAGGTGTGATGCGATAACCGTTGGCAGCCGTCGCTGGCACAAAGGTGACTTTCCCGCTAGTGCGAGTCGTAATCGCATTAACTAATCCAGGAAATACCGGTGTCGGAATCAACACGGATTCGTTTGCGTTTAACAAAGAGACCGAAAGGGCCTCAAGCAAACCGACTAGTCCGTTTCCAATGACCAGGTTGTTTGGGTCGATGGTGACGTTGTGCGTGATTGACTGCAGGTACTTGGCAACGGCGGTGCGACATCCGTCTGTACCACTGAACGATTGGTACGATGCATCTTCAAGTGCCCATTGCACATCCGGCAATTCGTCGTGCACCAATGGCGACATCAGAAAGTTCTGCGCCGATCCTAGGTTTACAAACCCTGTTGGATTGTCCGCCGAGTAACGGTCGCGTTCGCATTCGAAATGGGCGGCGACAAAATCGAATCCTGGAACGGAATCGAGTATCTGTTGAGTGAATTGGGAGTGCATTGAGTTTGTTCCGATTCAGGTGTTCCGTTCCAGATTCAAGAGGGTAAGCCACCTCGACCTTTTATGAACGATTTCGTGCCGCCAATGATTCATTGTCGGTAGGCAGATGGATTGCTTACTCAAAAACTGATTTGTAAGCGGAATACCAATTGGTTGCCTGCGTCGTGGTCGCCACGTAAGACCGCATACTGAAACAGCGGTTTGACTCTGCGGTTAGGGAATTACGGTAAGGGGAACGGGCTTGCCGCGTCCAAGAATGCATTCAGGGTGAACGAAAAAAAAGTCGCCTTGGGTTAAGGCGACTTTGTTGGTTGTCGGTTTTTTGTAGCAAGCGGTGATTCAGAGATAATCTAATTAGGGCTGATTTCAAAATAGGGCAGCATCTTGGCTGATTCCAACGGAGAAACTTCGATGAAAATCAAACCGTGTTTTTCAACGAAAAATGTGTTTAGATTGTCAACCGTTGCCTGTCTCGCTTTGGCAACGGCATGACGGTTTTCGGGCACGTCCACAAACACGATGACCTCGGTCGAATCGACCATACCCAGCATCGCGGTCGTGTCGCGACTGAGCCCTCCCAAGTAAGAAAGTCCTAGCATCCGCGTTCCGGTCGGCATCTGGGCCAATGCCAAACGTTGACCCTGACGTGCTTCAAAGGTGTCGGCAAAGCGATCGTCGTCTTCGCAGTTGTAGTACGGACGAAATCCTTGTTGCTTGGTCTCCTGATAAATTGATGCCAGAGAACGAACCTCAAATAAGGGTTGAACAGGCTTGGAAAAATTGCTGCGAATTCCCAAACCAATCGCAATCAACAGGCCCACGGCCAAAGCGAGCCGCAACGCCGAACTGTTCAACGATTTGCTGAGCATCGACGATTGAATCGGCGCTTGAATTGGCGCTTTGGCAACTTGCAAATCGGGCAAGCCTTCTTGCGTGGAATTGGAAGTAGTGTTTTCTGCGATCGCTTCTTGATCGGCCAACATCTGGGCAACTCGCTTAGTCACTGCTTCGCGTTCGTCTTCCGTTGGCGATTGAGTGCGTCGCAACGAACTGTCAATTTTTCCTTGCAGAGCTTGTTCAGTGAATATCACCTGTTCATCAACAGAATCAAGAAAGTGATCGGTCTGTTCCGGGTTCAGCAATCCATCAAGGTACCGTTCTAATAGGTCATCGTTGGGGTTGTCAGTGTTCATATGATCGTCGCTCATGGTTGGCACTCCCCTTCCCCGCCGGTATCGTGCGAGACGGATCGGTTGGAAAGGATCTCACGGAGTTTCTTCTTGCTGCGGTGTACCAGATTCATTGCCGTGCCCTCTGGCATTCCCATCAGTTCCGAAATTTCTCGGTAGCTAAGCTCTTCAATGGTTCTCAGAAGTAGGCAGCATCTGGCTTCGTGCGAAATAGATTTTAATGCGTTCTGGACTTGGTCATCGAAAGCGGACTGCAGAGGTGTCAATTCACCCGTGGTGTTGTCGATCGGCCGTTGATGTGCCGCGACATTTTCGACGCTCATTTCCTGAGGGTTGGTGGCATAGGTGTTTCGGCGAGAAACTTTGCGTCGATAATTCAACGCACAATGCCGGACGATGCCAGCCAGCCAGCCTATAAAGTGGCTTTCCGATTCAAACTGATTGTCTTTCTGCAGAGCAATCGTCATCGCTTGCTGAACGATATCTTCCGCATCGGATCGACTGCCCGAGATGGTTGCAGCGATCATCGCCAGCCTAGGGGCAGCGTTCACGCAGCTTGCGGTAAAATGTCGTACAGTTTTCATCGCTCGTAGTTGCACCGCGATTTCTCTATCCAATCGATCAGAAGTTCGCCGAACCCTCTTCCCCGTCCTCTTTCAGAAGGCATCACGTTTGTTGGACGCACTATGACTACTTGTCTCGGACATTGCTAAAGCTCTGATCTAATTTCCAGTTTGGTCAATTCGATCAGAAATAGTTCAGAACAACAATGGTTTTGTTGTCCAGTTCACGTTGGATAGCCGATTCTCCGGTACAATTCAAACGCGAGATGAAATTTCAGTAAGTAAGTGCCTGTCACTGCGACTTTCAACTGCGTGTTTGCCTGTCCTAAGAGAAAACGTCTATGCGTTGGCGAAAAGCTGGATTTACCTTGATTGAATTGCTGACCATCATGGCCATCATTGGCGTGTTGGTCGGTCTGACGTTACCTGCAGTTCAGTCGATGCGGGAAGCATCGCAACGGGTAGTTTGTCAAAATAATCTTCGGCAAGTCGGAGTGGCTTTAAGCAACTACCAGTCGACTTTTCGACATTTTCCCGCTGGACGAGATGGGTGTGACGATGTTGGCCAGCAATTGGGCCTGTCGGCTTGTGCTAGCGCGGTGACTCCCGAACAAAAAAATGGTGCCAGCGCATTCGTTGCGATCTTGGCCGAACTGGAACAAAATCAGCTAGCCCAAGACCTTTCTCCGGACGATGGTGGGCTTTGGAATCGCGACGTCGACGACCTGGATTGGTGGATGAATGATCAACGCAAACGCGATGGAATTCTTGTCGAGTTACCTGTCTTGTGGTGTCCTAGCGAATCGAGCGCTCGTACAAGCAATGTTTACCAACCCGTCAATGCAGCAACCAGTACCTATGCTTTTTGCAACGGTTCACGAGGCCCCGATAATGAAATGAGCGTGACCAAGTACATGAACGACGGGCCGTTCGTATATAGTATCCCTCGCCGTGCCCAAGAGATTTCCGATGGGCTGTCTAATACGTTCTTTGTCGGAGAAGTTGTACGTCCTGACATTTGGGAATCCTCGAATGTCTGGACCTATGCCATCGCAAATGCCGATTGTCTGCGAACCACCACGAACCCGCTAAACACATTGCCGGGCGACGGGATCGTCTTGGAACGACGCAACGGGGCATTCGGTAGTGCTCATCCCGCAGGTGCGTTTTTCATGTTCGGTGATGGCGGAGTCCGTTTCATATCGGATTCTATCGACTTGGATACCTACCGAGCGTTCTCGACGATCGGCAGTCGCGAAGTCGTTCAACCGTAGGCTCGTTTTGAGTTTTTGAGTATTGGGTTGCCCGTTCATCCAACGAGTCTCATTTCGTTGTGATTCTTGCCTTATATGCGTTCGAACATGTGCATTCAAACTTGTGCATCCAAGCGGTTGAAATAAATATCAATGGTGCCTATGGCTGCACATGGATGGGCCGGATCCTGTGACCTCTATCGGGTGTAAGTACTGTACTATTAGACACTACCCACCGATCCCCAAGCACTTCTTCCCTAGCGGCTTGCTCTTTCAGGTCCGCCAAAATGATCAAAACTCCCGGTTTTTTGGCAGATCGATATGTCGGCCAGCGAACTGTCAAGATTTTTTCAACAGTAATGCAATAAGATTAACCAGTCATGACACTGGTAAGTCGTTGTCAGTGTTCGTTTTTCACGACCACAACAAATGATACTGGTTTCTAAAGTGTCAACGGAGTGTGTCAGCTGCTACTTAGCGTGCCGTTCACGCCCTTCAAATGTCTGAATAGTCGGTAGCCAATGAGAAGGCTGCCACAAAAAACGCATTTTAAGTTTGTCGGCTGTCAGGAATAACTGTTCGTTTCGTCGTGACCCGAGTGTTGTCCGGCAGATACGGGCATTCGAATTACAGATGTGGAAACACAAAAAACAAGAATCTAAAGAACGAACCCCCGTACTGGAGAACAGCATGAGTATTAACAACAGGTTTTCAATCGCGAAGACTAAAGAAGGACTTGGTGAAACGGAACTGAATAAAAAGAATTCGGTGCGGCCTAAGCGTCGCAACGAACTCGGTTTTGAGTTCTTGGAATCAAAAAACCTGCTTACAGCAGTCGCGTTTGACTCCGGTGCGGGGCTTTTGGAATTTACAGCGGTTGATGGCGCTGCCGATGTTTTAGAAGTCAGTGCACTGGATACCGATTTCTTGCAATTGCAGTTGGGTAATGGTGCAGGTTTTGTATTGGAAGACGATGCCCTTTCCAATCCTGACTTTGAATTAAGTACCACAGTCAATACCGATGACACGTTGACCATCAACACTCAAAATGTGGACATCGCTGACTTCTCGGTCGATCTAGGCGATCTGGACGATGTCTTCGAAATCGCTGGGCTGGTCGGTGTCGATAACGTGACGGTCCTGGGCGGAACCGGTAACGATACGATCAGTGGTGCGGGTGCCGACCAAGCCTTAACTCTGATCGGCAATCAAGGTAATGATATTCTGATAGGTGGATCGGGCGACGATTTGCTAGTAGGCGGCGGCGGTACCGACACGATTGATGGTGGTGCCGGAATCGACACTAATTCGTTTCAAGGGATTGGTATCGGTGTCGAAGCGACCGTCAACGCTGACGGAACTGGTACTGCTGTCTACGGTGCGGTAAACGAGTCGTTCGTTGGCATTGAAAACTTAACAGGTTCTGAAAACGATGACGTGCTGACCGCCTTGGGTGCAGCCGCGAATGTTT
>CAZJBW010000106.1:2623-14469 GCA_964543985.1 uncultured Pirellulaceae bacterium | reverse complement strand
TTTATAGTATTGGATTGTTCGGCTGAGTCAACAAGTAATCCTGAATTTTTCCCGAAGAAAAAGGGGGCAGAAGCCAAATTGGCATTTAGGGCGAGTTTCTTTGGTCTTCTTCTGGGTTGTAGTGTGAGTTCCAGGCCTTGCTTTTTTGCGGTTGCTCGAACCCACTTGTCTGTTCCGAATGGGCAGCCCCGTTTGATGCAGCTCTTCAATGCACCAGTATCTTTTTGGTCAACGCCTAATTGACGTCAATGCGACCCAAATACATCGACCATGCCAACCTGACACCCAAATTGGCTCCTAGTATCTCACTCAATAAAAATGCCCGTATGAAAGCCGTCTTCATTCAGGCAAGCTCTACATGCGGGCAAATAGTCGATAGACATTTTGGGTGATTTGAACACGGTTTTACCACGTCATTCATTTTTCGGCTCCTGACCTCTTTTCCTCCCCCGGGGCTACACGTTTGGGCTCGGTCAGCGGACTGTTTAAAAAACGGCAGGGTGGAAATCCGTACGCTACGAAAAATTGATACAAAGTCTTGTTGCGAGGCCATGTTGCCATTGATAGTTATTTCAGGGCGGGGAATCGATCATTCCACAGTTCGCTTAGTCTGCGAGCGTTTAACTCAAAAACATTTTCGCGGATCATATTGTTGGCATACAACAGACTGCCGTCCGGCGAATATTTAACTTGAAGCGAGGCACCAAAAGAATTGAGAATTGATGATTCAGTCTGGAATGAGGCGTCCAGGTTGGGCTGCCATCGTACTTTGATTGAAGTTAAAGGAACTGCATTCCCATTAACTTGGTCGCTTTCAATCTTTTCCAGCGGCGACATGGGGACAGAGGCAAGGATTTTATCCATATCAAAAATTTCAATGGTGCCATCTGAGGCACGCAATGCTAATTCTTTTCCATCGGGGCGAATTGCCACGCCGGTCAAAATATTGTCCAACTGGATTACGCTTTGAACCTTTTTTTGAAGGTCCACGATCGGCAGACGCGAACCGGAAACGCTACTGGTATTCATGAACGCACTGCTTACTATTCCCAGACGGTCGTAACCGGGTACCCCGGCCATGACCCGTCCATCTCGGGAGAATTTAACGTCTTGAATTGGACATCCGCAATTCCATTGGGATACGGTATTACCAGTTTGCACATCCACGATTTTAATCGTTGAAGCGGACGGGATGAACACGTTTTCAAGCTGGGCCGGATCCAGCGATTGATATTCTGTCGTCAGTTCCTGATACGAAACTACGACATGATTTCCGTTGGGCATAAAAGTCACAAAACTCAATTTTGTGTTTACCGGAACCGAGATTTGGCACAGATTCTTTTGGCTGGCCGCTTCAAGGATCTCGATCACTCTGGCTTCGGATGGTTTCGCGGAAGCGTTCGATAGTTTTGCGAAGCAGGCTTTGCCGTCCGCCGCGAATCCGACTCCGATCGCTTCTGGCAACGAGGCGGTAAGCTGCTTCTTTTCGAGATCGTAGATTTTGGCCGGGTGTCCACGTCCGGTAAGGAATGCCGCCAGGGTGTGGTGTTGCGAGCAAACGATTTTTTCAATGTGGGCATCGCCCAGTTCCACTTCGTTCAGCAGGGAACACTCTGGCAGAACCAGGTGGCGAATCGAAGAGCCCCCTCGCAACAGTTCCCCGCCAATCGGATGGATTGCCATTGGGCCGGCGATTAACTTGTCAAAAAGCTCATGATTCGTTACTGGAGAATCCCGTTTCATTTCCCAGGCCGAGATCGTCGCTATGCAATTCGCCAGAATCGTTGAGCCATTGTCTGCGAAACTGATTTCAATCACGGGTGACCTGGCAGCCCGGAACGAAGCGATTTCCTGATGGTCGTTGACTCCGAAAATAACAACTCGCCCATCCATCATCCCAACAACAAGTTTCTGTCCATCGGGACTGATTGTCACACAGGAAGGCACGTCCATTCCTAGTGGGAGAGACGCGATCGTTTGGCGGCTTTTTGTATCGATGACCGTTAGTTCGTTCGCCTTGCCATCCATTTTTTCATTGCTAGAAGCAACATACAAAAGAGATTCATCCTTGTTGAAACAGAACGGCCACAGGCAATTCTTCATGACGGGGATTTCGTCAGCCGTTGTCCCGTCTTTCACTGAAATAAAACGAACTACTTTTCGCTCCGTCAATACAAGTTGGTTGGATACGTCCGAAAAATGAATTTTGTAAAAACCAAAGTTGTCGGCATTCAGATTGACCTGGAACGAACGATCAGTGTCCAGGTCCCAGACTGCCAGTGTGCTTGAATCCATTTGCGCGACAACAAATCGATCTTCGCCGAGGAATTGGATGGTCCGCACGCGAGTTTGCCGGTGCTCATTGCCTGATTCGTTTTGGCCGCCTGGAAGATCCAGCTGGATGATCTTCCGGTCGTTTGGAATTGCCAAAACGACGATATTTCCATTGGCGTCGGGTTGCGCCATCCTGGAACCGGTTTTATCCAATGCGAAACAGGAAATATTGGCCATTGGTCGTTTGTAAATGACTTTTCCGGTGGAGGTTTCGAAAATCTCCAGTGCATGGTCGCCTTTCGTACCGGTCTCAAGGTCTCCGGAATTGACGCGCCCCCAAACCTCACCATCGCCGCTTGCCGCGACAGGAATCCCCTGAATGCGTTGTACTTCGAAATAGTCGGGCGTTTGCAAACTCAGCAAAAACTCGGTGCGGAGATCTGCAAAGGTTGGAATATCGACTGGGTCGTTTTTTTGAACATCGGTACCGTCTTTCGAGTCCCCGATGGGTTGTCGATTGTGCAAGAGGATCGCGTTGCCGGCACCAGCGATTGCCGTGTGAGAACGTTTTTGGTGCCCCGGCTTTCTGCCGAGCCTTTCAAACCTGGCTTTTTCCAGCAAGGAGCCCGCCAACATCGCGCTGTTGCGTCGAAGCAATTGTACGGTCATTGCTTGTTGCTTTGTCGCTTGCTCGGTGGCGGAGTTGGCGATGTAGCGTAGTCGATTGGCATTAATCGAGAAGACGATGGTCGAAACGACGGTAAGAATGGCGCAGGCCCAAAGAGCCGCCCAGGCAGGATTGCGTTTTGCCCACCTGCCAAGTCGTTCGATCGGAGACGCACGTCGGGCACTAATCGATTCACCAGCGGACCATCGGCGCAAATCATCAGCCATTGCTGCCGCAGATTGATAGCGATTGTCGGGATCCTTGGCCATCGATTTTTGAATTACCGTTTCAAGGTCTTTCGACAGATGTGGGTTGAGTCTACGAAGGGGCGGCGGGCTACGTTCGAGAACTGCCATGACAAATTCGACGGGTGTCGAGGCATTGAACGGAGGGCGCTGAGCAACCAGTTCATACAGCGTGGCGCCAAGACTGTAGATGTCAGTGCGGTGATCGATGGGTTTGGCCGCGGCCGCAGCTTGTTCCGGACTCATGTACCGGGGAGTTCCCAGCAACATTCCTGTGTGAGTCAACGACGGGTCGTCGACATGCCGTGACAAGCCAAAGTCAGTAATCCAGACGTTGTCGTTTCCGTCGACGATTAGATTGGATGGCTTGATGTCCCGGTGAATGACATCGCAGGAATGAGCATGTTGCAAACCATCGGCAACTTGAATTCCAATCGAAGCAATTTGACGGAAACACGAATCCCAATCCGAATGAGTTTCTGGCAAGCCAACGATCGTGTGTTCCGACATCTCGTTGGATGCCAGTGTTTTCCGGACAATGGATGGAGCAATCGTCTCGGCATCGCTCTGATGCTGCGAGGCTTGTCCAAACCATTGGCTTAGCAGCAGATCAACTCCCGATCCTTCGACCAGTTGCATCGCGTAGTATGCGATACCATCAGCCTGGCCAACATCAAAGACCGGCACGATATTGGTATGGTGCAACTTCGCAGCCGTGCGAGCTTCTCTCAGGAACCTTTCCAGGTTTTTGGACACAGGAGATGAAGCCTGGGGCAAAACCTTCAATGCGACTTCTTTGTCCAAGGCTTGGTGGGTGGCATGATAAACGACTCCCATGCCGCCTCGCCCAAGTTCCTTTTCAATTCGGAAGCTTCCAAATACATCACCTTTTTTCAGATTCAGGGATGTCATTCCTGGTTGATTTTTTCCGGCAATCGTTTGGTCTTGAGAAGCCATGCCCTCCAGCACCATCAAGGTGGGAAACAAATCCCGAATTCGATCGGCAAGTTTCGGGTATTTCTCGGCGTATTCGTTGATCGCCGGCATTTCGCCGTTCCGCACACGTGCTGCAAAATCTTCTGCCAGTTGACCAAGAATGACTGTCCGTTCTTCCACGTTTCGATTTCCGATTGAGTGTGTGATTTACCGGGGTTTTTACTGGTGTAGCAAGTTGGGTGGTTACTGTGAATGAAATCCGAGTGAAACGACAATCTTCCTTAGGCTTTCCAGGGCTCTTACGTATCTTTTGTTGGCAGCCGCTTCGCCAATTTGCAAGATCACCGCGGTATCGCGAATGGACAAATGTTCAAAGTGGCGCCACATGATCAATTCTCGTTGTTGGTCTTCCAGCATTGAAATTGCCTTGCTCATCTGATCAACGATTTCAGCTCGAGCCATTTTCTTGCTGGGACTTTGTTCACGTCCGACCAGCGCTCCAACCAAAGCAACCGAAGAGTGTTGAGGCAGCGCGTATTGCTCCCGATTGATATTGCGACAATCGGCACCAAAATGTTTTCGATGTGCGTCGATCACGCGATCGCGAGCCAGCAGTCTGAGCCAAACACCGAATTGCAGGTCCGCGTGTTTTTCGACATATTCAGCGAAACGATTCGCGGCGGTCAGCAAGGTTTCCTGAACGATATCTTGTACGTCTTCGCGTCGTGAGATTCGACGATCAAGTTGCCATTTGATTGCTTTCTCAACTCCTTGCTGATGTTGGCCAAGCAATTGATCCAGCGCATTCAGATCGCCAGTTTTTGCTTTGTTCAGAAGTTCAGGGGCAATTGTGTTGGACATGAATTCGGTCTCCAACAGGGAAACCGGGCTCAATTCGCAGATGAGACAGAAGAATTGTTCAATTGTCGGAAATTCATCGAATTCCGCTGTTAAACTCTAGCCAGTCTTTCGTTGCTCAGCAATCGGCGATCGTTTTTGTCGATCACGCCGCCTGCGATGCCATTCTACAACACAAGTGGCTATGGCCCTTGCAGGTCAGTTTCCTTGGTTAGCAAAGGCCAGTTGAGCAACCGAATCCATGCCGGTTTTCTTGTAGATGTTGTCTTTGTGGCGTTCAACTGTTCTCAGCCCAATATTCGACGTGTTGGCGATCTGGCGATTTGATTTTCCGGCAACACACAGCCGAAGGGTGGCCAGCTGTGCATCCGAAAGCTTTTCCAGCAAATTTTGCGCGGACTTTTTTTGTTTGATTTTTGATGGTGTTGTCTGGATAGAAGGAGGGCTTCGGAAATCTTGTCGGTAAGCAAATTGACGTTGAACGGTTTTTCCAAAAACGCGACAGCTCCATTTTCCATCCGGCTCCGGAAAAGCCGTTGGTTCTGGCTGAGACTTTTTTCAAGTCAATGTTCTCAACTGGTTTTCCCTCCAACGCTATTTTCAAAACCTGTTGGCGGGCAACTTCGTCCGGCGGCGGCACAAACAGAACCTCATCAAAACGGCCGGGACGACGAAATGCACTATCGATATGCCATGGAGCATTGGTTGCTCCCAGGATCAAGACGCCTTCGTTGTTGCTGGTGGCTCCATCCATCTCGGACAAGAACTGATTCACCAGATGGCGACCAGCACTTTGCCGCATGTCGCTGCGACTTGGCGATGATATAAAGCGCACTTTAGAAAGTGCCGATCAAAGTGTGTTGAGACTGCGAGGTGGCTTGATTGCCACAGCGCCGATTCACGATCGATCGAAGGGAAGCCTGTTTTTCCAAACACATACGAAGAACGACGCGTCTGGGGCCTATTGAACCTTTCGTTCAATCGTTGTGGCAGCGATTTCCATCAGGGGCGCCGGGTCAAATACAAATTGGCAACCAGATTCAAAACCAGCTACTCATCTTTCGACTTGACCAACTTGATATCCACCAAGTCCGGGTCAACCGTCGCACGGATCCGAGGAACCTTGGCAGTTTCATAGCCATCAGCTGCCACGATCATGCTGTATACCAGATTGACCGTCTGACCTTCCAACACGAATTCTTTTTGCGTCCCATGAATGTTGGTTCCTGGATTGATCAGCGACGCCAGCACTCCGCGAGGCCTCCTGTCGCCTTCAAGACGATTGCCTTCCTCGACCCAATCGATTTTCACATTGAATGCAGGAATCGGCTCGCCCGTTTCGCTATCCACAGCACGTACCCGCAATGACGCTGCTTTCGTCATTTCAATCAAAACTTCGGTGTCGTCACCATCCAATTTCACTTCATAACTTTCAATCGGTGCGTACTGTTTTGGAGTGTAGACGGTGATTCTGGTGTCTCCGCCCAATTCACCGACCTCAAATCTGCCTTCGGCGTCGGTACGAATTCGGGGCCATTTCAAATCATTGCATTCAACGAAACTACCTCGGTTCGCTTCATTCAAAAAGACACTTACATTGGCGGCCGGTTTTCCATCGGGAGTCACAATTCTTCCTCGAAGCGTTTTTCCATCGGACAGCGTTACGTCTTCCTGACCTGGTTCTTTCGCAGTCCCAGGCTTGACCTTGATCAGCGTTGGCACTTTGCCTGTGGAACGAACCACCACATTGGTTTCGTCACGATAGTTGAACATGTTGACCAACCGAGCCTTTCCTTCTGCGTCGGTTTTTGCCGTTCGAACATCACTGGAAGAAGACCCACGATTGAAAAGCTCTGCGCCCTGAATCGGACTGCCATCCTGGTCCAATACAGTAACAATGACATCTCCACCATAAGGCAGCTTTTCCAACAGGAGATCTATCGTTGTAATTGAAGCAGCTTCTTCAATTGAGGTTTTCTGTGACGCTCGCTTGTATCCTTCCGGGCTGGATGAGATTCGAATCTTGTGATCAAAAGGGACACCATTCATTTCAAACTCGCCACCCATATCCGTCATGACTTTGGCAAAGTTAGGTGCCATCGACATTTCATCCGTACTGCAATAGACCTCCGCATCGGCCACTGAATTTCCGTGCTGGTCGGTTAACGTCCCTTTGATCGTAGCGCCCGGTTCCAGCGAAAACTTGACTTCAGTTGTAGTACCGACTGCTTGAACAGCGGTTTTGTTGAACGTTGTCGCGTACCCCTCTGCACGAATAACAAAGTACCACGCGTTCGGAGCCAAACCTCGAATATCGGCAATTCCGTTGGCATCTGTTTGGTAGGAGCGCCCTGTATCCGACCATCCAAATGAAACCTCGGCATCTGTAATAGGAGAGTTGTCTTTGGCAGACACAACTGAAACGCGGTAATTGCATCCATCGACAAGTCGCAGTTCTCCAACGTCAACTTTGTCTTCCTCACCGCCAACAACCTTGAATCGTTTTCCCGTAAGATATGCCTTAAGAGTTGTCAGCCCATTTCCTTCGGCCCAAATCATATAGTTTCCATCGGAAACACCCTGGAATTCAAACGCGCCATCCTCATTCGATTTGCTGGATTCAAATCGAACTGGCAATTCCCAGCCACGCTCGGGCACCGGAACCATATAAACTGTCGCGTCTGCAACCGGGTCGCTGGATTCACCGCTTCGAACTGCAACAGTTCCAGCCACGATCGCCCCTTCCTCGACCTGCTGGCCAATAGACGTTGATGAATCAACCGTATCAACAAGTGTGGCAGGAACCAGTCGTACCGATACGAAAAGCAACAATCCAAATGCCATACAACACCATGCAGAATTCCGGAGAAGCCTTTTTGGCATTCCGATTGTCGACCCGGAATATTCCAGTACCCAGCGGATTCGACTTTCCAAAGTCGTTGCCGCTGGTTGCATCGACAAGGCTGTAACAACTGATTTTCGTTGGACAGGCAGGGTTGCCATCTCTAAAAGAATCTCAGCGTATTCCGCCGAGCCAACTTGCCCGACTGCATTGGCGTCACAAATTAATTCTCGCACCCAGGCGACGCGTTTCCGTAGCAGATGGATGGTGGGTACTGGCCACCAAAGTATGAAAGCGACGCAACTGAGAAGGCTCCATGTCGTATCCCGTCGCTGGATGTGCTTCACTTCGTGTCCGATTATCGATTCAATTTGATGATCGCCTGGTTGATTCCCAATCTGCCCGAACATTGAATCAGGAAGCAATATCACCGGCGCTCGAATCCCGACCACCATCGGTGTCGATACTTCGGGGGTTGATGCAATTGAGATCGCTTGCCCAAGCTCCATTCGCAACGTGGTTTTTTCAGCAACTCGATTCCATCGTGTTCCAACCACAGGATTTGCTGACTTCGTTAAACGCCGCAAACCAATCCACGCAAAAGTAAAACAAGACGCCGCCAGAAAACTGCCACTGGCCCAAACGATTGCCAGCCAACCAAAGATCTTCCCTGTCCGTATTGTGGCGACGGCTGTAGCGGCAGGTTGGTCGCCATTTGAATCTGCGATCCGCAGCGGAGTGCTGCCGCTTTCCGGCTGCACTTGATTGTCCGTGACCTTTGAACTTTGTGGCGCATCAAATTCGCTGCCGCCATCCGACAGGCCTCCGCTTTGTCCATTCTTTGCTGTCGATTCCGAATTCGAACCAACGTTTGGGGCAATCGTCGACCCAATCGACTTTTCGAAAACAGAAGGGCCAGCGCCGAGGACGGCACCCAGACCATCGCGTTGTTGATCGGAGACTGAAGTTGATGCCTGCTCGTTTGAAGTCTGCGCTGCCTTCAGCCAGGGCAATCGAACCAATCCATCTGGCACGAAAATACTTGCAGCCAGCAGGCTCAACGGGACAACCAGGGATGCGGTAAGTGTCAATCGGCAAGCGAAATCCTGCCAACCGGGCCGCCGCGCCAGAACGACCTCTACCAGCAAGATACCCAAGAGAGTAATTAGCAGAACGGCTGTTAGAATGATAATTGCCAGTGACATGTTCAATTCCTGGATTCAATAACGATTTGTTTAAAACTGCTTCGCTAACAAATGCTGACTCAAGATCATCAACGCTTCTTGTCCTTTTTCTTTTTGGCGTCGATCATTTTTTTAATTCGCAAGGCCTCCTCATCGGTCACTCCTCGCCCGCTCAACAACGCAGCAACCAACTGGTCGGCAGCCCCTGAAAAAACGGTGTCGACCATTCGCTTAACCGCCTGCCCCTTCGAGACATCCTGCTCGACCGTCGCTTGATAAAGCTGTGTGTTGCCGACACGCCTCTTCTGTAACCAGCCCCGCTTTACCAATCGATCCATCACGGTCAGAACCGTGTTTCTGGCAACCTCACGTTTTTTCAGCAGACCATTCCACACGTCGGTCACCGTCACTTCTCCGTGCCCCCAAACCAGCTGCATGATCTCTGTTTGAGAATCACTCAAGGCTGGCAAGGAAGATTGATTCTCTTTTGCAGACTTAGCGGAGGGTCGTTTTTTCTTGGCCATTGCTTGCTCTTCCAAACATCACTTACACCAGTAGGTTATTACCTACATGTGTAGGCATGTCAACCCGAAGCAAAGTACATTTTACAAATGATCAGCCGGCACGCGTTAGCGTCCGGTTCCGTCGACGTTACGGGAAAAACCGTGGGCTAACGCCCAGCGGCCTGGACGGCAATCGAAATATTGGCCAGTCCGCTGATCAATATGACCGGCAGAAAAATATCTCGTTTGGCAAGTTCCTCTTGCATCGCGAGACCGTTCATCGGTTCCATCTGGTAATCCGTGATCACGCGCCCTGGCATTTGCGAATCAACGTGCTGCAGAAATCGGTTGCCTTTTCAAAACAGACAATCCTGTTTGTGAATTTGCTTGCAGAGGCCAATTCGATTGCTTCACGCATCAACGGATCATCGTCAACGATGAAGATTTGAGGATCTGAATGTTCCCAGGATTCATCCTTGGATTCTCCTGTAGGTTCTTTCACAGATAAAGCAACCGGTAAGTGTGTTGATCCAAAACGCTGCATTGTCAGAAGTTTTGGCCTTCAAGCGGCTGCGTTTCCTGCCCTCAAAACCCGACAAAGGCCGCTTCGAATCCTGCTGGCCTTAATTCAAAGAACAAGAAGCACCTAACAAACATCTCAACCAGGAAACTGAGTTGAGCGTTTGTTCTTGGTTACTGAGTACGCGACTCTCTCTTTTCAGTACGCCGCTTTTTTGGACGCCTTCATTTCGACATCTATGACTAAGTGGATTACCACACAAGTTTTCGGCGGAACTTAGCAACTCGAACTTCATTAATTCAAATCTTGAAGAAAATTCTGCAAAACGCAAAAACATTAAAGAAGACGACATCGACGTGACACTCAAGGGGAAGAGCGCAAGATCAACAACCCTCATCTCTGGAGTTAACAACATGAAAGTCACACTCAGGACCATACTGAACGCGACAATCAAACAGAATTCGAAAGTCCTGGCGACAGGATTTGCCATCGCGTGTCTAGTTGGTACTACTTCGACTGCGTTTGCTCAACAAGACAATATTGTCATTCCTCCAGGGGCTGATGGGGTAACCATCACCAACCCCCAAGGTGGCAGCATCTTGGCAACAGGTAATGCCATACGAACGAGTGCTGATACCGAGATTCAAAATGCTGGATTGATCGATGGAGGCGTCAACGGTGTAAATTTTGTAAACGGATTGGGATCCGGCATCCTCACAAATCAGGGAACTGGCGTCATCCAAAGTGACAGTCGAGCAGTCAACATAGGTGGCTCAGTCATCTTAACCAACCAAGGCCTAATCCTGGGAACCGGTGACCAGCGAAATGGAACAGTTTATTCTGATTCAGTCGCCAACAACTTCTCGATCAATAACAGCGGTACCATTGATGCAGGTGCTGGAAATCAAGGTTCTGGGATTGGATTGGAGATTGGTGCACTTACAAACGCAACGATCACTAACACAGGTGTGATTCAAGGACGCACCAATCTTCCAGCAGTTTCTGGAAGCTCGGGAGCGTCAGGCGATGGGCTACGATTGGCAAACTTCGGTCCCTTGGGGCCAGGCGAAACACGGTCTTTTGTTGGTTCTATCCTCAATGGTAGTGGTGGACTGATCTCCAGCGAAAGCAACTCCGATACCATTGCCGGTTTTCGCGTTGGTAACAATATTGGCTTCCAAGGCACACTGCAAAACGATGGAGCCATCACTGGTCCTCGAAACGGCGTCTACTTTGGAACCGGTGACCACACTGGCGGAATCGTCAACAATAGTGGCACGATCAGTTCTGACAGCCGCGCGTTGAATATCGACGGGCAAGGCTTGACGGTCAACAACACGGGCTCGATTCTTGGAACCGGCGACCAGCGAAACGGTACGGTCTACGCTGACTCAACCGCACAAGGCTTCGAGCTAAACAACGACGGCGTCATCGATGCGGGTGCCGGCAACCAAGGTGCAGGTTTTTCAGCTGAACTATCCGAAGCTGGTAACGACTTCACGATCAACAACAGTGGACAGATCGCTGGTCGCGGCAATGCAGGTGCAGGTGCTCCGACAGCCGGTGACGGTATCCGTCTTGAGCGAACACGTGTCGGTGGTCTTCTAGATGGTTCGACGCAAGGTCGCTTCACTGGAACGATCAACAACAGCGGCACAATTACAAGTGAAGGAGCCAACGGCACCGTCGGTGGTTTCCGAGCCGTCAACGGAGTCGATTTCCAAGGCGAACTTAACAACAGTGGTTCGATCAGTGGAACACAAAACGGCGTCTACTTTGGAACCGGTGACCACACTGGCGGAATCGTCAACAATAGT
>CAZJBW010000106.1:0-2523 GCA_964543985.1 uncultured Pirellulaceae bacterium | reverse complement strand
GGCACGATCAGTTCTGACAGTCGCGCGTTGAATATCGACGGGCAAGGCTTGACGGTCAACAATACGGGAACCATTGCCGCGACTGGTCTTCAGCGTAATGGCACCGTTTACGTCGATGGAACAGCAGACAACTTCACCATCAACAACAGCGGATCCATTGACGCTAGTGGAGGTGCCGGTTCTGGTCTATCAGTTCAAGTTGGTAGCTTTGACGGCGACGTGGTGAATGGTTCGATTCAGAACTCAGGTTTAATTGAAGGTGCTGGCCAAGGTTCATTGGATGCCGGAATTCGCTTTTTCACCAGCACAGCAGAATCAACTTTTAGCGGAAACATTTTGAATCTGCAGGGTGGTGTTCTGACGGGCGGGGAAAATTCAGCCGCAGTTCTGTTTGACAGTGAAACTTCGTTTGATGGCAGCCTGATCAATCAAGGATTGATCGACGGTTCTGTTTTCTTGAACGATGGCGACGCGATTTTTACCGATATCAGCATCCTGGAATTAGAAGTGAGCAGCCTTGATGAATTCGAGTCTGTCGAAACTTTAGGACTGGTTGCCTTTGACGGCATCCTGGATATCAGTTTTGACGATGGGTTCATTCCATTTGTTGGTCAAACGTTTGATTTGTTCGACTTTAGCGTGTCAACAGGTCAATTTGATGAAATCCGTGCTGACGGGGTCGTCTTCGATACATCCAACTTGGGTTCACAAGGAAGCCTGACCGTTCTGAGTGCAGTTCCTGAACCATCGGCGTTAGCGATCATTGGTTTTGGTAGCGTGTTCATTTTGACTCGCCGTCGTCGACGCGACGACTAATAACTTACGATTGCAAATTGTAGTTCAATACTATTTGCCGAATTCAATTTCAAACAAGAATACCCGAACGTTGGTTCGGGTATTCTTTATGGACTTCAATTTTTTGGTCCATCGCGGATCTTTATGGGTGTTGTAGAATTCTCCGAGAAGGAGAACCTCTCGGGAAGTTTCAAATGTTGGATTTCCAATCCAGAGAAAATATAGCGGGCATTTCCTTCCAATTCCGATATTTCGCCCCACTAATCAATCTTATATTGCGTGGTTGCATCCCTTTTCTTGGCATGACCCTTAAGGCCACGACAGTCACCGTGCATTTCAATTTACTCGCTAGCAAGGGGGTTTGCGGTGACCCGCGCTGGTTGGGTAGCCGGCTCAGTTTCGCCTAAGGCAAACGAAATGACCGAGTACCAGAAACAAGACAAGACCCGTTGGCTCAGGGACCGGAACGACTCCGAACGTCAAGCCCGAAATTGAGGTCGAGGATGGACCGATCAAGGTTGTAACGCCAGTTAATGGATCGATCGAATAGAGGGAATCAGTAAACAAATCAGCGCCGTAAAAAATTTCAGTCTCTGGGTCGATTGCCAATCCGATGAACCCACGACGATCCAAGTCGGTCACAATTTCGCCGGCTCCAGTAACAGGATCGACTCTGAGCAATTGCGAGGTAGCCAGGTTGTGCGTGCCGTACAGGTATCCATCGAAAGGATTGAACGCAATATTGTCTAGCGGGCCAATCCCATGGAACCCGATAAGCGTGCCAACACCTGTGTCTCGATCGATACTATGCAGGTTGCCATCAGCGACGCCCAAAAGCTGATCTCTTACAGAATCATATGTTAGGCCAGAAAGACGAGCCACTCCGGTGGTGCCTATGTTTACTGTCTGTTGAGTCTGCAAATCTATCGCAAAAAGATCTCCAGATGGCGTACCGGCACCACCTTCAACCCCGTAATAAAGATTGGAAGTTGGGTCAAATGCCAAACCACGCAAATTGTTTCGGGGTCCAAAATACAAAACGTTGAACTGGCCAGTCGCAAGGTCTAAAGTTCCGAATTCTGAGAAATCACCGATGTCTTGTGTGCCGACCAAAGCTGCGGAGAGTGGAAGCGGTAGGAATAACGCTGCAACCACCAATATGAAACCAGAAATTTTACCAAGCATTTTTATTCAACTTGCTTTCAACCATTTGTCACGCAATCTAACCGCACCAGTTATAAATTCTTGTCGAATCCAACGGGTAACCAAACAGAGTTTTTTTGTTTAATTAATACCGAAATTTGTTTCCCCATTAATTGTCTTCCTATCGATTGCTACCATCCGAAGAATCAACTGGGGACACAAAATCGACTAAGGCCGTTTGCTAGGACCACAATAACCAGCTTTGGAGGCAGTCACATTCTAGCAATCGGCCAGTTGCGTTGATGATGTAAATTTGTATAGTTTATTGGTTGGCTGCCGACTCTTTGGGCCAGTTGTCAGTAAAGGGCGATTGTAGCTTTATCCAATCCGTTTCAGCATCCTGGTTAAGGCCAGAATGGTTCGTCGAGAATGCCTCGACACTCGCTGCATTGGGATCGCTCATGCCATTAGCCTTCTTCGCCACGCGTTTTGTGTGGAGAAGATATCACTTCGTTTGACCGGCTAACGTAGCTCAGGGATGATCGTCTCGTATTTGCCTGCACTTGCGGCTAGTCCATTGACATG
>CAZJBW010000105.1:13910-15066 GCA_964543985.1 uncultured Pirellulaceae bacterium | reverse complement strand
GGCGGAGACGCGACAGGCGCTCGAGCAAAAAGGGTGTACGGTTCATGACGTTGATCTGCAACGGACGGGATTGAATCCGGTTTCCGACTTGAAGACGTATCGGGCCCTGAAGAATCTGATGTTGCAAATCAAGCCAGATATCTTTCTGGGCTACACGATCAAACCGGTGATCTACGGGAACCTGGCAGCCAAAGCGGCTGGTGTTCCGACTCGCTGTGGCCTGATCACAGGACTGGGATCGGCGTTTACGGCCAAGGCGGGTTTTGTGAAAAGCCTGGCCATGTCGCTGGCTAGGCGAATGTACCGCTCAGCATTGCGGTCCGCGAATGTTGTAATGTTTCAGAATCCAGACGACCGGGACCTGTTCCTGAAAATGAACCTGGTCACAAAAGATAAGTGCCGAATCGTTAATGGATCGGGCGTGAATACTCAGCACTTTGCGCAGAGCCCTCTACCGGATGAGCCAGTCTTTCTTTTGATCGCCAGGTTGCTGGTCGACAAGGGGATTCGCGAATATATCCAGGCAATCCGGATTCTGAAGGAACAGTATCCAGACGCCAAATGTAAACTTGTTGGGTGGATCGATCCTCACCCTTTTGCGATCGAGCAACCTGAGGTGGACGAGTGGGTTGGCGAAGGACTGATCGAACACATTCCTCGTGTCGCTGATGTCAGGCCGATTATTGAATCTTGCTCAGTCTACGTTTTGCCTTCTTACCGGGAAGGGACTCCACGAACCGTCCTTGAGGCGATGTCGATGGGACGGCCAGTCGTGACCTCCGATGCTCCGGGATGTCGAGAAACGGTCACGGACGGAGTCAACGGCTTTTTGGTGAAAGTGAAAGAGGCGGGCGAATTGTCACAGGCTATGTTGCGACTGGCCGGTGACGCCGAATTGCGGCAAGAAATGGCAGAGGCAAGTCGCCGAATCGCGGTCGAGAAATACGATGTCAATAAAGTGAATCAACAAATCATCGAATACGTGACTTCATGATGCAAAATGGTTTCCTGGTGTCTGTGAAAGAGGTGGGACCCTCCCCGGAGCCTGAGGTAGACTGACCCTCCCCGGAGCCTGAGCTCCGACCCTCCCGCAAGCGGGAGGGTGAGTTGGTGAGTTGGTGAGTTGGTGAGTTGGTGAGTTGGTGAGTTGGTGAGT
>CAZJBW010000105.1:8135-13810 GCA_964543985.1 uncultured Pirellulaceae bacterium | reverse complement strand
GAGTTGGTGAGTTGGTGAGTTGGTGAGTTGGTGAGTTGGTGAGTTGGTGAGTTGGTGAGTTGGGTTGCGGCTGTTCCGCAAGCGGGAGGGTGACTTTGGGTTGTGAGGCTTCCGTGGGTCGGATTACGAGAGAACATTGAAACGACTCTTTGACATCTTGGTTTCATTGATGGCTTTGGTGATGTTGTCACCAATGTTGGCGGTGGTTTGGGTTTTGGTGCGGTGCAAGTTGGGCGCGCCGGTGCTGTTTCGACAAACGCGGCCAGGGCTGCAGGGTAAGCCGTTTCAAATGATCAAGTTTCGATCGATGACGGACGCTAGGGATCAACAGGGCCAGTTGTTGCCGGACGCCGAGAGATTGCCGAAGTTTGGCAAGTGGTTGCGTGGCTGCAGCTTGGACGAGTTCCCGGAACTCTGGAATGTCTTAAAAGGCGAAATGAGCCTAGTGGGACCTCGCCCACTGTTAATGGAATACTTGCCGCTCTACAACGAACGGCAAACACGGCGACATGAAGTGCGACCGGGGATAACCGGGTGGGCTCAAATCAACGGACGGAATTCAGTCTCCTGGGATGAGAAGTTCGAGATGGATGTTTGGTATGTTGAGAATCAATCGTTGTGGCTGGATGTTAAGATTTTGTTTTTGACAGTGTGGAAAGTAGTCAGGCGTAGTGGAATCTCGGCAGACGGGGATGCGACGATGCCCCGGTTCGAAGGAAGCGGTGAGGACGCGTTTGGCGGAGACGCGGAGTCGTAAAGAGAAGGTGGCAAAAAGAAAGCGAAAGACGAAGGACAGAAAGGCAGAAGGAAGAAGCGTTGGATGAATGAGGTAGTAGAGCGAGTTTACTTGTACGGCACGGGCGGGCATGCAGATGTGGTTCGCGATGTTTTGCAGGCAGTCGGAGTGGATGTTGCGGGGATCTTTGATGACGATCGTGCTAAAATTGATGCTGGCATTGCCCAGCCCGGCTTACAAATCGGTGGACGTCACAACCTGGCAAATTTAACTCGGCCAATCATCGTCACGATCGGGGATAACGCGATTCGCCAAAACGTGGTCGAGCAAATTAAGTCGGGGTTTCAAACAGCGATTCACCCGTCGGCGACCATCGCGGATTCAGTATCGATCGGTGAAGGGTCAATGATCATTCACGGTGTCGTGATCCAAACGGGGACGACGATCGGCAAACACGTGATTGTTAACACGGCGGCAAGTATCGATCACGATTGTCAGGTCGGTGATTACGCTCACGTTTCTCCCAACGCCACGCTTTGTGGGAATGTTACTGTTGGCCAAGGGACTTGGATTGGAGCCGGTGCGACGGTTATTCAAAACATGAAAATTGGATCATGGTGTACGATTGGTGCTGGTGCGGTGATCATTCGAGATGTTCCCGACGGCGCAACCGTGGTAGGGAATCCGGGCAGAATAATCAAACAATCGCCACTCGTTACCAATTCTGTCAAGAAGTCTGCGGCAGACGGCGATGCAAAGGATGGACTGTTAAACGAGTTGATGGTAATCGTTAATCAGGTGTTGCAAAACGCAGGCAAGACGACTCAGGATCAATTGAAACAATCAGACCGATTGCAGGCTGATCTAAAACTCGATTCGCTGGACCTGGCTGAGTTGTCTATTCGATTGGAGGCCAAGTTTGGTGTCGATGTGTTTCATTCCAAGATTCCGGTCACGATCGCTGATTTGTGTGCCAATTTGCGAGCCGATTGACGTCTGTGAATTTGGCGGTTCTGGCGTGACGAACGAACGGTTTGAAGAAAACTCAAGAACCCACTTGCCCGATCTAGACTAAGCGTCTGACGATAGCCGCTAACAGCAAACGAAATTCAAACTTTCCGTTAGATAACGTGACCATTCACAGTATTTATATCGATCCAAATTCCGGCTTTCGAAAATCGTACGATCAATTCATCGAGGATTTGAGTGGGACTGATTTTGAATTCGGCGACCAAGCCTATGATATGATGGTCCTTGTTTCACGAGCGATGTTTCACGGCCAAAATTTGAAGCTTGGCGAAACGAAGAAACGTCTGCGAACCAATCGTATCGTTGCACCAACGTTTCAAGTGTTCCGGCAAAAGGCCATTGATTCCGCTGGCACGATCAGCATGGCAACCTCTGGCACATCCGGGCCGGCCAAGCAGGTGGTGCAGTCGGTCAAACAGTTGCTGCGGGGCGTCCGCATCGGGCCTCGCCATTTTTCGGATCGTTGGGGGCTCTGTTTTCCACTCAATCGGTTTGCGGGTTTGCAGGTGTTCTTGCAGGCAGTGTTGAACCAGAACACGATCGTCAATCTGTTTGGCTACGGACAACCGCAGGTACATCGCAATTTGATGGATTACCAGGTGACGCACATCAGCGCCACACCCACCTTCTATCGCCTGCTGTGTGCCGAGCGTACACGCATGCTACCTCACGAATTTGTGACGCAAGTAACCTGTGGTGGCGAATGCTTGGACGATTCTACTTTGCAGGGGATCCGGGAAGTGTTTCCGGAGGCTCGTATTTGCAACATTTTCGCCTCGACCGAATTTGGATCTCTGCTGGTGTCCAGCGACAATTGCTTCCGCATCCCCGATTACTATCGCGATAAAGTTCGGGTGGACCAGGGGCAGTTGCTGGTGCATCATTCGCTGTTGGCCGAATCTGAAAAGCGAGCTGTTGATTCGACCGGCTTTTGCCAAACGGGCGATATGTGCCAGGTGATAAGTGACGATCCGTTGACGGTGCGTTTCGTGGCCCGGCAGAGTGATTTCTTTACAGTCGGCGGAGCTAACGTGAATCCTTATCAAGTGGAAGATTGCGTCAAGCAGCTGCCTGAGGTGAAAGACGCGCTGGCATTCCCAGTTCCCAATCCAGTGACGGGTAACTTGGTCGGTTGCGAGATTGTGTTGCAGGAGAACTGTTCGTTGGGGTCGCAACAGGTCCGCCAATGGTTGATGACGCAATTGGAATCGTTTCAAATCCCACGCATCATCAATTTCGTGGGCTCCATTGATCGTAACGAAACGGGCAAGAAGGTTCGTCGATGAGCAACATATTGTTAACTGGCGCCACTAGAGGCTTGGGGTTGGTGATTGCCAGAGTGTTGCTGGAACAGGGGCACGCGGTTTATGCGGTGGCGCGTAAAATCAGTGACGATCTGCAACAGCTGTTGGATCAACATCCTGATCGACTGCACTTTGTCGCTGTGGACTTGCAAAATGTGAATGAAATTAAGACCAGTGTGTTCGAGCAAGCGATCGGGTTCGATGTTCCTATTCACGGTTTGGTGAACAATGCAGCCCTGGCGTACGACGATATCGTTACCAATTTGAATCAGGAAACATTGCAGGCGATGTTTTGTGTCAATGTGTTTGCGGCGATGGAACTGACGAAGCACTCCATTAAACAGATGCTGTTGCATCAAGTGTCAGGATCGATTGTGCATGTCTCGTCGATTTGTGTGCATACGGGCTACCGTGGGTTGGCCATGTATGGGGCCAGCAAAGGTGCCATTGAAGCGTTCTCGAAAAATACGGCTCGCGAATGGGGCAGTAAAGGAATCCGTTCGAATTGTGTGGTTGCCGGGTTTATGGAAACGGATATGTCTGCCGAATTAACCGACGATCAAAAAGAACGAATCTATAAACGAACTGCATTGAAACAAGCGGTGTCGATCGATTCGGTTGCCGAAGCAGTCTGTTTTCTGTTGAGTGACCGCAGTGCCATGATGACCGGTCAAAAAATGTTCGTAGACGCCGGAACGATTTAACATTGTGGCACATGATGTAGCCCTTGGCGAAAGCTGTGGCACTTGGTTTGTCGTAAAAAATTTTAGAACCATTGCACTGATATGAATCTGATCGTATTCGGAGACAGCACGGCTAACGAGATTATTCCAGTGGCCAAGGTCTGCTTTGGCGATCGGTTAGAGCATGTGCGGCGTGTCTTTTTTGATGCCGAATCGGATGTGGGCCAAGAAAATCTGCAATGGATTAAGCAGCATTCGCAGGTTCATTACATATGCGGCATCGTAGATATTAAGCTCAGGATGCAGGTGCAAGAATTTGCCAGCCAACATGGGTTGTTGCCCATCAGTGTGATTGACCCTACGGCGGTCGTTGCGCAGTCCGCCACGGTGGGGCAAGGGTGCTTTATCGCTGCCTATGCTGTGATTTCTGAGAATGCCACAATTGGTGACTTTTCAATCGTTCATTTTCATTGCTCGATTGGACATGATGCGAAATTAGGAAAGAACTGTACCGTTTTACCCGGGGCGCGAGTTAGTGGTGACGTTACATTGGGGGAGGGAGTTCTTTTGGGATCGAACTCATTTGTTTTTCAAAGCGTTGCCGTTGGACCGTTCACTCAGGTGGACGCTCTGACTTATGTGCGACGAGACTTGCCCGCCAACATGTTGCATTCTTGCTTCTTGGACAAACCGATCCAAAGAACCGATCAATAACTGGAACTTGCCTGCCCTATGTCTATTCAGTCAAAACGCAAAATTTACCTCTCGCCGCCTCACATGATGGGGCGAGAACGCGAGTTGTTGTTGGATGCATTTGATTCCAACTGGATCGCACCGTTGGGTCCTCATGTGGATGCGTTTGAGCAAGAGTTTGCTGCCAAGATCGGCGGCGTGCACGCGGTAGCTCTTTCTAGCGGTACGGCGGCATTGCATTTGGGACTAAAAATGTTGGGTGTTGGGCTGGGTGACGAAGTGTTGACCTCGTCGTTCACGTTTGCAGCCACCGCCAATGCCATCACCTATGAAGGAGCCAAACCCGTCTTTATCGACAGCGATTGGCGGTCGTGGAATATGGACCCCAATTTGTTGGCCGAGGAACTGAAGGCTTGTCAACAGAATGGCAAACTGCCCAAAGCCGTTATCGTGGTTGACGTTTTGGGGCAGTGCGCCGACTACACGGCGATTGAGTCGATCTGCAACGAGTTCGAAGTCCCCGTCATCGCCGATTCTGCCGAGGCTTTGGGAGCTCGATTCAATGACCGGCCTGCGGGGACGTTTGGCGCCATGTCGTGTTTCTCGTTTAACGGAAACAAGATTATTACGACCAGCGGCGGTGGCATGTTGGTGTCGTCAAATCAAGAGTACGTTGATTTGGCTCGGCATTTGGCAACGCAGGCTCGCGAGCCCGCGGCCCACTATGAACACACAAAGGTTGGCTACAATTACCGAATGAGCAATTTGGTGGCAGCGGTTGGACGCGGCCAACTGGAAAATCTGGACGCTATTGTGAAAAAACGTCGAGCCAACTTCGAATTTTATCAACACGCGTTAGCTGATTGCCCCGGCATTCAATTCATGCCCGAAATCGAAAACGGCTTTTCGACTCGTTGGCTAACCTGCATGTTGGTGGACCCCGGAAAATTTGGGAAAACTAACGAGGAAATCAGAGTTCGCTTGGCTGGCGAAGATATCGAGTCGCGACCGGTTTGGAAACCGATGCACCAACAACCAGCATTCCAAGATTGTCGAATGCGAGGCGGCGCTGTTTGCGACAAGATCTTTCAGGATGGAATCTGTCTGCCCAGTGGGACTGGGTTAACGGAAAGTGACTTGCTGCGAATCATAGATTTGATTCGCGATTAAAACCTTTCTGCCGACGGATTGGCGAAGCCTGTTTCGGCGCAAGTAGCCGTTCGTCTATTT
>CAZJBW010000105.1:0-8035 GCA_964543985.1 uncultured Pirellulaceae bacterium | reverse complement strand
ACCGGTAAATTGACCGGTAAACTTCAATTCATCCATCCATCAAACCCATTCCGCACTTTGCCACACTTTGCAAATTCTGGGCCTCGCCAAAAAATGAATGATTCATCATGTCTGATTTAAACTTTCGTTTCGAAGATGACGACGAACAGCCACGTCCAGTGGCCATTTTTACTTCCAAGCCAGTTGAATTCCTGCGTTGGCTGGGGATCGTCTTGTTGACGGGTATTGTGATCAGTGCACCGTGGATGTATGCGTCGGTCTACCAGTGGGCTCAGTTGTACCTGTTGATATTCAGTGTGGTTGGCCTTGGCACCTTGTGGTTTATGCGTGGACTGCAGACGTTTACAAGACCTTTGCCAGCCATCGTTATCCCGGTCCTTTTGGGCGTGGGTTACATCGGTTTGCAGTTGCTGCCTTTAGGTTACTTGGGCCCGCTTTCCGGTTTGGCGTCTCACCACCAACAACAAGATGCCGAGTTTCGGCAACCGGTCGAGGGCGAGTTGTTTGTGGTGGCTGGCCAGCAAGACGATTCGTCATCGCGGTTGACGATGGACTTGGATCGCACTCAAAAGTACTGGAACCTGTTGGTGTTGGGCTTGGTGGTGCTGATTTTGGCCGAGCAACTTTTTCATCGTTCCGGCATCCTGTTTTTTCTGTCCGCCGTGACCCTTAACGGTGCAGCGATTGCCGCGTTTGGGATTGTTCGAGTCCTGAGTGGTGACAACCGCGCGAATATCTACGGTAATGAAGGGTTTGAAAATGTGACGTTTGGGCCTTTCGTCAATCCAAACAATGCCACGAGTTATCTGGTGATGTGTTTGGCCGCTGCGATTGGTTTGATGGCCACGATGTTTCGCACACCAGGTGGGGAGCGAGAGGAATTGTTTGGAGCGCGTCGGGCAAACTTTTTGCAGCAAGTTGGTTTTGAGGCCCGAGTGTTTGTGGCAAGCTTGGAGGCTCGTCATCTGATTGTCATTTTGTCGGTGATTTTGACGGCGGTCGGTGTCGTGTTGGCTGGATCTCGTGGTGGGCTTGTTGGATTTGGCGTAGGAGGTCTCTTTACGGCCGTCTACCTGTGCTGGAAAGGCCAGTCCTGGACTCCACTGGTACCGTTTGCATTTATGGCCGCATTAGTTTTGGCTGCCGTCTACTTCAGTGGGCAAGGCGATAAGTCGCTGGAAGAAATTGGAAGTCTGTCGGATGCTGGACTGTTAGAAAACGAATCTCGGATTCAAAATTGGTCCGAGAATATGCCTGCCGTAATCGACTATGCACCATGGGGTGCCGGCTTAGGAAGCTACTTGCATGTGCATCGCGCTAATCGGCAAACCGTCGAGGGCAGCGCTTTCCATTTTGCGGAGAATCAATATTTTCAAACCTTGGTTGAGGCTGGGGCGCCGGGAGTTATTCTTTTAGCAATCGCCATGCTGCTGTTGATTGGCTCGGTAATGAAAGTTTGGAAGGGGCAGTCTCGTTTTCCCCGCTTGGGGTTCGGCGTGCTGGCCGCTTTGCTTATCCCATCCCAGTTTGTTTCGGCGGCGTTCGACTTTGGACTGTTTATTCCGGCGAACATGTTGTTGATGGCCGCGTTGACCGGCGTGTTGACGTCTACCAGGGAAAGCCGTGACCGGCCGGGGTATCGAAACTGGCTGAGCGTCGTGGCGTTAGTGATTACCTTGTTGGCGGCTTGCCAAGCCACGTTCTTATGCTGGAATTATGTGCAAGTGGAGTCCCAGTTGCACGCAAGTCCCCAAGTCGAAGACTTCGAGTCCCTGACACTGCAGGAGACCGATCGACGTATCGACAAACTACAGTCGGTGTTGACTCGATCGAAGGATGCGATTGGATACAACCAGTTGGCAGAGCTTTACATTCACCGTTTTCGATTAAAACTGCATGATTCCATCTTGCAGCAATTGGGATCACAGCCCACCGAAATTGCCACTCAGCGACTCTGGGCGGCCACTCATCCGGTTATTGTTGCCCAGCAGGCTGACCGGGCGTTTGCTAATGACCAGCTGTTTCAAGAAAATTTGGCCCCGGCTATTAGGAGTTTGCAGGCTTCAAGAGTTCGTTCCCCATTGCAGGCGCATGTCCATTTATTGATGGGGCAGTGCCTGGCCGTTTCAGGGGCGACACAGCAGCAGGCGCATATGGAGCGTTGTTTGAAGTTAGCCCCGATGCACCCACCCACGTTGTTGGGGGTGGGGTCGGTGTACCTTTTAGGGGAAGATTCGGAGCGTGCAGTTCAGATTTTAAAGCAGACTTTGCAGTTCAACCCAAAGCTATTCAGTCAAGTTATGCAGTTGGCCAGTGGTAAGTTTTCAAATCGTGAGATTGCTGACCGTTTGATACCCGATGATCCAGCTTTGTTGGTCCAGTTTTCTGAGCAAATAAACGGAACGGATCAGGAAATATTGAGGTCAGAATTGCTGGCTCGCAGTCTAGAATTACTAGCTGAGCAGACGCTTGTAGACGGCAAAGCGTTAAGATTGAAGCTAAAAATCGAAGTTCAGCTGGAAGATTTTGAGGCAGCGGTTGATACGATTCAGGAGCTGATTCGATATGCTCCGCAGGAGAACAGGCTGTATCACAGGTTGGCTATCTTACAGGCCAACGCTGGTGATTTTGCTGGAGCGATCAACACCGCGGGAACGCTTGTGCGACGTGATGGTCGTGAAAAACACCGAGGATTGCTTCGTCAAATCGAACAGCTTCGGCAACAGCACCTACAGGAACAATTGGAAGGCAACTTGGATCAGGATGAACTAGATCAATGAGTGCAATACAGGGAAACCCAAATAGTAACCACACGGCCACTGGGCTGCTGGCTAATCGAGATGTGCTTTACGGCTTTGTGTTGCTGTGCCAGTTGCCGGCAATTTTGGGCTATTTTCGTCGAGTATGGTCGGCCGGTCATTATCAGTTCGCCGTCCTGTTGATTCCGATCGTCGTTTGGATGATGAAAGAACGACTGGAATCAGTAAAGGGCTATGAACGTGGGGCTGGCGGCACGTGGACTGTTCTTCTGTTGGCGTGTGCAGGGTTTATGGTGCTGTCCACGTTTGTTGCTCCGATGTTCTGGATCTTGGCATTCATGGCATTGATCCTGTGTTACGTGTACGACAACTACGGCATCAAAGGATTCAAGCAGATCCTTCCGCTTTGGCTAGTGTTGCTGGTTGTCGTTCCGCTGCCTCGTGGCCTTGATGATTTGCTGATCACCAGGTTGCAAGGGCTCGCTAGTGGATTTGCGAGCTGGATTTTAGACGCTTTTGGCATGATCCATTTCCGCAATGGCGTGGTTCTGGTGACCGAAAAGGATCAGTTCTTTACCGAGGAGGCATGTAGCGGCATTCGCTCGTTGTTTTCTTCGATGGCCGTGGTGGCGCTGTATGGCGTTCACCAAAAATACGGCATTTTCCGTTGCCTGTTTTTGTTGTTGATGACGTTGGTTTGGGTTTTGGTGGGGAATGCCATTCGAATCGCCGCGGTCGTGTGGTGTTCGGACAATTGGACAAATTCCATCGCCACTGGGTGGCCTCACGACCTATTGGGGCTACTGACGTTTGGGTTGATCGTCTTGCTAACGTTCAGCACCGATCGAATTCTTTCTGTGGCGATCGAGATGTACAAGTCGAAAGAAGTTGACGAGCCATTTGAGGACCCTGTGATCGACGCCGTGGTTCAAAAACAACATAAAACCTCGCGTATTGGTAATCACGCGTTGGTCGTTTTGGCTGGTTTCAGTCTGTTGTTGGCCTTCTGCGGATTCCGCCTGATGACCAGTAAGGCCGAAGGGCATATCCGCAATCCATTGTTTTCCATGCCCGATTTCCAAGTCTCGGACCCGGATGATCTGCCACAGAAGATCGGCGAGTGGACATTGACGAAGTTCGAACCGATCGATCGTGGCGAGGATATGATTCTGGCCGCGCAGTCTTACGTTTGGCACTACGAGAGGGATGGTGTCCGGGCGCTAATTTCGGTGGATGGACCGTGGGAGTTTTGGCATGACATCACAGCCTGTTATCGCGGAATCGGTTGGGTGACCAGCACGAATCACGATTTTGATGGCGCTACCGCTTCCGGCGAGCCCAAAAATTATAGTCAAATTGAGTTATCAAAAGTCTCAGGTGAACAGGGAGTGGTTCTGTTTGCTCAACACGACCTGTCCGGCAAGCCTGTCGGTCCATCTTTGCTTGGAGGGGTCGTTTCTATGGAGTTGATCAAACTAAACGTCTTGCAAAACCTGCGTTCCATTTTCGGTATGAAGGGCAGATTGGATTCCGGCTTTCGGCAGTATCGATTACCACTGGCCACGGTCCAGTTGTTTTGCCCTAACGCCGAAAGTCTTACCGAAGCCCAAGAACAAGAATTAGAGTCGTTGTATTTACGTTGCCGTGAACTGCTGCTTGCATCGGGCAGATTCGAAACACCATAAAAATTGTTGAAGAATCACAAGCTTAACGACTTTGTCCAAACATCTTAATTAGCACTGATATGAACAATTTACTTAGAAATTTGATAGAGATTCCGACTCTTATTCTGAAGTTTGTATCTTCGGTATTGGAGAGCATTTTTGTTGCTCCTGTCAGAAAATTGGATCAGATGTTCACGGGTGCGCAATCTCAGTTGCGAAAATACGATCGATCAAACAAGCTAGTCGACGCAGATGAGTCAGGAATAGTTGGCAATCCATTGAAGAATGGTTTTTGGAAATTTCTTCAGTTCCTTGCTTTTCCATTTCGATTGTTAGTATTTGTAATCAAGAATCTTCGAAGCCAAGCTGGTTTCTGTGTGCCCGCCATACTTGGGGTGTGTTTGGTCGGTTTCGTTTGTTTTCGGGTTTTTCTACAGAGTGACTCCATTACTTCGAAGTATCGCTTAGGGGCCCTGGCATACATCGAAGATGGGGAGTTCCATAAGGCAAAAACCTATTGTGAACGCTTGGTATCCGATCATAGAAACGTACGCGATTTCGATTGGCTGAACTTGGTTATTTGCTTGAATGGCAATGGAGAATTTCAGAGAGCCGCGAAAATCGTCAATGAATTGGCGCCAGACGACGAGGCTGGTTATCCGAACGCACATCGATTAAAGGCATTAAGTCTGGCAAGGACGATTGAAAAGACCAAGCGTTCAGACTTACGTGAAAAGCTGCTTTGGCATCTAGAGCACGCCTCAAATGAGAACTCAGTAGAAATCTCGCTGGCGTACGCCTTGTATTACTTGGAGACAGGACAGTTAGAAAAGGCGATTGCCAAGCTAGAGTCGGCCGGGCAAGTCGATCCAGTACATTATCTACAGTTAGCGTCGATATTGAAGGATCGTGGCGAAGAAATAAAACGGATACACTATTTACGGCTCGCGGAACAAGGGTTTCGGAAATTGTTAGAGCGTGATCCAGCTGATAATAGTGCTCGGATGGCATTGGCGCTTGCGTTGGCACGGCAGGACAAGAACGAAGCGGCTGAGATCCTGCTAAAGGATGGCTTAAGGATCAGCAGTTCGCCGGAAATTAAGCGAGCCGTAGCCGACTTTTACCTAATGCGACATGATCAGGCTGAAACTTTTCCTGAGCAATTGGCTTGGATTCAAAAATCGATTGACCTAGATCCTAACCACGTCGTAATTTATCAGCGCTTGATCAAACAGTTTACGGCGCAACTGGGTGATTCCCCCCAACATGCCGAAGAAATCAAGTTGACCCTTAAAGGGAGTATTGCCAAGGGGCATTCCATCGACATGGCGCATTTCGCCCTTAGTAACCTGCTATGGTTGGAGGGCGATACTGAACAAGCCAACTGGCATATAAAAAAGGCGTACGAGTTAAACCCTGGCTTTGTGTTGATTGCCAATAACTTAGCCTGGGTGCTTGCCCACCAAGAGGAACCTGAATTGGATCGGGCACTTGGCATAATGCGGGAAGTTTTCGAGCGAACCCCCAATGACCCACGCATTCGTGACACACTGGGGACCATCCTATTCCTCAAACGCCAGTGGGACGAATCTTTGACGCATTTGGAATTCGCTTTGTCAAGAATGCCTGTTGAGCAAAAACCTCCCATTCACAAAAAACTGGCCATCGTTTACGAAAACCTGGGTGAACATGATATGGCCAAGTTGCATCAAGACGAGCTAAGACAATTTGAAAGAGGAAACTAATTGAAAACTAAGCCTTATTTTGTGATTTTTAAGGTTTTTCGGGTGTAACTGGCGGGCAATTACTGTTTAAATGGTTAGGAAGTTAGGGGTGCGTCTGTTTTGCATGTTTTAGATCACCTTGATTTTAAGAGGCTCGCCAATGAGAAGAATTTTGAGTAGTGCTTTTGCGGCTGTTGCCATGTTGGCAATGACTGTTTCTGCATCTGCAAATTTTGTAGTCGATGACTACACCAATGATGCATTGGGAACACAGACTGTGTTTTCCGAAGCTGGTTTTACGATTGATCGGGCGTTCGTCGGAGCAAACTGGAGTGCTACAGGAAACCCCTTGGCACAGTTCCAGTTGACGTCCACGGGCGCTGCTGAACACTCCATTACCTACACTGTGGGTGGTGGCAACACGTTTGGAGACATATTTGATTCAGTGGTAAGCACTGCCGATTTTGTAGATGGGTTCAATCTTGGCTTCATCGTAGCGGGTGGGTATGATGTGACCGTTTCGAATGATGCAGGATTTAATTCTGGTCCAATCGCACTTGTGAATTCAGACAGTCCACTGGATATTGACGATCTTACCGGCACGTTCGATAATGCGACAAGTATTACATTGGACTTTAATGGTGGTGATTTTCCGGGGCAATTCCTGTTCGTGGGATCTCCTTCCAGTGCTTTCGTAGCCACTCCTGAGCCAACTAGTTTGCTGCTATTCGGTTCGGTGCTTGGTGCTGTCGCACTGCGTCGACGAAAAGGCTAACGCACGCTCGCGTTAATCTTCAAAAGACTATTCCAAGCCGGGTTTCGACCCGGCTTTTTTGTTGTTTTGGCTTTGCACCCAAAACGTCCACACGATTTGAAGATTTCTACATTATTTGCTCGCTTAGTTGATCGATGTTCTGCAAACCTGTAAAAAGGGGGAGCTACAACGATTAGACTTCAAGGATCAAAACCATGACTAAGGTCTCTTTTTCAGTACTGTTCGCAATCGGCGTGCTGTTTTCTGCAGTTCCAGCCCATGCCAACTTCATTTTGGGATTGGGCAATAGTTTCAACGATGGTGATGAAGCCGGCGCGCGTTTTTCAATTGGGGGCCCACTTGATGAGCATGTGGTTGGATCCACGGAGACTTTCACGTTTGCAGCAGATTCAGTTACCCTAACGACAAACAATGTTGGACCCGTTGCCCCGGCGTCTGGGACGTCAGACGTTAATACGACCCCATCTGGCTTAGGGATCAATGCGGGTGGTGGCGGCGACGAAACGGCGGCGTTTGACAGCGTCAACGGTGCTGAGTTTTGGTCGTTTAGTTTTGACCGAGATACTCAATTGACCGAGATTGACTTTGGGCTCTTCGACGGTGATCGAGGTGAATTTTTTACTCTTACTTCCGCAAGTTTGGGCACGTTGACATTTAACGATAACGGCGCTTTTGACATTTTTTCAGGTTCAGATTCGAATGACACTGTATTCTCAGGCATCACGATCGGCAGTGGAGAAATTATTACGCTCGCATTTCAGCACGATGACGCAGAAACTCCTAATGCTAGGTTAGAAGGTATCCAATTCAATGTCCTTGCCGTGCCTGAACCGACGACTCTTTTGACGTTTGGTGCGGCGGTAGGCTTGTTGAGCATGCGAAGAAGAAAGATCTAGCCACAGCGAGATTGGAGGCTTAGCTTCAATCACTTATCCAACGAACACAGATGCGGCGTTTACCAAGTTGTAAACGCCGTTTTTCTTTGGTGTGTCAGACAACATGACGCGTAGCGTCTTGAACGACGTTTGGTAACTGAATGGCGTGGCGTGGCGTGAAAACGCATTGCTGAAGCGGGACACTCATCACCAGACTTGTTGGCAATGCCATCATGAC
>CAZJBW010000104.1:0-16020 GCA_964543985.1 uncultured Pirellulaceae bacterium | reverse complement strand
CTCGCCACGATGGAATGTCACCAATCACGACTCCGCCAACGTCCAGCTTGTCCCAGGCTCGATGCGCCTTGTGAATATCGCGAGTAAAGATACCGGCCTGTAAACCGAATGTGCTGTCGTTAACTTCTTCCAGCGCGGTATCGAAATCGTCAAATGGGCTGAGAACCGCGACGGGACCAAAGGCTTCCTGAGTACAGATCGATTGCTGCTTGGGGACGTTTTCTAGCAAAGTCGCCTCCAACATCGCGCCTTCGCGATTGCCGCCGCATAGTAGCTTTCCGCCAGCCGCAACGGCTTCTTCAACCCAATTGTGCAGGCGCGTCGCTTCTTTCTCGGAAATCATTGGGCCGATGAACGTGTCTTCGTTCTTGGGATCGCCGGCGATCAACGCTTTCGATCGTTCAACCAGAGCGTCACGAAACGCATCATAAATTTCTGAGTGCACGATAATTCGCTGAACGCCGATGCAGCTTTGCCCTGATTGATAAAAAGCGCCTATCACGATTCGCTCGACCGCCTCGGCAATATCGGTATCTCGATCGACAACGCAGGCCGCGTTTCCGCCAAGTTCCAAAACGACTTTTTTCTTACCAGCCTTGGCTTTCAAAGCCCATCCAACGCCGGGCGATCCGGTAAAACTGAGCAGCTTCAGGCGTTCATCAACCGTAAACAGATCCGCGCCGTCGCGTGAGCATGGCAGGATCGAAAACGCACCAGGGGGCAAATCGGTTTCGGCGAGCACTTCACCAATGATCAACGCACCCAGCGGTGTACGACTAGCGGGCTTGAGCACGAATGGACAACCGACCGCCAAGGCGGGGGCGACTTTGTGCGCAGCTAGATTGAGCGGAAAGTTAAACGGGCTGATGAACGAGCAAGGACCAATCGGAACACGTTTCCACATGCCGCGATAGCCTTTGGCTCGCGCGGAAATTTCCAGGTTCATCACTTCGCCATTGATCCGCACCGATTCCTCGGCAGCGATACGAAACGTGTCAATCAATCGAGAGACTTCGCCTCGAGAATCCTTGATTGGCTTGCCCGCTTCGATGCACAAGGACATGGCCAGTTCATCGAACCGCTCGGTAAATCGAGTGACGCAATGGTTGAGTACTTGCTGTCGTTCATAAGGAGGCATTTGAGCAAAGGGCTCTGCGGCCTCAACACAACCAGCGATTCCATCTTCGATCGCTTTCGTATCGGCCAGTGCAACCCGTGCCGCGACGTCGCCAGTGAACTTATCCGTTACCTCTAAGTCATGGTTGGGTTCGCACGGCTTATTCGCAACGTAGTAGGGCCAGTTTTCTTTGATCGTCATTTGCTTGCTAGGTTTTAATTGAATAATTGAACAGTCACTTCATGAGACGTACTAAACTTCAAGCATTCTCACTCGTCCCGTTTTGATTTCGTAGACGCAACCAACAATTTGAGTTCGAGAATCTTTTTCGGCTGCTGCTAGATCAGCGACTGCCCTAAGTTGCCTGACCGACTCGAGCACGTTTTCCGCGACCGACAAGTTCAGGCGTTCTTCAAAGGGCAGATCTTGATCGACTTTTTTGGTGGCCGGTTTGATTTTGCTGACCAGCGAACGGATCTCGTTCGGTTCTTTGCTCAAATCTTCGTCGGCTTGCAAGGCAGCCGTCACCGCTCCGCAGCCCTCATGTCCCATCACGACCACAAGCTTCGTTTCCAGATGGTCCACGCCGTATTCGATACTGCCAACCACATCGGTATCGATAACATTGCCGGCCACGCGAATGACAAACAGATCACCAAATCCTTGGTCGAACAATAATTCAGGCGGAACACGCGAATCGCTACAACCAAGAATCGTGGCAAACGGAGCTTGCCCCTCGATCAGACGCTTCCTCCATTCATTCGCACTGTGTGGATGTCGAAGTTCCCCTGAAACGAATCTCGCGTTACCACTAGCAAGTCGTTCGATTGCAAGCGCCGAAGTCTCCGGTGCTGCTTCGACAGTTTCACCTTCCTCTTGGGTGCTCGTGCCGGACTGCACGGCTGCAGCAAGCGTCGGAGTCGTACCGCAAACTGTCGTTGCTGCCAGAATTGCACTGACGGTTGCAAATTCTCGTCGAGTTGTTTTATTTTTCATGGTCATCATCTTAATGGTAAAGTGCGGCATAGGCTTCCAGCTTGATTTTCAACCGAGCTAACCGTAGACCACCGTTTGGAAGCCTATGCCACGTTCGTTTCAATTCCAAGAACTAGATTTTTGCACTCTGTTCTTTGATCTCGTGGTTCAGAATCCGATCGTTTTCCGAGTAGTCGACAGGGACCTCGATCAAGTGAACGCCTGGAGAATCAAAGCACTTCGTTATCAGCGGCAGTAGCTCGGCACTGGAAGTCACGCGGTGGCCGTTCGCTCCGTAGCTTTCTGCGTAGGCGACGAAGTCCGGGTTACCATAGTCCAGTCCGAAATTCTTCAGGCCCATGTTTTCCTGTTTCCACTTGATCATTCCGTACGCGTTGTCTCGCAGAATCAGCACTACCAAATCCAACTTCAATCGTACGGCCGTCTCAAGCTCTTGCGAATTCATCATGAACCCGCCGTCGCCGCAGATTGCCATCACTTGCTGATCCGGGTGCACCATCTTTGCCGCCATCGCTGACGGTAACCCGGCACCCATGGTTGCCAGTGCGTTGTCCAGCAACACCGTGTTCGGAGAAGTCGCTTTGTAATTTCGAGCAAACCAGATTTTGTAGACGCCGTTGTCCAGTGCAATGATGCCCCGCTTTTGAATCGCCTTTCGAACGTCAGCGACCAGTCGTTGCGGATAGATGGGAAAACGATCGTCATCAACACCTTGGCTAACGCTAGTTTGAACCGCTTCGCGAACAGTCATGAACCTGGAAAAATCCCAGTGCGATTGTGGTTCCAGTGCTTCATTCAGTCGCCAGATGCTATTGGCGATGTCGCCAACCACTTCGACTTGCGGAAAATACACAGGGTCGACCGCTGCCGATGAAAAATTGATGTGAATAACGTTAACACCGTCGTCATGCATGAAGAACGGTGGCTTTTCAACCACGTCATGCCCAACATTGATAATCAAGTCAGCGGCATCGAAAGCGCGATGGACAAAGTCACCGGCAGACAGCGTGGTGTTTCCGACAAACAAGGGATGGTCTTCGTTGATCACCCCTTTGCCCATTTGCGTTGTCGCGAACGGGATACCCGTCTTGGCAATCAACTCACGCAGCATGTTACAAGTTCGTTTTCGATTCGCTCCTGCTCCCACCAGTAACAGAGGATGTTTGGCGGCGGCAATCATTTTCAATGCGGCGGCGATCGACTTGTCTTCGGCGATCGGGCGTCGCACCTGACTGGCTGGGATCGGTTGCTCGTCAACATCTTCTGCCGCGATGTCTTCCGGCAGTTCCAGATGAACCGCGCCCGGTTTTTCTTCATGAGCCAAGCGGAACGCTTCTCGCACGCGTGACGGTATGGCCGTTCCACTGACCAATTGCTGAGTGTACTTGGTCAATGGACCCATCATGTCAACGACGTCAACGATCTGGAATTGTCCCTGCTTACTTGACTTAACCGGTTTCTGGCCGGTGATCATCATCATCGGCATCCCACCAAGTTGAGCGTAGGCGGCGGCGGTGACAAAGTTGGTGGCCCCTGGTCCAAGCGTCGAAAGACACACGCCAGCTTTGCCAGTCAATCGGCCAAACGTGGCAGCCATGAACCCGGCAGCTTGTTCATGGCGAGTCAGGATCAACTTGATACTGGATCGCGACAACGAATCCAGGAAGTCGAGATTTTCTTCACCGGGAATTCCAAAAATATATTCGATACCCTCCGCTTCTAACGCTTTAACAAACAGATCTGAGGCTTTCATCTTTATTCCTTGATTAGCGCTGGACGCTTCGAGTGGACTTATAGAGTGGATTTTAAACGGTGGGGCAGGTCAGCTGGGTTGCCGTGTCTGTGACTATTTCACGTTGGATCGTCTATGACAACACCAGCTACCAATTCAACATTGAAATCCGATCAATGGAGTTTCAAATCTATCGAATACCCAGCCCTTTGTCAGGGCTACTAAAAGGGATAACCATCAGACCAAAGAATCGGGCGCACCAAAATTCGGTCTTTCTTTATAGCGGACTGATTCCAGACAAATCCCAGCGACTCGCCCATTTGCTCTAAAACCCGACTTTGGCTGCCTGCCGTCAACTAGTCATTGAAGTATGCGTAGTCATCACCGCCAGCCGCTGAATGACAATCGATACAGCCTTTGGCTTTGCCGGCAACCGCCATTTGTCCTGCATCGGTATCCACCATCGCGGTCGTGCCATCCGCGTTGTACTTAATCCAATACCAGTCGTTTCCATCTGGATCGTAGCCCTCGGTGCGGTACATCATAGTAACGGCGACAAGTTGCTTCTCAGGCGAAAAGTTCTCCTTAATGATGATTGAACCTAAAGGCAGTTCAGCGGAATTTCCAGCCGCGACTCGGTTCATATAGGTCTTCACAAATGCACCGTGTGGTCGGTCGCTTTCGCGAAAATCACCGTTGTCGCCAGCAGGCGCCCACTGATCGTATCGAGCATTTTTAATGTAGCTCCACATTTTTTGTTCAAACGTCTGTGTGCCGCCAATAACCTGTTGCTGAGTTGAACTCCCTTCTTGAACTCTTGTTCCCGACTGAGCGTTGGCGGTTTGCATATCGAACAAGCTGATTCCGACTATTCCAGCGCAAACTAAACTGGAAACCAACAAACAAAAAACTTTTTGGCTCATCATAACTCCACCTGTGTTTGACCAAGAAAAAACGAGTATTGATTAAAAGGAAAACTGACCTGGGTGAATGATTCCTAAACTGCTCCGTAGGCAACCATTGCATCAGCGATTTTGATAAAGCCAGCGATATTGGCTCCAGTCACATAGTCAACGTTTCCACTGGACAACTCCGGTCCGTGAGTAACGCACTTTTGATGAATGTCCTTCATGATGGTCAGCAGCCGATCGTTTACTTCTTCCTTGGTCCACGAAATTCGCATCGCATTTTGACTCTGTTCAAGGCCCGAGACAGCAACGCCACCGGCATTGGCCGCCTTGGCTGGCCCGAACAGAACACCATCAGTCATGAACTGATTCATCGCATCCAACTCCGTCGGCATATTCGCGCCTTCGCAAACCACCTTCACGCCGTTGCCAATCAACTGCTTGGCATCCGACAAGTTGACTTCATTTTGAGTTGCACAAGGAAGGGCAACATCGCAAGCAATCGACCATGGTCGCTGGCCGTCGTGAAACTGTGCCGAGGAATACTTGTCGGCGTATTCCGATATCCGCCCACGCCGAACTCCCTTTAGCTCTTTGACAAATTCAAGCTTCTCTTGATCGATCCCGTCTGGGTCGTGGATAAAGCCACTTGAATCTGAAAGCGTCAACACCGTCGCGCCCAAAGCGATCGCTTTCTCAGCTGCGTAGGTCGCAACATTTCCTGAGCCAGACACGACAACCTTCTTCCCTTTGATGCTGTCACCGCGATGGTTAAGCATCGCCTCGCAGAAATAGACGCATCCGTAACCCGTGGCTTCAGTCCGAATCAGACTGCCTCCAAAAGCGAGCCCTTTCCCAGTGAGCACACCATGAAACTCGTTGCGGATTCTCTTGTACTGTCCAAACAGGTAACTAATCTCGCGAGCGCCGACGCCGATATCACCTGCCGGAACATCGGTATCAGGTCCAATGTGACGACAAAGCTCTGTCATCATCGATTGGCAAAACCGCATTACTTCGTTGTCGCTTTTTCCTTTGGGGTTAAAATTCGATCCGCCTTTGCCACCGCCCATCGGCAAACCGGTCAGGCTGTTTTTGAAGATCTGCTCGAAGCCCAGGAACTTCAACACACTTAACGTTACTGTCGGATGGAAACGCAGGCCACCCTTGTAAGGGCCAATGGAATTGTTGAATTGAACGCGCCACCCTCGGTTCGCTCTGATATTTCCCTTGTCGTCCTGCCAGGTGACTCGGAATATGACGGCGCGGTCAGGTTCGGTCAGTCGTTCCAGAATCTGATGCTCTTGATATTTTGGATTGGCTCGCACATACGGCATGACGGTTGTAACGAACTCTTTGACCGCTTGGTGAAACTCCGGCTGACCAGCATTGCGCTTAATCAATCCGCTCATGAAGCAATCAACGCTTTCGCAAGGTTCGATCCACATATTAATTCCTTTAAGTTATGAGGTATTGTTCCGCAGGCGGATCCGACCTCCATTGTTTTCAAAGTTATTTGTTTAAGTAGTTTTTTGATTTCGAGTATGTGATGCGCAGCCTACCTTATGCGTACCGAGTGTAAGTCAATTGGCCGATCACTAGCATAGCGACCAAAACGAAAAGCACGCCTAGTGTTTTTTCCAACGCATGTTGAGAAATACGTGTTGCGACAAACGGGCCAAGCTGGCCACCAATCACGACGCCTGGTGCCGTGAACACCACCAAACTGAGCACGGTATTCAAAGTATCACCGCCGGTAGATACAAAGTGAATCAAATGGCCTGTGGCAGCAACCATGGCAGTGAACGCCACGGTAAACACACTCGTCGCGACCGCCACCTTGCTCGGAATCTTGGACCGTTGCAGCATGTAGTAGCTGTTCAGTTCTCCCAATCCCGTCGAGATCATTCCCATAAAGAATCCCCCCACACTTGCAACAATACCACCGACCCATTTACTAGGCACCGCATAGCAGAAGGTTTCACCGGCGGCCGAAGTGACGCAGGAACTTTTACTCTCTTTATCTTTGGGTGGAACGTCACGATCCACCACTTCCAAGCTCGCTGGATCTGGTGCTCGCAACAAACTAAACGCCACGGCCAACAGCCCCATGCCGAGGATGGCTCTGAGAATATCAGGATCTACGTAATTCGCAGTGAGCACACCAAAAATCGCCATCGGAATCGAAAACACCAACATGGCCTTGGCCAGTTGAAAGTCTACAAGCTTACGACGCAAGTAGGCCACCAACCCGCTGGTAAAACCAAACACCTCGGTTATCAGGCCAACGCCGATCGCGACTTCTGGAGGCAATCCCAAGCCCAACAATAAGATGGGAGCAAAAAAGGTCGCGCCACCAACACCCGACGCCATCGCAACAGTTGCGATGACGATTGAAATCGGAAACATAAACCAGTTGTCAAACAACATTTTCAAATGGCCTGTGGCAGGTAAGGCTGCCTAGGGTATTCGGGGTTTTTATTGGTTTGATAGGTTCGACGATCTAAACACAAACGGTTTCTCTCTAGCGATAACACCAACACCGGACCTTGCAGATGGTTTCTCTGGAAATGTCCGTTTGTTTGATGTTAGTAAACTCTAAATTGATCAGTCGCTTACCGTTGCGATAGATTACACGAACTCTCGCACGGTGAACTTGTCTCGGTGTGACTCGCAGTGTTCGTGTTCAAGTGTATCATCTTCGGCATCATGATGTTTGCCAATTTGGGCCGCATACAAGCGTGCTCCGGGTATGGCTGAAATGCCATGAGCAACCATGCTGAACATGACGGTCAGCACCGAAATCGTTAAAATCTGCTGTCCATGTGGCAGATTGAACTCGCCGATGACCAGCAGTGCAAAAAGCAGAGACGCTAAACCTCGCGGGCCAAACCAACTGAGAAACAGAATGGTTGAAGTCTTTAGTTTTAATCCAATCAACGACAACGCGGTTGGAACCATTCGAATCACGGTCAGGCTAAGCGCGGCGTAAATGTAACAAGTGGTATCCGCAGCTTCGATCGCAGGAACGACAGCGATCATGCCGAACAACAAGAAGGTTGCCAACCCAAACAGCTGCCCTTCCGCTTCACCAAAGTCGCGTAGAGGTTCGCCGATACTGTCGGCAAAGCCGGAAATCGCCATTCCGCCAACGAACGCCGCAATAAAGCCGTTGCCGCCGACTTGGATCGCTCCCGCCCACGCAACCAGTGCCACTGCGACCCCAGAGAGCCGCAAAAAATTTTCGTTGATCAGTTTTTGACGTGTCGAAGCTCGCAGCAAATAGCCGCCACCAAACCCAACGACCACGCCCACCAACGGGCCAAGCGTCACTTGCATTAACCAATACACAAGCCAATTGGATTGTTCAGCTCCTTCAACACTCACTGACGCCAGTGCAGCAAAGAGCATCACCAGCGGCAACACTATTCCATCGTTGAGCCCACTTTCGACGTTTAATGATTGGCGAATCCGAACAGGCACGATCGGGCTTGAAACGACCGCCTGACCCAACGCGGCATCGGTTGGAGCAAGAATCGCAGCCAACAAGGCAGCCTCCCAGATCGAGAATTCGCCAAACATGAATCCAGCAAAGACCGCGCCCAGCAGTACGGTCAGCGGCAGACTGATTCCCAATAAACGCACTGGAATTCTGTGTTCGCGGAACAACAACGGCAAATTGATTCGCGATGCGTCGATGAACAGAACAATGACCAGCGTCAATTCAGCGACCAGTTCCAACGCCTCTTTCGCAAACTCCTCTTCAATGAATTTTGGTAGCAGCAAAGCGATTAATACACCGACTCCAGCAAACACCATGGGCGGCGTAATGAACGAGTTGTCGAATCGAAACGACACCAGCGCGAACAAGAACGTCACAACGCCGAGAATCAGAAGTAGTTCTTCCATCAGTTCGTTCCGCCCTGTGAGTATTCGCGGTGGTTTACCGCCTTATTTAGACTTCAGTTGATGCTGGGCAATTTCATGACTGACCAACTCCGGCGTATCGAACACCCGTCAGGTCGGCGACCTCTTTTTTCCAAGTCGTCAAATCGTTTACATCGAACTTGTTCAGGTGATCGTGGCCACAAGCCCTGGCCAACACGACCATCAGTTGGGTAGTCGCTTCAAAGAAATTCTGCAATCGCTTGGCGGACGCTTGAACCTTCAACCGTGCTCGCAAATTTTCTTTCTGCGTTGCAATGCCGACCGGGCAATTGTTCGTCGAACAAGCTCGCATGCCCAGGCAACCGATCGCCTGCATAGCCGAATTGGAAATGGCGATCCCGTCCGCTCCCAGCGCGAGTGCCTTGGCGAAATCGGCGTCTGTTCTCAGGCCACCCGTTCCGATCAACGTGACGTCTTCTTTGCCGATCTTCTTTAAGTGGTGTCTTGCCCGCGCGATCGCCGCCATCGTGGGGACAGAGATATTGTTTTTGAAAACGTTGGGTGCAGCGCCAGTTCCGCCACCTCGCCCGTCAATGATGATATAGTCGACGCCGATGGCGATCGCGAAATCAATGTCGTCTTCGATATGCTGAGCCGACATTTTCACGCCGATCGGGATCCCGCCCGTTGCTTCGCGCACCTCGGCTGCAACCTTCTGGTAATCTCCAACTCCGTTAAAGTCAGGGAAGCGTGAAGGACTGACCGCGTCTTGGCCCTCTTTAAGACCGCGAACTTCGGCGATCTTGCCAACGACTTTCGAGCCCGGCAAGTGACCGCCGGTTCCCGTTTTGGCCCCCTGCCCCGCTTTAAAATGAAACGCTTGGCATTTTTTGACTTTGTCGATCGAGTAACCGAACCGCCCAGATGCCAACTCGTAAAAGTAACGGCTGTTCGCTGCTTGCTCTTCCGGCAACATGCCGCCTTCGCCACTGCAGATCCCGGTTCCAGCCAGCTCGGCACCTGTCGCCAATGCGACTTTTGCTTCTTCGCTAAGAGCTCCGAACGACATATCGGAAACGAACAGTGGAATTTTCAGAGTCAATGGCTTGGTCGCTTTGGGCCCAATGACCAATTCGGTTCCAACAGGGTCGTCGTCAAGCAGCGGTTGCCGTGCCAATTGCGCGGTGACGAATTGCAAGTCGTTCCATAATGGCAACTCAGGCGCTGGAACGCCCATTGAAGAAACTGGCCCGTGATGGCCGATCCCTTTTTTGCCCTGCCGTGCCAACATTTGGATGTAGCCATTGCTGGGTTCTTCGGGACCACCGTGAACGTCCTGATACAACCCGAGATACTCGTCGCGATTAAACGGTTGCGGATGAACGGCTGCGAATGCGTCGACGTCGGCTTTCTTGATCAACACATCGTCGCCTTCGATGGTCGCATCGAATTTGTGAAGCGCTTCAGCGTTGTTGTATTCGCTGACTCCGGTGTCGATCCGGTAATCCCAATTGTGAACTCCACAGAAAAGGTTGTTGCCTTTAACGTGCCCGTCGCTCATCAAGGCCGCTCGATGCAGGCAGCGTCCGTACAATACCGAGACGTTGTCATCGTAGCGAACGACCACCAGGTCAACTTCACCTGCCAGTGCGTAGGCCGGTTTGCGGTCTTGCAGTTCGCTAAACGACGCGACCTTCAACATTTCACTCATGGGTTTCCTTCTTGGCTTTTTCCGCCAGCGGTCTGTGTGTTGGTAGCGATTTAATGATTCTGGAACGCTCGATAACAAACAGCGTATCAAATTAAGTTACAGGTTTGACGAAAACTCAGATGCTATGCGTTTGATAGCTTGGCCGATAGGCAGGACGTACCGCTGTCCGGCAACTAGGGTTTGCCCTCTTGCTGTGAATTTGCCGGCTGCTTACTGCCAGGAAAATGGCTTCGCGGATCATTTTCCGGGCGAGTGACCATCAAGTTACCAGCCCACCGCTCACCAAGTTTGTCTTCCAACCAAGTCATCGGCCGATTGAGCCAGTCGAACTTGCGACGACCTGCTTGAACAGCGAGCGCAAAGCGTAAACTTGCGCAAACAAGAATCGACAAGCCTAACGCCAGCCGGATCGTTCCAAAGGGAATGGGCAGCAAAAAAGACAACACAAGCAGAGCGCCAACTATCTTCCAAAAGAACTTGGGTAATTTCATTGAGGGTAACCTGGTTGAATTTGCGATCCGTCGCTCGCTACTTTATGCGTGATTGGTCCATCGCAAAACATGTCTTTGCCATAAATTGAATTTTGGATATCTTTGAGGAGTACGTGGCAAGGCTACAACAAACATTTAGGATTTTGTGTTATCCAACCGCTGACTCTTCGTCTAATAAGGCTAGGCGAAATTGCCCCAAGTCCCGTGCCCACTACTGAAAGCGGATCCCCGTGAATCAATTCAAACTGTCTGGTCTGCTTGGGCTGCTCGGCGCGATCTTATGTGGCATAGGAGAATTTCTGCTCCACTTTGACGAGCATCGGCTTGGTCTGGGCGAAACAGGTTTTGATTTTATGATCAACACCTCCGAGGCCAGGCTGAACGTCGGCCATTTTTTTGCCGTGATCGGCGTGCCGTTTTATTTTGCTGGCGTTTGGCATATCGCAGAAATGATCAAGCCAGCCGGGAAAAAGATCTCAAAGGTCCTGTTTTTGATTGGCGCGTTTGGGTTTCTATACGGAGCGATGTGGATGAGTTCGCGGTCAAGCATCGGATCGCTCGTTCATCATGCGGATCTAATTAAAGACACCAACCTGATTGACCTGTATAATCTAAGGTGCGAATCACTCCTGAACGTTATTCGCGTCACGACGCTGGTGATTTCAATCATCTACATCAAACAAGTTTTGACGGGCTTGACCCGCTATCCAAAGTGGATGGCAGCGACCAGCCCGATCGTACTTCTGGTAATGAACTTCATTATCTTGTTGATCGCACCAGAAATTGGAAGATTCGTGGCACCGATTGCGTTGAACGTTGGGTTTACTTTGTTTTTCTTGCTGTCACTGACTTTTGGAGATACCCGAGAACTTGCCTCCGGCTCTTAGATCACAGCAAGAACACAAGAAACATGTAAGAAAGATTAACTATGAATGAAAATAACGAGACAACCGAACAGTCGGCGCCCACCAAGAAAAAGAAAACCATCTTTTCCTATCTCAAGTGGATCCCGATTTTCATATTCTGCGCTGTCGTGCTTTTGATGGTGTTCGTAATCATGCGATTCAGAAACGACGCGGGAGTACCTTACGAGGTATCAATGGAAGGCATCAGCATTCCAAAATACTCGGAAGTCGAAATCCCCTTCACTCACAACTACGTCAAGAAAACGCAGATCCAATCCACTGGCGGTTGTGCGTTCAACCTAGACGATGGTGCCGAAGAGCTTTTCCTTTGCGGCGGGCAGGACCAGGTGGATGCGATCTTTCGTTTCGTTGATGGAAAATTTGTCGACATCACCTCTGAAACAGGTTTCAAAAAAGAAGACCTGTCCGAAGCCTCAATGAGTGCGACTTCGCTGGACGTCGATCACGATGGCGACAACGATTTGATTGTGACTCGCAAAAACAGCATTTGGCTATACACCAACGATGGTGGAAAACTGACAGGAAAGAATCTCGAAGTCCCCTTACAAGAAGACACTTGCCCGTTGTCGGTTGCCGTGGTCGACTTGAATCGAGACGGCAATTTCGACATGTACGTTTGTGGCTATATCAAGAAGGAATTTATCGAAGGCTACAACATCTTCAATAAAGAAGGGTACGGCGGGCAAAGCGCTTTGTTGATCAACAATGGCGACAATACCTTCACCGATAAAACGGAAGAGGCTGGCTTGCTCTACAAACACAATACGTTTCAAGCGGTCTTCTACGATGCGGATCAAGACGGCGACGAAGATTTGATCGTCGCTCACGATACTGGCCAAGTTCGCACCTGGAAAAATAACGGTGGAATGAAGTTTGAAAACGTCAAGAATCCCACATCTGACGTATTCGGTTACCCAATGGGAGTCGCAGTCGGCGATTACGACAACAATGGTTTGGTCGACTTCTTCTTTTCCAACACCGGAACGACCGCTCCTCCATTTATGGCCAAAGGTGACCTTACGTCTGAGCAAACTTACCATTCCGATTGGATCATGTTCCATAACGATGGCGATTTTAAATTCACCGACACCGCGGACGAAGTAAAAGTCGCCGACTACGAATTTTCCTGGGGCTGTGTCTTTGAAGACTTCAATCTCGACGGCCGAACGGATTTGGTTGTGTCCGAGAACTACGTCGATCTGCCGCCTCACAAATTTGAGTTCCTAAGGCTTCCCGGACGGTTCTTGTTGCAAAACACGGAAGGGCAGTTCGCAGAAGCTGGTGCACAAATTGGGGTCGTGAATAAGCAATTCGGCATCTCGCCCGTGACGGCTGATTTCAATCTCGACGGAGCACCCGATTTGATTCATGTCAACATTGCCGGTGCTCCCAAAGCGTTTATCAGCGACAACAGCGAAACTGGTTTCGTAAAAGTACTGCTCCCCAATATCGTGGAGTCTGTTAGCGCGATGGTCAAAGCGGAATTGGCGGACGGACGAATGATTTACCAGCCGTTCGTCAAAGGCGAAGGCCTCTGCAGTGATTCGTCACCGGTGATCACCATTGGAACCGGTGGGACCGAAGTTAAGTCCATTGAAGTCAAGTTTTTGAACGGTCAAACACAAGTCTTCCCCGCACCGCAACTAGGCAGCATGATCGAGTGCCGTTTGGAAACCAACGAGTAGGAAAAGGGGCACAGGCTTCCAGCCTGTGTCTTAATCACTAACCACAGGCTGGAAGCCTTTGCCACGTTACGAGAAACTTTGAATGTTCATACGAATTGCACTGATCGCAATAGTTCTTTTCGGGCTTTGGGGCGCGGGGCGGCTTTCCTACGACCAGTACCAGTCTGGCGAAGCGTGCCCCGTTCTCGGCGACATGGTTCCCGCTTGCTACATCGCGTTCGGTGGATACGTCCTGATCGCGCTCGGTGTCGCAATTTCGATCCTTATGCCAGGCGCGGCAGGCAGCTACTTTTTTTGGGGAGGAACGTTCATCGCTGGTGGACTCGCAGCGCTTGCTACGGTACTAGAATTAGTCAAGGGAGGCGTTTGCCCAGTCGGGCCTTACGGCATTCCAATGTGCTACATCTCGCTGGCGTTAAGCATCGTGATTGCGGTTCTGTTTATGCTTCAGGTCACCACCCAAGTTGTGCGTCCAGATCAAGTATAAGCGCAGCTGGATTCGCCAGAATTCAGGCCAGTGCAGCCACGCCAAACGGATAACTTAAATGGCTTCCCAAACTCAAACCGCATTTCGATCTTGCAACCTGTGCGAAGCGATCTGCGGTCTGACGATTGAGCACGATGGCCAGCAAGTGATTTCCATCAAAGGAGACAAAGACGACCCGCTCAGTCGCGGCCACATTTGCCCCAAAGCAATCGCACTCCAAGACATTCATGCCGACCCCGACCGGTTGAAGACGCCAGTGCGGCGCACCGAAGACGGATTCGAGTCGATCAGCTGGGAAGACGCCTTCGATCTAGTCGAATCAAAGCTGATGCAGATTCGGCAGGAACATGGTGACGATTCGGTCGCACTGTATCTGGGAAACCCGACCGTTCACAATTCGGGAGCGTTGCTTTTCCAAAAATATCTAAAGCGATCGCTCAACACTCGCAATCGTTTCGCCGCCACCTCGGTCGACCAACTTCCGCATCACCTTGCGGCTAGCTTGATGTTCGGGCACGGGCTGTTGATCCCGATTCCGGACATCGACAATACCGACTACATGTTAATGCTGGGAGCCAACCCGGCGGCATCTAACGGCAGCTTGATGACAGCCCCGGACGTTAAAAACCGCTTGAAAGCCATCACCAAACGCGACGGCAAAGTCGTTCTGGTCGATCCGCGTCGCACTGAATCGGCGAAACTGGCGACGCAGCATCACTTCATTCGCCCCGGCACCGACGCGTTCCTGCTGGCCGCAATATTGAATCGCCTGTTCCAAAACGATGCCGTGAACCTTGGTCGCTTGAGTAGCTTCACCAAAGGCGTCGAACAACTGAAAGACGCCGTCGCCGAATTCACTTCGCAAAACGTATCTCAAATCACCGGGATGGATTCAGCGACGATCGAAAACATCGCCACTGAATTCGCGACCGCCAAACGAGCCGTCGTCTACGGTCGCATGGGAGTATCCACTCAGCCGCACGGCGGGCTATGCCATTGGCTCATCAACGCCATCAACCTGGTCTCGGGAAACCTTGACCGTACCGGCGGGCAAATGTTTGCCAAACCTGCGGTTAGCCTGGTAGGGAAATCGGGAACCACTCACGAATTCGGCCGTTGGAAATCAAGAGTTCGCGGCTTACCAGAATTTGAAGGCGATTTACCAGTCGCGATTCTGGCCGAAGAAATATTGACGCCCGGCAAAGGACAAATCAAAGCACTCGTGACCAGTTCCGGCAATCCCGTTCTGTCGACGCCCAACGGTGTGCAGCTGGAACAAGCCTTGCAGCAGCTAGACTTTTTTGTTGCCCATGACATCTACATTAACGAAACGACGCGGCACGCCGATTTGATTCTGCCATCGCCCAGCGGTCTTGAGACCGATCATTACGACTTTGCCTTTCTCGCTTTAGCTGTGCGGAACGTGTCTAAGTATTCGCCACAGATCTTTGCGCCCGAGCCCGGTTCGATGTACGACTGGCAGATCATGAAAGAATTGGCGTTACGGTTGACGCCCAAGCCAAACGGAATCGGTGGGCGAATACGCTCAGGAATGCAAAAGCGAATCCTGCGTTGGTTAACTCCCGATCGGTTGCTGGATCTTGGCTTGAAAGCTGGGCCCTACGGAATGTTTCGCAAAGGTCTTTCGCTCAAACGACTCAAAGCCCACCCCAACGGCATTGATCTAGGCGAATTACAACCGGTACTTCCGGCAGGTTTGCGAACACCAGACAAGAAAATTGACGCCGCACCGAAAGTTTACGTCGATCACTTGAAGCAGGCCGTGACCCCGCAACTAAGGGCGGCAACCGAAAGCCAACCCGAGGCCAACGATTTTTTACTGATCGGTCGTCGGCATTTGCGCAGCAACAATTCGTGGATGCACAATTCGCAGCGACTGGTCAAAGGCGCCGATCGTTGCACGCTGATGATGAATACAAGTGACGCTGAGAAGTTGAGCCTGGTTGACGGCGCAGTCGTCGCGATCTCGTCCAGCGTTGGGTCCGTAAAGGCACCTTTGGAAATCACTGACGAAATCATGCCCGGAGTCGTCAGCCTGCCGCACGGCTACGGACACCA
>CAZJBW010000103.1:16113-16287 GCA_964543985.1 uncultured Pirellulaceae bacterium | reverse complement strand
CCAGTCTTGTCACTCTCCTTGGGGAGAGTCGGAGTCTAAGCTCCGGAGAGGGGGATTACGTCGCTGGAATAATGCTTACCGCAGAATCAATTTTTCCATGGCAAACTCGAAGTCTCACCCCAGTCTTGTCACTCTCCTTGGGGAGAGTCGGAGTCTAAGCTCCGGAGAGGGGGA
>CAZJBW010000103.1:0-16013 GCA_964543985.1 uncultured Pirellulaceae bacterium | reverse complement strand
TCGCTGGAATAATGCTTACCGCAGAATCAATTTTTCCATGGCAAACTCGAAGTCTTACCCCAGTCTGTCACTCTCTAGACAGGACCATGAGCATCAAGCAAGGCAACGAATCGTCGACGGTTTTCACGACGTAGGTATTGGACATCCGATACTAACTGATGATGGTTGGGGTACTGAAGCAGCATGGCTAGTTTCGCCAACGATTGTTCATCGTCCGGCATGTCGTGACGGGATGCGGTGTTCATTAATCGCAAGCGAGCCTCGACCCACCGCAACATGTTGTACGACTTACGAAAAAACTCGAAGTCTGATTCGGCGATTAATTGGTGAGATTTCAATTGGTTAGCAGCCTGCACGGTATTGGGTGTTAGTACATCGGGAAACTCGCAGGCATATTTTAATTGCAACATCTGAATGGCGAACTCCACGTCAACGGTGCCGCCGGGACCGCGTTTAATGTTGCGAGTCGAGGCACCTTCTTGCATGCGGATCCTCATGTCGCCAACCTCGCGGGCATGCTGGGGCAACCACGGTTGGCTGGTCACGCATGTGTGAATCAGCTGGTTCAATGGCACCACCGATTCGCTAGTTCGATAAATGGGACGGCCCTTGCAGAGTGCTAAACGTTCCCAAAGTTGTCCATCTCCATTGACGAAGTAACGCAGAAATTCCTTTTCTGAAACGGCCAAAGATCCGCTTTTGCCAGTGGGGCGAAGTCGACTATCAATGTCGTACAGCTTACCCCACCGACCCGACTTTGAAACTCGCTTGCTGATATTGGCGGCCAACCGACTGAAGTAATCTTGGTGGTTGGTGGATTGCCGACCACCGACCGTTTGCGAAACACCGTCACCTTGATACAGAAAAACGACATCCAGGTCGCTGTGATAATTGGGTTCGCGGCCACCCAGCTTTCCCATCGCTAAGACTTGCAAAGGGATCACGTTTCCGTCTTGGTCGTAGGGTGTTCCGAAACGTTCGCTTAACGCTTGCTCTTCGGATGCCACGATTTTCGAGATGCAGGTTTCGGCGACATCGCTAAGGGCACGGTGCGTTCGGGCGATCTCGTCTCGACCTGTAATGTCGCGAATTCCTACTCGCAAATGATGAGCGTCTTTGAAGCTGCGAAAAATGGGCTCGGCATCTTCCGCGCCAACTAGCAGATCACGTAAAGCAGTTTGTAGCTGTTGAATGTCTGGCAGTTGTTGCAAGATGAGTGCATCGGTTAGTTCGTCAATCATCCCAGGGTTTCTAGTCAGGATGTTGCACAGGTAATCACACGAGGCACACAACCGAACGTACAAGTTCAGAACGGGTGGATGAACCTGAAACAATTCCCAGATCGCTGCTTTTCCGCCCAGTGATTCGCTGACCTTGGTCAGGTTCAACAATGTTTCGTCCGGATCGGGCGTGCGAGCGATTTCGTGCAGCAGGTGGTTAGCAATGGCCGCTAGAAAGTGTCGACAGCGCCGTGGACTCAGGAATCGGTTCCGTTCGTTGGCCAGCAGATGCAAATGACGGTGTGCCGCCAACGGGTTGGAAAATCCAAAGTCCTTCAAAATGCTGATCACTGAATCTTCCGGCAGTAACGGATCCAAGATCAAATCCGCTTCACGCCCTGTCTCCTTGCCACTGTCTTGGTCGGGAAACGCATTGTGCAGTAGGTGATCAAGGATCGACCGGTTCTGGCTGGTGACTTCCAACAACTTGTCATCGAATTGTTGTAACAGGTTGGAAGGGTCGTCTTCCGTGAAATTCATCCGGCGGGCAATCTTGGATTTTTCGATCGCGGATTCTGGTAGCGAATGGGTTTGCAGGTCGAACATGATTTGCAATCGATGCTCCAGCCGCCGTAGCCAACGATAATTGTTGTCTAGTAGAGTTTTTTCCTGAGTCGAAATGGCTCCTGCTTGGTAAAGACGATCGATGGCTTCCAAAGTGTTTCCGGTACGGATATTTTCCGAGCTGGCACCATGCAACAATTGCAAAAACTGAATGGCGAATTCGATATCCCGGATACCGCCCCACCCTGTTTTAACGTTTGTGAATTCATCACCGTCAAGCGTCGATCGACGTTCGATCTGCCGCTTCAATCCTTTGATGCCAATGATTTCGTTTAAGGATACTCGCTTTTCATAAATCCAGTTTTGAAGTTGGCTAAGTAGTGCGTTTCCCATTGCGATATCGCCGGCAATGGGTCTCGCTTTCACCAATGCTTGGCGTTCCCAGGTTCGTCCTTGCACGTCGTAGTAGCTAAGTGCGTGATCGAAGCTGCAAGCAATGGCGGCCTTGGATCCGCCAGGTCGCAAACGCAAATCAACTCGATAGGCGACTCCCAAGGCTGTGTTTTCGGTCAACAGTTTGACAAACCGTCGTCCCCAACGATCGAAAAAGTCACGATTCGAAGTCGCTCGTTTCCCGTCCGTGTTTCCTTCATTGGAATACACAAGAACTAAATCGATATCGCTAGAGTAATTCAATTCTCGGCCACCCAATTTGCCCATCGCCAAAACCGAAATCGTGGCTGGTCTTCCATCACGAGTCTTCGGTGATCCGTACCGTTGATTTAGTTGACGAGCAGCAAAGCTTAGCGTTGCGGTACAGATAGCATCTGCCAAGTTGGAAATTTGAGCGGTGATGGTCTCTATGTTTTGTCGCCCAATGATGTCACCGAAGGCGATACGCAAAGTCTCACGATGCTTGAAACGGCGAATCAAAGTGCAGGCGGCCTTGTCGTCGTCTTCCAATATTTGTTGCAATTGGCTATCAATTTCGTCGACCAACAGTTCTCGCGTTACGGGTTGGCCAGCCGCCAATCGCAATGCGTCGTAACTAGAAGGATCTCGGATCAATTGGTCCGTTAGGTATTGGCTACTGGAGAAGATTTTCAGCAGTATCGGTAGACAAGATTGATCGCGTTGGATCAAAGCTGCCAATCCCAGAGCGTTTCTTGAGGCGGCAAAGAATCGTTCCAAATTGTTCAACGCCATATCGGGGTCACTAATACTCGGCAGTATTTCGCTAAGTTGATGGACCAGCGCCTGCATCAAATCGAATGGGATCTTTAGTTGGGCAATGGTTTGCAAGTTGGAGCAAGCGCGATGTGGATTTTCCAATTCGCAATGGGGGAACATTACCGAGATTTGCTCGGCAGTCTCAAGAGAATTCCAACTGTCAAAGGTCATATTAGATTGCGCACAAAAAAAGCCTTACTCACTGAGCAAGGCTTATCATGTTTGATTCTTGGCTGTCCAGCAAGTTCGACTAGCGTCGTCTGCTAACAAATAGTCCAAATGCTAGTCCGCCCAGCAGGGTCAGCGACGTTGGTTCGGGGACTGCCGCAATGATGGTTGAGCCGGCGACACCGGGTGAGCCCACGTCGGCACCGTCGAGTGTGTCGATTGTTTCTGCAATGTAATTTGCTTCTAACGTTAAGCCACTGATGGCATTGGCTGTGTTGTCCAAAACGAGTGCAGTCCCTTCCCCCTCAGGGTCTCCATCCGAATAATTCAAGCGGGCAAGGTCCGTTCCCGAAGCTGTGTCACGCACAACAATTTCGTCAGCACCGTTGGCAATGATAAAGCTACCAGCAAGCGGGTTGTAATCGATATCGACGTGCGGAGCAGAATTGTTACCAAATACAACAAAGTCACCGGGGTCAATGAGGGTACCAGCAAATGACATCAGATCGATCGAATCGCTGCCGTCGTCCAGGATGGTCAAAGTGCCAATGTCGATGGCCGAAGATCCTGAATTGAAAAGCTCAAAGTACTCGCCTCCGCTATCAGCTCCATTAGGATTGGCCAAGAATTCCGTAATGATCAAATCCGCATTGGTGGTAGTCACAATGCAGGAACTTGCCCAAACAACTGCTAACGGGAAAAGTGTTTTGAGCACGGAAAGGATTTTCATAACTTCACTCGCAATTGAATGCTTTGGAAATTTAAGGGCGTTGGTAAAAGCTCATTCAATAGGGCCGCTGTTTCAATGTAGGCGGCCCTATCAGACGTTCTTCGACCGGCACCAACGAGATCTCCATGAATTGGAATTGCGTGTGTTTATCGAAAAAGAAATCACATTCGACATATTCCTTTCCATAGGAATGAGACGAACAGAATGAGAAGACTATGCTGGGTCGGCTGGCTGGCTGACCGACGGTGAAATGCCTAGTAGGCTTTGAAGAGCGGCTCGGATTTTCGGGAACTTGATGGGTAAAGAGAGGATTCGATGGTGCTCTTTCAAATCCATTTTTGCTTGAAATTCTTGAGTTCTTTCATCCAGCACTAACATAATGACAGGAATATCTTCGGCCATCGGAAAGGTCACCAGTTCCTCAAATGCGGCAACAGCGGAATAACCCAAACTTGCGGTTCCAAAGATGATGCAGTCAGCTGGAAGATCCTCGGCCGGGTCCAGGTGTCGAAACCGATCTAGGGCTCGGACCGGATCGCTTAGGATCAGGACTCGGTAACCTATCTTCTTTAGGCGTTCGCGCATTTTGTCTTGCAGTCGTTGATTGGCAGCGACGACCATCACTGTCTTGCCTTCGCCTTCCGTGATTTTTTGAGTCTGTGCGGCGTAAGCTTTGGCCTCTTTTTCTGACAGGTTGGTATCGTACTGTCGAGTATCGCCACGTTTGATTGCGGCGATCACTTCCATTGTGGCTTCCATTGCCTTGCGTGAAGTTTGAAATCGGTCTTTAGGATTCAATGCCATCATCTTATTGGTCAACGCAACCACCCGGTGAGGCAATTCGGGCAACAAGGTAGAAAGGGGTTTCACATTGCGATATCGATCGGCCGACATGCGTTTCATGCGTTCGCGAGTTTCATACAATGGTGGCTCGCCCGACAACATGTGATACAGGTTGCAACCTGCAAAAAAGATGTCGCTGCGTCGATCGTTGCGAGGTGCGTTTGTGGATTTTTCCAAACCGGCATAATCAACCGAACGTGGATTGAAGAAGCCACCAGTCCGAGGGTCATCATGGTCATCGGCGGCTGCCAATCCGAAATCCACGATGCAGGCTCGACCGGCACTGGACAACAGGATGTTGGACAACTTGATATCGCGATGGCTAATTCCTTTGGTGGCGGCATAGGCCAACCCCGAGCAAAGGTCGCGAGTAATTTCCAGGGCGGTATTCATCTTGATTCGTTTGTGCGCCTTCACGAATTCACGTAAGTTCTGGCCTTCGATAAAGTCCATCACCATGTAGATCCGTCCGCGAAAGTTATCGACTTCGTAGATCGGAACGATGTTCGGGTGACGCAACTTCATCACCGTTTGCCCTTCCCGCATGAAGCGTTCTCGAGTCAACATGTCGTCGGCATAACGATTTCGCAAAACCTTAACGGCTTTCACGTCGCCCGTTTTTGAGTTCACCGACCGGTACACTCGGGCAAAGGTTCCAGCCCCGACCAAATACAACACTTTCCAGTTGCCGTAATAATAACCCTTCTTGTGACCGTCCAAGACACGAGTCAATTGCCAGTTGGTCAACAATTCTTGCCGTAACAAGAATGTCTTGAAGGTCTCAGCGTCCACGTTGCGGCTACCGATGGCGGACAAAGCTTCGTTAATCTGCTTATTGTCCAGCAGGCGGCAACCCAGGATGCGTTGGCAAAGTTCGTCTGTTGTCAGTTCAGGCATGAAAGCAAATTAGTAAGAGTACCAAGTCGGCAGATTAAGACCGCTTTCCCGCAGTGGAAGAAGATGCCGCGCAACCCATGGGTAGAATACCAGTTTAGGCCGCAACTACAGTAAATTCAACGTTTTAAGAGTCGAATGAGACCGCAGAAGTCGGTCTAACATGACGATAGAACTGGAATTTTCCGAGCTACCAGTAACACCGGAATTTTAGAAAGCGCAAAAAATCAGGCCAGCCAGTTTGGTCTGACTGGCCTGATTCACCGAGAGATCAACTTGTCGGAGGAGTTCATTCGGTTTGAATGGTCGGCTGGCTTACGGTTGTTCGTCCAAAGCTTTTTTGTAGAGATCTCGTTCGCGACGCGTGGCGTCCAAATCGAACATTAGATACTTCATATCAAGTCTCAGCTGTCCCAATGCTTCTTGCACCAAGTTCAGAATGCGTCGTCGGCGTTGGGTGAATTCCATAACTCGTTGAACGCTCTTTTCAATCTCGCCGCGGTATTCCGCTGGCAAGTTTTCAATTTGTCGTTCCAGTTCAGCGATTTCCGCGGGCAAAGCGTCTTGTTGTGTTTTGATTCGATTGGAAGGCATTTGACTCATGTTTCATCTCCGGTTGGCTTGACATGACCTCCTTAATGCAGAAGCCGTGCCAGCAAATTAAGAGAGTTTGGATTGAGGTAGCAAATCCTTTGTTTTTAAGGGTTTGCGGGGAAAAGTAATCTGTCTCGCGATTTTCGTGATGTGGTGCCAACGCAACACGAAATCGCTATAGCTGGGATTTGAAACGCTTGCTACAAACCCTCACCCTATTGCGCGCAGACGAAACGTCGGCGAAAACCTTAGTTTTAGCAGATGTTGTGACCGGACGTTCATCCAAAACGGCATTGATGTGAAATGGAAACAAATCGAAACCGACCAGTCCTTAAAACCGGTCAAAATTATAAACTGCCAAAGACCGTAAGCTTCTTATGGCTAGTCTGGGCGTGTTTCATTACCTGTTCGGCCCAAGCACAAACGGGTGTCTGGGAAATTGGTGAGACCGATTGTCAGATTACAAAACGGAATTGGTCGATCACCGAATCCAACAACGAATTTCACTCGGCCCCCAACAGTCATCGACTGCATTTCAACGTGGGATGGGGAACCAAGATCCTGGTCAGCCAAAACGTCGATCATGCTCATGTGATCGACGAATTGAAGCCGGAGTTATGGGTCAAAGGGACCCGTCCGAAACTGCAATTAATGGCCCGTGTGACTTTGCCCAACGCCGACGATCCCAATGAATCGGGACCCATGACGGTATTAATACCCGGTCCAATTTATGAACAAACCGATCGTTGGCAACTGCTAACCTTTGCCGATATGGATCAAACGCTACCCGATCTTTTAGAGAAAGAGATCTGGAAACTGCGAACCAAATACAATCTGCCCGTGGACCCGTCGCAGGCATACGTCGACAAGTTGGTTTTGAATGTCTACACCGGGGTCGGTTCCAGTACTGTGTGGATCGACGATGTGGGCATGCCAGGTGCCATCGGTGTTTCGAGTCCAGTTCGTAGCAAGACTACCAACCTGGTGCGACATGTGTCGTATCTACAAGAGTTTCAAGATCAAGCCAACCAACGACCAGCGCTTACTTCAACCAACGGCACAATTATTGAAGTCCGCAATCGTCCGTTCTTTCCTCGTTGTATTCAACACAATGGCGAACCTTTCGATTATCTACGCGGTTTGGGGTTCAACACCATCGAGCTTTCTGAAACAGCCACCGTCCAACAACTTAGACAGGCCGAACGTTTGGATATGTGGATCATTTGCCCACCACCCGAAACGACTGGGTATCAACCCGTATCGGCCGAGTTCGATCGCGTGTTGGCTTGGTCGTTAGGCAAGAATTTGGGGCAAAGTGACTTGGAACGAGTTCGCACTCGAGTCAACGAAACCAAGCAGTCGGATTTCCGGTCAGACCGACCATTTATCGCGTTCGCCGCCACTGGACTGTTTGATCTGTCGCGACACGCCGACATTCTTTCGGTTGGTTTCGAACCGATCGGCGGCAGCTTCATGCTGCGACAGTATAGTGACTGGGTACAGCAGCGATCATCCTTGGCACAAAATAGTGTCCCGATGATGGCCTCCATTCAAACCGAAGCATCAGGATCGATTCGAGCTCAGTCACGAGCGTTGACTTCGCGAGTTCCACCGATGCCATTGGATTCTCATCAAATCAAATTCATGGCCTACGAAGCTTTGGCAGGTGGTGCACGTGGGTTGCGGTATCTTTCGGACAGTCGGCTAGACGCCTCGGATCCAGTTGCCAATTTGCGAAGCTTGACCCTGCGTTGGCTGAATGCCCATTTGCGCCAGATCGAACCATGGATCAGTGGCGGAGCGGTTGTGAATCGGAAGCAATCGCAAGCAGGCAGCCAACAATTGACGACTCTGGCGATTCCACGAGGCAAGTTGGTGCTGATCCAAAAATCTTCGCACCAGGAACAGTTGGTTGCCGGTGGTACGCCCGTTGGAAGCTTCAAGTTTTCCGATCATTCACTAAGTGCATCTGAAAACGCCTACCACCTTTCGGAAAGTGGAATGATTCCACTTAGCCAAGGCCGAGCGATCGTGGGTAACGAAATTGAAGTCGAAAATTGCGGAGCCCTCGAGGCGGTTGTCATCACTAATGATTCGTCGGTGGTTAACCGTATGGCCGAATCCTACTTGTTGGGTGGTCAGGAAACGATCGCTCAAATGCATTTGGGGATCGCTCAACAATGGCTAGCCATTGTCCGGCTGATTCACGAACAGTTAGAACGTATCGGGCAAAACAATCCAGCAGCGTCCGGGTCCATTAACGAGGCCAACAACGCCTTGCGGCAGGCCGAAGCGTTGGTAACCGGTGGTAGCGCTCTGACAGCAAATCGCTTGATGTTTGTGGCAGATCAAAAGTTAGCCGTGGCGCGAATGAACATCCTGGATGTAGCTAGGCAACGATTTTCGTCGCAGACCTCCAGCCCATTGTTGACTCACGTTTCGTTGGTCCCATTGCACTTTGAATTGGTCAGTCGCATCGATCCGCAAGCCTGGCAACCCAATGGTTTGGCCGGTGGCGACTTTGAAAACTTGAAACACATGACTTCCAATTCGTGGGAAAACCATCGTTCCAGTGACCCAGAAGTGAAGACTCACGTTGAATTGACGACCACCGATGCCGTCGATGGTAGTCGGTCGTTGCTAATGAAAGCCACATCCGAATACGCATCGAACGATGCCGTCGACCGAACGCCGTTGTGGATTAAGTCGTCGCCAGTTCCCGTTAAAGCGGGCCAGCTGGTGCGGATTCACGGTTGGGTTAAAGTCACTCAACCAATCAGTGGATCTTTGGACGGATTCATGATCATCGATTCTCTTGGCGGGCCTCAATTGGCCGAGCGAGTGAATCTGACCAACGGCTGGCAGGAATTTTCAATCTACCGTTGTGCTCTGAAAGACGAAGACGTGCGAGTCACTTTGGCGCTTACCGGTTACGGCGAAGCTTTGGTGGACGAAGTCAATATCCGCGTGTTGGATCTGTCAGATATTCGTCAGGCACAATTGCCCGACCAGTAGTCGTGGCCCATCAATCAACCAACAAACAAAACCCCGGTTTCACAGCATGTGAATCCGGGGTTTGTTAGTGTTTCAGTTGGATCGTTTCCAGGTCCAGTTAGCTGTTCTTGGCGTACTTTTTCTTGGCTGGCGAGATCATGCCCATGGGTTCGCCACTGACACGGGCGAACCGTTCCTTGGAACCATCATCCAGGTAACGGTAACCGATCTTAGTTGGCTTGTTCGTTTTGGGGCACATGGCCATCACGTTAGAAACGTGAACGGGCATTTCCTTGTGCAGACGTCCACCCTGTGGGTTCCGTTGGCTGGGTTTAACGTGCTTGTAAACCCGGTTGGCACCCTCGACTAGAACACGGTTCTTTTCGTGATCGACAGCCACGACTTTACCTACGTGGCCTCGGTCGGAACCGCGGATAATTTTCACTGTGTCGCCAGATTGGATTTTCATGGTTTTGTTTGGTGCAAACGTGGAAATCGCCGGAAAAATTGATCTGGAATGATCATAAAACTGGCTTGGCCTGTCAAGTCATAAAACGGGATTAGCGGCCGTAGCCGTTGTATTCCCTTGGAAAACGAAGTCTTCAGGGCAGGATCTGCACCATTTCGCGAATCAATTGGGCGCAACTCTCACGGTATACGGCTGGATCCTGGGGTGCCGTTGAGTAGAAATTGACTTGTTCGCTGGTTTGATAGGAAGCATCCGTCAACCATTGGCCCAGGCCGGCATGAACCTGCGAGATACCCGTTTCCTCGATCAATGACACAACGTGGTCGCTGCGTACACCGCCAGCGGCAAGGATCTGCATGGTAGTATTCTGCTGCTCGATTATCTGCTGAAGGTTGCGAATTTGGGCGCGGCCATCCCAAGCGCGACTTGCCGAACCGCTAGTCATGACTCGTGACACGCCGCAATCAATTAAATGCCGAAGAGCCGTCGGTTGGTCTCGCACAATATCGAAAGCACGGTGAAACACGGTCTGTCCATCGGAACCAACAAGTTCGACGATACGCTGACTCCTGGGGACATCAATGTCACCTTGGTCCGTCAAGACACCAAAGGCTATTCCCGCCACCCCAGCCTGCATGAGTAATTGCACATCACAGCACATCGTTTCGAATTCGCGGTCGCTGTAACAGAAGCCAGAAGGTCTAGGGCGGACCATAGCGATGACCGGAATCGAGACGTGCTTCAGAACGGTTTTGACCAAACCCAAAGACGGGGTCAGCCCGCCAGACTGCAACGCGGTATTCAATTCAATGCGATCCGCGCCAGCTGCCTGGGCAATTTCAGCATCGGCGACCGAAGCGACACAAATTTCAAGTAGAGTTTTTCGGTTAACCAAATTCAGCGTCCTCAAAGTCTCAAGGTGATGCAGCAGAGCAAATACGAATGAGGTCTCATATGATTAATCAAAGACGCAAAGAAGAACAGGATACAGCTTAGCGTCCCTTAGTGTCTTGGGGGTGAGTCGTTCTCGAATGTGCTGGTAGATGAAAAACTGACGTTCCATTAACAACAACACCCACCAAGTGTCACAAGGTGGGTGTCAGTTAAGGTAAGTTCAATCTGTTTGCTCTAACTAGCCATCCAAGGGTATCGTCGGTGTCGTTGGAGCGGTTGGAGTTGTCACGGTCGGTGTGGCCACGGTCGGTGTGACCACGGTCGGTGTGGCAAATGGGCTGATGGGTGCCGGTGTGAAAACTGCATCGTCATCGATCTCGTCGACGATTTCAGAGATTACAAAGGCAGCTAATCCCAATTCAGCTAGGCCGGCAAGGCTGCCAATTCCAAATCCACCGCCCCCGCCGACTCCGCCACTAAATCCGCCGAGGTCTCCAAATCCACCACCATTAAAGGATGTCGGTGCGAACCCACCTTGAACTGGGAATCCTGTGCTGGCCAATGGTGCCTGACCAAATTCGGTTGGCATATCCGAGACAACTTCTTCGTTTTGAGTGCCTAGACTATTCAATTGGGCACGGACAGCATCCATATCTTCCGGTAGGCAAATGGCTACTTGCATTACGTCATTTGTAGCTTGTCGAATTGACGAAGCATTTGAAAAACGCGAGCCATTAGTATTGTTGGAGTTAAGATCATCAACAGGCTCCTTGACTTGCAGACTGAGGGCTGCAAAACCGTCTTCGCCGGCTGCTGCAAATCCGTAGACATCGGGGTCAACGTCTTCAAACGCAAAGTTTCCATCGGGATCGACTTTTACTTGTTGATAGATCTCGTCGTCCAGAAGCAAGAACGCGTTCATTTCTCGCAAGCGGATGGGTTGGTCTTTCTCTGAAGCTAGTGGCGCGACTCGTCCAACCAGGCTACCGTCCTCTTGCAAACTGACTTGGAATCCACCTGCAATGACAGATTCTTCCACGTTGATTTGAGAATCGGATTCGGCCCCTCCCCCGCCACCGCCAGTGACGCCAAAAGGCACGTGACGGGCCATGATCTCTTGTAGAGTTGAAAACTGAGGCGGAATAACGGCAGCCGTGATTTCCACAGCTGCGTCTTCTTGCGCTGTCGGGAACGAGACCAAGCGAGTCGTTGTTTGAGGTACGACGCTGGCCTCTTCACCACCAGGCGCCAGTTCTAGGCCATCGTCCCAAGGTGATTCAATGACTTGAATTCCATAAGCCAAAAACCCATCGTCGCCCGCTACGCAGAGTGTATACATTCCTGGGATGACGTTTTCGGTTTTAAATTCGCCCATACTATTGGTGCTTGCTCGCGCGACGATTTGCCCACGTTGGATCAGGGTGACTTGCAGAGCACTCACTCCGATAGTGTCACCCGACTGTTTTTCAATGGCCGAGATGGTTCCCTCTAGTTGACCTTCGTCGTTCAGTCGGACGAAGTGGGCGCTAAGTGTTTTATCCAACCCCTCGTCCTGAATGGCGTTCATCGCCGAAGCAACAAGACTCTCAGCAGGGGTAAAGGTGATTTTGGCACGCAGGCCGTCTGCGAAGAAAATGCTGACTGCGACCAAAGGTAAGATGATCACGCCAGAGAGTCTACCGATATGTTTTCGTTTGAATTGGTGCATGAGAGGTCTCAAGTTAATACGCCAAGTTGGCATCATGCCGCACAAATTTCACGTCCTTACTAATGGATGCCATCCAAACAGGAAACAGGCCAAGAAAATTATCCAAAATGGGATAAATTCGGAAATCTGCGAAATCTTCTTTAACCTGCGCGCCGTTTGATCCAAGAGTTGCTAGGCAGAACTCTTGAATTCATAGCAATTGGGCACCCGCTCTTGTCCGATTTGAACAGACAAGTCTCTTCCTACCCGCCAAGGTAGATAGGCCTATTGTAGTTAGTGCTCGCTATAAGTTCGAGCCACTCGGAAGCCTCTTTTCTCCGAAAAATAGGCGGGAGTTTCGCCAAATTCCCGAAAAACACTGAAATCGTCGGACGATTCGTCGAAATGCTGGTCGCGAACTCGTCGCAAAATTGGGTTTTCCAAGGTGGTGTCATGGCACCACTCGGCAACGTTCCCCTGCATATCGAACATTCCAAACAGGTTGGGTTTCAAGCTGCCAACAGGACGGGGCTGGCTACGCGAATTCTCGATGCAGGTCACGTAGCTATCTAGCACGCTGGTGGCCTCTCCAAAAAAGAACCTGGTCGATGAATCAGCGCGACAAGCGTATTCCCATTCCGCTGAGGTTGGTAGTCGATAGCCCGTTCGACTCAAAGAATCGTCGAACGGTTTCGCTCGCCACGTTCGTTTTTGAAATGATAATTCATAGACGTTTTGATCTTTGGCAACATCCATCAGGTCGTCTAAACCTCGGCAGTACAGTGCGACGTCGCGCCAGGTAACCTGGTTCATTGGATGACCTGCGACGAACGTAATCGGGTTACCCCTGGAGTCCTGCATGCGTTGAGACTGAATTTGATTGAGCGTTTTCAGGTAAGCAGCAAGCTCGGCTTCGTTGCCAAAGAACTTCTCGCCTTGGGCCCAGCGTTGTTTGACTTTGTTTTCAATATCTGCGAATTGTTGGAAGTTTAGTTCGTGCGTTGAAATTCCGAATCGGCGAGGGATACTTTTTCGTTCGGCCAGTACAACATTGGGCACCGATTTCTGCGAGTCCTTTTGCGGACCAAAAGCAAAGTCATTAACAGCATCAAAAATGGCGAAACAGATCCCGCTTGGATCTTCATGCCATGTAAACCCATCGATCGGGTTGGTACTCTGGATTTGTTTCGTGGCCGTCGCCAACGATTCTTCAGCACCCCATTGCTGTAGCACGAATCGGCAGGCCGAATGCACACCGACATCAAAGTGTTGCTGGAACAGCTGCAGTAACTGAGCTTCCAACGGTGTGCGTCTTTTGAAAAGTTGTTGGCGGTCGTATCCGTTCAATGCCAGTACCAAGCCCATCAATTGTGGATCGGACTTCGCTTCTCTTCTTTGTTGCCACGGATGATTAACGATCAGCGACTCCAACAATTCAACGTCCACTCCTGACAAACCGATCCGTTCGATCATTTGATAACGAATCGGATTAAGCGGTGAACTGCCACGAGCACGCAATGGTTCCATCCAGTCGGTGTTTTGATCGGTCTGCGGTACGTTTTTGGTTAGTTTTTGACAAAGCGCTTGGATCAAAAAGTAGTTGCACAACTGGTGTTCGTTGTCTGATTCGGGGCGCTGCAACGTGGCAAGGATCGTTTGTGCCTGGTACTGAAAGGCTCTTTTGAGTCGTTGCAATTGGCCGTCGTGACCCTGCAAACCCAGTTGGATCAGGGTGGGCACGTCGTCTTGATACAGCCAACTGGCGATCAACGCCGCTCGTTGATTAACACTGTCGTCTGGATCGGAATAGAAATCGAGCGTGGTCGCGCGAAGCTTTTTAGCAACGGGCTGTAGCATCTCGCAATAGTCGGGAACTTGATCGGCCGGAGCGGCCAATAGAAATCTGGTTACCGCAGGTGAAATGGAGTCCCAGTTTTCGTGGTTGGTGGCAGCATTCGCCAAAACACATGCGGCTTTTAGACGCGACAATTCTGGACGGTCAGGGTTTTGGACGATTTCCCACAACGTCGGCGTCGCCGATTTAAGTTCGCTGGAACTGACCTGCAAGGCGGCTTTGATTTGACCGGGCGAAGCGCTGGTCAACAACGTGGTTAACTGGGTCAGTGCAGCTTGGTTGGCACTGGAATCGTTCTTTGTCAGCCCTACCACGGCCAACTGGAACGGAAACGGATCGGTCTCACCTTGCTGTCTCTCTTGAACTTGTTTGATAGACCCCGCGCCCAGGTTTTGTAGGTCAGCAATGATCCCAGGCAATTCTTCCGGTGCCGCAGTTCCCAAGGCATCGATTCGGCGACTCAGGATTTCTTGCTGTTGCAATCGAATATTGACGGAGTAAAGCAATGAACCAACGGCCAGCAACACCAGGCAAGCCGCGATGGCGGCCAACAAAGACGCGGTTGAGGGGTTGCGTTTAGCCCACAACATCGTGCGTTCAAAAACGCCGACTCGCCGAGACTTGATGGGTCGTCCGTCCAGCCAACATCGCAAGTCGTCGGCCAAGTCTTGGCAGTTGGCCATGCGACGATGGCGATCTTTTTCCATGCATTTCAGAGTAATCGTTTCTAGATCAACCGGGATCTTAGGATCGATTTGCCTGGGGCGTTTGGGTTCCGTATTGGCGATTTGGTGGAACATTTCCGAGAGCTTGCCCTGGAATGGCCGATGACCGACCAGCAGCTCGTAAAGAATGACGCCCAGTGCCCAAACGTCCGCTTGACCATCGGCGCGATTAGCGAATCCTTGCGTCACCTCGGGGCTCATGTAGGCCGGCGTCCCCATCATCGCCCCATCAATGGTGTGTTCCGTGTTTACGTTCTCCTGTTTCGCACAGCCGAAATCGGCGACGTGAGGTTCGTTCTTCACATCGATCAGAATGTTGGCGGGTTTGATATCGCGGTGCACGATCCCCATCGAATGAGCGTAATGAAGTGCGTCGGCCATCTGAGCCAGCATTTCAATTTGTTGCCTCAAACTGGCCTGTGGATTGTTCTTCAGCCAGTGGTCCAGCTGTTGCCCGTCGATGAATTCGTAAACGATGTATTGGTTGCCCGCGAATTCACCAAACTCGAAGACCGGAACAATGTTTGGGTGACGCAGTTGAGCTGCCGATTTGGCCTCCAGCAAAAATCGGTCGACTCGCGCCCTTTCTTGTAGAGGATTCAACTTCTGAAGCTTGATGGCCACCAAACGATCCAGCTTGGTGTCGCGGCATTTCAGTACCACACCGAAGGAGCCTTCGCCAAGTCGACCGATGGTATCGTAACCCCCAATCCGCTCGGGTAGATTGGTTTTTTCACCCCGTTTATTTTTGTGAGGCGCTGTTTGGCTGGCACGCGCTTGCTCCGTCCCTTGGGGCTGGTCGACTTGGTCAGTCCCCATTGTCTCGGATTCAGTTGTCAGGTCTCCCACTTCCAACGAGTCGGCTGACTGGTCGCTCACCATGGGGATGTTTTCGAACGTCTGGTCGCTCACCATGGGGATGTTTTCGAACGTCGCGTTGGGATTCTGTGTCGAGGGCGATCCGCCTTCGTTTGCTGTTTGCGAGGACTCGCCGATATGATCTAAGGTGCGGTCAACATTTTGATCGACGGTGCGGTTAACGGTGTGGTTAACAGTGCGGTCGGCGTCGCCAGCATTTTGATTAACAGTGTGGTTAACAGTGCGGTCGGCGTCGTCAGCGTTTTGATCAACGGTATGGTTAACAGT
>CAZJBW010000102.1:5746-16388 GCA_964543985.1 uncultured Pirellulaceae bacterium | reverse complement strand
ATGGGTTGAACCCAATCATGAAACGACTTTTTTCGTTGAACCACTCAATGCGCACGGCGACGTTAACTTCCTCGAAGCGACTAACCAACATTTCTCCGAGGGCGTAACGCCCGAGAACAATGCCCTGAACAAATTCATCGAAGTGTTGGTGCAAAATGCAAAAGAATTTGATCCGAGCACGCTCTTTGAACGGACTGGATTCGAAAAGAAAAATTTAGCCCAGCAACCGTTTCTGGGCATCGAGCACTGGATTCGGAAATTCAACAAACAGAACAACCTTGATGAACACACAGTCAACCTTGCGTTTCAGTTCGCAACAAAGACTGCCTGGACTCCAGATCAGTTTCCACAGCTCAACCAATGGCTGGATCACAACAACGAATCCTTCCATTCGATCGAACAGGGGTTGGAACGCGAACGATATTTCCACCCGTTGCTGGGAATTGCCGGAGATAGCTTTGAGCCTGCGATCATGACATCCCTTTTGCACATCGTTGATGAACTTACAGGCGTTGCCGACTATTTGGAAATCCGAGCGATGCGAAGCCTGGGAACTGGCAACGCGGCAGACGCCTTCAATGATTTTAACCGTCTTTACCGGTTATCTGAACTCTTGCATCAGGGCGTGAGCGGCGTCGAACATCAACTTGCAATAAGTTATGGCGAGCGAGCGTATCGCGGAATCTGCGTTGTTGCCATGTCAGACGCGGCGTCCGAAGACGATCTTGGTTCGATGCTTGAGTCTCTCACGCACATGGAACCCTCCAGTACGATCGTTGAAAGTTTGGACATTTCGGCGCGAGTCATGATACTTGATGCGACGGTACACTACGGCCGTTCAGGTTACTCGCTCTATCTTAAAACGATGGCCGACCATTCCGAGTCGCTAAAATACATCAACCGTTGGTTCGACAATTTAGTTGATGTTGTCAGCATCAAAGAAGATGGCGTGCGAATAGCCGAGTGCAGAAAACTGATTGCTGAACTGGAAGCTCAAAGCGCAATGACTCGAAACTTCGTGAGGGGACGCAAGTCGCTCGGGAAAACGCTGGGAGCAATCCAAATCGTCTCGATGGCTCCCGACTTTCATGGCCACGCCAGAATGGAGGTTCAAACCAAGGCCGCCTATCGCCAAACTCAAATCATCGTGGCCGCCGAAATTCTTCGTCGGCAATCCGGAAGCTACCCAACAAGCCTGGACGATGTAGCTAAATTGTTGGGCGGAAAAATCCCGGTCGATCCTTTCAATGGCAAAGCACTGGCTTACGAAGCAACAGCAGGCACGATCAAAGTAGGCAGTCACTCCGACCCGGCAATCGAGATCAACAATCAAACGGTGACTTGGGACGAGTTCAGACAAGAGAATGAAAGCAAGACCCGCGTTCAGTTCTGATGGCCCACGTTTCAACAATACCGCCGAAGTAAGGCGAACGGTCGACCGTGACCTGCGAACCCGAGTCGTCACGATTGCCTACTTAGCCGTGGTCGACGTGCAGCGATGTTTCACTGGATGGGCTAGAAGTCCCTGATCACGATCGTGCCCGATTCTGTCGTTAACTTGAGGTTTAAAGTGGTAGCATTTGGCTGTTGTTGCGACCCATTTTTATCGGCCTAAATGATGAGCCTGAAAGGGGTTTACTCATTTCTGAAATGCTGCGACATTGTCCGCGAATCGTTAATTTCGATACTTGGCGGAAAGGGACTGACGGCGGTCGCCCAGCGTCAAAAAGGAGATCTCTACAGTTATGGCCAGCCCCAAAACGGAACAATCCTGCGCACCCGCATCGAGTGCAAACACCCCAGCGACACCCAAGAGCCCCAACAAACTTAAGTGCCCACCCGGGCCTGCTAGCCGCGCTTGGTGGCCCTGGCTGCAGATGCCCAATCTGTTCCAAATAAAGTCTGACCCGCTTGGTTTCCTGACCAAGGTAGGTCACCGGCATGGTGACATGAGTACGTTTTTGATGTGGACACAACGCGGTTACCTGATCAACCACCCTCGCTTGATCAAAGACTTCTTGACCAAAGAGCAGCAAGATTTTGAAAAAGCTGCTTGGCAAATGGATCCTCTAAAGGAAGTCACTGGCAATGGCTTGTTGTCTAGTAGTGGTGAACTATGGAAACGCCAGCGACGGCTGATCCAAGGAGCGTTCCGGCGTGGCACTTTGCCACAGTACGCTCGCCTGTCAGTCGAGATAACCGAACAGTACATCAAGAAATGGGGCCAGCGTTCCACGGTCAATCTTACGGACGAGATGGGCAACCTGACCCTGGCGACCTCGATCCGCAACAACTTCGGTATCGAGCCTGGCGACACTTCCGACCGACTAGCCGAAGCGATTCTGGAAATTGCCGACAATTTACGAGTGGAGATGGAAACCATCCTGTCGCTACCCGAATGGGTCAACCGAAAATACCACGCTCGGAAACGCGAAAACCTGAAAATCATTGATGACTTTATCAATCAGACAATTTCCGAGAAAAGCGTTGATCAGGTCTCGGAGCGTTTCAATGTGCTGTACAAGTTACTAGAAGCCATCGATGAAGAAGGCGACGGAAAAGGCATGGATCCAAAATTGGCTCGCGATGAAGCCATGACCATGATGATCGCGGGCAACCACAGTGTTGGTGCCACGTTAACTTGGATTTGGACTATGCTGACGCGACACCCCGAAGTTCACCGCAAGGTCGAACAAGAGATATTGAATAATCTGGGTCGCAAATCAGCAACCATCGAGGACTTGCCTAGCTTGCCCTACCTGAATCAAGTTGTGCAAGAAACTTTACGTTTGTATCCCTCGGCATGGGTTTTGTTTTGCCGACGCGCTCTGCGAAACACCAGTGTCGGAAACTACCGAATCAAAAAAGGTGGTTGGGTATTTGTCGTCCCGTTTGTGACTCATCGCGACGAGCGTTTTTTCCCAAATGCCATGACGTTCGATCCGGATCGGTTTTCGCCAGAACGAATCGATGAGATTCCACAACATGCCTACTTCCCGTTTGGCAACGGACCTCATGTATGCATTGGAAAGATGATGGCGATGACTCAAATCCCGTTGATGTTGGCAACGATCGTCCAACACTACAAAGTTCAAGGGACGCAGACCGACCAACAAATAAAGATCGATCGAGACTTGGCCATTCGCCCACTGGGTGGAACGGATGCTATCGTGATTCACCGCGACCAGGCACAAAAGTCACAGCCGATCAGGGGCAGCCGCGCCGCCTAGTATGCCGACTGCCTGAGCGTACCGGTTGCCCGTGGTGTAGTACTGTTCGCTGAACAGTACGGTTCGCTTAACTCGCGTCATCGGGCAACACATGCCCCAGCTTGTCGCGTTTGGTGGCCAAGTACTTGGCATTGTGCTCGTTGATCGGTGGCAAGATTGGCACTTGATCAACGACCTCCAAATTAAACCCTCGAAGATTGAAAGCCTCGGCCTTCTTCGGGTTGTTGGTTAACAAGCGGATTCTGGACAGCCCTAGGTCTTTCAGAATCTGAATCCCAACGCCATAGTCACGCATGTCGGCCTTGTAGCCTAACGCGTGATTGGCCTCGACCGTGTCCATCCCTTTGTCTTGCAAGGCATAGGCGCGAATTTTTTCCGCCAATCCGATGCCACGCCCTTCTTGCGGTAGGTAAACCAGGACGCCGTATTGTTCGCGGGCAATCATCTCCAACGCCAGGTGCAATTGATCGCCACAATCGCACCGCAGCGAATCCAACAAGTCGCCCGTAAAGCAACTGGAGTGCATACGGACCAGCGGTGGTTGAGTCTGTTTGGCGGGATCACCCATCACCAATGCGACGGGTTGTTGGTTCTCGTACTTCACATCGTAGCCAACAATTTTGAAGTCACCGTACTTGGTTGGCAAGTTAGCCGAGGCCGTTTGAGTAACCAGTTTTTCGCTGGTTCGTCGATACTTGATCAGGTCCTCGATCGTGATGATGCACAGATCGTGTTTGGCGGCGATTTCGAAAAGTTGGTCGCGAGTGGCGCGGTTGCCAGTTTCGTCCAACACTTCGCAAAGAATACCTGCCGGCGCACAACCTGCCATGCGAGCTAAATCGACGGCCGCTTCGGTGTGACCCGCGCGACGCAAGACTCCGCCCTCTTTGGCCATCAGCAGGTGAACGTGTCCGGGACGTTGGAAGTCGGCCGGACGAGAATTTGGATCCGCGATGGCTCGTACACAAACCGCACGTTCTTCGGCAGTGATTCCTGTGCGAGCCGAAATGTGATCCAAGGGAGTCATAAAGGCGGTTTGGTTGTTGCTGGTATTGGTCTCCACCAACGGAACGACTTCCAACCGTTTCGCCGTCTCGGGCAAAATCGGCATACAAAAATCACCACGGCCGCTCAGAATTAAATTGATCGATTCCGGGGTCGCTTTCTCGGCGGCGGCGATGTAATCACCTTCGTTTTCACGGTCTTCGTCGTCCAGGACGATAATGACTTCGCCACGTCGAATGGCTTCAACCGCTTTGGGGATGGGCGAAAACTTGGAATTCATAACGACACCGAACTGTTTTTGAGAGGGTTAAAAACAATGGCGAATCGAACGCGAGGGCACCCGAGCGGGCAAAACTGGTATTCGACTCAGCAACCATTAAGGCGTATTATACGCTTGTCCTTCCAACCGTCAGCCATTCTTTTTGTTAACTTACCAAGATGTATTCCATAGCGTGTCAAACAGGGCGATTGTTTGGGATTGTTCTAATTGTGATCTGTCAGGCCACTTGTGGCTCAGTCCTGTGGGGCCAGGCGGCCGATGACGCCAAAACGGAATCGACCGTAACGCGGCCAGCCGATGTCGAATTCCAAAAGTTTGGCGGTATCGAGTATCGATCGGGTGTCGATTCGGAAGGCAAGCCCTTTCAATTGACGCTGGATGTCTACGTCCCCGATGGCCAAGGGCCCTTTCCCAGTCTGTTGTTGATTCACGGAGGAGCATGGCGAGCGGGCACTAAATTGAACTGGTTCCGTCATGCCCGAGTGGCCGCTCGTGGCGGGTTTACGGTGGTCGTTATCAATTATCGAAAAGCGCCTCGGTTCCAACACCCTAGCCAACTTCAAGATTGCAAGGCGGCCATTCACTGGATGCGGCAACACGCCGAAACCTACAAAATTGCTCCTGACCAAATTGGTGCCTTGGGCTATTCCGCGGGTGCTCATTTAGCGGCCATGCTGGGTGTGACAGATCAGGACGATGGATTTGATCTAGATGATCCCGAATTCAGTTTGCAAGTGCAGGCGGTCGCCGTTGGTGGTGCTCCGTGTGAATTCAGTTGGATCGAACCAGATTCCGGAGTCCTTTCCCATTGGCTGGGCGACACTCGGGACGGCGACCCTGAAGTTTACCAACGAGCAGCACCGTTAAGTTACGTAACCGCCGACGACCCTCCCTTCTACTTCTATCACGGAGGTCGGGATTGGGTGGTGCCTAAAGAATCTGCGGAAAAGATGCACCAAGCATTGCTCAACGCCGGGGTTCCATCCCAGTTTCAAAGCTACGATAACCAGGGCCACTTCGGATTGTTCTCGAACTTGGATGCCATGGATCCAGTGCTCGACTTCTTTAGAGCCAACTTGGCCAAGGAACGGGAATGACGCTGCCGCGTGAAGAGTACGTCGAGCAAGCCTATTTGTTTTCGGCGTTGGGTGAACGTCTGAAAACCAACGAGCCTATTCAGGTTCTACTAAGCCACATCAAGCAAGAACTTTTGGCAACGACCAAGTTGCCGATGGCCGTCGATTATTTATTGGCTGAATTGAATCACAGTGGACGAATGGCTGATGCGATGGCCGGCTTGTCGCATTACTTCACTGGCTTTCAAACCTACCTGGTCGAGCAAGCGGAAGATGATCGAGGGCGTATCGATATCTACGCCGTCCTGTCGATCCTGCAACACGAAGCGAAATTCCGCGCCGCGCGGTCCGACGCAATGTCACTGTTCTTTTTTCAGTTAGAAGTTCTGTGTCGCCATCGTTTAAGTTACGACAAGGGCTTGCAGGCAATGGCCACGGATTCTTACTACGACGATGACTGGAAACAGTGGATGCTGGATGCTCGCAAGAAGCTAGGCTTTGTCGATATCGCCGACCTGATTTACGTACACAGTCAATACTACGCCGCACAGGTGAAGGCCGGTGGCGAAATGCCTGATCCGATTTTGTTTGGCGAAAAAGAAGGCCGCATTGCTTTGGCCAACCGTCGCAAGGACCCGCTGTTTTTGTTCTCCGCATTGCAACGACAATTGGATTACCCAAAAGTGCCGTTGCCAGTTAAGGCGGATCCCAACGCCGACTTGTTACCTCGCATGGCCCGCTTGGTTGAACAATTGACCACTCGCGTCAAACTGCTGGAGGACGAACAACGCGAATCCGGCATCGATTTGAAGCAATTTTTTGGTGAAAATCAGCCCCCGAAAGGGAAATAGTTGTAGTCGAACTGATGGCGAACTGTTCAATTTTCTGGGCTTTTAGTTCGCTGTGGCAGTTTGAGCCAGCAAACTGAACAATCCGACTAGCAGAGTAAGATTGCGTTGCTAGAATTTGGCGATTCGTATTTGCCGACTTGGGAGAGACTCGGCATCTCTATTTCTTTATTTCACAACAGACTTTGAACATGTTGGGCGACATAGATTCGCCATTACCAACTTCGAAAGTTTCTGACGCAGTTACGACTGCCTTCTTGCATGTCTCGACGAGATAAAATATTAGCCCTACGTAATCAACAACCGTTGGTTCTTCCATCCATGTTGCTATGCGATTTTGCGAACCTAAGTAACGAGGTCAGCAAGTTGGAATCTGCAGGCTACCGCGCCTTACACTTGGACGTGATGGACGGTGTGTTCGTGCCAAACTTTTCGTACGGCATGACCATCATCAACGCCTTTCGGCAATGCACCGACTTGCCGTTAGATGTGCACCTGATGATGCAGAATCCTCAGCAATACATCCAACAGTTTCACGACGCCGGCGCTGACATGATCACGTTCCACGTCGAAACGGTTGACGACCCGCAGTCGATTGTCAAACAAATTCATGACTTGGGAATGGCGGCCGGTATCGCCATCGACCGAGACACCCCGACGTCTACGATTGCCAGTGTTGTCAACGACGTTGATTTGGCATTGGTGATGACGATCAAAGCGGGTTTCGGCGGTCAGAAATTCATTCCTGAATTGCTGGACAAGTTGGAACAGATTCGTCAGATCGCAGACGAGTGTCCGATTTTGCAAGTTGACGGCGGCGTGAACGAAACAACCATTGGCGCCTGCGTGGCAGGTGGGGCCGAGTGGATGGTTGTGGGTTCGGGGATATTCAAGAAGTCGGACTACGTCACGGCTCATCAAGACTTGGCCGCACAAATGTGCTCGGACCAGCACTAAGCTGAGGAACCAACGATGAGTAAAATGTTAAAAATCATTCTGGTACTGCCCGGCGCGACCGACCTTGATTCGCAAGGCCGCATCAAGGGCTCGTTGGACCTGCCGATGAACGACAGTGGCAGCGAACAAGCCAAGCAGGCGGCCTTGGAATTGCGTGACGAAGCGATGGATGTCGTTTACTGCTCGCCCTGTTTGTCGGCTCAGCAAACGTCCGAGCAAATATCCAAAGAAGGCAAGATCAAGGTCAAGATCCTGGAAGAGCTACGCAACCTGGATCGCGGACTATGGCACGGCAAATTGATCGAAGAACTGAAAGAGTCTCAGCCCAAGGTATACCGACAGTGGCAGGAGCAACCGGAAACCGTTTGCCCTCCCGGCGGCGAAACGCTGGACGAAGCCGCCATCCGCGTCGAAAAGGCGATTAAAAAAATAAAAAAGCGACACAAGCACGGAACCATCGCTTTGGTGGTTCCCGAACCCGTTGCCAGCGTGGTGCGGAATCAGCTGGAAGACGCTGAAATGGGCGATCTGTGGCAGGCAGAATGTCGCTGTGGCGGATGGGAAGCTATCGAATTAACCTCCGATTCCCTGACTTGATTTACTCTCTTGAACCCCAAATTGCCTTGATTCAAAATGGTTTTTCGTGGCAAAATGGATAACTCAGTGGAGAGAGAGTTTACAGCTCGACGGAATTGGATAACGCACAGGTATGTCGGTAATTGAAAATAAAGTGAACGACCCCAATACACCCCGACGTCCGAAACGAGGCGTGCCCGAGGGTTTGTGGATGCGGTGTCCCGGATGCAGCAAAGCGATATTTCGCAAAGAGGCTGACAAACGGCAAGGCATCTGCCCTGAATGCGATTACCACCTTTACGTGTCAGCCAAAACACGTGTCGAGCAAATGCTAGACGGTGGCACTTTCGAGGAGTGGGACGCCGACCTGATGCCCACTGACCCTCTGGAATTCGAAGACAAGAAAAAGTATTCGGTACGCTTACAAGCCGAACAAAAACGTACTGGGCTGTCGGACGCCGCACTGACGGGAACCGGCATGATTCGGGCTCGCCGCGTCGCAGTGGGGATCACTGATTCAGCATTCATCATGGGAAGCATGGGATCGGTCGTCGGTGAGCGGTTGACTCGATTGATCGAACGAGCCACAGAACAGAACCTGCCACTGATCATCGTCAGCGGTTCTGGCGGAGGTGCTCGGATGCACGAAGGCATTTTGTCGCTAATGCAAATGGCGAAAGTGTCCGCCGCATTGGCGCGGTATGACGAAGCAGGCGGACTGTACATCTCAGTGTTGACTCACCCCACCATGGGAGGTGTCGCGGCCAGCTTCGCGCTTTTGGGTGACGTCGTGTTTGCCGAACCAAAAGCCTTGATCGGCTTCGCAGGCCCACGAACCATCAAGGCCACCATTCGACTGGAACTGCCTGAAGGATTCCAAACCAGCGAGTTCCTGTTGCAGCACGGTTATGTCGATCGCATCGTTCGCAGGCCCAATTTGAAGTCAGAAATTGCTCGGACCATTGACTATTGCGGAAAGTAAGGAATCCTTTTCCTGTAGGTGCCGCTTTTGGGCACGGACCGCCTAATCCTTCGCTGTAAACGCCGGGACCGAAATGGGTATCTTCGACAAATTCAAAGACATGCTGCAGGGCACCTCGTCGTCCCATCTAGACGTCAGCTCGCGATTCGAATTGGAACGCCATTCGTTTAGTGGCACCATGTCGAAATTCCGAGTTGCTAGAGAGATCGAGACCAACGAACGTAAAGGGCTCAAGCTGATCGATGGCGAGAAGCTGAAGGTCTTCAATGATCGCTTCAAAGGACTCAACAAACCATCGGAAGCCGAGATTGGACTGGCGATCAAGCACCCGCGCGTCGTAGAGACTTTCGAGTACGGCAAAACAACCACGGGCCAAGATTTCATTTTAATGGAGTACGTGCACGGGCCCGGTTTGAATTCGGTAATTAACGACTCCAGGAAACGCGAGCAGTTGTTACCTGTGCGGTTGAAGTTCATTCGCCAAATGTGCGAAGCCATTCAGGCCGTCCACGAAGCCGGCTTCATTCACCGAGATGTTTGCCCCAGAAACTTCATCGTCAACAACGACATGAAATGGTTGAAGTTGATCGACTTTGGATTGTCACTGCCCGACAAACCTGAATTTCGACAACCGGGCAACCGCACCGGCACACCCCAATACATGGCCCCCGAAATCGTGCGACGTCGCCACACTGATCAGCGAGTCGACATTTTTGCTCTGGGCGTTAGCTGCTACCGTCTGCTGACTTTTGAACACCCCTGGGGCACGACCGACACCACTGGAATGGCCGCTCTAGCCCACGACCAAAGGCCTCATACTGACATCCTGAAACATCGACCCGAGTTGAACAAGATGCTGGCCAAAGCCATCAACAGCTGCCTGTCAGCCGACGCCGAAAAACGACCCGATTCGGCCGGACGGATCCTGCGGATGATTAAAGATATCGAATCGGAAGAGCAATAACACGTTAAACAGACGGTTCAAACAACGAAACGCAAAAAGTCCTGGTCAACCACTGACCAGGACTTTTTTGTTTTCACATTGTCATCCACCACTCGGGCGGAATACTATCTGGCCAATTCCACGCCAAAGATGACACTGTTGGAACCAAGGTCAAAGGTCTGACCAACATCAAACTCTTCGCCCTGGTACCGATATTCGACGAAGCCTTTTGTGCGATTCGTCAGTTGTTTGTCGAAACCGACAATGCCCTGGTACGAGAACGCTGTTTCGAACTCGGCACTATCAACTGGTGACACTTGGTGAAAGTCTCCGTAAGTTAACCCGAGACCGGCACCAGCGTACAGTTCCCAACCATTAATAGTCAAAATGTCCAAGTCGAACAACACGTTGACCATCCCGGACACGGTGGATAGGTTTCCAAAAGATACCCCATCGGTCGCCGAGTTATGGCGGTGTGAAAATTCTAGTTCGACCCGACGGTTTCCAAATCGACGTCCTGCGGCAAAACCGCCCGTCCAACCGTCATCGAATTGGGCGACGGAAGCGTCATGAAAGGCAGACCAACCAGCGAACGCACGCACATAGTTACTGCTACAGTTATTGGTGCCGCATGGATCGCACCCACCTGCACAGTTGCCGGTCCCACCACACCCTGAAGCATTGAAGAAATTTCCACCAATGCTGGACCCCACAGAATCGCATCCACCAGAATCGCATCCACCAG
>CAZJBW010000102.1:0-5646 GCA_964543985.1 uncultured Pirellulaceae bacterium | reverse complement strand
CAGAATCGCATCCACCAGAATCGCATCCACCAGTTCCGCCACTGCAACCACAACCAGACGTGACTGGGCTGGGGCCAATCACGGACTCGGGGGCGTGAGCCTGAACCGTGCCGGCGGCAGGTCTTGAATCCAATTGATGCATGCCAGACCGGGGCAAAGTAGTTGCCGAACCGACGATGGTGGCAGTTGACGCAGTGTTGGGGCCCTTTACCAGGAATTCGCTTCCTGTTTGAGCTTGACCAACCGCTGCCGTCGAGATGGCAAACAGCAACACGCTTGAAAGCAGAATTTGTTTTAACACGACCCGTTCCTTTTACGATTGAGAGGTCTGGATTACGCTCGCCTTGTTGGATGTGTCGGTTTCGGTTGCCGACTTGGCTAAGCATTCCGGTCTTTGATTTCCTAATACTGGCAGTATCGAATCAATCCGAGTGATCCATAAGGCATGTCGCAAACCTCACGAAAAATAATGACGACAAGGAAGATACGATTCGGGTAACCGCGAAAGGTTAACGGACCAAATCGCAAAACCGAAACAGTTTAACAGGACAGAATCCAACTGGATCGGTCAAGAACTGCTTGCAACGAATCTACCGATGTTGTGCAGTGGGCTCAGGATGAACTTTGGGCCCATGCAGTGAACGCACGATCGTTCAGGTTTAACTCATCATCACTTTTGGAAGCGACGCATGGACTTCTGCTTGAGTGCGACCAGACAAATTTCTTGTCCGCCATAAGCGAGTTGACGAGTTTTGACGAATCCAAAACCCCAGGAACGAACACGCTGAATGTACTCGGGGATTTGAGCGGTCAGCTTTTGGTCCACCAGCTTCAGCGTCAGAAACAAGCCTCGAAAATTGACCCGTTCGCCCTGTATAAGCTCTTCCACGGTATCCAACGTATGTTGCGGCGCGACGTTGCTGTCCACAAACAGCCACTTGGCGTCAGCAATTGCCTTGTGCGGGATCTCGCGCCCACGCATTCTAAGGTGAGTCAGTTTTTGGTGACCAGCAACGACAGGATCCAACTCAGCCGGATCGACGGCCACCACGGTCGCGCCAAGTTGCAACAGCTTCTGACACACTCCGCCGGGTGCCGCGCCAATCTCAACGCAAACATCATTTGGCTTAATATGAATCCCCGACCACTGCAAACATTCCGTAACCTTTAAATGCGCCCGACTGATTAGTCCGGCGTTAGCCGTCAATTTGGGTATGCCACCCGGCCAGCGTTGTGGCAGAGTTCCCGCGATGTGCCAACCGAACCACCAATGATCATTTTCCAATCGCACAACATCCAACACTTTTTGGTTGGTGCGAGCCAGTTGATTGACGGTCGAGCCGATTGGTTTTGGAAGAGCCGCCGTGACTTGGGCCAACTGAATTTTTGCGGACTCGGATTCCGGATTCGGTTTTTCGCTGTTGGCATCCTGCCAGCCGCGGTCCCACAGATGCACTAACTTGCAATCAAACGCCTCAAAGTGTTTCGCCAGCCGCAAACTAATCTCTTCCAATTGCGTTGACTTCGTTCCTTCGATTGACCATCCAAAGGTGCGCGCAAAGGTTAACGGAAGATCGAACCTTTCGCTCAAAGGTTGCTCGACTTTCCATGTCAAAAAGCCAGGGCGTGAGAAAGAGAATTTCAACCAGGGTAGGTGCTGGTTGATTTCCTGTTTGCAAAAATTTTGACTGCGAGGTTGGCACGCGACGAAGACAAACGACTGGGCGTCGTTAGGGTCATCGTTTTTCATTCGTTACTCGGTTCTTATTGACGTGCCAACTCTTTAGTTTCATTGACGACACGGGGGTATTGGATATTCGTTCTGCTTTTGCGATCACCGTCACACCATTGTCCGTGATAACGTAGCCTCGCCTACGATCTTCTTCTTTGTTAACACCGATCTTGGTGTTGTCGGGCACTTCAACGTCCTTGTCGATGATGGCTGACTTGATCGTCACGTTCTTGCCGATTCGCACATTGTCAAAAATGATGGAATCGGTGATCAACCCGTTTTCACGCATGACCACGTTTCGACCGATGATGGATCGCTCCACCAGAGTACCGGAAACGATTGTCCCTGCACACACGATACTGTCCAAAGCACAGCCAATTCTTTTTTTGGCGACTTCCAGAGCCAACTTTGGGAACGCCATGTTGCTGGTCTCAGGCGGCGAGGACGGCTTGCTGCCGAATACGAATTTGGGCGGTGGCGAATCGGGCTGCCAGGTTCGAATGGGCCAGTCGCGGTCGTACACGTTCAATTGAGGCTGCACGGACACCAGGTCCATACTGGCCTGATAGTAGGCGTCCAAAGTACCGACGTCTCGCCAGTATGGGGCTTTGCCGTCCTGACCTTGAAACGGATAAGCCAAGACTTTGTGCGTATGGATCATCGTTGGGATGATGTCGCGACCGAAGTCGTGGCTGCTGTCGGGAAGATTCGCATCCTGGCAAAGCACCTCGAACAACACGCGAGCTGAAAAAATGTAAATGCCCATGCTGGCCAGGCAGGTGTCACTGGACCCAGGAATGGTTTTGGGGAACGCAGGCTTTTCTTCGAAGCCAGTGATCACCCGTTGCTCGTTGATCTGCATCACGCCAAAGCTCTTGGCCTGCTCGACGGTAACGGGCAAGGCGGCGATCGACAATTCGGCGCCTTCGGCAATGTGGTTCTGCAACATCTCCTGATAGTTCATTCGGTAGATGTGATCGCCAGCCAGAATGACCACGTAGTCAGGACGAATCCGTTCAATGGAGTAAATATTTTGATAGACAGCATCAGCGGTTCCCTGATACCAGTGCTCGTCGATTCGTTGTTGTGGCGGAACCACTTCAATGAACTCGCCCAGTTCTTCGCAGAAGTAACGACGCCAACCTTGATTGACGTGCCGATCTAGACTCATCGCCTTGTATTGGGTCAGCAAGAACAGGTTGCGGATGCCACTGTTCAAACAGTTGGACAAAGCGAAATCGATAATTCGATAGATCCCACCAAAAGGGACGGCCGGTTTGGCACGGTCACGAGTTAGTGGCTCTAGCCGTGAACCTTTTCCGCCCGCCAATATTACCGCTGCGACATTATTCATTTCATCGACATCCATGCGTTGAGTTGGATCTACGTTTGGGAAAACCACCAAACGTTGGACCAGCGAAGGCCACCAGATAGAATCGCAGGTTCGCGCGAGTTCCGCAACGGAATTTTAGTCACCCGGGTTTTCTGGAGTTTCTCCAGCCGATTTGCGAGCTTTTTCCTTCAGCCGATGGTATTCCCTGGCTAGTTCTTTTGCCGCACTGCTGGTTTTGGACTTTTCATTGCGAACGATACTGCTAACCGCCAACATGTCGAACATCGCCATGGCCATAATCATGATCGTCAGCGTCAACGCGCAACACATAAGGATAAACCAACTGGTAGGTCGTTCAGTCCAGTATGCGCGGAAGTGAAACAGGGAAATTACGAACCCCAGGACGGAAATGCAAACACTGCAAAAGGTGCGTCGGCGGAACAAAGAGAAAAGAAATTTGCGTTCGTTCAAATCCCCCGTCAAGTCAGTCTTCTGTCGCCAGACATGCAGGTGCCGGAGCACCAGGATAATCCCGCCGACAAATGCGCTAACTCCGATAACCAGCGGGTAACTCAAGGTTGGCTCCTAATCTTTCTTAACCAAGCTAACAGCACGTGAGTTACTTTGCCGATCGATTCGGCCGAACACTTATCAGGCGTGTCATCTTCCGTGTGCCAATACACGTTCTCGCGTCCTTTCGGATAGTCGAAATCGATAATGTCACATGTTGGAATTCTAGCAATGTCATTTAACGGTAGATGGTCGTCACGGATTTCGTATTTTGTACGAGATATAAATTCTTTGATTTCCAGCTCAGCCGCCGTGTCCCAAATCTGCTTGGTAATCGCCCGCGCCTTTTTCCAGCTGTTCTTCTCCAAGTACAAAGTCAAATCCTTGTCAGCAATCATATCCACCAGAACGCCTGCTGAGTAGCGAACGGCTGGCGGACGCGCCGCATACTGTTCGGCAAAATACGTCGAGCCCAAAAAAAGTGGATCGCGTCGCGACTGGAAGACGAATTCCTCGCCATCAAAAAAGACAAAATCGACGCCAAATTCTGAGTCCAAGGTCGGTATGTAGCGACCCAGTTCACACAACAACCCCACCCCACTGGCTCCATCGTTGGCGCCCAAAAAGACTCCGGTCGGATTCTCTTTGTCGCGATCAGGAAAGGGGCGAGTGTCATAGTGGCAACACAACAAGATGCGATGTCGCCGTTCCGGATGCCATCGAACGATCAAGTTCTTCAGTTCAACGACGTTGCGATTGACAGGATGTATCACGTCGAAGGGCTGTTGGTAAACGGTCGCCCCTAGATTTTGAAAGTGACTAATCAGCATTTGTTGTTGCTGAATCATCCCCTCGGAAGCACTAACCCGTGGACCGGAATCGCATAGAGCGTTCAGTACCATAAACCCCAACTCGCCAGTTGGTGGCTCGGGCAATTCAGGATCTAGGATCTCAATCTCTGTCGCGCTAACACGAAATTTGGGTGTCGCCGAACTAGCCGATTGTGCCACGTCCTGTTGATCCGTCTTCACCTGAGCCCACGCAGTGGCTCCCGGAATCGACAGGCTGGCTATCGCGATAAGCAGCACACAACCAACGCAGGCCAAAGACTGTCTAACCGAACAAGATGTTGATTTTTGCAGCATGCTATCACTTTCCTGATTTACCCTTTATTCGATCTTAGCATATCGCGTGGGTAGACCAATCCGAAATTCACCGGTTCCCCGCTAGTGTTAAGGATTTCTATTGAATTTACTGGCTGATTTTGAAAGACTCTTCGCCTTGACTGGACGAAGTCCAGACTCCAAAAATGGCGGCACCCACATTCACAAGGACGTGAGATGATTGACGTACAGGAAATCGGTAACTTACAAGTTCAAGCCGTGGCGAATTGGCACTCGGGGCCTATCGAGAATCCGTACTCGGGCCTGTTGCAAATTGTTTGCCAACAACACAGCTTCAACTTTCGATTGTGGCACCAAGAAGATATCGCTCGCAGCCCAGTGGCCACGGATAGTGAAATTGCAGACGTAAAACGAAAAATCGACAAACTGAATCAGCAACGCAACGACTGGATCGAGAAAATCGACGACTGCCTAACCGAGATGCTAAATCAAAGAAGCGTCGTCACGAATCCCGAAGCACCGATCAATACCGAGACTCCTGGCAGTGTTGTCGATCGACTGTCCATCATGGCATTACGTATCTACCACATGGTCGAGCAGTTGGAACGAGACGACGTGGACGCCGCTCATCGCGCCAAGGTCGAGGCCAAGTTGTCGCTCTGTCAGACCCAACAGACGGAACTCCGTCAGGCTCTGCAACAATTGCTGGACTCAATCGCGGCCGGTTCCATCCGTCACCGAACCTACCGCCAGATGAAGATGTACAACGACCCCAGCCTCAATCCTTCTATCTACCAAACGGAACAAGCAGAATCTGAAACGCTGGTCGTTAAACGAGCTGCTTAAAAAGAAACTCGTCACTCCCACCAAGTAGCTACCCTCCCTGATAGCTACCCTCCCCTGGGAGGTTCGGACGCGGTAGCGGCCGGGGAGGGAATTTCAGAGTT
>CAZJBW010000101.1:0-16925 GCA_964543985.1 uncultured Pirellulaceae bacterium | reverse complement strand
GTAAGATCGCACGGCGACAGAAAAATCGCCCCCACTAGCTCCGATCGGACCGGAGCAGGATGCCAATTTTTTCTGAACCAATGGTAATAGCTCAGTCTCAAATTCAGTCATTAATTCCATTGTTGCACCATCAGACTAACTTTTTTGGATCCGAAATAGCGATCAATTGCGCAGCACGCTCGTTCAGCGTCAACTTCTAATTCTAGCGTAGCTAGGTTCGCCGGAATTCAGCTCGGGCGCACAGAATTCAGTTCAGGCACAAAACCCGAAGTCAGGCGGCTCTGGCTACGGGCGTGCCTCCAATCATTGGTGGGAACAAATTGCGGTAAAACTACCTAGCTGTTGACTAATACCAGCTACGCTCCTAAGGCTTCCAACAAAAACTCTCCTTTTTAAGCTTGAATTTTAAGACTGGAATTTTGTGGATTAATCGATTGCCTTACAATTCGTTTCAAAAAGAGAGTGATACAGGAGAATCCGTGACTGAGCCTGCCAAAGAATTGGATCAACCCAAGAAGCCGTTTTGGAAAAAGAACGTACTTCTGGAGAAGCCCACGCGAGCCTTCGTTGCGTTAAACATCATGGATCTGGTGATGACGTTCTTTCTGCTGAATCACGGGGGGTTCCGCGAGTCCAACAAGATCGCTGATTTCTTTCTTGATCGTTGGGGTATCGCCGGGATGGTTTGGTACAAAATCATCTTTGTGATGTTAATCGTAGTCATCGCCCAGATTGTGGCCAGAGAGCGAATCAAAACGGCACGCTGGCTGCTTTACTTTGGCTGCCTAGCGATGGGAGGCGTGGTGATCTACAGCGCCTACTTGTACTTTGCGTATGGTGGCGAGCCAGTCGATGAATACGCAAACGCGTTAGGTATCTGGATGGGGTTTCCCAGCTAACCCCCTACTGCCGTTCAATCTAAAGCGGTTGGCGTGTTGGCCGTTAGCAGAACGGCTAATCAACCCGCTTTTCAACATTTAACACAACATTGTTTTTTCCAGACTCGACGGTCACCGAAAGGTCCGTTGTAGTGTAGCTGGCGTACTTTTCGTGAACGAGGTCGCCGTGATCATGTACCACGTCCAAGTTGAAATGATTTGTGACTACCTGAACGACGACAACCTTGTGTTGTCCTTCCACAGCGCCGGGTTTTCCGTTGGTGGTCAGAGTGAATGTTCCATCGCGCTGAATCTTGCCTCGCGCATTGACTGGCAGGCTATCGGATTGGAATTCGATGTCACCAAACATTGCCGACGATCCGTCCGCGTAAACAATTTTCCCGGTGATGGGATGCAGTTCAAGTTCGTCGGATCCGTTACAACCACAGAACAGAATGGTCGCCAGAATTAACCAGCCATAGGACCGACGACACATTCGTTCAATTTTCATCACTGCAGATTTCCTGGAACACAATTGGTCCGCAACCATTGGCCACTTTCGACTCAGAATGATTACCTAAGATTAATCATCCAAAGAGACGGTTTGGCCATCGTGTCGATTGCAAAGGTGACCGAGTGTGGTCGTATCGATCGTGTATGCCACACCACGGGTGCTACCATCTGCCATAGTGAAGTTAACCACTTGAGAGTGAGGTCCGCCGAATCCGAAGATTGCTGCGGGCTCCTCGTGAGCTTGTTTCAATGGAACCGTTGGTCCACCGATTCGCGAGAAGGCGGTCAAGTCTTCGCCGTTAAAGATCGGACCATTCCAAGGCATCATATTCAAGTTACCCTCAGGAATGTGCATTTCGCCAGCCAGAAAGGTATGACTTGAGCCGTCCTGGATATCCTTGCGTCTAATTCGGTCCACCCAGCTTTTGGGAGCACCTGATGGGAAATCGCAAGTGGCACGTGAAGAAATGATAACGCCGTTACCGTTCCCACCTCGCCAATAGTCAGTCGGTCGACCGACCGAGCCAGGACTAGGGTCGCCATGATTTCCTCCGTAATCGCCACTAGCACCACCAACGACCAAGACCGGTGTCGCCGCACTACCGCAACCGCACGGCAGTGTGGCCATGCCGTCGATGTTTGCATCTTGAACGACCGCATTGTCGATGGAGCGTCTGGAGGGACACAGGAAAAGCGGGACTGGTTGATTGACAGTTTCCAATGGATGGTCGGTATAGGCCAGCGCTAGATCCCATTCCTGAGACAGTTGTTCTTGTTCCACGTAAGGCATAATCCGAACGAGCCACGACGGGTGTTCACCACCGCAATCAAACCTTGGCAATGGAAACATCGCTGGTTCGATCCGAGCGGGAGGAAACGCCTTTTGTGCATCGTAAAACAACATCGTTGCCAGACCGATCTGGCGCAGATTGTTGACACATTCTGTGCGTCGGGTGGTCTCACGAATACTTTGCACGGCGGGTATTAACAAGCCTACAAGAATTCCAATGATCGCTACGACAACCAGCAATTCGACTAACGTGAATGCTTGCTTACTTGGAGTTCTAAAACTCATGCTCTCTCCCCTTATGTCTTCCAAACACAGATGCCCGATTTGTTTGCCTTCAACGGTTCTTAATAATAAACGGTCTACGCCCGCCGCTGGGTACGGACTAGTGGAAAAAACGCCGTTTTTATCGAAAATACACAGATATTTTCGCTTCGGCGTAACAATTTTCGATCCTCACCGCCAACCAACGGTCATTCCACAGATGCCGCACCCAAAAGCTCGATTACGGGCAAACCATGAATGCTCGGGGGCAAACCAGTAGTCAACCAGACGTGTTGCTTGTACTTGCTGCGTTTCATGGCTGCTTTTTTCAATCGAACTGACTGACTGTTTTTATTTCTACAGGGCAGGGCGGTTAAATCGCAACATGGATCTCGTCTCAAGCTAAAGGTCTCGAATTAACTAAGCACCATGAAGCGCGCGTCGACGAAGACAAAAAACCAGAGACCCCAACACCTCCCAGCTTGCCCATTCACCCTTGTTGATTATCGAGCCTGGTAGCGCCTGTTGGTTTGCACGTTTTCATTGATTAGCGAATAGCGGTTCGACTAACTGTCCAATGTCCAGTCGGTGTGTGGCGAGCGTTACGTTGCGAGTCCCCAATTTGGAAATAGCGTTTTGAGAATTGAGAACAATCGTTGTTTTATTTGGTCATCCGGTCGTCTTCGGCAATGATGGGTAAGTTTCTGTTACCAATCACGACAAACTAATAGACGCACATCAATGAATTGACATGAGCAAATATTTATCTGCGAGGAAAAGATGAAGAACATAAAAATCAGCATGCTGTGGCATCGCAAATTTCTGTTGGTGGTCATGACATTTTTGACGTTGACGGTTTTCAATCCAGAAATACCGACCAGTGATGCACATCATTTCGGTTTCCGTGGAGGTTTCCGTGGAGGATTTGGAAGAACGGTTTCAGGTTTCCGAGGCTCAAGCTTTCACCGGTCGCCTCGTTTCAGAAGTTTCAGGTTTCGTGGCTTCAACAACTTTGGACGCTCGCGTTTCAATTCACTGGCCTTCCGTGGTCGACGATATGGATTCAATAACTTCAACCGCTTCGGAAGAAGCAGTCGATTTAACCGCTTCGGATTTTCGTCGCGATCCAGTCGGTTCAACCGATTCGGTTTCTCCACACGATCTAATCGAATTCGAACAGGATTTCGCGGTTCTCGTTCATTCACGTTTAACAATTTCCGATCAAACCGCTTCCATTCAGGTTTCCGCACGTTCCGACCAACCCGCAGGATCTCCTCGTCCCGACGATTCACTTCGTCTTCGCCAAGCTTGCGTGTGAACAACCAATTTGCGTCCAGCGTTGTGGTAAGCGGCCTGGGCTGGAATCAACTTAAAGATGGACAATGGATAAACGCCAGCAGGTCGTTTATCAGTGACATTGAAGGTAACCGCTCGCCCGGAATGTCTCGTGTTGGCTATTCATTGGCCAGTGCTCAGGCCGGCGACCTTGATCAAGGAGTTTGGGCGATGCGACGAGCATTTTCCATGAACTCCGGCGAGCTAGATTCGATGATGATGGAAGAATACATGTTGCCCATGGTCGAAGAAGTGACACGTCGTTACGAGGACCGAATGGCGGCAGTTGGTGACAACAAAGATGACGCCTTTATGTTGGCGGCTTTGTATCAATTGCAGGGTGACCCGGAAATGGCAGCGATGGCCGCTGATTACGTCAAACGAATGGGTTCCATGGATACGGCCGACATTAAATTGGCGTCGCTGGTTGAAGAAGAAATGCATTCGATTCCAATGACCACTAGTGCAGCTTGGGATTTATTGGCCGCAGATCGACCCAACGAAGCACTCAATGCTTTCTTTAATGAGATCAATGCCGATACTCAAGCTGGTGTTCCAAAGCTTGGTTACGGATTGGCCGCTTTGGGAACCGGCGATATCACCAACGCTGCTTGGGCGATTCGCCGAGCTTTCGAAGTTGATCGCGAAGCAGTTTCCAGCGTCATGTTGGACGGCAAGTTGCGACCTGTTCTGGATCGATTGGTCCAACAGTACGAACAGGCAGGTGAAATGAATGCTGATGTGTCGCTTGTGCTGGGTACGATTTACCAATTGCAAGGCGATTTAGAAGGCGCTGAATTCATCATGGAACACGGCATGTTGGATTCGGACGACTATCTGATGGCCATGATGAAAGAAGAAATGAAAGCCCAGGAAGAGATGCTGGAAACGGCGATGCCTGAGCTGGTTCTGGTCAGTCAAGAAACGGAAACCAATCAAGATTTGTTAGATTCATTGACAGTCCAACGACCCGAAACTCAAATCTTAGACGGGCCATTGTCCGCAGCAGATCTACCGCCGGTCATTGCCACGGAGGACTTCCATGTGTCGCCAGGAATCGTTCGCGAGCCCCGGATCTTTGAGGCCCCAGTGATTCTGGACGACGAAAATCTTCCGTCTCTCGATCAAGAACCGGAATACGAACTGCCTAAGGTAATTGAGCCGATTGTTCCAGAAACGTTTCAGTGCCCGCTGAATAAAAAGACTTGATGACGAGTGTTGTTAATCGCAGATTAATACCGAGACTGATTGTCTAAGAATTTTAAACGCTTGCGGATACAGGCTTGCTTCCTGTGTCTGCAGGCGTTTTTAACGTCCAGAGTTTATTGAACAACAGACGGCTTGAACGTTCTGATTCAGCAAGCAAATTTCTGCGGCGCGAGCCAGCAGGGTTCTCGCCTGATTCTTGATCTTCGTTTGCCAACAAGTTAGAACACGTCGATTATCGTGCGATGTTTAACTCTGACTTGTTCAAGTACGTGCTGTTGCTTACCTCAGGAACATTTTTTGCGGCAATCTGTAAATGATCGACGTCTTGTTCGTCCTGTCTAAGTTGCGTGATGTGACTTCAACAGGAAAGACGAGTCACCGTACGGTGAATGCCCTTTTCCCAGCCAATAGTAAAGATGAGTTAAGTGACATGATCGGTACCCTAAGAAGGAACGTAGAGGTTCTCTGTTACGTTTGCCTGGCAGCCTTGTTGCTGCTGGCAGGGTGTTCCAACCCTGCAGGCGAAGAAACTGGCTCGACAGCTGAATCGAGTTCCACAGTCGTCGCTTCGTCATCCAACGATAACGCAAACAGTGCTGGCAAATCGTCGATGACCATGCCACTAGATCCAGACAAGATCGTGTTCCTGGACGACGTCGCGTCGAATTCTGTCGGTCCTGAAAACATCACTGAATTGTGGTTCAGTGACAAAGATGGAAACCGTATTCGGTTGGAAGATTTTCACGGCAAGAAGAACGTGGTTTTAGTTTTTACGGAGGGATTCAACGGGGCACTTTGTCCATTCTGTAAAACACAGACTTCACGATTGGTGGCTAACTACGACAAGTTCGTTCAGTTGGATACGGAAGTGTTGGTCGTCTACCCAGGTTCAAAAGATCACCTGGACGAGTTTATCGAGGCCGCCAAGGGAAAAGATAAAGAACAAGTTGATCGAGTCCCATTTCCGATCGTGTTGGACCAAGAATTTTTGGCCACCACGTTTTTTGATATTAAAAGCATGCACGCTCACCCCTCAACCTTTATCATCGACAAACAATTGAAGGTGCAATTGGCCTATGTGGGCAAGGACATGACCGCGGACAGACCCTCGGTAAAAGCCATGCTGGATAAAATCCGAAGCCTCAACTAGACAAACAACCATATGAACAGCAAGTATGTCCGGCCAGAGAATTAAAAACGGAGACTTCGTTGAACTTGCTACTCAGTATGGCTTGCTGACCGAGACGCAGGCTCGCGAGATTGAAAGCAAGGCGGAAGAGCTAAACATCTCGTTTGTACAAGCTGCCCTTAGCAGTGGTCATGTTTCAGGACGTGCCGTCGATGCCATCAAGGCTTTGCAAAATTCTTCCAGCTGCGTCCCTGGATTTGAAATAAACAGTCTTCTGGGAATCGGTGGATTTGGAAGTGTCTTTAGCGCAGTTCAATTGAACCTCGAGCGGATGGTTGCTTTGAAGATGGTGCCGATCGCTAATTTAGCTGAAACAAGTTCGCATCAACGATTTGAACGTGAAGCCAAAATCGTTGGCCAATTGCGACACCCCAATATCGTAGCTGCACACGACTACGGATTTACCGACGAGCATCTTTATCTGTCGATGGAATTGGTGGACGGTGTCGATGCCGAAATCGCCATCAAACGGAAAGGCAGTTTCAGTGAACGAGCCTGTTGGCAGATCATTCGCCAGGTTGTAATGGCGTTAGCCTACGCCATAGAAAACGATGTGATCCATCGCGATATCAAACCAGGCAACCTAATGCTGACTCAACCGCCCAAGGGCTATCCGCTACCCAATGGGATTCCACTCGTCAAAGTTAGTGACTTTGGCTTGGCCTGCTTTTATGAAAATCATCATGACGCGTCCAGGATCACGAAAGCGGACGGTATGGTTGGGACGCCAATGTTTCTGGCCCCCGAGCAAATGGATATCGAGGCCGTGCTGGACGAACGAGTTGACATTTACGCTTTGGGCATCACAGCTTGGAATCTGTTGTCAGGCAAATTGCCTTGGGGCGAGGACGCGGCTTGCACAAGTTTCAGCGCTAAGGTTAGCGGCGACGAATCTTGGTTGGAACAAATGCCAATTGAATGGAGTCTACAGACTCAAAAATTGCTGAGGGATATGTGCGCATTCGATCGCGATAATCGCTTGCCGACTCACGACGAATTGCTAAACAGGATCGACGCATTCGATTTCGAAAACGTCCCGTCAGAACTCCGCGATTCTAAGATAGAGACACAGGATGAGGATTTCGATTTCGAGCTAACAACCACTGCCGGTTCAATGCAGGATACCGACAGCGCGATCGACACTCGGAATCTCTCTTCAATTCATGTTCCACAGAAGCCCGCAAGACGCAAATCTTCGAAGCAATTGGGTACGAGGCGATCTGAAACACAGACTTCGGTTAAGACGAACTACTGGCCACATCTAAAGCTGGCTGGGTTGGCGACTCTGTTGTTGATTTGTGTGGTCATCATTGTCGATCCGTTTTCTACACCTCCTAACCTTGCATCAAATGGACAGCCTGCTCCTTCGACTCAGTTGATTACACTGACTGAATTCGCCGCGCCTCAGAATTTTTTGTTTAATGGAATCGATTTTGATTTTCGGAATCAGTCGGGAGTTTGGAATGTAGGTCCAGACCCTGACCAAGCCCCTGTGTTGCAAGGCAATGGGACTCGCACATTCATGCTGAATGACGGCCAAGACCGTCCGATGGAATGTTTCCAGTTCCAGATGGGCTTCTTGGCCCACGAAGCAGAAGCAATCGATTTTGAAATTTTGTCCGAGGATTCAGAGCGAGTGGGCACCGTTTTTGCCACAGCGGATTCCACAAAGTTAGAATCGCCTTTCTCGAATGAAGAGTTCTCGGAAGTGAAATTGCAAAAATTTGGCGAAGACAATTTCGGATACCATCGCTTACAGATTGAACGACACCCCACCCATTGGGTCGTTTCGGTTGATGGTAAGCAGCTTGGTCAAATCGTGTTGGCGGACAAGTCTGCTGCCCAGTTGCGGGTGTCGGTGCGTGATGGAACGGCTCTGTTCGATGAGATTCGCATCGCCCCATTCGCGTTGGAAAACCGCTAAATCAATCTTAGCATTCGCGACGTCAACGATTCGTTGGCGTCTGTCGATAGCTAGTCACCCGATTCTGTTTCCTCAGAATCATTTGCTTCATCGCCTTGTGGTTCAGGCGTTGGGTTGGCATTGTTTAACGCCGCTTCAAACTTTTCAAATCGAATCTCAGTCGAAGGGGTGGTTGAGATGCTGACTTGCTGTTTCCCATCCTGTGTGGAAGATTCGATAAAGTCAAAGTTGGGTGATTGATTCGATTTCTTTTTGGTCATGGATTCGCTCAAACGAAATATTGTTGACGCTGCAGTTTCGGATAGACGGTGAATCTGTCAACGGATTACGCTGAAATTTAATTTCTAATATTTGAAAACCATCGTTTCTGCGATAGCTTGATGGAAATTCAAGAAATGCAATGCGTTTCACTAAGAATCAAGAGCAGAATCAAGCTAGAGCCCCGAACGTGATTAATTGAGATTGGGAGAGATTGCCGATGGCTACGATTGTCCAAAATGACTTAAATGGCAAAGTCCATGTTCTATTGGGGGCTGGCTATGGCGAGTCAAAAGCGTCTCGCCCATACCCGATGGCCGATATCGCAACCCAGACTTTCTCGTCCGAATCGATGATGGTGGCAGTGGCGGACATCGACGGGGAAATCTCTTGGGTCCCGTCCTTCCAACTTTCAGTGGTCAGCGTGGATGGCAAAAGCTGTCGTGATCTTATTAGCGAGTTCCGCGAGACGCGGCGACAGCAAGATCGCTAAATGATTTGGTTAAATTCTGTTTGTTTTTGGGTGTCTCGGTTTTAGTGGATTGCGTTGCAACGTGGCTAACTCTCGAAACACCTCTCCTAAATGCGGTCTAAGTTCCACGTACAGTGTTTTCCTCCTGTATTTTGGAATAAATACCACGCTGTGGAAGTTGAATTCCCACTTCGGGAAATTGGTTTTTGTCTTCTTGATTACAGATGAAAAACAAATTTGGTTGGATACACTTATAGGGCTCTTCAGTTATTGGTGATTGCAAACGATATTTAAGCGATCCCGTCAAAACCCTCTGACCAGTTTTTTACCTTTGTAGGTGCCGCCGTGAATTGTATTGCTAAGCCCGTTTGTTTCCCCTTAATTTTGATGCTAGGTGTGGTGGTGTCTGCCCATCTATCAACGGCCGCCAATGGTCAAGACTGGATGCAGTTTCGTGGCCACGATGGGCACGCTCGTAGCGATGCGGATCTTCCGACCGAATGGAGTGATGACAACAACGTTCAGTGGAAGGCTGAGATGCCAGGGCCAGGTTCGTCTTCACCGATTATTGTTGGCGATCGCGTCTTCCTGACTTGCTATACCGGATACGCTGACGGGTCCGAAGGGGAAATTGAAAACCTGCGTCGGCACCTGTTCTGTTTCAATAAACAGGACGGCAGCATTCTTTGGCAGAAAGAGATCGGAAACGAGCTTGTCAAAGACGAAGATCCGTACAAAAGCTACATCACCTATCACGGCTACGCGACCAACACCCCCGTTAGTGATGGTGAATTCGTCTATGTCTTTTTTGGCAAGCCCGGAATCATGGCCTTCGACTTGGAAGGGAACGAAGTATGGCGCAAACCTATCGAGCAAGTAGTAAACGAGACTCGTTGGGGTTCCGGTGCCAGTCCAATTCTTTACGGCGATAGCATAATCGTTAACGCGATCGAAGAGTGCGGAAAGATGATTTCGTTTGACAAAAAGGATGGTTCGGTGCAGTGGGAACACGACACCAAGTCCAAGTTGGCATACTCGACCCCCAATGTGGTCACCACAGAGAGTGGAAAAGTCGAATTGGTTGTTGGCTTGCCTGAAAAGGTGATTGCTTTAGATCCCAATACAGGTAAAGAGAACTGGTCCGTTAAGACCACGTTACTACATGAAGTCAACGACGCAATTATCGTGGACGGCGATATCGTCTACGTTTACGGAGGGTATCAGGGCGTTGGAAGTTTGGCGATCCGCTGTGGTGGCGAAGGGGATGTTACGGATTCTCACGTTTTGTGGACCAGTAAAGACACGTCCTACGTTTCGACACCGGTCTTGAAAGATGGGCATTTGTTCTGGATCGACAAACGAGGGATCGCTCACTGTGTCGTTGCCGAATCGGGTGAACGTGTTTATCGCGAGCGAGTGACAGGTAGCGGCAATGAACGTGGTGTCAAGTTTTTTGCTTCCATGGTTGCTGCCGGTGACAACGTAATCGCCGTTAGTCGACAAGCTGGGACTTTCGTTTACGCTGCCAAGCCTGAATTTGAATTGGTAAGCCACAATATCTTCAAAGGTGACGAATCAAATTTCAACGGCACGCCTGCGATCGCGGATGGCAAGTTGTTTTTGCGAAGTGACAAGTTTTTGTACTGCATTTCAAAATAGTTGGAAGGCAGTCCGAAACCAATTGATAACTGATGGTTACTGGGTCCTTGTGTTTCAAGGACCCTTTTCTTTTTGACCGTTGGCTTCTTTTTGAAATAGCGACCAGATGCATGCATCAAAATCGACGCCAAGGTGTAGCAAGAATGGATGGCATCTGCCCTGCAAGAATGGGTCGCCAGTAGGTCAGGCCTAGGTCGTGCGTTGGCAATAAAATTTTGCGATACGTTCAGGCTTCATACCCAAACGGAACATCGTCACAGCGGTCCAGTTGCGAATCGTTGTCCGTACGACGCCACGACGCCAATGCCGGTCCGGGATCATGACTGGGCCTGGCAGTAATACAGGCTTGGATTTGCGAGCCAATTTGCGACAGATCAGCAAGTCCTCCATCAGGGGAACCGATCGAAAGCCGTCTGCCCATTGATAGGCCTCGCGAGTCATCCAAATTCCTTGGTCACCGTAAGCGATCCCTCGAAAACGAACTCGCAACTGATTACCTTGTTCAACGCATCGGTATTTCCAACCTGTCGCTTGAACTCGATGCTCAAAGCAACCCCATACAATCTTGTGGCCGCAGTCATCCTCAGGTTCCGTGCGCACGACATTACGAATCTGATTCAGACAATTTTCAGTCAGTCGTGTGTCAGCATGCAGGAACAGCAAGACGTCGCCAAGTGCCAACTCGGCGCCCCGAGCCAGTTGCGGACCTCGTCCAGCGGTCGCGTGGACAACCTGACATTTTAAATCGGTGGCAATCGTCTTGGTTTGATCGCTACTTCCCCCGTCGCAAACGATGATCTGGTCAGCGCCAGCATTCAACGCGCAGATAAGTGTTTCACGGATATACGCTTCTTCATTAAGCGCAGGAATAACTACTGAAATCTTCACGGCGTTAATTCGGTTAAAATTTGGCCATCTTAGCTCGGCTGGATTTTACCCCAAAAGAAAAGCGTGTGTTAGCACAGACTAACACACGCTTTCAGGATTCGGTTGGGTGAGAAAATTTACTGTTGGTCGACGAGTAAAGTGCCAGCTTCAGCTGTTCTCACCGTTTTTGGCAGTCCAATAAACGATCCTACGGTTTCACTGGACTGATAGCCCAGTAGGCGTCGAGTGGACCATTTGTTGTTTTCTAGTTTTTCAAACAGAATCAGTTGAGGTACGGTGCCATTGCCGATCAAGTTTTTTGCGTCACGACTGTCACGATCCAGATCGACGGTGGCGAAATGAACGTCAGAAAACTTCTTGTCTCCAATCATTTCAGGGATCGTGGTCCGCTTCATCATTTGACACGGCGGACACCATTCCGCAGTGACTAAGACCAGCAAAGGTTTGTCGCCTTCCATAGCGCGTTTGTAGGCAGTTTTGTAATCGGTTGGTTCTGAAGGACTGGCAAGGGTAGCGGTGACGACGAGAATTACTGGTACATAGTTCATAAACAACTCCTGCTGATACAACCCGACGATCAGGGATCAGCAACTAACGGAACATCAGCATTAAGTGTTTCCGTCATGAGCGGCGAAAAACGAAACACAAGAAAAGGGTTTGAGGTTGGCGACATCGAACCCACAATCCAGTTATCGGCGCACGGGCAGGTTGCCGATTCGAATAAATGACAGCATTTCGCTGCCAATTGCTGGCGACACCGCAGGACTTGTTAACGACTGCGGCCTGTTCTGTTTTTTATGCGGAATTCGGTGTTAAAATCCACTTAGCAAAATGAATTTCTGGTGTATCGTCTCCCTTGCTTGATTGCCTTTCCCTGTGGGACTTATGGGCCTTGAAGGTTGTGATTGTTGAACCTAGCAATCTCCCTTTGCCGGTCTTAGCGAATGCAGTTGGTTTTCGCAGGTTCGTGGATTGTAATCCTGATTTCGGTTTTGCAGGGATCGCACTGCGATAATGTCGATCAGTAGGAACGCGACAAGGTTAGAATCACCTTGTTTTCGCAATCTGATTCGACTCATAATATTGTATTGTCCTGCCAGAATCAGATCGTCCTGGCTAATTCCCAGCGAAGTCACCAGTGAAGGCTCACGTTATCATGAAACTTAAGGTGGGATTGATTGGCTTAGGGGATCATTGGGAAACACGGCACAGGCCTGCTCTGTTAGCACTGTCTGATCGCTTCGATGTAAAAGCGATTTGCTGCGAAGTGGCTGAGAAGGGGCAAAAAGTCGCTCGCGATTTTAACGCCGTGCCGTTGGATGGTTTCCGAGCCATGATCAACCGCGACGATATTGAAGCAGTCCTAGTGTTGGCCCCTGACTGGGTCGGACCACTACCGATCTTGGCCGCTTGCGAGCGTGGGAAAGCCGTCTACAGCTCTGTGGCGTTGGATATCGCCCCCGATCAAGTTGCCGATATACGCAAGCGAGTGCAGCAATCGGGTGTGGCGTTTATGGCTGAACTGCCTAGACGACATGCTCCAGCGACGATTCGTCTGAAAGAACTGATGGCAACTCGATTGGGTCAAGCGACTCAGTTGTTCTGCCATGAACGAATGATTATCGAAGAACAGACTTCGCATCTACGCCGTGGCGACTACTGTCCGCTGACATGGCGCAGCTTGATGGAGTTGGTTGATTGGTGTTGTTACCTAGTGGGACGTGATCCAGCAGCGGTTACCAGCACGATTCACCAGCCGACCGTCAATGGCCAGGCCTCATACTATCAAACGGCAAACCTCCATTTTGCTGATTTTGAGTCTAACCTTAGTGCCAATGCGCAATTGAGCGTCGGCTACTATATACCACGGGCTTGGCAGGAAGCTCTTTCTTTTCGACGCCCAGCTTCGATCCAAATTTGTTGCGAGAACGGAGTGGCGTTTATCGATCTGCCTTCCAAATTGATTTGGTTTGACGAGGCAGGGCAACATACCGAGTCACTCGATTCGGATCGCCCGGTTGGTGAGCAAATGTTAGTGAATTTCTATCGAGCGGTGACTCGTTTAGTGCGTGACCCAGTCGATCTAGCGGACGCCTATCGCGCGTTACAGGTCGTAACTTCTGCTCACGAAAGCGCAACTACTGGAAAGCAAATCACATTCGACTTTTTTGATTAGTCAAAAGATCAAAAGCGATTTTCAATAGTGTCTATTCGTTCAGTCAAACGCGAATTCCACTTATTCAATCGGCAAGTGTCGCGAGTCAATCCGATTTTTTTTTGGGCAACGGACAACCAGGTGGTTGCAACTGCAACCAAAGAAGCTGCTTGCATCAATAAATCATTGCAAATTTTTTGTTTTGCAATCATTGCTAAAACCTAGCGTTTATTAACTCGCCGCTTTTTCGAAGTCTGAAAATGCATAGAGGTGTGGCACAGACATTCCAAAATCGGTAGCAATTTTATCTTTAGCAGGGAAGTCTATTTGGACTGTTTTAAATACGAACCGTGGAATTAAATCAGGTTTTCGGTTTAACAACCTATTTCAAACCTGGAGTAAATTCTATGAGTTCCAAGAAATTCAACCGTCGTCAGTTTGCCAAATCAGTCGCAGTAGGCGCAGCAGTCGCAACGACAACAGCTGTCACCGCAAAAGCATGCCCGTTGTTGTTCGACGAATCTGGGAATCGGATCGAATTCTTTTGCATTGTTGCTTTCGATGATCTTGAACCTTTTGTTTGGGTCTACACTTGGGAGAGTTGCCTAACTGGCAAACGGTTCAAAACCCTTGATGCTCCAGGCTTGCCAATTGGAAGCTGCTCCAATGCCACCAATGATCCTGGGTGTCTTTTGAACCATGAGATTGGCAGATTTGTCGAGATACAAATTGGCGGCAAGGAGTACAAGCATCGTCCGGATTTGCCTAGCAAGACCTTGCGTATGGCAAGATCAATCTTGTCCTAGTATTCCATCGAGTCGCGAACGGACACCACGAAAATGAGTTATTGACCGCCTGAAACAAGGATGGATACTCTGGCCGTTTTCGCAAACGACACGAAACACAGAATACTGTCGCAAATGTGGTTGATCTGGATAATCTATTTGCCCAACCAAACTGCAAGTCCATTCACGATCTGTAACCTTAAGGCCTGAAGTTGTTCGGGCCTTTTTTATTTCAGACTCGAACGGTAGTCGCTTGCCTTGGTTCTCCAATCGATCAACCACTACACCAAATGTGTTCGTAATATCCTCCACTCGCGGTTCACTTAGAATGCTACTGTGCGTATCAATCCAGAATCCGTCTTCTTCAATCATCAAACTATGATCGATTGGCGGTGGCTTGGTCACATTCGCCAAGTGCAATCGTTCGGGTCCATGCTCAAAGGATGCAAAGTGCAAATCCGTCTCATCCGTTCCTTTTGCGGGCACCCTACGCAACACTTCCGTGCAAGACCCATCAGGCCACCGAGCTTGAACTAAATAGTCTGCGGGTGTCAACCTGCATGTAAGTGGAGCCACACCCGCCTCGATCACATTTTCCAATTCCGGTTCGCCTTCAATGAGCGGGAAAAAGGTCAACTCAGCACCAGAAGGCTCGGAATCCAATTGGATTTTAGCCAACTCGCCCACAAAGTACTGCAAGGAGGCAGGCGTGGTGGAAGATGGTGTATCACCACGATACACTGGGTGATGGGAAAGGATCGGCGCCTGACGAGGCTTGTTTACCGTCGGTCGGTTATGGGTGGACACGAAACCGATGATTAACAGTGTCGCCGCCAGGACGCCGATCCTAACCCATCCAGTTGTTTTCTTTTTACTGCCTGTGCCTATGCCTATGCGCTTGTTGCAGGGCGAAATGTCTTCTACGCCTGCTTCGACTCCCTGAATCACGCTGTTTAATGCTTGGTGCATTTGGTCAGCCGTTTGGTAGCGATCATCAGGATTTTGGGCAGTTGCTTGGTCTATGATTCCAGCGATTGTTTGGGGAATTCGGTCTCTTGAACCGTATTTGGCGACCATCACGTCTCTAAGAACCATGCCCAATCCAAACAGATCGGTGCGTTCGTCAAATTGCCCCTGCAATTGTTCCGGAGCTAAGTAACGTTCGGTCCCTCGTACCAGCGAGCGGGTAGCTTGCTGATTGGTTCGTTTGGCGATTCCAAAATCCAGCAGGATGGCTTTGGGCTTTTGATCCCGAGTGAGCATGATGTTACGCGGGGTGATGTCTCGATGAACGACACCTTTTCCATGTCCAAACTTTACTGCATCGCACACATCTACAATCAGTTGCAGCCAATCGACCGTATCCAGCTGAAATTTCTGAATTGCTTCCGCCAAGTTGTAACCGTTAATCCACTCGGTAACTAAAAACCAAGTTTTGTCGTACCCACAGTCGATAAACTTGACGATGTTTGGATGGTCAAGATCACGAAGAATCGACGACTCTTCGTCCAATTGACTGCGCTCGCGAGCCAAGTGCCAGACAGGATGAGGCAATTTGATGGCCACTTCATTGCCATCTGGATCGAAGCCGAGACAGACGACCCCAAAACCTCCTTCGGCAACGGTTTGATCGATAAGGTACTTTCCAACAAACTTCACTGGCTTGCGGTGCAATTCGTCAATACAGTCCATTTCGCGTTTGACGAGTTCGATTTCGCTGGCGTGCAAACATTCGACTAGGAAGTGCTCGCGATTGGCGGTTCCATGCTTTTGCATTTCGCGATCGTATTTATCCAGCAGGCTGTTTAGCCGTTGAAATTGCTGCTTGGAAATGTCGCCCCAGTCGGGTGGATTCAATCGGCGATTGGAATCAAGCTTCGGCTTAACCATTCAGTCGCTCCATCACATGTTTGCGACAGTTTTCAGCAATGCGGTAAACCGTTCTGACGGGCATTTCCAGCTTTTCGGCGATTTGTGGGACCTCAATGCCTTCGACACGCATTGCCATGATGGTCTTGGCCTTTGGGTGGACTTCGTCAACGCCATTCAAGATCTCGTCCAGAATCTCGATAGTCATATCTTGTCGGATGGCGGCCGTGTCCTCAGTGGCCTCAGTGGCCTGAGGCAGCTCCCAGATTTTCAAGCGGCGTTCAGCATTTTCATTGCGTCGAATATTCAGGCCGCGCTTCCAGGTGGCCATGCTTAGCTGAGCCCATGCTTGCCGACGATTCCCAACGGCTGTTTTATTTCGCTGCAGCAAGACGAAATAGTCTGCGACAACCTGGACGGCCAAATCTTCAGCAGATTCAGAACCGACCTTGGTATCGCGTACAACCGCCTTGGCTCGCCGCATAAGGCGGCTGCGGAAGAAGTTCCACAGATTGTCGGCTGCGGCGTTGTCGCCGCGGGCCACCTGTCGAACCAGTCGAGTTACGGTTCCTGGGAATAAAGTTTGCATCGCGGATGCGAATATATCCGCATAAATGCCATCCGGTCAAGAAATTCTGGAAATTTTCCCCAGCAGTTTGCAAAAATCTTACTTTTTGGGTAGCACGCGATTTGAATGATTTTTCAGCCTATTTCCCAAGGCGTACATGCAGACAAAAGGA
>CAZJBW010000100.1:0-16978 GCA_964543985.1 uncultured Pirellulaceae bacterium | reverse complement strand
TTGTGACTTTGATTGAAACGGTTCATCGTCCACCAATTCCAACATGTCAATGAACAATTGTTCGGTAATTCTATCGTCGAAACGAACACCATTTTTACGAGCATCATCTACGAAGTCGATACACTGCCAGAAACCGGTACTCGATATGGTTTTGTCTTGAATAATGCTTTCAAAAACAAGCCGACGCCAGGAATAAGAACGTGATTCTTCTTGCAGTATCGCCAACATTTTTCCTTCGTAGTCAGCAACTTCCGAACGACGCTGGACTTCGATCGAATCAATGGCATCGTTGTTACTGGACGACGACTTACGACGTTCCAAGGTTGACGCCGCTACGATTTGCCAAGTTTCTGCATGTTGCTTGAACTTGCCACTACTGGCTTCTAGCGCCATATATTCTTCCAATCGCTCCAAGTCGCGATCGTCCCAATTGCTGAATAGGGGATCAAAACATGAGATGAGACAAGAAATGTCCTGTTCGCCGACGCGTTGACCAAACTCTCGAAAAAATGCATCAAAGGCTTTGAGTTTGGGAACGTCTTTTTCTAGCTGCCGACTCGGCGTTGCCATCTGCGCCACAAGAAATTGGATCAAATTTTCTTGGGTGTACGTGATATCAACATTGCGAATCTCTGAATTTCCAAGCACTAACAAAACCAGCTGGAACGACTCGTAGTCAACTTCTTCGCAAGCGACTCTTAAAAGTGTTGAGACAGTGTTTGTATCATTTTGGCTACCACCAAAGGAATCACGATTAAGTTTTTGCTCCCGCACAACCAGTTGATTGATTTTGGCCATTACCCCGGCAATTTTTTCTGGTTCTGTTTTGTCCATCCTTTCCACGATGTCTGCCACCCAGTTTTCAAGTTGGTAACTGTCGATTGACAGGTCACTAAGTTTTTTGGCCTCCATAATGGATTGAATTTTTGCCTCATCACCATCGCCCAAGTTCTTGTTGATCAGACGTTTGGCAACCAATGCATCGCCAGTCAGTTTTGTGAAACTGTTGCGAGAATCCAACTGGTTTACGAAGCTGGACAACTGTCGCTGTTTTTCTTCAGGTAAGGTTTCAAAGGCCTCAATATTTTGACCAAGCAAACCGTATAGGTCCCCAGACCTTAATTCGCCCTTGAGCCCCATCAGGAACAACTTTTCACCAAAAGCTAACTCTGATTGTTCGGCGTAATATTCCACCAAAGCTTTCTTCAAATCATCATCGTCGAAACCGTAACGGAGTCGCCTCAATGCCTCCACCCAATAAGAAATTTTGAAGCCTTCACGATCGCTGTTCGAAATGGGGTCAAATTCAGGCAAGTCTCCAAAGAACTTAAATTGTCGAGACCATTCAACAAACTGATCGATTTCATTCGGATCAAACTGAAGAAGCGTATTTAGAAAATCATGTTCAAAATCAGCTAAAGCGTTACTCGAATCCAATCGTTTTGCTTCTTGCAACGCTAGGAAGAATGTATCTTTGCTGGACAGCATCTCAGAAAGCAATCCAGTGTAACCACGAAGCAGTTGTCCCTTAGTCGAATTTCGTCGACCGGAAGAATCTCGCTCTACCTGCTTCACAAGCTCGACCACGTCTTCAAAATCACCCAGCAACGACGTCCGATAACGCTGTAGAAATTCAGTTGCTTTCTCCTGCTGGTCTTGTTGGCACAACCATTGCAAGTAGTGAACTATCGCTGCCTTTTGATCTACATCATCGCCAGAGTTGGCCTTTTGTTTTTCAAGCAGTAAATCTTCAATATCGTTAGGTTCTTCCCGGTAACTCCAAACTTGTACAATTTGCTGATACCGTTCTTGGTCGTCATCCCGAACATGGGTTCTCACCCGTGATTCCAAATATTGTTTTGCAACAGACTTGAACTGATCGGGTGGCGAATGGTACATCGCCAGGATGTCCTGAAGTTGTTGAGCGTACCCAGGTTGTTTCGCTTCTTTTAGATCACTGACAATTTGATTGATCAGGGCCTCGTTTTGATCAGATGACTTTCCAAAGTACTCAGCCAAAAATTCCAGCGGTGATTGCGATTCGACGGAGGCATTTCTCGTGCTACCGAAGCCTGTGGAAAAGCTTCCATAATAGCGGTTTTGACTGGCCGACTGGTTGTTTGTCTTCTCCACTGATTTGAGTGCAGTCCTGGCATACTCGACAAATTCGTCTCCCACCTTCCCGCCTCTAGCTTTTTTCGACTTAAGAAGCGCAGTAAATCCAGCGGAAGAAGACGACGGGATGTCGATCATTTTCCGGGCCAGTTGATCATGAATCTCGATCCGCCGGGCTGTCAGCAAAGCCCGTCGTTGTCTCAATTCTCTTTCTTGTTTGCTTTCATCTTGCGAATTCTCGTTGTCGACAGAAGAGTCAATATAAACCGAATGCAAAGTAACGCTGGAAAAACCTCCGCTCTCCTCTCGAAGATTGTTTGCGAACTGATTCAAAAAGTGAGGTAGCCAACCGACGTCTGTATTTTCTAAAACCGCTGTGTCCAAAAACCGGTTGATTTGCTCTGCGAGCTCCAATACTGTGTCCAATTTTTGAAGTATTCGGACGCTTCTTTGAATTTGCAAGCCGGCCTGAGCTTGGATGCGCTTCGGAAACTCTACAAAGTGTTTTGCGAATGCATTGGGATCTTGGTCTAGTTCCATCACCAGCAACCGAAACCGGACACCATGTTTGTTTTCGTTAACCGTTAACGATTTTTTGAGATATTCTCGTGCGATAGCTTCGTCGCCGAAAAATTCGTGAGCTAAAGCGAATGTTGACAATGATCGTTCACTAGCGTCCTGAGGTTGTAACTGTTCCAGTAGTTCGTCTTTCAAACCAAGCGTGAGAATTTTATCTTTGAAATCCCGAATCTCATAATCGTTATCGTTTATCGAATCTATCGCAAAACTGCTACGTGCGATTCCACGAAACTCTTGAATCAACAATCTAACCGCAGCGTCCGTTTTCCCTGAATCAACAAACTCAGCAATACGTTCCTTTGATACTGATACGCCAACGCCGCCCCCGGGCATGTTGGCACTCTGCGCTATCCTCTCCTCCATCTTTTCGGCCTCTTTCGACAGACCGAGCGTTTCCAAAACGCTTAGCAAGCTTTCGCGTTCGCCTGCAGACATCCGTACCCGCCTAAGTCGCAGGGCTGCAGATTTCGCAGAATTGAAAACTTTTTGATTCTTCTGGTCATCCGAATCGAAAATCAAACCTTGCGTCGCAAGTGAAACGAGGTGCCAATCGATCTTCTGTCTCATTTCGCGATTCATTGGCAAGCTACGCATTCTTTCGAACAAGTTCGATGCGTCTTCGAATCGCAGCTGGTGAGTTGCCAAGCAAGCAGCTAAATAGTAAACATCCACATCCGGTCGTTCGGATGCCAACATTGTTTGTATTGCCGGTACGACATTCGCGAATTGTTGCTCTACGGACTGATCGAGGTGTTTGGGATCCAATTTAGCCAACTTGATTTGCAGTAATAACTTCAGGATTGGGTTTTTTGCATTGTCAATGCTTTCACCTAGCTTCGAGGTCCAGCCCTGCGGTCGTTCATCAAAATCGAAATGATCGAATTCATCTGGATCAACTCCAATATCAATCATTTGATATACGGAATTGGGAAAACTAACCAAACTATCTGGAGGGAAATTTGGCAGTACTGCAATGGATTGTCTGCTACCGTAATAGCCACGCCCGAATCCACCAAAACCACTTATGTATTGACCGTAACCCGCCTGCGACGCACTGCTATTTTTATCGGCGACCAAAATCTGCTGGTCCATAAATTGCACTAAACGGTCCGCAGAAGATTCCTTCATCAACGATTGCTGGATTGTTCGCCCCAACCAATAGGCGGTGGTCGGATCTACCTGATCAACGGTGTACCAATCCAACAACAAACCATTTAGTTGTTCAATTTGATTTGCACGTTGATCTTGGATTTCAACATCCAATCCTGCGATAGTTTGCGCTATCCACTCAACTAGTATGGCGCTGGGCTTTTTGATGCCCTTAGCCAATTCAATAGCTTCATCAAAGGCTGCATCGATTGATTCGCTTGAGTCGTTTGATTCGCTTGAATCAAATGTCAATTCTAGAGCCGCGATAATTGCAAGTTGTGGGTATTCATTCTTAAATTTCTGGAAGGCCAACCATCCGTGCTTTCTTTCGAAAAATTCTTCAGCAAAAAACAGCCCTATAGACAACGCCACCTCGTCATCTAGATTTTGATCCATCCATTCAATCGCGTTTGCTTCAATTTCTTCATAGTCCTGGTGCAAGATATCGAGCCCCACGACTCCGATATCTTTGAGTTGTTGATTCAATAGCACTTGCTCATCTTCATTAAGATCTGCACGCAAAATCAGCAATCGCGTAAGTGCCAACCGACGACAGTCGTCTACCGAGTTTGGCAATGAGAATACCGCTGAACGCCCATACCTAATATCGAATTCCTGTAACGACATGATTTGTTCAATTACTGGAATAGCGTTCGTCGGGAAAACGGCTCGAATATCGTGCAAATACTCGTTTTGCGAAAAGGTATTTCTGTTTGAGAATCCAGTTGAGTTGCTATTACTTGGACGTTTAATTTCAGTTTGTGTATTCGCCAGTTTCAAGAACTCGGTCTGCGAATCCGAAATCAAACCCAATTCAAGATTGATTGCTGCCAATAGGTATCGCAACCGATAGTCGTCTTTGAATTTGGCGACTTGGGGTAAAAGAAACTCTCGAGCCTGTTCCCATTCTTCAGCAGTGACAATTGCTTTGGCGATCAATTCGACATCTTGAGCGTCCGAGTTTGCGCCGCCAGCAATTTCAAACAAGCGAGCAAACCCTTTTTCTGACTCGCCGAATTTAATATACAGCTGGGCAATTTTTCGCTGACTGCCAGTGGTCTTATCCAGTTCGCTGGCTTTTTCCAGCGTCTCAATAGCTTTTCCCCAATTGCCTTCAGATTCTTCCAGGCGTGCGATCTCCAATAGTAATGGTAAATTTTCTTTTTGGATGCGAGTCGCTTCCAGGAGAGCTATCCGCCGCTCCTCATAATTGTCAGCAACACGATGCACTTGCGCCAAAGCCAATAATGGTTCAATCGATTCAGGATTATTTCTTTTTCGCTCTTCAAATCTTGTTATCAGTTCGGCCGTTTTGCCTGAGTATTCACTAAGGGTTGCCAATTGAAGAGACCATCGCAGTTTGTCCGATAAAGTTTCGCTCTCGTCGTACTGACGCCAACAAATACGTTCGGCATCGTTGTACTGAGCGTTTCTTAGATACCGATCGGCTAGCTGAGCATGCAAGTCTTGTTCTTTTGGGAACTTCAATGTCGCAGCCCGCAATACATCGATCGCTTTCTTGGATTCTCCCAGCCGATCGCTCGCCATGGCTTGCTTCAACCAAGGAGTAATGCTTCCGGGTGAAACACTTTTCCATTCAGAAATCCAATTCAATGACGATTCATAATCCCCAGCTCGCATGTACAGGTCGACTGCTTCGCGAATGTTCACACTATTGCGGCCTCCCGCCAGGCCAATCATTTCTACCGTTGCTTGAGCCGCTGCCTGCCAATCCTGACGCGTTTTGTACAAACGAACTTTCTGTCGCCAGAGCATCTGGATGTTGACTCGTTTATCTTCTTCGTTTGTCGCGTCTGCCTGATTAACGAGCTGCAGAGAATCAGCCAACCATTTTTCGGCCAACAATTCTTGGTTGCTTCGCTCGAACAATTCTGACACCAGACATACCATGGGAACTTGTGACAGGTCGATCGTCTTCAACTGTTCAATCTGAACCTCCATCTGATTGGCTCTGGTGATCGCTTGCACAGCTTGCGTCAACGCATTGTCCAACTCACCCACGGTTTTGCTCAGTCGCACGCGGCTGATGGTCCAAGGAATCGCCTGTTGAAACTTCTTCAGCGCCAGTGAGTCGCTACACAATTGCCCCAGGAAAATGGTGTCCAACTTGAAGTCATCGAAGCGTTCGTTTAACAGCTGGAAAGCCACTTGATGTTCTTGTTGAGTGCTAACGATTCGCGCAATCCTGACCAAACGAGACCGGTCAGCGTCTTGTGCCAGCGCTTTCCAAATACCGATCGCCTGTTCTTTCTGGTCGTTCTTGTAAAGAAAGGCGGCCAATGATTCGCGTACGGAATCCGATTCGGGAAACGTTGCCGCCGCCTGTTGATAAATCGACTGAGCCTTTTCTTTGTTTTCAAATCGCTCCATCAATTTGCCAGCTCGCATATAGGCGTACTCGTTTTCGCCCGAGACACGGATAAACGAATCGATGGCCGAGTTTACTTTCGCGGTATCGGTAGCCTTGAAACTGAGTTCCGCCAGACTAATTTGCAGTTCGGCGTCTTCGGGATATTGCTTAATCAAAGACTCCGTTTGCTTCAAAGCATCCTGGTACTTTTCCGCCCGAGACAGCAAGCCAATAAAGGCCTCGCGATTCTTGCGATCACCCGGTGTCAGTTTTAGGATCTCTTGATACTCGCCAATGGCCTGATCGATCTGCCCTAATTCAAATTGCAGACTGGCGATCGCTTTGCGCACCGCGATCCGACTGCCTTCGGCTTTTACAAGTTTTTGATAATGTTCGCTTAGCCCAACCAGGTCGTCTTGGCGACGGAACAGCTGTTCAATTTGCCCAAGAATTTCGCGCTCCAGCCACGTATCAGAGCCGACCTGCGCCAGAGTCTCGCCATACACGCCCAAGGCTTTTTCACGGTCCCCTGAGCGCTGGTAAATGTCACCTTTACGTAGACGCCGAATCACTTTTTGATAGGGGTCTTTGGTGATGGCGATCAACTGTTCGGACAATACGCTGGCTTCATCAAACAGACCTTCGGCAATCTGTAACTCGATGACATCCTCCATCAAACCAGCTTCCTGAGGATTGGCAGCGATCAACGCTTTCCAGACTTCAATCGCTTTTTCATTTTCTTGATTGCGAACGTACAACTTGCCCTGCAACTGTGCGATCTTAATTGCCTCTTCAGGTTTTGGGTTGGAGGCCGCAGCTTTAGCGAGATCGTTTAGGGCCGTATCGAAATCCAGTGTCTTGGCTTCGACTGACGCCTTTTCGTACAGTGTGGCAGCATTGCCCGGATCGTTTTCCAAGGCCAAACGAAACTGTTCCAAGGCTTGCACTTCCTGGCCTTGCTTGGCATAGAAGAACGCCAACAACAATCTGTCACTAGAAGAATTGCCCTCTTCGACCTTGCCCTGCAAGAACTCTTCCAGATCGGACAACGAGGCAACGTCTAGCCAGTTGTTATAGAAGCGATCAAATAGGTACCCTGGCGATGGTCGCCGTTGCAAAGCTTCATGGTACTTGAGCGGCTTTTCCAGTTCCGGTCGTTGCTGTGCGGATAACAGTGCAGGGGTGACCAATAGAATGACCAAGATGGCCACAAAACGTGTGCGCAATAACATGCGTGCCTCTCGAATTTCAGGTGCCTCAAACTGATCCTTTATGATACGCCATGTTTAATTTTTAATCCAACAAATACACGCTCGATTCAGCTGGGGAAAGAAACGGCGTCGGACGATTCACGATCAAGGGCACTCAACCCAAATAGAAGAACAATGACATCAAGCACTTCGTTTGATTGACACTTGGCACAAACAGAACCTGTTTGAGACTGCCAATCGTTTGGCGATGACTATATATAAGTAGCCTGTTCAGGCTTTGATGCAAAATGAAGCTCTACCACTGAGCTAATCGCCCACGGCAAACTTTTTGAAGTTCTTTCCCCAGCAACAGACGCCTGCCAAAAAAGCGCACGTTTAAATCAACACACCTAGAAAATTTTTCTACGCGATGATGTCAACGCACACTAAGACTTCTGCAACTTGCGAAGCACTTTGGGTAGCGGAAAATGAACGTTCTCCTCGCGAATCATCCTTAGTTCGACGGTCGCGTCGTATCGTTCCTTCAACCAGTCGATGCATTGTTGGACGACGGTTTCTGGAGCACTGGCACCGGCAGTAATCAACACGGTCTCGTCACCCTTGAACCACTCGGCGTTAATATCTTCCGGACCATCGATCAGCCAAGCGCGGACGTCGGTCTCTTCAGCCAATTCGCGAAGCCGTTGGCTGTTGGAACTGTTTTGACTTCCTAACACCAAACAGACGTCGGATTCGGCCGACAGCTTACCAACCGCGTCCTGGCGATTCTGAGTCGCGTAGCAGATATCATCTTTGGGCGGATTGGCAATCTGTGGGAAGCGTTCGCGAAGTCGCTTGATGATCCGGTTAGCGTCGTCCACGGACAAAGTCGTTTGAGTCAGATAGGCGACCTTGGCATCCGCTGGCAAGTCTAGCTTGTCAACGTCTTCAACCGTTTCCACCAACATCATCGCTTCGGGGGCTTCGCCCATCGTGCCGATCACTTCGTCGTGGCCTTCGTGACCGATCAAAAAGATCGTGTAACCTTCCTTGGCGTATTTGATGGCCTCCAAATGAACTTTGGTTACCAGCGGGCACGTGGCATCGATGGCGTTCAATTTTCGACTGGCCGCCAGTTTGCGAATTTGGGGCGAGACGCCGTGCGCTGAAAAAAGCAGCGTTGATCCCTCGGGCACCTCTTCCAAGTGATCGACGAACGAGACGCCACGGTCTTTGAACGAATTGACGACGTATTGGTTGTGTACGATCTCGTGGTAAACGTAGATCGGCGCCCCAAAAGACTGCAGAGCTAACTCAAGGCTTTCGATGGCCATGTTGACGCCGGCACAAAACCCACGGGGACTGGCTAGGAGAATTTTCATAAATGATTTCTTTATTCAGGGGTTCAACAAAGCTGTCCTCGATCCACATCCATCATAAACAACCGAGCGAAAAGCGGCGAGGCAACCTTGTTAATCGGCTCGACTTCTCATATACCGGAAGCATGAGGTTTGCCTGCTTTGCAAGCAACTGTGTCGACCTGTCCGCGATTTGGCCACGAGTAAGGTGAAATGCCCGCCACCAACGAACCTAAAAAACGTATCTTGCCACCCGTAACGCTGGATGCCAGCTACAAACTGTGCCAACAGATGGTACGCGACGAACTGAATCAGTATCGCTGGACAATCAGCAATCTGCCACGAGACATGCGACCATTCGTCTATTCTGTTTTGGCGTTGACGCTGCGTTCCAGACGGTTGGCCGACATTCATATCTCCAAAACAGGCCGCCAGGAGATGCTGGACGACTTGCGCGAAGACATGCGGAACAACTTCATGGAGGAGGAATCGACGGACCAGTTCCCAGCTCTGCTGGACACGATGACTCGGCACGCGATCCCTCAACAGTACTTGCAAGACATCGTGGCCAGTGCGGACATGTGCCTACACATCGATCGCTTCCAAAACTTCGACCAGTGGCTGCAACTTGGCTATCGAATCGGTGGTGGAACTCTGATGGCACTGATTTCCATTTGGGGCGCCGAGAAACAAGGCTACGAAGAATCGGCAATGTGTTGCGGGCAAGCCATTTACCTAACGCACCTACTGGCTGACATCCTGGACGAGATTCAGAAAATGGAACACTACCTGCCAGCCGAAGACTTGCAATCATTCAACGTCGATTTGGATCGTCACAACCCCACGAACCCTCAACCTGAACTACTCCGTTTGATTCGCTTGATGGTTGAACGAATCGAGAATCTTTACGAACGAGGCGGGCAAGTCGTGAATCACTTGTCGCTGGACGGGCAACGAGTGATGAAAACGATTATCACGGTCGGCTGGAATCTGTTGATGAAGATCAAAGCAGAACCCGAAAATACTCTGCAAGCTCAAATCAACCTTTCGAAAAATGAGTTGATGCGGTTGAAGTTGAAGCACATGATGGGTCTGGAGGGAGGAGTCCGCGTGATTCCAGGCCTGGACGATCATCACTAAAGCACTGCAAATCAAATTGCCTAAAAGAGGTGTATGACCAAGCCCTCAAAACTGCTGGAAGCCAGCGGCTACAACGAAAAAAGTGGCGTGCTGCACTTGCGCGCCATCACGGGACTGCGATTCCTTGCCGCTTTCGTCGTTTTCTACTCACACGTTGAACACTTTCTGCTTCCAGGTGAACGCCTCCTAGTTCTGGGGGCCCCCGCCGTCTCGTTCTTCTTCGTGTTGTCCGGTTTCATCCTGACGTATGTATACCACCAACGTCTCACTTGGCGACGAACACCTCGTTTCCTGTTTACGCGATGGGCCAGACTGTGGCCGGTGCATGTCGTCTGCCTGACGATCGGCTTGCAATTCATGTGGATTTCACCAGGCATGTTGCCGGATCATGCGCATAGCTGGGCCAGCCTGATCGCCCAGTACCTAATGGTGCAGACCTGGGTCCCTGTGCGCAATTGGTACGTCGAATACAACTCGGTGTCGTGGAGTATCGCGACCGAGATGTTTTTCTATCTCGCTTTTCCATTGTTACTACTCGGAAAACGATCCCACTTTTGGTGGAAGTACCTGCTGGTAATTATCGTCGCTGGAATCACCATTTATTGTTTCCAATACGGCTATGACAATCAATTGGGACCCGAATGGCTAGGTTACGTCGGCGTGCCTATCGCTTTTCCATTGATTCGATTGGTTGAGTTCGCAACCGGAATGGCTACCTGCTTCTTGATGTTGAAGTGGAATGTCAAGTTCGCAGAACGACCATCCAAAAACAAGGCGACCTACGTTACTCATTCACTGTGGGAACTGTTCGCCGTGGCCCTTATCGTCTGCGGATGGGTACTGGTTTACAAAACACAACTTGCCGATATCGTGCACGGGAAATTTGGATTCATCTTGGAATCTTGGTTTCATTGTGCAAACGGATTGCTATTCTACGCCTTTGCCATTTGTGTGTTTTCCGTCTGCCGCGGACTGATTGGCCAAGTCCTGTCGTCTCGCTTTTTCGTTTGGTTGGGCGAGATCAGTTTTGCGTTTTATCTAATCCACCAAATTGTAATCATAAAACTAAATTTCCTAGGCTTAGGAAACATCGAGTTTTGCTTGCTTAGCTTTTTCATCTCGCTGTTTGCTTCGGCAGTACTGTTCCGAATCATCGAAATGCCATTCCGAAATGCATTGCTTACGATCTACGATCGCAAGGCTGGGTGGTTTCGCAAATGGACCGCTGGACTGGTACAAACCTTCAGCCAACCTTGGGCGGCCATCAACGCCATCGCTTTGGCAGGCCTTATTTGTTTCGTCTGTCTGCGACCGTCGGATCAAATCCAACCCGCAGAACAACAACGTATCGTCCGGCAAAGCCTAAGTCATTTGCGTCACGTTGAATTTACCAACGAGGCGACTCTGTTGGGCGTCGAGGCATTGCGAGTCGACCGTGGCGTGATGTTGCGATTCGTTTGGACCAAGAATCGCAGCTGGTCGCGACAACGGTTTTTGCACATCTGCGACAAGGATGGAAACATCTTGAGCCAAGGAAAGCATGAACTAAAGGAATTCATGAAAAACGATGCCTACCAAGGCTTCGTGGACGAGGTGATCGTGCACAAAGGAAAATTAAAAGACCCCGCAAACTACATTTGCGTCGGTTTTTGGTCACAGGAACTGGGCTGCGCTGTGGTTAAAAGCGAGCATGCCGAGATGAACGACCGTCGATTGAAAGTGATCGATCTGACTGACCTACCGCCACCAAAGTAACCAGTAGGTTTCTGCGAGCCGGATGGATGCTATCTTGATTCGACGAATTTTTTTAACCCGTCACCAAACAGCAAATTCCAACCATCCAAGTAAGTTTGCGTTTGCTGATCGTCTACATTTCCAAATCGAGCGTCGGAAACTTGCAGCAAACAACCCGCATCCGATTCTTGAAGCGTTAGGCTTAACGTGCTGGTCATTGGGCCTCCCCAATCCTGAGCGATATGGCCGAACGTATAAATTTTGAATTGACTGGGCAAGTACATCTGAACGGTAAACCAAAGCAAGCCGCCGTCTGCGGTACTCTCGACCAAACCTCGGCCTCCCGGTTGTGGATCAAACGTCACCGTCGAATCTTCGCCCATGACACGAAACGCTGGATGCCACCACAGATTGACGTCCTCAAATATTGCGGCCCACACCGTTTCTCGTGGCGCATCGATCGCGATCTCAAGCTCAATTTTCGTACAAGTGGCTGGTGTTATCGTGGTGACCATTGATAGACTTTCCTCTACTTGGTTGTGGACTTCTTTTTAGGACGTGACCGTTCACGTTCCTCGACAAGATCTTTCAACTGCGACATGGACGAGGCTAAATGCTGCACATGCTTGCTGACCCACCGATCATAAACCGCTTGAATCGGTGCCGGATTCAAATGGTTCCAGCGGCGACGTCCTTCGCGTTTAACAATGATCAAGTTTGCCTCGACCAACACTTCGATATGCTTCATCACGTTGGTGCGACATAGCGAATCAAACCGGCCAACTAACTCGCCAGTCGTTTGCGGTCGTTCGGCCAACACGTCCAGGATCTCCCGACGCGTGCGATCCGATAACGCTTTCCAAATAGCATCCGATTTGTCTTGCCGCTTACTCATGTCACCAAGTGGTGACATATCGCCACTGAAAGGTCAAGCCGGTGTAGGCGGAATGCAGCAGGTAGGAAATTGGGGCAGATCTTCAACATTAGCGAAGAACTTCGCTGATTGGCTTGCGTTAGCGAAGTTCTTCGCTAAACTCGCGATTGACTGGCCGTTCATTCCTGTCGTTGTTTCGTCAATTGTTATGTCCCGAAGGTTATGACTATGCCCTGGCAAAGTTCTTCTCAACCGACTGAAACTGAACTGCAAATCCTGCGAGCCCTTTGGGAAAACGGGCCGTCGCCAGTACGCGTGATTCACGAAGCGATTTCGCAGAACAAGGAAACCAATTACTCGACGACCGTGAAGATGTTGTCGGTGATGTTGGGAAAAAATCTGGTCAAGCGAGATGAATCAGTGCGGCCGCATATATGGACGACGGTAAAAAAACAGGAAACGACCCAGAAAGGCATGCTCCGCGATTTGATGAATCGCGTGTACGGCGGGTCGGCGGGTCGGATGGTGATCCAGGCACTCTCATCGAAGAAGGCGTCTCAAGCGGAACTGGACGAGATCCGACAACTGCTCGATCAATTGCAGGACCAGGAGAATCGCGAATGAATACGCTGCCCTCCTTGTTCGACGAATTGATTTGTCAGCGAATCGGCCTAACGTTATTGCACAGTTTGTGGCAAATCGTTTTGATTGCGTTTGTCGTTGCACTGATTTTGAAAATTGGATCGCTGCTCAAGTGGATTCATTCTGCGAACGCAAGGTACCTTGTTCAATGTTGCGGGTTGTTGGCAATGTTGCTGACACCGCTGGTCACATTTTCAATGATTCGATTGCCGGAGACTGCGCAGCCAGCGATTGCCTTGGAAGATCGCTCGTCATCAATAACAACAGTCCTGCCGCTCGATTCTCGGGCGCTCAGCTTTTCAGGATTCCAAAGCGAACGCGACTCAGAATCAATTGCACCCACATTGAGTCAGTCTTCAGCCTCAAGCTTATCCGGGAATCAGCCCCGGTTCCCAGCGGCTTCAGTCACCGAACGGTCCAGCACCGATCAGGCCCCACCAAACTTCTGGTTGGCCGGACTGGCCTGGATTTGGCTCATCGGTGTGATCGGGATGTTGACGCACGCAACCGTGCAGTGGAAACGAGCTCGCCAGTTGCGCAATCTGAATTTCGCTGCACCGGAATGGTTGCTCCCTGTATTCGAAACGCTGACTGAGAAACTTGGCATTGGCCGCAAAGTACGACTGCGACAATCAATTCAAGTGGGTGTACCAACACTGGTCGGCTGGATCAAGCCGGTGATTTTGTTTCCGCCTGCGATGGTCAGTGGCTTGAGTGCCCGTGAACTTGAATTGATACTGCTGCACGAACTGATACACATTAAACGCCATGACTATCTCGTCAATGTGATGCAAACGGGCATCGAGTCGCTACTGTTTTATCATCCCTGCGTTTGGTGGTTGTCAAAACATATTCGCACCGAGCGCGAGTTTGCCGCCGACGAACAAGTTGTGCGTCAGAGCAACGACCAGATCACATACGCACGTGCGCTGTTGCAACTGGAGCAATGTCGCAGCGGTGCATCAGCCAGAACAAGTCCGGCGCTTGCGGCTACGGACGGTTCGCTACTAATTCGAGTCCAAAGGATCGTTGAGCGTCGTGCCGCTGAACCATCAACACGAGCCCGAAGCGAAAGCAGTTGGTTTTGGGGAACAGGCCCTCTAATAAACCACTCGCTGGCGCTGCGGGCTCGTATTCCACTCGTACTAATCGTATTGCCCATCCTCGTTGCGGGTACATGTCTGCTCGCCTCCAGTCTCTTTTCTGACTTAGAAAACAAACACGAAAGTAAAGCAATGCCTCGTTACTCTGACAACTTCACTCGCATGCAACGCCCTGACCATTCCTTTGGCTACGGAGATGCGGACATCAATGATCTGCATCCCTGGCAAGCTCCTTTTGGTTTGGCTTCGCGTGAAATTGATTACGACGATGGTTGGGAACTGTGGTGCGCGGCAGCCGATGGAAAAGCGGAAGTCGTCAAAAAGCTGATCGAAAAGGATTCTCGGCTAAAGGACCTTGCGTTCCGATATCACTGTCCGCTTGATCTGGCGATCTACGGCGGCCACACACAATGCGTCAAGATTCTGCTGACGGCCGACACGGAGCTCACGGAAAAGTGGGGCTGGTACGGTTGGGAACGGATGTTGAGTATCGCCAAAGAAATGGGGCACGATGAGATCCATGACTTGATGCTGCAGCGGATCGAAAACAAATTCAACTACCATCCCGATATACAGCTGATGGTTCAGGCGTTGTGCGATCAAGACGTCGAAGCGATGAAGCAACTACTCGACGAAGATGCTGAGCGAGTAAACATTGCCGACGAAGACGGCAACACGGCGCTGCATTGGGCAGCATTCTCACGGCAAATCCCGATGATTGATTTGCTGGTTGAACGAGGTGCTGATCCCAGTCGCCGCAACGGCGCGCATGCCATGCCGCATCAGGTGAAGATGTGGACCAACCGCAAAAAGGAGTTGGTCCGCGGACTGGATGATTGGTCGCACGTTATAGCGGCTCGAGACAGGCTGCTGGAGCTGGGCGCCGAAGTCGATTTCCATACAGCGATCGGCAGTGGTGATCTGGAACAAGTCAAAAAGATGCTGGCTAAAGACAAATCTCTGGTCCACCATATGCCTGGCCATCTGGGCAGCCCTTTGAATGCCGCCGTTGGGAACCTTGAGATGCTGCAGTTGCTGCTTGAGCACAAGGCCGACCCGAACATGACGGAGCACACCGCTCCATTCGGATGCGCACTTTATACCGCCGTCAGCCGCAACGAATATGAAAGTGCCGAGTTGTTGCTTAAGAACGGTGCTGAGCCGATGCAGTTCTCGGACAGTTCTGGCGACACATTGTTTGCTGCAAACTTGTGGATCAAAGACGAAGCTGATCGCAACCGGATGATTGAGCTGCTCAACGAACACAGTGGCAAAGAACACATCGTCATTCCGCAGCGCAACGACAAGCCTGAACACGGTGTCGCCGCCGCAGCTGTCCGCGAAGTCCTGGCTCGTGACAACGTTACCGATTGGCAAGTCGGGCATTTACTGGAAGTCATCCTGCTCTATCGAGATGCTGATTTGCTGCAATCGTATATCGAACGATTTGGTGACGAAGCCAAGTCGCGAATCGCTGAACAGAACGTACGTGGCTTCGAAGGGCGCTTGCTTGAGCTGCTCACTGAACATGGTGCGCAAGTAAAACCTGTTGACACTTCGGTGAAATGGATGGGCGCGACGAAATTGCACTGGAACAAAGACGTGGCCTTTGTTTCTGCGTTTGTCGATGCCGGTGGTGACGTCAATGCCGTCAATCTCGAGCGGCAGCGGACAGCTTTGTCGAACGCAGCCGATCGTGGCGATATTGAATTGGTTCGCGAGTTGCTCAAGCATGGAGCCGACCCGAATCTGCCGGCCAAGTTTCAGGCTCATCGGCCAATGGAACTTGCTCAAAAAGGAGGCCACGACGAAATCGTCGTACTGCTCAAAACACTGGATGGATTTGATATGGAACTTTCTCAGGTTAAGTCCAACTCGCCTGAAACGTTGCACCAGGCAGCTGCGTCCGGCGACATCGTTTCCATTCAAAGGCTACTCGATGCCGGAGCCGACAAGACTTTACGCAATGAACTTGGTGACACGCCCTGTTGCTTGGCGATTCGGAATCTAGCTGCACAGGAAGTGATCGATTTGTTGGACTTTGCAGACAATCCAAGGCGCAACCCGGAGCTTTGGGGTGCCGCTCACGCCGGTGACCTTGATCAAGTCAAAAAGCTGATCGAAGCAGGCGCCGATCCTAACGCTTATGACGAAAACGGATCAGGCACGCTGTTGAATTTTCATCCTGAGGTCACCAGGTATCTGCTTTCGAAGGGTGCGAATCCTGACCTGCAGCGAAACGAAAATATCTTGCCGGTGCTGGTCGGAATCGCAGGGTTTAATACGGATTGTCTCAAGGCGATGCTTGATGCGGGTGCGGACCCCAATGTCTCCAGTCATCACAACGGAGAAACCGCGCTGCACCACTCGGTTTGCGGAGACAACTTCGAACAAGTCAAAGCATTTCTCGACGCCGGCGCCGATCCGAATCGTCAAACGTTGCCCGGAAAAATGACCTACATGCTGTGGCGCGACGCGCGAGTTCGCGGAGAAACGCCGCTCCATCGCGCTGCTGCGTATGGTACTCCAGAGATCATCAAGTTGCTGCTGGACGCCGGAGCCGATCCGAACATTCGAGATGCCAATGGAGACAGTCCTCTGAGCTGGGCCAGTTGGCACATGCGCGATAAAGCGATTATCGACGTGCTGGATAACGCGATGCAAGAAGAAGTTCGTAGTACCGGCTTTAGCCGGAAGTCAGATTCAGTTCCACCTGAAGACGG